>JAZQCN010000098.1:0-30388 GCA_045546315.1 Clostridia bacterium | reverse complement strand
CTCATAAGTTACCTTATACTGACTCAAATCCACATCATTGCCGAAGGTGTTCTTTGCTACAACCGAAAGCTGCAGCGTATCGCCTGCCTTGCCTGCGGCAACATTTAAGCCAAAGCGGTCGTTCCAGCTTGCCCAGTCGAGTTGTTCATCGGCGTGGTTTTTATAAAAACGCACCTCTGCATAACTCGAATATGCGCTGTCGCTGGCTTTTTTCGCATTGAGTCGCACGAAACGCGCCTGTACATCACCAAGCTCGAAAATTGTCGGCATCGGGCTTTTATTCGTTACTGCATCCGTCTTCACCGTTGTCCAATTGAGACCGTCTGCAGATACTTCGATGTCTAAATAGAACACGCGGCTATGACTGTTCGTCGTTGCAAGGGCAAGCGAGTGGATGCTTTGCACACTACCAAAATCATAGCAAATCCACTGTGCACCATAGCCGGTCCAACGATTTTTCGGCTGATCGTTGATCACACCATCGACAGAGCCTTCCTTCGGGTATGTTCCCCATTCAACAGAGGATGTAACATCTGCTACCGGAATAATCGGTTCTGTCTCCGGCGCATCCATTTCTCCACCCGTCCGAACATAAAATTCCGTAATCGTATTGGCTACATACTTTGAGCCGAGGAACGGATTTTGTACAAAATAAATCTTGTATGTCGTGCCATTTACGGCAATTGTTGCAGGATTCCCCTGCGTTACAACTGCTTCTGCCGGTGTGCCTGTCTGCACAAGGCTTACCTGCGGCAGGGCGTTTGCATCCTTCACTTCTACATAATAATCCGTGATTTCCGGATTGAAGTCCTTGATTTCCGTATCTCCTGCGACAATGCGCTGCGACAGCATATTCAGTGCGCTTACAATCGCATCTTCTTCATAGCTTGCTTCATCATCGCTGATGATAATTAAGCCTCGGTCATCCCAGAACACATATTTACCAAGCGCCTCCACAAGTGCACGAAGCGGAATCAAAGTTCGAGCGTTTACGGTTTTTGCCGGCACATCGAGCGTAATCTTTTCGCCGTTTACATCCATAATGTCGTCGCCGAGCTTTAGCTGAATTGTTTTGTTTTTATGCTGAACTGTCACAAGCTGCTCTACCTCGTTCCAATCGACCTGCGCGCCGAAGCTTTCGGAAATAAAGCGCACCGGCACAAGTGTTCTGCCGTTTTCGGTAAACGGTACAACATCATAGTTGTTCGTATCCACATATGTGCGTTTGCCACCTGCAAATGCCGCCGAAGAATCAATGCGCAGTGCAACGGAGCCACCGAGCGTTTGCACAAGCGGTTTATCTGCCTCACTATCTGCCTTCCACGCAGACATCGGCACGGCATCCGGCAAGTTCATCGGAACACCTTCGCCGTCTTTTAAGGTGATAAACTCAACGCTAAGCGTCATTTCCTGCACATCCGTTACATGCACAGTCAGCTTTTTATCGCCGCTGTAGCCGGGGAGGTATTCCCCCTTTTGCGCGTCCGGATTCGGCGAAAGCGGCAGCGGCTCAAGCGCCATCAAGGAAAAGCGCGCGCTGTCCGGCGCAGCCGCCAGGCGAACATAAATCCTTTTACCGTTCTTGGTCATTAGGGCGCTCTTACCGTCATCTGCAATCGCAACCTGCGCATCTGTGTGCGCAAACCAGTAAAACTCCGACGGCTTTTTCGCCTTGACCTCATCCTGGATAATGATTTTTCTGCGGTTGTCCGTAATCATCATACCGCGTTTTGCATCTGCATAATCATCATGTACGCTTGTCATATTCAAAATGCCGTAAGAGGTGTTTTGTCCTGCCTCAAACTTTTCCAGTGTCGCCATAGCCGTCTTTTTTTGCCCCGGCGTTTCATCCGGATTGATGAGTAGCGTATTGTTGCCCTCTGCGCGAACATGATAAAACTGTTCTGTTTTGCCTCCGGAGGTGAAATTATAGGTTGAACCGCTTGCCGCATGCTTGCCTGTTTGATGGATAAAACGCTCGCCTGCATATTCCAGCATAAATGTACCCAAGGAATAATGCTGATGGAAGGAAGAATTATCCCCGCCCTGCATTGCCGCAAAGAGCACATCATCATCGTTCCACGAGGAACGCATACTCATACCGTTTACGCCATATTTTTCTGTACTTTGATAACTCTTGTCGAGCGGAAAATCTCCCGCGCTGATATTGTCAGGATTATAGAAAGCAATTGCCATAATGGCTTCCTTACCAATCAGGCGCAACGAAGGTTCTTCATCTTCGAGCTTTAAATGATACCACGCATACTGCGGTTTGTTATATTTATTTGCAAGGTACAAAAGCATCGGCGAGGATGCCTTCGTCGAAACAGAGTCCCCATAGTTAAAAAATCCCACCGGTCCCTGATAATAAATCGGAAAATCTGCCGCCATGTCCATACCCGGCGTATTCGAAATATCCAAAGCAGGCGGCACGCTTTCGCCGTCCCTGATTGAGGTATCGAGTGCAATCATATACTTCATCAGATGTCCAACGCCGTAGTTCCAATACTCTATTGGTTCGCTGAAAGCGCCGTCTTTACCGATTTCCACAAGTGTATAGTCAATGCTTTCCCGGCTTTTTTCAATAATGTAATCTGCAATTAGCGGATGCTCGTCTGCAATCGCAATCGCTGCAAACAAGTTGGAAGCCGTACCAACCATATTCTGATTGTGCTGCTCACGAAGCACCGCACCGGAGGTCAATCTCCCCTCATAAGCGCGAATCACGCTCGGGATACCATCCTCCATCAGCGCAGAAAGTACCTCTTTGCGCTCCTCTTCCGTAAAAAGGTCATAACACCAGTCATACGCAACCGCATGCCCCATCAAAACATGCGCATAAACAATATAAACCGCCTCGCCCCAATCCGGCCAGTTGGCGCGCACATAACGGATTTCTTCAAGCAGTCTGTTTTTATATACATCGCTCTGCTCCACCGCCGCGATAAAGGCAAGCATCATCACGCGGCGCTTAAAGGTATGCGAAGCATCGTTGATATTGCCGCGCACATTGACCTTGTACACGGTCGGTTCAGCCTCCAATGCCATATCTGCACTCTTTTTGACCGCCTTGTACCAGCGCGCACAATAAAAGTCTGTATTGATTTTTTCCCGAATTTCGTCCCAATCCGTAATTATCAGTCTCGGATGCGCGCGCATAATGTCTAACATACCGGTCGGCGCACTCGGCATAACCTTATCCATATGCAGGGTACCGTCGTAGCTGAAAATCTGTCCATCCAGGCTGTCCGGCGTATAAATTGCGAAGTTATCCAGATAGGTTACCTGATTCGGCTGCAATGTGCAGGCGATACGAAGCCTCCAATTTCTTGTATCGCTTGTAATCGAGCTCAAATTCGTTTCTTGTACCGTCTTGTCATTGACATACGCCGTTGCCTTTCCGCCGGCAACATCCATTTTAATTGTCAGCCGATTCCAGCCGGATGCACGAACCGCTTTGGCACCCTTGCTGATATCAAAAAGGCGGACCTGCTGTGTTCCCTCACCAAAAAGCTCAATATTTAAAAATTTACTGCCGGTTAAATAATCCACCGAAAACCAAAGCGTTTTCAAATCCGGCACACCAATCATTTTTTCCATACGCGGTCCATGTGCTGCTGTATCTCTGTTCATCCACGCCGCAACCTGATTGCCCGCCGCATTTACTGCATTTATATAAGTTTTGTTTCCCGTTATGGATGTCCATTGCTCTGTAGACAGCGCACCCGTATGCGCCTCCATATCGTCGAGCAAAAGCACATGCATATCTTTCGGTATAAAAAATTCCTCCGGCACCTCGGTGATGTCTTCCGGCTCCAGAATTTTGGGCGGATTTGCATTGTCCGTTGTCAGGAAAATCTCTTCTGCCGTCGCCTCGTCTGTCGTTGTCATTAAAATATCATCAATATAAACCGTCTGCCCCGGATTCAGCCCCGTGGCGAAGCGCACCTCGACCGCACCTGCATTGTCAAATTCCGGAAGCACTTGCTTTTCTAAAACAACTTTTCCGTTTACATACACATCATAAACAGCATTTTTGATATCCATCACGATTTTCGTTTCTGTCCACGCATCTAATTTCGGCGTAGAATTATAAATAGAGTGACTTGTGCCGGAATGCAGGACAAACTGCAGCTGTCTTTCGCCCTTCGCCCGATAAGACACCGTTAGGTTTGTCAGCTTCGAAAAATTTGTACGGCGAATCAATCTCGGGCCGGCAAAGCTGTCGCCGCTGTTGGAAAACTCTGCGCAAATGTTGCCGCCGTCATCATAAGCCGCAATGACGGCAGACGAAGTCGCCACATTGGCATGTACCGCCGAAAACGCATCTGCTTTACTTCCATCTGCTGCAATAGGTTTCCCAGCAGCATATGTATCAAAATCATAAGAAAACAATATAGTTTCCGCTTCCGCTGCAAGTCCGATTGTTCCAAGCGTCGGAATAACAAGCACAACTGCCAACACAATGCACAACAATTTGTTTAAAACTCTCATATTCATCCCTCCGGGCGTTAATGTTGTTCGATTTAATATTATCACATCAATTTTGTCTTGTATATGTAGTTTTTTAACCTCTTTGGGGGGTGATTTCAACCTCTTGCACGACCGGAAGCTGCTTTTTGAAATCAAAAGAGCGGTGCAAAGCACCGCTCTTTTGATTCATTATTCCACACCGATAATCAAGGTCGCGCTCTGTGTCATCATACCAAAGCTTTCCGCTTTAATCAGCACAGTTGCCACACCCTTTGCCTTCAAGGTTACCTTGCCGTTTGCATCCACATCTGCAATTTCCGGCTTTGTGCTTTCATAAGTCACTTTATACTGACTTAAATCCACATTTTCACCGAAGGTGTTCTTTGCATCCACTGAAAGCTGCAGCGTATCGCCCGCCTTGCCTGCGGCAACATTTAAACCGAAGCGATCATTCCAGCTTGCCCAGTCGAGCTGCTCATCGGCGTGATTTTTGTAGATGCGCACCTCCGCATAACTCGAATACGAGCCGTTACTGGATTTTTCCGCATTGAGTCGCACGAAGCGCGCCTGCACATCACCGAGCTCGAAAATTGTCGGCATCGGGCTCATATTGGTCACCGCATTTGCCTTCACCGTTGTCCAATTGAGTCCATCCTTGGAAACATCAATGCTTAAATAGAACACACGGCTATGGCTGCTCGTCGTTGCCAGTGCAAGCGAGTGCACATTCTGCACACTGCCGAGGTCATAGTAAATCCACTGTGCACCGTTACCCGTCCAGCGGTTTGCGATTTCCTCATTGATGATACCGTCAATCGAACCGCTTCTCTGGTATGTGCCCCACTCAATCGAGGATTCTACATTCATCACCGGAATAATCGGATCTGTCTCCGGCGCCTGCATCTGCCCGCTTACGACAACGGAGAAGTCCGTAATCGTATTTGCCACATACTTCGAGCCGAGGAACGGATTTACGGTATAGTGTATATTGTAGGTTGCATCGGCAGTGACCACCTTTGCCGGGTTGCCGTCATATATCTGTATAGGTGTGCCCTTATCGCCGCCAATCATTAAGACACTCAGACCCGGCAGGTCATTCAAATCCTGAACCTCTACATAATAATCCGTAATTTCAGGGTTGAAGTCCTTTAAGTCCTTTCCGCCCACAACAATGCGTAGCGACAGCATACGATCCAATGCCGCAAGCGAAGCCTCATCATAGGTTGCCTCGGCATCGCTGATGATAATGAGACCCCTGTCATCCCAGAACACATACTTGCCGAGCGCTTCCACAAGAGCGCGAAGCGGAATCAAGGTTCTGTCATTATATGTCTTTGCCGGCACATCGAGCGTTACCTTTTCGCCGTTTACATCCATAATGTTATTACCGAGCTGAAGCTGAATAGTCTTGTTTTTATACCGTACGGTAACAAGCTGGTCTACCTCATTCCAATCGACCTGTGCGCCGAAGTTTTCGGAAATAAAGCGTACCGGCACAAGCGTTCTGCCGTTCTCGGTAAACGGTACAACTGCGTCATTGTTTACATCTACAAATGTGCGCTGACCGCCTGCAAAGGCAGCTGCAGAATTGATGCGCAGAGCAACAGAGCCACCGAGCGTTTGCACAATCGGCGCAGCTGCATCAGCATCCGCCTTCCACTGTGCCATCGGTACGGCAGAAGGCAAATCTGTCGGGATGCCCTCGCCGTCTTTTAAGGTGATAAACTCAACGGAAAGCGTCATTTCTTTCACATTTGTTATGTGTACGGTCAGCTTTTTATCTCCGGTATATGCTGTCAGGTATTCACCCTTTTGCGAATCCGGATTCGGCGAAAGCGGCAGCGGCTCAACCGCCATTAAAGAGAAGCGTGCATTTTCCGGTGCAGCTGCAAGGCGCACATAGATTTTCTTGCCGTTTTTCTCCATCAGTGCACTCTTGCCGTCGTCTGCGATGACAACATCCGCATCCGTGTGTGCAAACCAGTAAAATTCCGACGGTGCCTTTGCAACCACCTCATCCTGCACGATAATCTTTCTGCGGTTATCCGTAATCATCATACCGCGCTTTGCAGACGCGTAGTCGTCATGCGTCTGCGTCATATTCAAAATGCCGTAGGCGGTATTCTTGCCTTCCTCAAACTTTTCTAAAACCGCCATCGCAACCTTCTTCTGCCCCGGTGTGTGGTCCGGATTGATCAAAAGCGTATTGTTGCCCTCTGTGCGGATATGATAGAAGGAATCATGGTCACCCTTTTGCGTAAAGTTATAGGTCGTGCCGCTTGCAGCGTGCTTACCTGTCTGGTGCAGGAAGCGCTCGCCTGCATATTCGATAATGAATGTACCGAGCGAATAATGCTGGTGGAACGATTCGTTATCGCCGCCCTGCATCGCTGCAAATAATACATCATCATCCTCCCACGAAGAGCGGAAGGACATACCGTTTACGCCGTACTTTTCTGTGCTGACATAGCTCTTATCCAGTGCAAAATCACCTGCATTTACATTGCTCGGATCATAGTAGATAATCGCCATCGCCGCATCCTTGCCCTTTAAGCGCAGCGCTGCATTCTCGTCCTCCTGCTTTAACTCAAACCACGCATACTGCGGCTTATTGTACTTATTTGCAAGATAGAAATAAATCGGGGAAACGGACTTATTGGAGGTCGAGTCGCCGTAGTTAAAGAAGCCAACCGGTCCCTGGTAATAAATCGGAAAATCCGCTGCCTTATCCAGCCCCGGTGTATCGGAAATATCCAGCGCCTCCGGTACACTTGCACCGTCCTTTACCGCAGAATCCAATGCCGCCGAATACTTAAAGAAGTGGCCGACACCGTAGTTCCAGTATTCCATCGGTTCGCTAAACGACCCGTCCGGTCCGATTTCAACAAGCGTATATTCAATGCTGCCGCGGCACTTTTCGATAATATAATCTGCCACTTGCGGATATTCATCTGCAATCGCGATTGCCGCAAACAGGTTGGATGCCGTCGAAACCATATTCTGATTGTGCTGCTGCTTTAATACAGAGCCGGAGGACATTCTGCCCTCATAGCCCTTGACCACGCGTGCAACACCGTCTGCCATGAGCACATCCAAAACTTCCTTGCGCTCCGCCTCTGTAAATAGGTCGTAGCACCAGTCGTAGGCAATTGCGTGGCTCATCAGTGTATGTGCGTACACAATATAAATTGCCTCGCCCCAATCTGGCCAGTTGTCACGCACATAGCGGATTTCTTCCAAAAGACGATTCTTATAAACCTCGCTGTTCTCCACTGCTGCCGCAAAGGCAAGAATCATCATACGGCGCTTAAGCGCGTGCGACGAATCGTTGATGTTGCCGCGCACATTTACCTTATATTCCGTCGGTGCGGCTTTGAGCGCAGCATCTGCCTGATTTTTAATATCCCTATACCAACGGTCACAGTAGAAGTCATTTGCAATCTTTTCGCGAATCACATCCCAATCCGTTACCAAAAGGCGCGGATGCGTGCGCATAACCTCCAGCATACCGGTCGGTGCCGCAGGAAATACCTTTTCAAAATTTACACTACCATCATAGCTAAACATCTGATCACCCAAATCATCCGGCGTATAAATCACGCAGTTATCCAAATAGGTTGCTTCATTTTGCGCTAGTCCGCAATTGATACGCACAATCCAACCCTCCGTATCGCCCGAAAGCGTATCTAACGAGGCCTCGGCTACCTGCGTGCCATTTACATAAGAAATCGCTCTGCTGCCTGCAATGTCAAACTCAACCTTTAATCGGTTCCACCCGTCCTTTTCAGCTTCTGCGGCATTTTTTATCATAAATACACGCGCAGATTTGCCGTTTGCATCCAGCATTTCTACATTCAAGACATTACTGCCGCGATAGTAGTCCATTTCGGCAAATACCTTTGTAATTCCGTTCGCGCCGAGTATCTTTTCAAGACGCGGACCGTGTGTTACAGTGTCCGTGTTGGTAAAAGCAAGCAGCTTATTGTCCGCCGCCGTTACCGCATTGACATATGTACCGTTACCCATCACCGTCGACCACTGCTCCAACACGAGCTTGCCCGGGTGTGCATCCATCGTGTCGAGCAAAAGCACGTTCATATCCTTCGGCACGGAAATCGCCGGCGGCGCAGTTTTAACATCTGTTACCTCAGCCGGCTTTGCCGCCTCACCCGCCGACATATTGGTTGTATTTAAGAAGATGTCCTCCGGCTTTACATCGTCCGTCGTCGAGAAAACAACATCGTCTAAATACATCGTTTCGCCCGGTGCGATACCTGTACCGAAACGCACCTCTACCGCGCCCGGATTGCCCAGATCCGGCAGCTTTTGCTTTTCCGCTACGGCTTTGCCTTCCATATATACATCGTAAGTACCGTTTTTGATGTCGAAGCGGTATTCAAATGTTTTCCAAACCTTTGCATCCAACAGTATATTATAGATTGCGTGATTAACCTGATCAGAGTAAAGCGCCAGCTGCAGCTGCTTGTCGCCCTTCGCGCGGCACTGAACCGTCAGATTCGTCAGGCGCGAAAAATTCGTGCGGCGAATCAGCTTCGGTCCTGAATTCGAATCACCGATGTTTGAATACTCCGCACACATATTACCGCTCTCGTCGTGTGCTTTAATCACTGCCGGCGATGTGGATGTGTTGCCATGCACGCCGGAAAACATCGTTGCATCCTTTGTGCTTGTCGGAATCTGCTGTCCTGCAGAAAATTCCGAAAAATCATAGGAAAACAGCACATTTTCCGCATCTGCCGCAATGCTTGCCGTTGCAATTGTCGGCAGCAAAACCGCCACCGCCAAAAGCAAGCACACCGCTTTCTTTATGTTTCTCATATAAAACGCCTCCCTTGGCATAATTTTACCGAAAACCGTTTTGAATTTCTTTATAATGTCTTTGCATTCTCCTTTTTTATTTTATAATAAAACTGTAGCTTTGTAAATAATTATTTGAACATTCATACTGCTTTTTTCTCATTTTAATATGTAGATTTTTAACCTTGTTTTCCACAAGGTTAAAAATCTACAATCCATCGCTTAACCTCTTTACAAATTCTGTCCGAAATGATAAAATAAAGTTATTCATTCAGGAAAAGAGATGAGCGTTATATGCACACAGACAGCAAGCTTGAACGCATGACGAAGGAACCGGTCGAAAAGCTGATTACATCTTTGGCAATCCCGACCATTTTAAGCATGCTGATTACAACCCTATATAATATGGCAGACACCTACTTTGTAGGCCAGCTGAAAAACACAAGCGCCACCGGCGGTGTCGGCGTGATTATGCCTTTAATGGCAATTATCCAGGCGTTTGGCTTCTTTTTCGGGCACGGCTCGGGCAACTTTATTTCGCGAAGTCTCGGCAGCGGCAACAAAAAAGAATCCGAAATTATGGCGGCAACCGGCTTTTTCTGCGCGCTGATTTTCGGTCTGCTCATTACCGTTGTCGGCAGCCTGTTTGCCGGCTCGCTCATCTGGACGCTCGGCGCAACCGAAACCATCTATCCCTATGCGCTCAGCTATATGCGCATCATTTTGCTCGGTGCACCGTTTATGATGGCATCGCTTGTGCTCAACAATCAGCTGCGCTTTCAGGGCAGTGCCAACTACGCTATGATTGGTATCATCTCCGGCGGCGTGTTAAACATTGTTTTGGACCCGGTTTTCATTTTCGGCTTTGATATGGGCATCGCCGGTGCGGCAGTTGCAACCGTTATCGGACAGGCGGTCAGCTTTTTAATTCTGCTTTTTATGAGCCACCGCGGCGAAAACATCCGCATCAAGCTCCGCAACTTCAAGCCGAACCTGCACTTTTTAAAGGAAATGACCGGCGGCGGGCTGCCGTCGCTTTTGCGCCAGGGCTTAAACAGCGTTGCAGTGGTTGCACTTAACACCATGGCACGCCCATTCGGCGATGCAGCAATTGCCGCAATGTCGATTGTGTCGAGAATTACGATGTTTGCCGTATCGTCTACCATCGGCTTCGGGCAGGGCTTTCAGCCGGTATGCGGCTTTAACTACGGTGCAAAGCGCTACGACCGCGTAATCAAATCGTTCTGGTTTTCCGTAAAGGTCAGCTTCTGCTTTTTAACTCTAATGGCCATTGGTGCGGCAATTTTTGCGCCGCAGCTGGTTGCACTGTTCCACACAGACCCCAACGAAACCAAGGTAATCACCATCGGCGCAACTGCCCTGCGCGCGCAGGTAATTGCGCTGCCGCTGATGAGCTGGGTATTTATGAGTAATATGATGCTGCAAACCATCAAGCGCACGCTGCCGGCATCCTTTTTGGCAATGGCAAGACAAGGCCTTTTCTTTATCCCGGCAATTCTGATTTTGCCGCATTTCTTCGATTTGTTCGGCATTCAGATTGCGCAAACCTGTGCAGATATTATTGCCGTGCTCTGCGCAATTCCGATTCAGCTGAAGGTATTAAAGGAATTCAAGCAGCTCGCCGCCGAGCACAATCCGCCCGAAGAAAAAAGCTATTGAATTTCATCGTGTTTTAAGGTATAATAGCTTTAAGGAATACAAGGAGGACGCAGCTATGCGCATTCACGAATCCGGCGAAAATTATTTAGAAGCCATCTATGTATTAAATAAGCAAAACGGGCAATGCCGTTCCATTGACATTGCAAGACATATGAACTTTTCCAAACCGACCATCAGCATCGCGATGCGCTCCTTCCGCGAGGAAGGCTACATCGTTATCGACGAGGGCGGCTATATCACATTAACGGAAAAGGGCCTTGCCGTTGCAAACCGCGTCTATGAGCGCCATCAGCTTTTGATGAGTGCACTAATCGCTTTAGGCGTCAGCGAGGAAACCGCCGAGGCGGATGCCTGCAAAATTGAGCACGACATCAGCGATGAAACGCTGGATTGCATCCGAAAGCATATGGATGCAATGCAAAAAAAGCCAAAACAGCAAAAAAAGCTCAGCGTTGAGCTTCTGTGATAAAAATTAAGGGCAACTCCATCGAGCTGCCCTTGTTTTTTATTCAAATTCAAATAATGTACAAACTGTATCGTCACGCAAAACAGCGCCGCTGCCCTCACTGAGCACCAAACTTGCCTGCTCACCCAGCAGCAGTGCTTTTTTATAACTCACGCGCACCTTCCGAATCGCGCCGCCGTTTTCTATGCTGTCTGTTAAAAAGCGCACATAGCTGACATTGTTCGTATGCTGATTTGTGTCAGTATCGCTGCGTCGCACCGCAATCGGAACAATTTTGATGTTCTCCTCCGGCACACCAAGCTTCCACCTTTTCAGCACCTCTGACGGCATTTTCTCACCGCAACCGTAAGCGGCGCACATTTCCGCGCCCACCTTGCTGAATCTGTTTTTCACCACATCGTACAGCGTCCAGACCGACTCGCCCGATGCAAGCAAATTCCCTTCGCTGTCACGCAGCCAGAACATACGATGCCCATAGGCCGAAGAAAAGCCGGTCGCCTCTGTCTCTACAATAATGTCCGTATTATAACCCACAAAGCTGTGAATTTGCACATCCCAATGCAACACAAGCCACGCGATGCCGAGTTTTTTTAAAACCGCTGCGCCGTAGCCTGCTGCTTCCGAATGGTCGGTTGCAATATCCTGAAACCAATCCATTACCTGCGCAATGTCGGCATAGCCTTCCGGGCCGATTTCACTGTATCTGACCGTTAATTCTTTAGAAAACATACAATCATTCCTCTGCTTCTTCCTTTTTCTCTTCCGTTTTCAAAAATGCATCCCAGATTTCTGTATAATTCTCCTGCGTGGCAACATAGTGCAGACATTCTGTTTTTTCATCATACTTTGCTGCCATATATACGGCAAACATTTCTCCGTAAGCAGCATCTGCCAAATCAGCTACGCCTGTGTGCAGGCTTTCCTCCTGCAAATGCTTGCTGATTTTCAGGCAGTTTTCCGGCTGCAACAGATACTCGATGAAGCGATAGGTTTCTTCCGTATGCTTTGCCGTTGCTGAAATACCCATGCAGGTCATTTTTACAATTGCACCCTCGTCCGGGTACAGAATTTCCAACGCCGCATTGCTTGCATAGGCATCCTGCGCATCCTTTGCCCAGACAACACCCAAGCCGCTGCGTCCTTCAGCAATCTCACTGCCCGGCATTTCATTATTCGCGCTGTACACATTCGGCTTCAATTCTACCAACGCCGCCTGTGCAGCCTTCAATTCTTTGTCTCCCGCTGCATTCACGGAAAGCCCCCGCGACTTTAACGCTACCGCGCTCATTAAACGCGCATCCGGCAGAAGGCTGAGCTTGCCGCGCATATGCGGCGACCAAAGACTTGCATAAGAAACCACCGGCGCCTGCGTATAAACCACATTATGTAAAAGTACAGCACAGGTTCTGGTATACGGCAAAATGTATTCATTTGCCTCCACATTTAAAAGCTGCGCACTGCCTGGTGCTTTGCTGCGATTAACACTCTGCAAAACACCCGCTTGTGCGGCGCGCTCCATAAACAGATTATCTGCAATAATCAAATCAAAAGGGCTCATCCCCATGGCGAGCTTTTTAATCGCTGTATCTTCATTTTTCAACACAGAGCACTTCACCTGAATACCGGTTTGCGCCGTAAACGCTGTTAAGATATCTTCCGGAATCGTATTCGGTGCAGCATATATATGCACAAGCGCCTCGTTTGCCTGCTTTTCTTGGTTTGCATTACAGCCAAAGCAAGAAAAACACAGCAGCACTGCAAGAAAAACCGCTGTCAGTTTACGCATAACAAACTCCCCCTTTTTAATGCAGTTTATTTTTCCACAAATGAAATTCGCTCAATACTGCGCGCCTTACCGGTTGCCTCGTCAATATCCACCACTGCACCATTAATCTGCCCCTTGCCCTCCGCAAGCTCAAAGCGCTGCGGTAACCCCTGCACAAAGCGCTTTGTGATAATACCGATTTTCATACCGAGCACCGAATGATACGGTCCGGTCATACCGGCATCCGTTAAATATGCCGTGCCGCGCGGCAAAAGCTTTTCGTCTGCCGTTTGCACATGCGTGTGCGTACCGATTACAGCGCTCGCACGCCCGTCCAGATAGTGTCCCATTGTAATCTTCTCACTGGTGGCTTCTGCATGGAAGTCGACAAAGATAATCTGCGCACCCCTTTTCTTCAGCGCCTCTATTTCTCTGTCTGCCGCCGCAAACGGATTGTCGCACGGCAGGCAGTTAACCTGCCCCAAAAGATTGATAACGCCAACCTTTACGCCGTTCTTTTCCACGAGCACACTGCCGCGCCCGGGCACGCCCGGCTGCAAATTCGCAGGGCGGATGACGAAATCGCAGCAGTCAAACACCTTAAAAATCTCTGCATTGTCCCAAACATGATTGCCCATGGTAAGCACATCGATATCCATTTGCGTCAGTTCTTCGCAAATGCTGTAGCTCAGACCGCGCCCATGCGCCGCATTCTCCGCATTCACAATTGTAAAATCAATTTTATGCTGATACTGCAAATCCTCTAATCCGCGCGCAAGCATATCACGCCCTATCGCGCCGGTCACATCACCGATAAACAAAATCTTCATTTGCATTCCCTTTCTAAAGTGAAACATCCATACCTTTATTATACCCAACTTTTACATATATGTCAAAGAAAAATGATGTGCCATTGGCAGTGATGTGCGTAGAGGCGACTTGCCGAATCGCCTGTTCAATTCTGCACAAGCGGACCGTCCGGGAGGCCGGTCCCTACGATGTTGTTGAAAAATTGAAAAAACTACAACCAACATAAACAGAGGAATTTTTGCTGTAAGACAAGGCGGCGGCAGGACGGCTATACTCTTGTATACCGAACTGCCCCCAACGCAGTATTACACAAAATTAGCTTTTTTACAATTACAATTAACGAAGAGATTACCATCCATAACCAGCATAAAAAGAGAGAATTTTGCTGTAAGACAAGGCGCAGAGATAAGCACAGTACTCCTTGTACGGGCATCTCTACAACGCAGTATTACGCAAAATTAACCTTTTTATAATTAGAACCAGCGAAGAGACTACCATCCATAACCAGCATAAAAAGTGATAATTTTACTGTAAGACAAGGCGGCGGCAGGACGGCTATACTCTTTTGTATGCCGAACTGCCCCCAACGCAGTATTACACAAAATTAGCCTTTTTACAATTACAATCAGCGAAGAGATTACCATCCATAACCAGCATAAAAAGTGATAATTTTGCTGTAAGACAAGGCGGCGGCAGGACGGCTATACTCTTGTATGCCGAACTGCCCCCAACGCAGTATTACACAAAATTAGCCTTTTTACAATTACAATCAGCGAAGAAAGCAAAAAAAAAGAGTCCCGAGGGACTCTTTTTTATTTTGCATAATCAATTGCGCGGGTTTCACGGATGACATTGATTTTAATCTGACCCGGATACTCCAGCTCTTCCTCTACGCGCTTTACAATCTCGCGTGCGAGCAGTGCTACGCCGTCATCCTTAACATCCTCCGGCTTTACCATAATACGAATTTCGCGGCCTGCCTGAATCGCAAAGGACTTTTCAACGCCATTAAAGGAATTTGCAATTTCTTCAAGCTTTTCAAGACGCTTGATGTAGGTTTCGAGATTTTCTCTTCTTGCGCCCGGTCTTGCTGCGGAAATTGCGTCGCAAGCCTGTACAATCGAAGCGATAACCGTCTGCGGCTCCACATCACCGTGGTGCGCCATAATCGCATGGATAACATCGTTGTTTTCCTTGTATTTCTTTGCAAGGTCTGCACCGATGTGTACATGCGAGCCCTCTACCTCGTGGTCAACCGACTTACCGAGGTCGTGCAAGAGACCTGCGCGCTTTGCCAGCGCAATGTCTACGCCGAGCTCCGCTGCCATCACGCCGGAAAGGTGTGCAACCTCTTTTGCGTGATTTAATACATTCTGCCCATAGCTTGTTCTGTACTTCAAGCGACCGAGCAGCTTAATTACCTCCGGATGCAAGCCGTGTACACCTGTTTCAAATGTAGCACGCTCACCCTCCTGCTTAATTTCTGCTTCAATTTCTTTTCTTGCCTTTTCAACCGTTTCCTCAATGCGCGCCGGATGAATTCTGCCGTCTGTAATCAGGCGTTCAAGCGACATACGCGCAATCTCACGGCGAATCGGGTCAAAGCCGGAAATAACAACTGCCTCCGGTGTATCGTCGATAATCAAATCGATACCTGTTAAGGTTTCCAGCGTACGGATGTTTCTGCCCTCACGACCGATGATACGACCCTTCATTTCATCGTTCGGCAGCGGTACAACCGATACGGTTGTTTCTGCAACATGGTCAGCTGCAACTCTCTGAATTGCATGCGCAACAATATTCTTTGCTCTGCGCTCTGCTTCTTCCTTCGTTTCTTCCTCGATGCTCTTAAGCATCATAGCAGCTTCATGGCGAATCTGGCTCTCCATTGTAGAAAGAAGCTGTGCCTTTGCTTCTTCAGCCGTAAAGCCGGAAATTTTCTCCAAAAGCTCGATTTGCGCTTGCTTCTGACGCTCCAGTTCCTCTGCCTTACCCTCTAAATCCTTTTCACGCTTGGCAATTTTCTCTTCCTTAGCTTCAATGCCCTCGATTTTTTTGTCGAGCGTTTCTTCCTTTTGCTGCAAGCGGCGTTCCTGACGCGTGATTTCGTTTCGTCTTTCCTTAATCTCGCGGTCAAGCTCCATGTGCAGCTTGTGGTTTTCTTCCTTCGCTTCCAGCATAACTTCTCTCTTCTTGCTTTCAGCGGCCTTGTGTGCGTCGTCTAAGATTCGTTTTGCTTCAGCTTCTGCGCTGCCGATGGAGCGCTCTGCCTCTTTTTTTCTTTTGTCATAACCCTTCTTGAGTGCAATACTATAACTGATCACAGCGCCCAAAATAACCAACACTGCGCTAACGGCTATAATAATCCAATTTGAAGTGTTCATGCTCAGCACCTCCTTTTCTTGCGGCGGTGCAGAATTAAACCTATCACCTGATTCAATTTTTACTTTATTGCAACCGTTTCAAATCCGTGTCCGATCTAAAAAAATTGAAAAAGTTCAAACCTTCAGAATATGCGGCTGATACGTTTAAAAGCCCGCCATTTCCTCTTTTTTCGCTTACTTTTTTCATAAATCAAATGCAAAACGCACAATATATATTTTCATATATATACACTATATATTGTACCTTTAAATCCCCTCTGTGTCAATAGCTTTTAAAAAGAAATTGCGCATATTTACACAAAAATTTACAATTTTCAAGAAATAATACTTGACAAAAAATTGTCAATGCTGTATAATCTTCATTGTTAATTTAATATTGCCAGTTGAAGTGCTCGGGACGCAGCTGCGAACCGAGAACGGATGGCTCTCTGGAGAACCTCACAAAAGGTGAGTGCCGAAGGTGCAAAATCATAAATCTCTCAGGCAAAAGGACAGAGCTTATTTCAAAAAACAATGTTGCGCATTGCGCATAGTGATTTGAATGTTTTGCAGATGTCCTTTCGAGGACATCTTTTTTGTTGCTTCTCCAAAAAAACAAATTTCATAGGGGGTTTTAACAAAATGTTAGAATGGATCACCAACTTTAACAACGACATCAACGGCTTCGTCTGGAACTACGGTGTGTACCTGCTTATCGCAACTGGCTTGCTCACAACGCTTGTAACCGCAGTTTTCCAGGTGTCGCACATCCGCCTTTGGTGGAAGAACACCATCGGCAGTCTTTTTAAGAAAAATGTAATCGGTCACACAAAGGACAAGACCATCTCTCCGTTCCAGGCACTGTGTACTGCGCTTGCAGCAACCATCGGTGTCGGTAACATCGCCGGCGTTGCAGCGGCAATCGCAATCGGCGGTCCGGGTGCCGTTTTCTGGATGTGGGTTGCAGCATTTTTAGGTATGATGACCAACTACTCTGAAAATGTACTCGGTATCTTCTATAGAAGAAAGAATGCAGATGGCGAATGGTCCGGCGGCGCAATGTACTATCTTGAAGACGGTCTCGGCGCAAAGAAGGGCTGCAAGAAAATCGGTAAGATTCTTGCAATTCTGTTCTCCATCTTCACGCTGCTCGCTTCCTTCGGTATCGGCGCAATGGGTCAGATTAACAAAATCGTTATCAACCTCGAAAGCGCATTCCCGATTCAGTCGCTTATGAATGTGCAGGTATTTGACGGTGTAACGCTTTATGCCGTAATTCTCGGTGTCATCTTAGTGGCAATCGCTGCACTCATCACACTCGGCGGCTTAAAGAGAATTGCTTCCTTTGCAGAAAAGGTAGTACCGTTTATGGTTGTGCTCTTCATCCTCGGTAGTGTTGCAATCGTTTGCGTAAACTACGATATGATTCTGCCGGCATTTAAGGCAATCTTCGTAACTGCATTTAATCCGGTTGCAGTTGCCGGCGGTGTAGGCGGTGTTGCAATTTCCAAGGTAATGCAGCAGGGCTTCAAGCGCGGTGTATTCTCCAACGAAGCCGGTCTCGGTTCTTCCGTTATGGTACACTCCAACTCCAGCGTTAAAGAGCCGGTTGCTCAGGGTATGTGGGGTATCTTCGAGGTGTTTGCAGATACAATGGTTGTATGTACATTAACCGCACTCGTTGTTCTCACAACAAGAGGCGATGTTGCAAACCTGTACACAACCTTTGAAGATGTTGGTACAACGGTTGCCGATTCCTTTAATACTGTATTCGGCTTCTGGAACATCGGCGGTAAGTTCATCGCAATCGCAATCTTCCTGTTTGCGTTCACAACCGCACTCGGTTGGGACCACTACGGTTCTAAGGCTTGGGAGTACCTCTTCGGTACAAAGACCTTAAAGCTGTACAAGGTAATTCACCTTGTAACCATCTTCCTCGGTGCAGTAATGACATCTTCCCTCGCTTGGGATATCTCCGATACCTTCAACGGCTTGATGATGCTCCCGAACTTAATCGGCGTTATCGTTTTAAGTCCGCTGGTAATGAAGATTACAAAGAACTACATCGACAGAAGAGTAAAGCACAAGGATATCGAGCCGATGCTTTCCGTTTTCCCGGAAATCCAGGAAGAACATGCAAAGGCTGTTAAGGAATCAGGCGAAAACTAATGCACTTAAAAAGAAGGTATGCAATCGCATACCTTCTTTTTTATTGCCGGACGCTCTCGACTGCAATTTCTGTGTTGACACACATAAAACATCGTGCTAAAATCAAGAAAATGAGGTGAATCATATGCATTTGAGCAAACAATACTACCCTGCAAATAAAGAAGCCGGCTTCCGGATGGACGGCTATTATATATGGTGTGGTTCTATGCTAAAAGAAGGCGACATCTATTATCTTTATGCAGCGCGCTGGCCGGAGAAAAAAACCTTCCCTGCCGGCTATATGACCGATTCGGAAATCGTGCTTGCGACAACAACGGATTTAGATAAGCCCTTCACCTTCCAAAAGGTTGTTCTGCCCGGTCGGGGCGGCGATTTCTGGGATGCAGGGATGACGCATAATCCCTTCGTATTCAAAGCCGACGGCAAATATGTTATGTACTACATCGGCACAAAAAACGCCAGCTACGCGCAGCGCTGTATCGGCTATGCCACGGCAGACACGCCGGATGGTGTTTGGACAAGATGCGACAAACCGCTCTCCCTGCCAAAAAATGCAAATAATCCTGCAGTTGTTCAGTCAGCAGATGGCAGCTTTCTGCTCTACTACCGGGATGGTGCTTTAAAAGTAAGTGTTGCACGTGCACAAAGCTATAAAGGTCCGTTCGAGGTGCTTAAATACGATTTATTCCCCATGGGTACAATTGAAGATATGTTTGTGTTTCAGAATGAAGGCAGATTTGAAATGTTTGCTGAAGACGATGGTGGCGCCTATACGGGTAGCAAAAAAGCCGGCGTACACTTTGTTTCCGATAATGGCATCGACTGGTACGAAGCAGAAAATAACGTTGCCTACGGCTTTGATATTGAATACACAGACGGCACAAAAATCACCCTGCAGCGCCGTGAACGACCGCAGGTATACATAGAGGGCAGCGATAAATTTCTGTTTACCACAGCCAAAACAGACGGGCCGGACAAACTAACCGGCGGCAGAACGTGGAATATGGTACAGAAGATGAAATGATAGCATCCCGCCTGCCCAAAAATGTTTCAAAAAAGCAAAAAAGAAGGTATCCGCAGATACCTTCTTTTTTATATTGATTTTACTCAACCAAAATATTCATAAATGCATAACGCTCAATTGCGCCGCCGTACATCGATACGCGCACGCCGAGTCTTGTTTCACCATGCGCCAAAAGCGTTACCGTACCGTCCTGCGTTACGCTCGCCTTGGTCGGGTCTACAACATAGTAGTAGAAGGTTGTACCCTCCGGGAAGCTGCTTTCCAAGTTTGCAGAGTTTGTACCCGTAACGGTTACCTTATGTGTGCTACCGATTTTACCGGAAATGCCGCCGGCGCTAAACCAGCTGCCCCACAGCGCAGATTCTGCCTGCGCATCAGCAACTGTCGAATAGAATGCAGCTTCTGTCCAGCTGTTCCACTTACCTTTGCTTGTGCCGCTAACATAACCGTGACCGCAAAGCTTAATATATCTTGCCTGTACGCTGCCCAGCTCTAAAATCTCCGGCATATCGGTCGTACCACTGTTGCTTAACCCTTCCTTCACCAAAGTGAAGTTTACGCCGTCTGCGGACGCATACACATCAAATATATACTGTCTGGACGTGCCGTTCATGGTCGCAAAGCTCATCGCCTGCACTTCCCTGACCTCACCGAAGTCGAAGCACAGCCAAGCATCGGCGTTCTGCGCCGACCAACGTGTCGACAAATCCTTATCAATCAGACCGGTCTTGCCGTAGGTTTCACCGCCGTTCATCGTCACATCCGCAACATAGAGTCTCTTTTCCGCGCCGTCTGCTGTACCGACATCATTTTTCAGCGCTACCGATACAGGCGCCTGCGTCGAATACGATGCCAATACCGAGCCTGCAAATTCGTTTGTGCCCTTTTGGAAGGTGTACTGCTTTCCGTTCAATGTCAATACAAATGCTTTACCGCTGTCCGTCGCATTTACGCTTGCGCCGTCCAAGCCGACTGCCGTTACACTTGCCACATCCTGCAGGCAGTATTGTGTATCCTCTGTTGTGAAAGCGGTAAATTCCACACCGTTTACATACACGCGGCTGCCGAGCATTTCTATGAGGCTATTTACCTGGCCAGCATCCCATGCCTTTTCCTTGTCACTGATAATGATTAAGCCTCTGTCATCCCAGAATACGGATTTGCCGAGTGCTTCTACAAGTGCTCGCAGCGGAATCAGCGTTCTGGAGTTATATGTCTGCGCCGGCACATCCAAAGTCGTTGCCACGCCATTGACAACCATCTGATTTGAACCAATCTGCAACGCGATGTTGTTGCCGTCTAAGTTGACGGTGACTGCCTGCGTTGCATCATCCCAACCAACGGTTGCGCCGAAGTTTTCTGCGATAAATCTCACCGGCACGAGTGTTCTGCCGTTCTCGGTAAACGGTACAACATCGTAGTTTGCCATATCCACATAGGTGCGTCTGCCCTTTGCAAATGCAACCGGACTGTCGAGTTTTAATACAGTCGCATTGCCCATCTTGCGTTCCAGTGTTTGCGGCGCATTCTTATCTACCGTCCAGTTATCCATCGGCACAAGCGTTGTTGTGCTGTACGGTGCCTCCCCCGCCTTGAGCGGCAGGAATTCTACACCGATTTTCATATCGGTTACATTTTCCATGTGAATGGCAATCTTTGTGCCGTAATTTAATATCTGTGTATTCGGATTCGGGCTGGTCGGGAGCGGCTGCGCATCCATCAGCATGAATTTTGCCTCCGCCGGCCCGCCATAAATGTGCATCCACATTCTTGCGCCGGTTTTTTCATCCTCTAACAAAACAGATTTTCTGTCCGCCGAAAGCGTGGACTTTGCAGCGGTGTGCATAAACCACCACCACTCGGATGGTTCCTTTGTGGTAACTTCATCCTGCAGGAGCACTCTTGTGCGATTGTCTGTCATCATCACGCCGCGCAGTGCCTTTTTATAGCCTGTGTCCATCGGCGTCATATCAATGATACCGTAACCGGCGTTTTCACTCGAATCCGCTTTATACAGCGGTGCAAGCACACGCCAGCTCTGGCCTGCTCCCTCATTCGGGTTGAGCACGACTGTATTCTGACCTTCTGCACGACCTGCGTAGTTGACTGCCGCATCGGCAGACGAGCCGTAGCCGCGCATCGTTGCCCAAACCACCCCGTCAGACTCTACCATAAATGTGCCTGCAGAGTAGTTCATATGGTTTGTCGCCGGCATCGCACCCTCTAAACCGATAAACAGCGCATCCGGATCGTCCCAAGACGAGCGCATCGAAACCGCACTGAAGTTTTTCTGCCCATATGCCTTATCGAGCGGGAAGGTAGTGTGGTCAAAATCATAGCCATCTGTATCGTACCACAACATTGCAAGCACGGCATCCATACCGCTGTGCAAGCCGCGTTCACGCTCATATTTCAAGCCGAACCAGCCCGGCATATCATAGTCGTACATATTTGCCCACAGATGAAGCAGCTCATTGTTCGCCTTATTTTGCGCATCCGAGTCGCCATAGTTAAACGAGCCTGCGTTTGTATTCATATACAGCGGAAATTCAATTGTTTCCTTTACGCCCGGATAGTTCCAGAACTGATATTCCTCATCAAGGGTGTAGCCATCCTTTGTCGCAGAGCGCAAGGAAGACATTGCATAGCCTAAATATCTTGCTGCATAGCCCCAGTACTGTGTACCCTCGTTAAAGCCGCCCTGCGGGTTATACTCGTCAATTGCCTTTTTGATGTTATATGTTGCCTTATCTAAAAGGAATTCCGCTACATCCGGATACTCATCTGCCAGCGCAACCGCCGCAATCATCGCCGCACCGTTGCAGACCGGGTTCCAGTTGTAGGTTACATACATAAAGTTGATGTTTGTCACCTTGCCCGAGTAGTTTTTCACATACTCGCCGATGCCGCCTTTAAACCAGTCGCGCAGGATGATTTCCTTTTCCTCGGCAGTAAAATCGTAATACAGCCAGTCGTATGCTACGGCAAAGGCGTGGTTTAATTCCGCATTACCGAGGTACGAGCGTGTGGTCCAGTCATCCTGTCTGCCGGCTTCGAAAAGCTCTTCCACAAGCTTATTTTTATAGCGGACATCGTCGGTCATCTTAAACGCATAGCCGAGCACATAGGCGCGCTTCATCAAATTGCGCGCGTTGGTCAAGTTTGTACCGGTCGGCATATTTGCCCAGTCAATCAGCGGCTGTGTAAGAAGGCTATCCGCACCTGCAAGCACACGGTTGTGCCATTCTAACATCTTCACATCGGATTGCACCTTTGCCTTCATCTCGTCCCAGCTGTTTAAGTGGATGCGCGGATGCGGCTTTAGGTTTTTCATCACCCAATTTTCCTTTGTGACCACAATGTTTTCAATATGCACATTGCCGTCCTTATCGAGTACCGGCTTAGATTCAATCTTGTCCGGCGTTTCAATTAAGAAATTGTCCCAGTAGGTCGTATCGCCGGCAATAATAACATTTTGCACCGAAATTTCGACCGTCTTTAAATCCTCAATCTTATGAAAGCTGCCGGTTTTCTTTTCGCCGTTGATGTTTGCAGTATAGGTCGAATTTTCCAAATCAATTTCAGCGGCAACGCTCTGCCAATCGGTCGACTTGCCAACGGAAAACAGTGTCGAGGATCTGTCCGTATCTGAAGCGATAATCAGACTTGCCGTGCTTGAGGAGGTAATGACCGAAAAGCTGACCGAAACTTTTTTAAGTTCGCCCGATTGCGGACTCAGCTTAAGCGTCGGGTAGTGCTTTGAGGTCGAGGTCGAATCGACAATATAGACCGGGTTATCGTTATGCATACCGTATTGAAACTTTGCAAGCGTCGCCGTGGTCTGCTTTGTCCATTGGCTGCTTGCTGCATTTACGGTTGCACCCTGTGTGCCCTTGCTTGCATCGTCATACACAAATACCGTACCGGTTGTGGTCGGTGTAACATTTGCCGGCTTGGTCTCGGTTTTGAGTGCTTTTCTGGAAGATGCCGTCTTTACCGCAACGCCGACTGTACCGTTGTTGGCTTTTGCAACATCCACATTGCTGCTCGAAGTCGAAAATACCACATCGTCGATATAGCAATGCGTGCCCGGCGCAAGGATGTTTTGCAGCTGAATCGAAATTGCGCGGATGTCGTAAATCTCATTTGGAATTGCCTTCGCTTCACCGGTGCCGTTTGCATCGGTCAGCGTGTAGGTAAGCTTTTTAAAATCGATTGTCAGCGAAATGTCCGTCCAGCCGCCACTTTTTTTCGGCTGTACATAGAAGTTTGTCTCATTATCTGTTAAAACATTGATACGGAAGCGCCCCTCACCATGCACACGCACAGAAACGGTTAAATCCTTCATGTTCGTCGCATCAATGTCCTTTTTCAGCGTCGGGTAGCCGTTTTTCGTGTTGGATTCGGCATTGATGAATTTGAGCACCATATTCTCCTCAAATTCAGCGCCCTCCATATACGCAACACCCTTCGTTTGCGAAACGCCCGTCCAGGCGGCTGTGCCTGCCTCTATCTTCGGCGACTCGCCCGGTGCAAGTGCAGAAAAATCATCTGCAAACAGCACCGTTCCGCTTGACGCGGCGAATACATTTGTCAGACCGCAGCCAAACAGCATACTCACGCACAGCAGCAGCGACAAAAGCTTTTTCGTTGTTCCTTTCATTCTTCTTCCTCCTTTGAATATATGTAAAATTCAATTTGTGCATCAATCGCGAGCGGATGCGCACATCCGTCCGTTGTTTTCCGCAAGTACCATACAAATTTATTTTACCATATTTCAAATGCAATCGTTAGAAAAATTGTTGCAGAAATTAGAAAAATCAGAAACAGTTTTTGAGCGCGCAATTCAGCTTTATGCACAATATACAAAAAGGCATTTTTAATTTATGCAAGACGCACAAACCCTTCACCTTAGGTCGCTTACCTGTGTGCCGCGAATTCTATGCAAACCAACATAAAATGAGATAATTTAGATGCAGAGTGCGGCAAAGGCGCTGACACAGTACTCCGCGTACGGGTCAACGCCTTTAACAAAGCTATGCGCTAAAATTACCTTTTTATAACTACAAGCAGCGAATTAAATTACTGCAACCAGCATAAAAAGAGGAATTTTAGATGCAAGACAAGGCACAGCGGCAAGCACAGTACTCGTGTACGGGCTCTATGCTGTAACGCAGTATTGCACTAAATTAGCCATCTTATAATTACAACAGCGAACAAACGAAACGACTGCAATCAGCATAAAAAGAGGAATTTTAGATGCAAGACAAGGCACAGCGGCAAGCACAGTACTCGTGTACGGGCTTGCCGCTGTAACGCAGTATTGCGCTAAAATTACCTTTTTATAACTGCAAGCAGCGAACAAACTCCCCCTATGAGCATAAAAAAAAGAAACCATAAAGGTTTCCTTTTTTATTTGGTCAATTTGACTTGAAATTAGAACCAGTCGTCGCCTTCGCCACCGTCTTCAACACCCGGGTCCTCACTCAAACCCATAATGTCAACGGTCTTGAATTCCTTAATTTCAATTTCAAGTGCTTCATATTCCTTCTTCATTGGAAACACACTCCTTTCAACATACAGTTTTTATATCTGTCAATATAAACATTATGTACAAACTCGCAAAGAATATCATAACATATTTCTTTGCGCTTGTCAACACTTTTTTTCATGAATGTCGTATTCATTTTCAAATCCCCTGCGCGGGGCGCTCTGCCCGAAGGCAGAGCACCTTTTGCAAGGTTAAATGTTTATATTATGCTTCCGGAGTTTCTTCCGGTGCTGCAGGTTCCTTCTCCCATACGAGAGCCGGAGCACTGTACATTGTCTTAATGGAGCCATCTGTATCTTTGTAGATAAGATATGTTCTTGCGTACCACTTATCGCCCTTACCCTGACGAGTTGCCGTCATCTGGAGACGAACTGTGTACTGACCGTTGTTGTTCTGGTACTTAGAGGTGGAAGCACCCTGAGCATGTGTACCCTTGTGATCCCAGTCGATGTTTTCAGCGTCTTCTACATCAGCGCCAATACCCCAAATGATACCGTTTTCAACAACTGTGTATGCTTCCGGAACACGTCTTTCTGCGAACAGACCGTAAATCGGGCCGTTTGCATCTTCCATGTCAACTTCAGTTACTGTCATTGTTACGGTCGGAGCCGGAACAACGTCAGCCTCAGCATCTACATATACTGCAACGAGGTTTCTGTCAGCACTTGCCATGTAGAAGTCGTATTCAGCATCGTAGCTTACGATCTTGTCGCCTTCTGTCCAGTGGCTGAACTTCTCACCTTCTTCAGCTTCTGCTGCGATAACAGTTACCGGTGTGTTGTAAGCAAAGGACTTGCTTGCTTCGCCGTCTACTGTACCGCCTGTAACATATACAGTATACTCTGCTAAGGTTTCATCTGCAGCGTAGTTTGCAACGAATGTAACATCGCTTGCAATTGCGCTTGTCAGAATCGGGTCGCCTGCATTGTATGTATCTACAAAAGCTTCAGAGGTGTAGCCTTCAAACTTGTAGCCGTATACGCTCGGAGCCTGCGGTGCCTCGAAGGACTCTGCCTCGCCGAGTGTATCCATTGTGAACTGGCTGATAATGTTACCCTGCCAGCCCTTGAAGGTTACAGTGTATACATCCGGATTGTCTGTTGCAAATACTGCCTTAATCTTAAGGTTATAACCAACATTCATCTTGAATTCCGGTGCATATGTGTAAGCCGTAATTACATTGCCTTCAGCATCAACCAATGCCCAGTAGAGGAACTTATAGCCTTCAGCCGGTGTTGCGCTGAATGTAACGATTGTACCTGCAGCTTCATCAATTGTACCTGAAGTTTCAACTACAACTGCTTCCGGATTATCGCCGAGGTATGCGGTTACTGCACCGCGGCCCTCTGCCAGGAAGACCTCAATTGTACCATACTTGTTTGCTTCAACATCCACAATCGCAATCTGTGCTTCAGTTGTAAGCTCGCCCTGTGTAATCACAACTGTAACGCTGTCGCCCTCAGTCCAAGCTTTTCTGTCTGTGGACTTTAAGGTTGTGCCTTCCAGTGTAATGTAAGAAGGAGCGCCTTCCTTAAGTGCGAATGTGATTTCGTCGTCCGTCTTTTCGCCGTATGCAGCCGGGATAGCGGAAAGCTCGATAGAGCCGTCAGCTGCCAGCGTTGTAGCACCTGTGTACTGCGGCGCTCTTGCTGCATCGTCAACGAACTCGTCTGCAACAACAAATGTTACAGCATTGTTTGCACGAACATAGTGTACAATCTCGATTTCCTTACCGTCTACCTTAGACAGCTTTGCGCCTGCATAGTTTACGGTATCCGGATTTGCAGTGAGATATTCCTCTGTGTACATTGCGATCCAGTCACCTGCCTTTACAGCACCGGTGTTTGTGCCTTCGCCGTGGATTGCAATTGCAGCAGCCTCAATAGCAGCTGCCTGCTCTTCTGTTACCTGAACATACTGAATATCTGTAAGTGTTTCGTTATAGAGCGCAACCTCTTCAGCGGTTACCTTGTTGTTCGGCAGGAGAACGAGCTCGCCTGCAGTAACTCTCTTCTGGTAAACCTTTCTATGCTGTTCGTCCTGTGCGCCCCATGTCATTGTGAACGGAGCCTCTGTCCAGCCGAGTGCTTCGCCTTCAGCCCAAGCTTCATCGCGGCTTGCCGGAGATACATAAACTGTACCTGCCTTTGCAACGGTGAAGGTCATCCAAGCGTTGGAAGCCTCTGTTGCCGGATAATTGCCGTACATATACGGGAAGTTCGCCGAAGTCATATGCTGCTGAGCGTGGTTTGCAGCTGCATCAGCAATAACTGCTGTGTAGCCCTTCTTTGCAATGCCTTTCGGTAATCTGTAGGAATACTCGTCGGCATCTTTGAAGAATACGTCGTTACCGGAGGTTGCATAGCCGCTTGCACCTTCAGTGAATGCATTGTCTACATCACCGTAGGATACGAACATTCTGTCTCTCCAGGAGTTCGGCACCTTTGTAAGGCCTGTGATATACTGACCTGCCGGCGCTGCGCCGTAGGTGAAGGTATAAGTCACTGTGCCTGTCGGAAGCGGAACTTCAACAGTTGCTGCGCCGTCAACAAAGCTTACTGCATCAAGTGCAACTGCGTCTGCGCCTTCCATCTTATAGGAAACGGTTACGCTTGCAGTGCCCCACGGAACAGTGATTTCTGTTTCGTCTGTGGTGAGCGCTGCGTCTTTTGCAACTGCACCCTTATAAAGTGTGCGTGCTGTGGAGTAAGTAATCGCTTCAACTTCCGGTGCTGCGCCCCATACAAAGTTTACTGTGTATGTGCCTGCTGCTTCGCCGAGAACGTCTGTAAGTGTTACTGTGATTGCGCCTTCCGGATTTTCGTTGGAAAGTGTAAGTGCATCAGATACGGATACGCCGCCCTGACCGCTTGCAAGAGCAGCCTGAAGTGCGATTGTATCTGTTGTACCCCACGGAACTTCGATTGTAGCTGTTGTACCGTCAAATTCAACTGCTGTAGCTTCGCCGCTGCCGATTGTGTAGGTTACCGGAGCGAGAACCGGAGCTTCTGCAGCACTAAAGTCGATCGGACGAACCAAAACTACCGGCGGCATATTGTTCTCTGCCTTGTTCAGTGTCAGGCTTACTGTGTCGCCTGCCTTTGCATATCTGTAGAATGCATGGCTGCCTGCAGAGTATTCACGGTTGATAAAGGAGCTCTTGAACAGCTGTGTATAAGTGTCGTCTTCGTTCTTACCATAGATTGCGCTGTTTGTCTGGTTGTGCAGATACAACTTACCTGCATTAACCTTTGTCCAGCCTGTGCCGATATCGGTCGAGGAGGTAGAAACATATACGATACTATCCTGTGCTACCTTAAAGGACAGATGCTCTGCCATAGCAGCGTTTGCACCTGCTGCGGTTGCAAGGCTTGCGTAATCCTGGTAGTGTGCAACAAGTGTGGTTGCGCCGTTCATTGCAGCGTATGCAATTGCGTCAACCTCAGCATCTGTTGCCTCTGCCGGCAGTGCTGCGCCCGGGAAACCGGAAGCAGTAACCAAACCGTTTCTTACCCAACCGTCGAATGCAACGAGTGTTGCACGACCGCGGTTAATCTGCGCACCATTGTTGTGTGTGAGCAGGTTGGAGCCTGCGCCACCAACGATTCTAGCATCGTACCATTCGCCTGCGGCATGCTCCAGTACATAAGCACCGCTCTTGTTGATGGTATAACCATCCACATCCATCGGAGCGATTCTGTTTTCTGTAAGTACAAGCTTGGTCGGAACGATGTTGTAGTAGGTTGTATTTGCAAGATCCTTAATTCTGTACTTCACATCGTATACATGGTTGCCTGCCGCATCAGAAGCTGCAACATAGTCAGCCCATTTCACGTTGATTGTGTATTCTACTTCACCTACAGTCTTTGTAACTGTAGCTGCGCCGTTGTTGTTGATGAGGTTAATTGCATCAAATGTAACTGCGCCGTCGTAGTTATCTACGCCTGCGAGGTTTACGATTTCACTACCGTACGGAACGGTTACGGTTACGGTTGTAGCATCTGCTGCAACTGCAACTGTTTCAGCTTCTGTAACGAGCGTCGGCTGATAGAAGCCGTTTGCATGCAGAGACTTTGCACTGTGGCCGTTTGCACCAACAGAATCCTTCGGCTCTGTTACAGCCAGTGCCGTTGTGTAGGACAGGGATTCAAGAACTGTCGGAGCGGCAATTCTTTCGTTAATCATATCCTCTGTTGCTACGATAACGAGCGGCGGAACTTCGCCTGAAGTTTTAGATTCTTTAACTACAACCTCGTCGCCAACGGAAACCTTCTTGATGCGAAGGTCGCTAAACGCTGTGGCCCAAGTAACAACCTGCTTTGTGCCGCCCTGGAACACATAGTTTGTGGAGTTACCGCTGGTTGTGATGTTCGAGGTAACAACTTTTGCACCCTCGAGCTTGGACCAGCCGTCTGAGCTTGTCAGTGCTGTGTTTGCATTCGAAGAACCAACGATAACATAACCGTCTACTGCGGACTTAAAGCTGTAACGCTCTGTGTTTGCTGTACCGGAATCCTTATAGTGTGCTACGAGCAATGTAGCACCGTCGAGTGCGTACTTATGGTCGATATCGCCTGTGGTTACTAAGCTTGCAAAGCCTTCACCTGCAAGGTGGAGACGGCCGAGATATGCACCTGCGTTTGTAGACTGCAGGTTAGCGGCAGCGTGCGAATCACGGTAGAACCATTCGCCTTCCTTATACGGAGTTTTATCATCTGCCGTATCAGCTGTACCCATTGTATTGGTTACATCGCCGACACCGTATTCCAAATCTGTATCTGCGTTCAGTGTCAGTCTGGTCGGTACAACATTGTAGTATGTGCCGTTCACAAGTGCTGCACCGCCATGATATTTAAGGTCATAGAGCAGCGGAGACTTTGCAGTCATATCTGCTGCATCAAATGCCTTCCAGGAAACGTTTACGGTATATTCTGTACCGTTAATTGTGATTGTACCTGTACCTTCGCCGTTGTTATCGAGGAGGCTGATTGTAACCTCGTCGTTTAATACAACAGCTTCTGTACCGTATGCTACTTCGAGGTCAACCTCTGTAGCAGTCAGGTCGATTGCGCCGCTCTGTTCTGCCAGTCTGTAGATACCCTCGGAGTAAACCGGTGCGTTTGCAACAGTGCTGCCCGGGTTTGCAGCTGCGCCTGTCAGTGCAAGTGCGCTCTCCCAAAGAATCTTCGGTGCGCCCTTCACAAAGTTGATGGTGTAAACCACCGGCGTACCGCCCGGTGCTGTCAATGTTACTGTAACAGTACCGCTT
>JAZQCN010000097.1:0-8733 GCA_045546315.1 Clostridia bacterium | reverse complement strand
GGGATAAACTGATTGAAAGGAATCTGCGCTTGGTTGCGCATGTGGTGAAAAAATACGGTAATGCAACGGGTGTAGACAGTGAGGATTTGATTTCCATTGGTACAATCGGATTAATCAAAGCAATAGACAGCTTTAAGGACGATAAAAAAATTCGCCTGGCGACCTATGCCGCGCGCTGCATACACAATGAGATTTTAATGCACTTTCGTGCGCAAAAGCATCGCCGCTGCGAGCTTTCGCTCGATGAGCCGGTCGGTACGGACGGCGACGGCAACAGCATCTCTTTAATACATATTTTGCACGAGGAGGCAGAGGACATAGAGGATGGCATTGTTTTGAAAAACAATATAGATAAGCTGTATGCATGCATAAATGCTTGTCTGAATCCAAGAGAGCGGGAGGTGCTGATGCTGCGCTTCGGTCTTGGCGGTTATGATGCACTTGCACAGCGTGAGATTGCACAGAAAATGCATATTTCGCGTTCCTATGTCTCCAGAATCGAGAAAAAAGCGATTGAAAAGCTTAAAGCTTGTATGCAGGACGCGAAGGAGGGGTTATAATTGATTCTCGGTCAGAAACTCGGTGACAGTGGTGCATATACAGAGCTTGTACAGCTTGCGCTTATTCGTGCGGATGCCGCGCTTGTGCTTGATGGTATATTCGGCGTGCGTACGCAGGCAGCACTGCGCACATTTCAAAATGCGAATTTGCTCACTGCGAGTGGGGTTGTTGATGCGCAAACGGCTGGGGCGCTGCTCCCGTATTTGCTGGGCTACCGTACGGTGCGTGTGCGTGAGGGAGACAGCTATTATAACCTTGCCGCGCGATATGGTACAACCGTTTCGGCGATTCGAATTGCCAATCCGCAGGTGAATCCGCAAAACTTGCAGGTCGGCGCTGCTTTGACGGTGCCGCTCGGCTTTGATTTGGTTGCGACCAATGTACATTATACCTATTATTATTTATCCTTGCTTGTCGAAGGCTTTTTAAAGCGATACCCGTTTTGCACTGCCGAGTCCATTGGGGAAAGCGTGCTCGGCAAGCGTATGTATTGCCTGCAAATCGGCAGCGGCAGCCGCGCACTGATGTATAACGCTGCACATCATGCAAATGAATGGATTACCGTGCCGCTTGTGATGCGGTTTTTGGAAAACTATGCTGCAGCTGTGGTGCGCGGTGATTTGATTTATGGCGTTGATGCGCAAAGCTTGTATAAAAAAACAAATCTCTCCATTGTGCCAATGGTTGATCCCGATGGGGTGGATTTAGTGAATGGTGTTGCCGGCAATGAAACAATGCTTGCTGCAAAAGAAATTGCAGATGCATTTCCGGATATACCATTTCCGGCAGGGTGGAAGGCAAATATTGCCGGAGTCGACCTGAATTTAAACTATCCTGCGCAGTGGGAGCGTGCGCGTGAAGTTAAGTTTGCGCAGGGCTATAATAAGCCTGCGCCGCGCGATTATGTCGGCACTGCGCCGCTTACCGCGCCGGAGAGTGCAGCCATGGCAAAGCTGACGAGGGATAATGCTTTCTTATTGACACTATCGTTTCACTCGCAAGGCGAGGTCATATATTGGAAGTTTGACAACTATCTTCCACCGCGTTCTCTTGAAATCGGCGAAGCGTTTTCTGAGGCGAGCGGCTACAGTCTTGAACTAACACCGACAGCTTCCGGTGCGGCAGGCTACAAGGATTGGTTTATACAAGAGTATAATCGACCGGGGTATACGGTTGAGGTCGGACGCGGAGAAAACCCGCTACCGCTCTCACAATTTGACGAAATATACAAAAACAACCTCGGAATTATGGCTCTGGGTATGTATCTCTTATAAAAATGCACAATTTTGAATTTTTATCTTGCAAAACTTGCAAAAGCGTGTTAAAATACTTAAAGATTTAATATGAAAATGAAATTTTTGCGTTGGATTGATGCAAAAACGGAGGAAGAAAGATGAGTTTTATCGCAGATAAGGCGGCGAGAGTAAGTCCGTCTTCTACATTGGCAATTGATTCGAAGGCGAAGGCAATGAAGGCACAGGGAATTGATGTTGTGGCTTTCGGTGCAGGCGAGCCTGATTTTGATACGCCGCAGCATATTAAAGATGCTGCAATTGAGGCAATTTTAAGAGGGCATACAAAGTACACGCCGGCTTCCGGCACGGTGGATTTGAAGCAGGCAATTTGCCGCAAGTTTGCGCGTGACAATGGCTTGGAATATTTGCCGGAAAACATCGTGGTTTCCAACGGCGCAAAGCATTCGTTGATGAATATCTTTACGGCAATTTGTAACCCGGGGGGCGAAGTTATTATTCCTGCGCCGTTCTGGGTAAGCTATCCGGAGATGGTAAAGCTGGCTGACGGTGTACCGGTTGCGCTGATGACGAAAGAAGAAAACGACTTTAAGTTTACGGCTGCCGAGCTTGAAGCTGCGATTACGCCGAAGACGCGCGCGCTCGTTTTAAATACGCCGAGCAATCCGACGGGCATGGTGTATTCTAAAGAGGAGCTTGAAGCAATTGCCGATGTTGCCGTGCGCCACGACATTTATGTGATTTCCGATGAAATTTATGAGCATCTCGTATACGGTGATTTTCCGGTAAGCATTGCTGCGTTGAATGATGAAATTAAAGCAAAGACCATTATTGTAAACGGTGTTTCCAAAACCTATGCTATGACCGGCTGGAGAATCGGTTATACAGCTTGTGATGCGGCTCTTGCAAAAGCGATGAGTAACATCCAGAGCCACGCAACCTCCAACCCGAATTCTATTGCACAGATTGCCGCAATCGCTGCACTGGACGGTCCGATGGATGATATTTGGGAGATGAAGGGTGCATTTGACGAAAGACGCAAGTATATGGTAGAGCGTATTAACAGCATTGAGGGAGTATCCTGCAGAGAACCGAAGGGTGCTTTCTATGTAATGATGAATATATCCAGGCTCAAGGGCAGAACGCTCGGCGGCGTAAAAATCGAAACCTCCGATGATTTTGCAAATGCATTCTTGGATAAAGCACTTGTTGCGGTTGTGCCGGGCAGTGGCTTTGCGGCAGATGATTATGTGCGTTGGTCGTATGCAACCAGTATGGTCAACATCGAAAAGGGTTTAGACAGACTCGAAGCATTCTTAAAGGCATAATAAAAAAAGCAAAGTGATTTTTCGCTTTGCTTTTTTTGTTGCAATGTTCAGTGGATTGATGTATAATAACAAAAAACCGGTATATTGAGTATAAATGTATACCGATAAATTGTTTGGCATATTAAAATTTAGAATGGAGTATATACAATGGACATTAAACAGGAAGCATTAAAAAAACACGTGGAGTGGCAGGGGAAAATTGAGGTGGTTGCCAGAACAGAAATCAAAAGCAGGGAAGATCTTTCCTTAGCATATACGCCGGGCGTAGCAGCGCCTTGCCTGGAAATTGAAAAGGATATAAATAAATCCTATGAGTTGACGCGCCGACACAATTTGGTGGCTGTTATCACAGACGGCTCTGCCGTGCTTGGCTTGGGGGACATCGGTCCGGAGGCCGGCATGCCGGTTATGGAGGGCAAATGTGCGCTTTTTAAGGCGTTTGCCGATGTGGACGCTTTCCCACTTTGTATCAAGACACAGGATGTTGATGAGCTTGTACGCACGATTTATTTGCTTTCCGGCAGCTTTGGCGGTATTAACTTGGAGGATATCGCTGCGCCGCGTTGCTTTGAAGTGGAGAGAAGATTAAAAGAGCTTTGCGATATTCCGGTCTTCCACGATGACCAGCACGGTACGGCAATCGTGGTAGCCGCTGCACTTTTAAATGCGCTTAAGCTTGTAAAAAAGGATATCGGCAAGGTGCGTGTTGTTATCAACGGTGCCGGCAGTGCAGGCACGGCAATTGGTATGCATCTGATGAAGCTTGGTGTGCAGGATTTGGTTATGGTGGATCGCTTCGGTATCATTTGTGAGGGTGCTGAAGGTCTCAGCGAGGCACACGAAGCTCTTGCGAAGATTACGAATAAAAACCGTATTACGGGTAACTTAGCGGATGCAATGTGCGGTGCGGATGTGTTTGTAGGTGTATCTGCACCGAAGATTGTTACGCCGGAGATGGTTGCTTCGATGACTGAAAATGCAATTGTGTTCCCGATGGCAAATCCGGAGCCTGAAATTTTACCTGAGCTTGCAAAGGAGGGCGGTGCTGCAATCATCGGAACAGGGCGTTCTGATTATCCGAATCAGATTAATAATGTACTCGCTTTTCCGGGCATTTTTCGCGGTGCGCTTGATGTGCGCGCGAGTGATATCAACGATGAAATGAAAATGGCAGCGTCGCACGCGATTGCAAGTCTTGTGTCTGATGCGGAATTGAGCGCAGAGTACATATTGCCTGCTGCATTTGATGAAAGAGTCGGCAAAACGGTTGCTGCTGCGGTTGCCGAGGCTGCAAAAAAGAGCGGTATAGCAAGAAAATAAAAAAATAAGGATGCATATGCATCCTTTATTTTTTTTGGAATTCTGCCGCGAAATCAACATTTTTTACTGAGAAGGTTTTATGGTTTAAATAGTTTAAGATACCTGCATCGGTTGTGAAGTGAAAGGTGAGCTTATATGAGCATAGTGCCTGGTGCTTTCGGTTTGCCTTTTTGTTGTCTGCATTTTTGCCGTACTTACCGTCGCCGACCAGCGGATGACCGATGTGCGCAAGGTGTGCGCGGATTTGGTGCGTTCTGCCGGTTAACAGGTCAACCTCTAAAAGAGAGATGCCGTTTTTATAACCGAGCACGGTGTATTTTGTACGGATTTGCTTTGCATCAGCAAATTTTTTGCTGCTGACCGTAACGGTCTTTGTGCGCTCATCCTTTTTTAAGTGGCCGTCAAGCACGGCACTTTTTTTCTCGAATGCGCCAAAGGCAAGACAAAGATAAAGCTTGGTCAGCTCGCGGTCCTTGATTTTCTGATTTAATATGCGAAGTGACTCTGCATTTTTAGCACTGATAACAATGCCGGAGGTGTTGCGGTCGATGCGGTTGCACAATGCAGGCGCAAAGGTTTGCTCTTCTTCGGGCTTGTACTCGCCTTTTTGGTACAAATACGCCTGAATGTGCGCAATCAAGGTGTTTGGCGTGCCGCTTTCGTCCTCGTGCACAACCATGCCGGCAGGCTTGTTTACCAAGAGAATGTTTTCGTCCTCGTAAACGATATCCAGGCGCGGTGTTACGCTTAAAAAGTCCTGTTCCGGGCTGTGCACTTCGAAAAACTCATCTTTAATGTAGAAACGGATTTCATCGCCTTCGACGGTTTTGTAGCCTTCTTTTACATGCTTGCCGTTGACCTTTACGCAATCCTTCCGAAGCGATTTATAAATCAGGCTTTGCGGCATGGTCGGAAATAGCTTTGTCATCAAGCGGTCGATGCGTAATCCGGCGTCATTCTTTTTTACGGTTATAATTTTCATAATGCTTCCTTTATGTTCTGAATTCTGAAATAATTATAAGCTTTTTCATTTTTTATGTCAAGTAAAGACGAAACAGTGATTGACAAGCGGTGGTAAAATAATGTATAATTTTAGAAGTTATTGATGAAATAATATACAATGTACTTTAACGCAAGTTTATGTTGCAGTGTATGGATTCGGAGGGAAAATTGCGTGGAATGGATGCAGATCGGAATTGAGACAACGCAGGCCGGGATTGACCCGATTTGCGGTATGCTCTATGCGATGGATATTACCGGCACTGAGATAGAGGATGCAGAGGATTTTACATCCTTTTTAGAGGAAAATACACAGTATTGGGACTATGTGGATGAGGCACTTATGGCGCGTGCACACGCACCGACAGTTGTTAAAATTTATCTGAAGGATAACGACCATGGCCGTGAGACGTTTGAAGCTGTAAAGAAGCGTCTTGCCGAACTGAAGGCAGAGGATGCCGAGGGGGTGCTCGGCACATTGAATATCACCGTAAACAATATGCTTGAGCAGGATTGGGGCGAAAACTGGAAGCAGTTTTATAAGCCGTTAAAGCTCGGTAAAAAGATGCTTATTCGTCCGGAATGGGAAACGGTTGAGGACACGGAGGGCAGAATTGTATTCACGATTAACCCCGGTATGAGCTTTGGTACGGGCACACACGAGAGTACGCAGCTGTGTCTGGAAAGTCTGGAGAATTACCTGCAGGCAGGGGACAGTGTTTTAGACCTCGGCTGTGGCAGCGGCATTTTATCTGTTATGGCTATGCTGCTCGGTGCAAAGGATGCCTATGCAGTGGATATTGACCCGAATGCGGTAAAAATCGCAGAGGAAAATGCCGAAAAGAATGCCGTAGCTCCGTCGGTCTATAAAACGGCTGCAGGCAATGTACTGACAGACGAGGCGCTTATTGCGGATATTTCGAAAAAGCGCTATGATATTGTGCTTGCCAATATTGTAGCAGATGTCATTATCGGTCTTTCGGATTTCGCTTATGCATCGCTGCGCGACGGTGGTATTATGATTACCTCCGGCATCATTCACGCACGATTGGACGAAGTAGAGGCAAAGCTCAAGGCGAGCGGATTTTCTGTGCTTGAAATTCATAAAAAGGGCGAGTGGGCTGCGATTGTATTAAAGAAATAACAGGAGAAAGCTATGCCAAAATTTTTTGCCGAACAAGAAAATATAACCGCAACACACATCAAGCTGGATGGGGAAGAGGCAAAGCATATTATTAAGGTGCTTCGGATGCAGATTGGCGATTGCATAACGGTCTGTGACGGCGCCGGAACGGATTATGAAGCGTGCATTGATGCGATAAATAAAAATGACCTGACTGCTTGTATTACAGAAAAAAAGCCTTCCGAGGCGGAGAGTAGGGTGGAAATCACGCTTTATCAATGCCTGCCGAAGGCATCTAAGATGGAATATGTTATACAAAAATGCACGGAACTCGGAATTTCTAAAATTATTCCTTGCATTTCTGAAAGATGTGTTGTAAAATTAAATGGTGAGGCTGACGGAAAAAAGAAGGTCGAACGATGGCAGTCAATCGCGAAGGCTGCGGCGAAGCAGTCCGGGCGCGGCATTATACCGCAAATCGGTATGCCGGTTTTGTTTAAGGATGCAATTGCAAATATGCACTTGATGCCGCTGGCATTCATTCCTTATGAAAACGAGCAGCAGCGAACGCTTAAGACGGTTCTACGCTCAGTAGAAGCTGTGTCGGCAGCATCGTTTATTATCGGACCTGAGGGCGGCTTTGCACCGCAGGAGATACAGCTTGCGATAGACAGCGGTGTTCAAACTGTTACACTCGGTAAGCGCATTTTGCGTACCGAAACTGCGGCAGAGGTTGTGCTGTCAATGATGAATTATGAATTTGAACTGTAAAATATATAGGCTGTAGTGAGAGGAAGGACATACATGAAGAAAACATTTTATAATTGCTCTAAGACAAAGCGTCAGGAAAAGATTACAAACAGAATGTTAATCAGCTTTGGTTATACTATGGTTGGCTTGCTGTTGTCGTATCTGATGTATCGCGCTGCAAAGGGCGAGTTCGGCATAAATATGATTTCGAATTATGATATAATTATGTTGGTTGCTTTTGTTTTGTTTGCTGTTTTGGCAATAACCGCATATATTCTATCGAATGTGGACAAGTTTAAGCCGGAATCCAAGCTGGCAAAGCTTGGATTGAAAGAGCGTTTCAGAAACTACGGTCATTTGTTTCTGGTTGCAGCACTGATTTCCTTTTATGTAAACTTTGCTTTTTATACACGCTGGCTCCCGATTGAAACTGCGCCGGCAGTGCTCGGGTTTTTGAAAAACATTGTTAAATCGTTTCATGTTGTGTTCTGGGCACTTGGTATTTATGCGGTATTTACGATTGTATACCATTTGTATTTATATTACATTAAAAAGTGGTAATTTGAAAGCCACCTGCTTCAACAAGGGCAGGTGGCTTGCTTTTTTTATTATTCGATTTCTGCACCGGAAAGGGTTTGCAATGTGCGTTTCGGCGCATCCTTGGCATTTTCCCAGGGCAGGTCTTTATTGCGATAATCAAACTTTAAAATGAAACGGTCAATGTCGCTTTTTAAGGCTTCTAAGTGTGCCTGCTCGACAGAGCTTAGCACCTTCAAAAATTCGAGTGCGTTTGCATCGTCCAGGTAGCGGCAGGCTGTTTTGGAGAGCAACGCAAAGTGTTCTAAGCAAAAGCTTTCTGTCTTAGAAAACTTTTCTTTAAATGCCGGGTCGTTTTTCCACATATAAAACATCGTGTCGATATAGCGCTCGAAGGTTGTATGGATATGGTCGCAAATTACGCAGGATTCAGCGGTTGCAGATGCGACTCTGGAAAGCAGGACTGCATTTCCGTATGTATCAGAGCCGGCTTTTTTGAACAGAGACTTCTTTTGTGGTTTCGTTTCTGTAATGCGCTCTGCCTGTGCAGCTATTTTTTGATTGAGCTCTTCTAAATGTGTTTGCAGAATTAAAGCAAGACTTAATTTGTTTTCCTGGGCAAACAGCATTTCGTAGTGTCGCTTGCAAAAGCCGTCGCGATTTGTGATAATACGGATGTCCGGCTCCATCATCGCAGGACCAAGCATATATTTTACACGCGCTTCCTCTAATTTTTTAACCATTGTACACAGCGGGCAGCCGTCGGAATCGTCGAAGGCTTCGTTGACCGGTATGGTATAAATTTTTTCTTTCAATTTCCTCACCGCCAAGTCGGATCGTAGCCATGTCGTTCTGTGTGCCA
>JAZQCN010000096.1:0-17884 GCA_045546315.1 Clostridia bacterium | reverse complement strand
CCGCTTGGCCTCCGACTTGCTACATAGACGGTGTGCTTGAAGAGATTTGCGCGGCGCATTTAAATGACGATAAGAGCGTGCAGGGGGTTATGAAACACCAAAACGGCAGCAATGTTTATACCATGTACGGCGATTATTATTTCTTCGAGCTTTTGACAAGAAAGCTGTTTGATTTGCCGACTTGTTGGTAAATTTTCCTTGATTATTTGCAAAATTTTTGATATGATATGATTATCAAATTCAAGGAGGTTGTTTTTTATGAATTTAAAGGGTACAAAAACAGAGAAAAACCTGTGGGAAGCTTTTGCGGGCGAATCGCAGGCGAGAAATAAGTATGACTACTTTGCATCTAAGGCAAAAAAGGACGGCTATGTACAGATTGCCGCACTTTTTGAAGAGACTGCAAGGAATGAAAAAGAGCATGCAAAGCTTTGGTTTAAGCATTTGGAAGGTATCGGTTCCACACCGGAAAACCTTGCAGCAGCAGCTGAAGGCGAAAACTACGAGTGGACAGATATGTATGCGACCTTTGCAAGGGAAGCACGCGAGGAAGGCTTTGAAGAGCTTGCAATACAGTTTGAAGGCGTTGCTGCGATTGAAAAAGAGCACGAAGAGCGTTACAGAAAGCTTTTAAAGAACATCGAGGATGAGCTTGTGTTCTCTCGCGAGGGCGATGTGATTTGGCAGTGCTCCAACTGCGGCCACATTCAGGTAGGCAAGAAGGCACCGGAGCTTTGTCCGGTATGTGCACATCCGAGAGCTTACTTCCAGTTGAAGGCTGAAAATTATTGATTAAATAAAAAATGCTGTCACCGACTTTAGACGGTGACAGCATTTTTTTGTGTGTTTATTTTACGGTTAATACAACCTTGCCGACGTTCTTGCCCTGGTATAAAATGTCGTGTGCAGCCTCGGCTTCCGTAATCGGAAGTACTGCGTGGATGGTCGGCTTTACCTCGCCGGATTCAATCTTCGGGAATACATTTTCCACCAGCTCGGCTAAAATCTGCGCCTTAACGGCAGGGGTTCTCGAACGGAGAGTGCTGCCGATGATTCGAACATTGCGCACATAGATGTTTTTTAGGTCGATTTCTGTTTTCTGACCGGCGAGCGCGGCAATCATAATCCATCTTGCGCCGTGTGTTAAATAGTGGATGCACTTGCCCATAATTTCGCCGCCGAGACAGTCGATGGCAACATCGACGGAAGTGCCGTTTGCAAGCTCTTCCTTTAATACCTCGGAAATATCTTCTTTCGTGGTGACAACCACACGGTCAGCTTTCAAATGTGCAATGGAGGCTGCAATTTCATCGGTGAGTACAGTCGTAATAACTCTTGCGCCGAATGCCTTTGCCATCGGGATAATTACGCTTGCAAGACCCGATGCACCGGCATTCATCAAAAGGGTATTGCCCGGCTTAATGCCGCCTTCTATAAACAGATTCAAGTATGCAGTAGCAAATGCCTCCGGGATTGCGGCTGCTTCTACCATAGAGCAGTTTGCCGGCACCGGCATCAGCATATCGTACTTAACAGCAACATATTCGGCATAGCCGCCACCGCCGAGCAGTGCGCACACCTTATCGCCGATTTTCCAGTTGGATTTTGCTTTTGCTTCTTCACCCATTTCTACAATCACACCGGCAATTTCAAGACCCATCCATTCCGGACATCCCGGCGGCGGGGGATAGTCACCCTCGCGCTGCATTAAATCTGCGCGGTTGAGCGCTGCAGCATGAATTTCAACCAAAACCTCTTCGGATTTGATGACGGGATTTTCTACATCGTCCCATCTTAAGCTTCTGTCATCATTTACAAGTATTGCTTTCATAGCTTCGGTCTCCTTTACATATTTTCTCGAATGGCTTTCATATTTTTTAACAGTGGCTGTGTATTTGTAGAGAACTCGTCATATTCTTGCACGCACAGCGACATACAGTTGCCTAAGTTTCCGGCAACGCGTCTGAAAACATGGCACTCGCCGTTTGCCAAAAATAAGAACGGGATTTTCAAGTTTTCCTTCAGCAGGTTTATGATGCGCATATTCTCTATCTGCTGCTCCATCGTATCTGCACCGGTTACGATTTTACAAATATCCACACCGCGTTTTTCGTGCTCCAGTGCAATGGAGAGTACCTCTTCTGCCGGAATGAATTTTAAAACGTGCGAGGACATTAATACTTCTGCGCCTTTTTTGTGTAATTCGTCAATCAGCTGCATCTGCTTTTTTACGGCAGTCTCGTCGCGCGTCAGCTCGCCGGGCTGCGGATCGAAATAATCGCCCATCATATCGCAAAGTGTTGCGCCGTTTTCGGCAAGCTCTAAAAGCTCGTTTGCAAGCACCTCATCGCTTTTGCCTGCGTTTTGTGCTTTGCGGTAGTTGGTTACATATACCGGCTTGCCCGGCGCGTAGGTAAACAACTCACGGTAGGTCTCGGGTGTTCTGTATTCCGGCAGCATTTTCTCAAACTGCATACCATAGGCCACTGCGCCTTCCGGAAGAGATTTGTCAATCAGTTCCTTGATTCTTTCAGGTGTTTTCGCCTGCACCATAACGGTCAGCAGGGGTTTTTCATATTCTAAAAATGTTGGTTTCATTTATATACCTCTTTTCATGGCGTTTCTACCGCCGTCAATCATAATATTTTCGCCGTTGATGAATTGTCCCTTATCCGATGCAATAAACAAGCACAGGTCAATAATTTCCTGCGGCTCAGCGGCTCTGCCAAGCATAGTTTTCATATTTGCCATTGCCGCTCTCGTCAAGACCGGACCGGGAGATACGCATACGCAGCGAATGTTGTAGCTTGAACCAAACTGCGCAATTGATTTGGTTAAGCCGTACATCAGAGCTGCCTTGGAGGTTGGGTAATCCATACCGTATTTGTCACCCTCTGCGCCGGTGATGGAGCCGATGTTGATAATGAGGCCGCTGTTTTGCTCGCGCATCTGCTTTAATACAGCGTGTGCAAAATAAAACGGACCTTTTAAGTTCACATCAATGCCCCAATCGTAGACCTCAATCGGTACATCCGGAAATTCAGGATGTGCTTGTCTGTCTACCTTTTGCATTCTCACAGCGGTACCGCCGGCAAAGTTTGCCATAACATCAATGCTGCCGAAGGTGCGTACGGCTTCGTCGCGCGCGTTGCATACCTGCGTGTAGTCGCGTACATCACAAACGATGCCAATCGCTTTGCCGCCGCCTGCCCGGTTGATTTCGTCTACCTTTTCTTTTAAAACAACCTCATTTACATCGCAGAGCACAACATTGCCGCCGAGTGCGGCAAAGTTTTGTGCAAACAAAAGTCCCAGACCGGAGGCTGCACCGGTGGAAATTGCTGTTTTGCCTGCAAAGTTCATAAAATCATCCCCTTATTCGGTGTATAATTAAATTCTATACAATTTTGATGGGGGTTTCAATGCTGAAAACAATACTGATTTGATGTTTTTGATACAAATTACCCTTTATTTCTTGCAAATCCTTGATGATATTGGTATAATCGAATGTGTGGGAGCGTGATGTTTGAATGAAGAGACTGGAACGGGCGATTATAACGGACATCATCGATGCAAAGACAATTTACTCCAAAAAGGGTAGAATGGAAGCGATGTTTAAGCGCAGATATTATGGTTTATCCTTTTGCATCGAAGGGCAGATTACCTATATGCACAAAGGAAAAGCCTATGTGTCCGACAAAGGGCACGCGGTGATTTTGCCGAAGGGGCAAAACTATACCATTTGCGGCAACGAAACGGGCTATTTTCCATTGATTAATTTTGACTGTGCAGGTGAGCTGTGTGATACCATACTTGTGGTGCCGATTGAAAGTGCGGATGGGTTCATTAAGGCTTATGAACAGATTCAGAAGCTATTGCTTTTTGAGGGAAACGGTGCGAAGATTATGAGCATCTTTTATGATATGCTTCACAGACTTGCGCATGCGGAAAGAGAAAATGATCACCTGCTTAAGCCGGCAATTGCTTATCTGGAAAACCATTTTTCGGAATCAGAGCTAAACAACGCAACACTTGCGGCACAGTGCAATATCAGTGAAGTGTATTTCAGAAAGCTGTTTTTGAAAAAATATGCAATGACGCCAAAGCAATATATCATTGACATTCGAATCAATATGGCAAAGCAGCTTTTGTCGGATGGGCGTCTTAAAATCAATGCGGTGGCGGAGCAGTGCGGCTTTTCGAATGCCTATCATTTCAGTCGTTTGTTTAAAGAGCGCACCGGACTTACGCCAACAGCGTATTTAAAGCAAAATTTAAGCCGGGGAATTTAACTTCCCCGGCTATTTTTATATATTATACAACCTCACGGAAGCCTTTGCCGATGATTTCGCTCGTATTGCTCATCACAACGAATGATTTCGGATCGATGGATTTTACATGATTTTTAAGCAGCATGGCCTGCTTGCGCGTGAGCGCCGTTAAAAATACGCTTTTCGGCTCATTTTGGAATACGCCGGTGTAGGCATCGCTGCGCGTTGCGGATTTGCGCAGGGTGTGCGTGATATAGTGGCTGATTTCGTCAGCGTGCTGCGGTGCAGTGATGACAGTACAGTATTTGGACATATTGAAGCTTTCCAAAATATTGTTTACCATAAATACCTTTGCCAAAAAGCCTAAAAGGGAAAACAGCCAGGTTTCCACACCAAAGACGATGAATACAAGCATTACAATAATGAAGTCGGAGCAAAACAGCGCTTTGGAAATATTGATAGAGGCATACTTTTTGATAATCATTGCTACAATGTCCGTGCCGCCGGTGGATGCGCCTAAGTTAAATAGAATTGCACTGCCTGCAGCCGGTAAGAATATGGCGAAAATCAACTCTAAGAGCGGTTGGGAAGTGAGTGGCTTTGCAAGCGGACAAATGATTTCGAGTATGTAGATTAAAACCGACATCAGCATACTGCAGTAGACCGTTTTAAAGCCGAAGCTCTTACCGACAAAAATGAAGCCGATTAAAAGCAGCGCGATGTTGATGATTAAAACAAAGCTACCTGCTGACAGCACCGGGCTGATTTTGCCGAGCAGCACGGAAATACCGCTGACACCGCCCGTGGAAAAGTTGTTCGGGAATTTGAAAAAGTAAATACCGACGCTCATTAAGATTGTGCCAAGGGTCATAAAAAGAAAATCTTTGAATTTATTAGCCATTTTTGCCGCTCCTTATATAATTTAATATTTATAATCTCTATAACTTAATCCCTATGAGATTATACTGTATATGTATCAGTTTGTCAACTGTTTTTTGTTGAAATGTTTCATATATTTTCGTGTGCGTATATTGACGATAAAACACGATTGTGCTAAAATGACAGTAGAAGAAAATTACAGAAGGAAGCGAAGAGAAGAATGGATTATTTTGCAGAGTATATGCTTCGTCGCAAGAGAACGGGGCAGGATAAGCTTATGTGCGCAGCCTACATTTTAGGTGCGCTGGTTTTAACGGCGATTATTGCGTATATCGCTTTGTTTACGGGGCAGTTTATGGTTATGGTTTGGTTTTTGATTGTGGTCGCACTTTGGGTTTTGTGCTATCTGATGATTCGCAGGCAAAATATCGAGTATGAATATGTTTTTACAAACGGCATATTAGATATTGATGTGATTTATGCAAAGAGCAGCAGAAAAACGCTTGTCAGCCTTCGTGCAACGGAAATTCGCCATTGTGCGCGTCGCGATGATGTGCGCTTTGAAAAGCAGTACGACAATGTACCGAAGCATTTGCTTTTAATGGATGCAACCACCAACACGCCGGGCGCGAAGGTATATTATGCCGACTTTTTATACAATGCAGAGGCAACGCGCCTTTTATTTGAGCCGAATAAAAAGATGCTGGAAATGATAAGAAAATACAATCCGAAGCATGTGCATGTTTTTGAAGAGGAGCAGAAATAATGAGTGTAGGTGTATACACGGGCGCACAAATGAAGGCGCTCGATAGTTATACAATCGAGCATTGCGGCATTTCCGGGCTGCAGCTGATGCAAAATGCGGCGGCATGCATTGTATCGGAGATAGAAAAGCGTTTGCCGCTTGAAAAAAAGACCTGCGTAATCGTATGTGGCCGCGGCAACAACGGCGGCGACGGTTTTGCGGCGGCAACGATGCTTTCAACGCGCTGTGGGCAGGTGCGTCTGGTTTGTCTTGCGCCGGCGGATGCGTTTTCACCGGATGCAGCACACTACAGTGCTTTGGCAAAGGCGTGCGGCATTGAGCGTATTGAAAGCCTGGAAGCGGCGTGTGCGGCCATCGAAGAAGCGGACATCGTTTTGGATGCGCTTTACGGCTTTGGCTTTCGCGGTGCGCTTGCCGGCGAGGATGCAACGCTGGTTTGTGCAATCAATCGCGCAGAAGCCTATGTTGTTTCAGCAGATATTCCGAGCGGCGTCTGTGCAGATACAGGCGAGGTGCAGGCGGCGGTAGAGGCGGATTTGACCGTTACATTTACGGGCTATAAGCTTTCGGCAACCTTGTTTGAAAGCAGAAATTACTACGGCGAAATTGCCGTTGCAGATATCGGGATTCCCAATAAAGCAAAGGCGCAGCATGCACCAATTGCTGAATTGGTTTTACCGGAAACAGTGCTTTCGGTGCTGGGTGAACGCAAGAGAAATGTACACAAAGGCAGCCTTGGCAAGATATTTACACTGGGTGGCAGCCGCGGTATGAGCGGTGCTGTGTATTTGAGTACGCAGGCCGCTCTGCGCAGTGGCGCAGGGCTGGTGTGTGCCGGTGTGCCTGAGAATTTGATGGATATTATGGAAGTGAAGACAACGGAAGCGATGACCTTTGCGGTGCAAAGCGAGGGCGGCGGCCTTAGCGAAGATGCTTCTGTACTCAAAGCGACAGAAGGCTACGATGCAATCGCTTTCGGCATGGGCGCCGGCAGGCATACAGCAGTGCAGGCGCTTTTAGCGCTTTTGCTGCGTGCGGGAGCACAGCCGCTTGTGATTGATGCAGACGGACTTTTTGCTCTGGCGCAGGAAAAAGAATTGCTTGCTGCAACAAAGCGTACGGTTGTATTGACACCGCACAGCGGAGAAATGGCGCGACTTTGCGGTAAGCGTATTGCTGAGGTAGAGGCGGACAGAATCGGCTGCGCAAGAGATTTTGCGAAGATGCACCATGCTTGTGTTGTGCTCAAGGGCGCGCATACGGTGATTGCCGCGCCGGACGGCAGAGTCGCAATCAATTGTCTTGCCGGCAACAGCGGTATGGCGACGGCAGGCAGCGGTGATGTGCTGAGCGGAATTTGTGCGCTGATGCTGGCACGCTGCAAGGATGCCTTTTTAGCGGCGCAGGCGGCAGTGTATTTGCACGCGTATGCAGGGGACTTGGCGGCGAAGGAAAAGGGCGAGGACGGAATGCTGGCAGGCGATATAGTTGAAATGCTGCCGTATGCAGTTTTAAAGCTGCGCGAAACAGAATAGAGGGAAGAATTATGGAAAATATGCAAACCTACCGCACCTGGGCGGAGATTGATTTAAGTGCATTGGCACACAATATGCGTGAGATTCGCAAGCAAGTGAATCCGCAGGCAAAAATAATGGCGGTGATTAAGGCGAATGCGTATGGGCACGGTGTGCTTGAAACCTATAAGGTGCTGCGTCAAAACGGAGCGGACTGCTTTGCGGTTGCGACTTTGCAGGAGGCAATTGAGCTGCGCCAAAGCGGCGCAAGCGAGCCCATTTTGATTTTGGGCTATGTACCGACAGCGGCGGCAGAAAGCCTGCTTTCCTATGATGTAATGGCAACGGTGTTTGATGCGGAAACTGCGGTTGCATTTTCGTCGGCGGCGGTTAAAGCCGGTAAGTCTTTGCGCGTGCATATTAAGCTGGATACCGGTATGAGCCGCATTGGTTTTTCTGCGGCAGAAGAAGTCAGGGAAGAAACCGTTGAAGCGATTGCGGAGATTGCGAAGCTGCCACAGCTGGCTATTGACGGTATATTCAGTCATTTTTCCTGCTCAGATACGGACGAAAAATACACACAACTGCAGTATACGCGATTTTTAGCGGTTTGCGATGCGCTTGAAGCGCGCGGTGTAAATGTCGGGACAAAACACATATGTAACAGTGCAGGCATTGTCTTGGAAAAAGATAAGCATTTGGATATGGTGCGTCCGGGGATTATTCTCTATGGCCTGCACCCGGATTGCAGTACGCACGGCAAAATCGACTTAAAGCCGGTGATGCAATGGTATGCGCGTATTACACATATTAAAGAAATCAAAGCCGGTACGCCGATTAGCTACGGCAATACATATATCGCTGAGCGTGATATGCGCGTCGGCACGGTTTGCATCGGCTATGCAGACGGCTATGCGCGTATGATGAGCGACAAGGCGGAAATGCTGGTGCGCGGGCAGCGTGTGCGCCAGGTAGGCAGAATTTGTATGGATCAATGTATGATTGACATAACAAATGTCCATAATATTACTGTCGGCGATACGGTAACCTTAATCGGCGGGGGCATCAGCGCTGATGTGCTTGCGGCATTGCAGGAGACCATCAACTATGAGGTTGTTTGCGATGTGGGCGCGCGTGTACCGCGTATTTATAAGGAAGCATAGGCAGAAATTGTTATTGACATTGACCTGTATCGGATATATAATTTGAGTATATAGAGGGGCTATATACTGTGTTGTATATCCTCTGCTCTGTTTTTGGCAGAAAGGGGTTGATGCCGATGGCACAAAACAAAAAAATACTGTTGAACCTGTCTGAGGAAATGGTGGCTTCGCTCGATGCTCTGGCGGCGGAAAACGGCGTCAGCCGAACGGATTTAATCCGAAGCGCCGTTGGCGAATATATCGAGCAGGCAGAGAAGCATAAGCTTCGCGCACAGCTCAGGGAAGGCTATGTACAGATGGGAGAAATAAATCTATCGTTGGCGGAAATGTGTTTTGAAGCGGATACTGCGGCTTGGGAAAAAGGCGAGGAAAACTTAGCGGAGAGTGAATAAACAGTGATCGTTAAAAGAGGCGACATTTTTTATGCAGATTTAAGCCCGGTCATCGGTTCGGAGCAGGGTGGTATTCGTCCGGTGCTGATTGTGCAAAACGATATTGGCAACAAATACAGTCCGACAGTGATTGCAGCGGCGATTACCTCGCAGATTAACAAGGCAAAAATGCCGACGCATATAGAAATCCGGGCAAATGAGTTCGGGCTTGGAAAAGACTCGGTCATTTTGCTCGAGCAAATCCGAACGATTGACAAGCGGCGCTTAAAGGAGAAAATCGGTGCGCTTGATGCGGCGCGTATGGCGCAGGTCGGTCGGGCAATTGAAATCAGCTTCGGGCTGACAGAGCTATAGGAGGAAAAGCTATGAAGAAAAAATGGTTGATTGGTATGGCGGCAGTAATGGTTTTTGTGCTTGCGGCAGCGATTGCAATTGCAGCAAATCCGGGTACGGAGGCAGATCCGCTGATTAGCAAAAGCTATATTGAAACTGTGTTAAAGCCGGAGCTTTATGCCTACATAGAGCAGGAGGCAAATCAAGGGTTTACGGTTGTGAATGTCGATGCGGGCAAAACGGTTGTTTGTGAAGCCGGTACGGAATTGATTTTGCGTATGGGGCAGGCGACTGTAATTGGCTCTGACCGCGGCGGTCTGGCAGATGTAACGCAGGGTGTGGATTTGGCAGACAAAACGGCTGTGCCCTCCAATCATATGCTGATTGTGCCCTTAGACGACGGACGCGGCGTGCGCATTGATAAAACAACCGATGCGATTTTAATGATTAAGGGCGGCTACAGAATTCAATAGTACGCAAAATTTAATGAGAAGTCTTTTTGAGAAAAAAGGCTTCTTTTTTTGTGCGTAAATATTGACATTTTTCTGCTGTTGACGGATAATAATAATATTAGGCGTATTTTGTTTGCCGAAGGGAAGGAATGAGAGTTTTGACACAGAAATTATCGCTTTTTAAAGAGAGCTTGAAAGATAAAAAGATTACGGTCATCGGTATTGGTGTAAGCAATCTGCCGCTGATTCGCTTTTTGGCGGAAAACGGCGCTAAGGTAACCGCTTGCGATAAGCAAAATGCCGATGCTTTGGCAGAGCAGCTTTCTGCGCTTGGTGCATACGACATTGCGTATCACCTGGGCGAGGATTATCTTGAAGAATTAGACGGCGAGCTGATTTTCAAGACACCGGGTATGCGCTATGATTTGCCGCAGCTTTTGCGTGCAAAGGAAAACGGCAGCTGCATCACCTCGGAAATGGAAGTATTTTTCTCGCTTTGTCCATGCAAAATCATTGCCGTAACCGGCAGTGATGGTAAAACAACGACAACAACCCTGATTTCCGAAATTTTGAAGCAGGCAGGCTATAAGGTTTGGGTGGGCGGCAATATCGGCAAGCCGCTCGTCGGTGAATTAGATAATATCGCCGAAACGGATATTGCAGTGCTGGAATTGAGCAGCTTTCAGCTGCACACGATGCAGGCATCGCCGTCGGTTGCCGTGATTACAAATCTTGCGCCGAACCATCTGGATTGGCATACGGATATGCAAGAGTATCTCGATGCTAAGAAAAATATTTTCCTGCACCAGACGGCAGAGGATTTGTTGGTTTTGAATTTGGATAATGACATTACCAAAGACCTTGCCGGCGAGGCGAAGGGGCGCGTTTGCTGGTTTTCGGCAGCGGCACAGGATAAAACGGGTGTTTATTTAGAAAACGGCACGGTTTATCTCGGCGAGGAAAGCTACATCAAAGCATCGGATATTAAGATTCCGGGCGCACACAATGTCGAAAACTTTATGACAGCCATTGCAGCAACGCAAGGCCTGGCGACCAAAGCGGATGTGGAATATGTTGCCAAGAATTTCGGCGGCGTGGAGCACCGCATTGAATTTGTGCATGAATTGGACGGCGTGCGCTATTACAATGATTCGATTGCCAGCAGTCCGTCGCGTGCAAGAGCGGGACTGCGTTCGTTTGAAAACAAGGTGATTCTGATTGCCGGCGGCTATGATAAAAACTTGGATTATACAGAGTTTGGTTATGATGTAAAGGCGCATGTAAAGCAGCTGGTTTTGGTTGGCGCAACCTCGGAAAAAATCGAAAAAGCTTGCCTGGCAGCAGGGATGGACAAAGCTGCAATTGTGCGATGCACCGCCTTTGATGAAGCAATTTATGCCGCACGCAGTCTTGCAAGTGAGGGCGATGTGGTTTTGCTTTCGCCGGCGAGCGCAAGCTTTGACTTGTTTAAAAACTTTATGGTGCGCGGCGAAGCGTTTAAAAAGATTGTAAATGATTTAGGTGAAGGTAAATGAAACTGAAGGCTGAATTGAAAAAACTAAGCGGCAGTGTCGGTATAAGCGGCTTTGAGCAAACGCTGGCACAAATGCTGTCTAAAGAAATTGCACCGTATGTCGACGAGGTGAAAATCGATGCACTCGGCTCGGTGATTGCGCATAAAAAGGCGGCAAAGCCGAATGCAAAGAAAATCATGCTTGATGCGCATATGGATGAAATCGGGCTGATGGTTACGGATATTGACGAAAAGGGCTTTTTGAAGTTTACGACCGTCGGCGGTGTGGACGAGCGTATTTTGCCGTCTGCCGTTGTTTGGGTGCATGGCAAAAAGAAGCTGCAGGGCGTCATTGGCGTGAAGCCGCCGCATATTCAGTCGGCAGACGAGGATAAAAAGTCGCTTGCCGTGAAGGATATGGCAATTGACATCGGTTTTTCGGCAGAGCAGGCGAAAGAATTGGTGCAGCCGGGCGATTTTGTAAGCTTTTCTAAAAAAGCGCATATGCTGAAAAACGATTTTATGTGCGGCAAATGTATGGACAACCGCGCAGGCGTGGCTGCAGTGTTGGAAGCGGCAAAGGCGCTTTCAAAGGAAAACCTTGACGCTGAGGTTTACTATGTCTTTTCCGTGCAGGAGGAGCACAACCTCGGCGGCGCGAAAACAGCAGCATACGGCATCGGCGCTGATATTGCGCTGGTGCTGGATGTAACGCATGCGAAAACGCACGATAATAAAGACGGCTTTGATGCCGGTGCAGGTCTGTCCTACAGCATCGGGCCGAATGTTTCGCCTGTGCTGGAAAAGTGGCTTGTAAAATGTGCAAAGAAGCTGAATCAGCCGATTTTTCCGGAGGTGGATGGCGGCTCGACCGGCACGAATGCCTGGTCGGTGCAGATTGCCGGCTGCGGCGTTGCAACGGCGGTCATCAGCATACCTTTAAAATATATGCACACACCGACAGAGGTTTTAAGCCTTGCGGATGTGGCGCGCGCGGGCGCGCTTGCGGCTGCGTTTGTTAAAAAGGCGGCAAAGAGTGCATGGGAAGCGCAGGTGATTGATTTATGCTGAAAACATTATCCGATGCCTTTGGCCCGTGCGGCTGCGAGGCAGAGGTCAGAAAGATCATTGTTGAAAAGGTGAAGCCGTATGCCGACAAGATGATTATCGATGTGCTGGGCAATCTGCTCGTATATAAAAAGGGCGAAAGCGCAGAAAAAACGCTGATGCTTGCGGCACACATGGATGAGGTTGGTATGATTATCAGCGGCATCACGGAGGACGGCTATCTGAAGTTTAAAACTGTTGGCGGTATTGATCCGCGCGTGCTGGTCAGCAAAAGCGTTGTGATTGGCGCAGGAAAGGTCAGCGGCGTGATTGCGCTCAAGGCAATCCATTTGCAAAGCGCGAATGAGCGGAAAAACGCGGTGCGCATAAGTGATTTGCGCATCGATATCGGCGCAAGCAGTGCTGATGATGCAAAAAAGTATGTGCACATCGGCGCGTATGCGACCTTTGATACGGCTTGCGCGCCGTTTGGTGATGGCTTGTGGCTGGGCAAAGCCTTCGATGACCGCGCCGGCTGTGCAATTTTATGTGAGTTGATTCAAAAAGAAAACCTGCCCTATGATACCTGGTTTTGCTTTACGGTGCAGGAGGAGGCAGGCTGTCGCGGCGCGGCGATTGCGGCAACGCGCGTGTGTCCGACGGCGGCACTGGTTATTGAAGGTACGACCTGCAGTGATGTCAGCGGCGTAGCAAAAGCGCAGGAGGTTACCACGCTCGGCGGCGGCGCGGCGCTGTCGATTGCAGACCGCGGCGCATATTCGGATAAGGGCTTGACCAATAAGCTGTATGCTGCGGCAGAGCAGGCAGGTATTGCGGTGCAGTATAAGCGCACAACGATGGGCGGTAATGATTTAAAGAGCATTCAGCGCAGCGGTGACGGCGTGATTGCGGCGGCAGTATCCGTGCCGACCAGGTATTTGCATTCCGCCGCTTCGGTCATTTCCGATAAGGACTACCAAAGCGTGAAGGCGGTTGCAGAATTATTTGTAATGAAGGCAAAGGAGTTGATATAAATGGAGCTTTTAAAAAAGCTTTGCGGCGTAACGGCGCCGTCCGGCAATGAAGAGCCGATTCGAGAGGTGCTTATATCTGAGCTTTCCGGTTTTGCAGATGAAGTCACTGTCGATGCAATGGGCAATTTGATTGCGCGCAAGGGCAGCGGCGGCAAAAAGATGATGTTTGCCGCACATATGGATGAAATCGGTATTTTGGTCACATTTATTGAGGAGAGCGGTCTTATACGCTTTCAAAATTTGGGCGGTCTGCGCCTGGCGACGATGCTTGGACAGCGTGTGCGCTTTTTAAACGGTACCATCGGCTGTGTGCAGCTGACGGCGCAAGTGGAAATTACAAAGGCGAAGCTGTCGGATTTTTATATCGACATCGGGGCAAAGGATAAGGCAGAGGCAGAAAAGAAGGTAAGCATCGGCGATGCAGCGGGCTTCATTTCCGATTTCGTGGAAACGGAAACGGCTGTGATGACGAAGGCGCTCGACAACCGTGTCGGCTGTTATGTGCTTTTAGAGGCGCATAAAAAAGCGCAGGATACCGAAAATGAGGTTTATGCGGTGTTTACCGTGCAGGAGGAGCTCGGGCTTCGCGGCGCAGGTGTTGCGGCGCACGCAATCTGCCCGGATATGGCAATTGCATTAGATGTAACCGATACGGGCGATACCCCGGGCGCGGAAACAATGCATGTTAAGCTCGGTGGCGGTGCGGCGGTTAAAATAAAGGACAGCGGTATTCTGTCGCATCCGGCGGTGGTCAGCGCATTGGAAGCGACCGCAAAGGAAAACGGCATTTTAACGCAGCGCGAGATTTTAACGGGCGGCAGCACAGATGCCGGCGCAATTCACTTAACGCGTGACGGTGTGCCGAGCGGCGCGATTTCCGTGCCGACCAGATATATCCATTCTCCGGCGGAGACGGTATATAAGGCAGATATAGAGGCGTGCGTGGCATTAACTGCCAAAATGATGCAGAAAAAATCGTAAATTATTTGTTGAAATTTAGCGCGTTTTTTGATATACTAATCTTTACCGTGCTTTGCGGAGGTGATGAAAGTGGCGGACAAGCATATCCCGGCTGCCGAGATGGAGCGCCAAACGGCATTTACACAGCAGCTTCGACAAATCAATACAGGCATTCGAGAGCAAAAGGCGCTTGTTGTCACTTACGGCTGCCAGCAAAATGAAAACGATTCTGAACGCATCCGTGGCATATTGGCTGCGGCAGGCTATGGCTTTTGCGAAAAGCCGGAGGATGCAGATGTGATTATTTACAACACCTGTGCCGTGCGCGAAAACGCAGAGCTGCGCGTGTTCGGGAATCTGGGTGCCTTAAAGCTTATCAAACGAAAAAAGCCGGAGCTGATTATCGGCATCTGCGGCTGTATGATGCAGCAAAAGCATATCGCAGAGCAAATCAAAAGAAAGTACAAGCATGTCGATATTTTATTCGGCACGCATACGCTCTATACTTTGCCGGAGCTTTTGTGGCAGGTGAAGGCGAAGCAGCAAAGAAGCATACACATTATTGATTCTGAGGGCGCGATTGCGGAGGACATCCCGATTGTGCGCACCGAGGGTGTCACGGCGTATATTTCCGTGATGTACGGGTGCAACAATTTCTGCTCGTACTGCATTGTGCCGTATGTGCGCGGCAGAGAGCGCTCGCGCGCGCCGGAGGCAATTTTGAAAGAAGTGCACGAGGTTGCGGCGCAGGGCTATAAGGAAATTATGCTTTTGGGCCAGAATGTGAATTCTTACGGCAAAGATTTGGAAATGGATGTTGATTTTGCCGATCTGCTCGGTATGGTCAGCGCGGTGGACGGCATCAGCCGCATCCGTTTTATGACCTCGCATCCGAAGGATTTTGGCGACAAGCTCATTGATGTAATTGCGGACAACAAAAAGGTGTGCTGTCAGATGCATCTGCCGGTGCAGGCGGGCAGCAATGCGGTGCTCGAAAAGATGAATCGCCGCTACACGAGAGAAGCGTACTTAGAAAAAATAGAAAAGCTGCGTGCGCGTGTGCCGCAGGTAACGCTGACTACCGATATCATTGTCGGCTTTCCGACGGAATCGCAGGCGGATTTTGAAGAAACGCTCAGCTTAATTGAGCAGGTACGCTATGATTCAATTTATTCGTTTATCTATTCCAAGCGCACCGGAACGCCGGCGGCGGAAATGGATTTTGTTTTAGACGAAGCGCAGATTCATAAAAACTTTGACCGCCTTTTAGAGGCACAAAACCGCATCTCCAGGGAGATTAATGAAGGCTATGTCGGCAAGGCGTATGAAGTGCTCATCGAAGGGACAAGCAAAACCGACGCTTCCATTCTGACCGGGCGCACCGAGGGCGGTAAGCTCGTGCACATTGTTGGGGATGCAGCCCTGATCGGGCAAACGGTACAGGTTAAAATTGCTTCGGCGATGACCTGGTATTTAAAAGGTGAATTATTAAATTAAAATATATCAAAACTACAGGAGGAAACAAACATGGAAATTCTGGATATGGCAAGACAGCTCGGCGAGGCAATTCGCGACAGCGAAGTTATGGCGCGTGTAAAGGTAGCCGAGGAAGCGCAAAACAACGACGCTGAAGCACAAAAGCTTATCGGCGAGTATAACTTAACCCGCATGCAGCTTGCACAGCGTGCCGGGAAAGAAGATATCACCAAAGAAGAGATGGAAGAAATCCAAAAAGAGCTTTCCGCTGAATTTGAAAAGCTCGTTGCAAACCCGACCATCGCCGAGTTTTTAGAAGCTCGCGCAGCACTCGATGCAATCGTAAACCAGGTTAACAGCATTTTAACCCACTTCATCACCGGTGAAGACCCGAATGGGTGTACGCATGATTGTTCGACTTGCGGCGGTTGCCACTAATTTAAAAGGTGAATTTGGCGAAATACTTCGTTAGAATGCTCGCGCATGCAGCAAGCATAGCGCTGCGCTTCTGCCTCGTCTTTCATCCAAATTCCCGCTTTTAAATGCTGAAATGCATTTTTGATTTCTAAATTGAGATAATGAATACTTTCAAAAGCTTTTTGCAATGGCAAAAAGCAACCGTCATTTTCCACGATTCATTATTCATTATAAAATTTTTTAGTGAGGTGGCTTATGGCTACAACACCGATGATGGAGCAGTATGAACAGATTAAAGCGCAGTATGAGGACTGCATTCTGTTCTACCGGCTCGGCGACTTTTATGAAATGTTTAATGAGGATGCGCTGATTGCCTCCAAGGAATTGGAGCTGACGCTGACCGGCAGAAACAGCGGCGGCGGGGAGCGTGCGCCGATGTGCGGCGTGCCGTTTCACAGTGCAGACTCGTATATTGCGCGCCTTGTAGGTAAGGGCTACAAGGTGGCGATTTGTGAGCAGACGGAGGACCCGGCAACCACAAAGGGTTTGGTGCGCCGCGATGTTATCCGCATTATCACACCGGGCACAGTCACAGACAGTGCGGTGCTTGATGAAAAAAAGAATAACTTCCTTTGCTGCGTGTTCTACAGCGAGGGAGAAGTAGCATTGGTCTTTGCCGATATTACAACGGGCGAACTGTTTGCAACGAAGCTGACGGAGGCGCAGGACAATGCGCTTTTGAGCGAGCTTGCATCCTTTGCGCCGACGGAGATTGTGTTCAATCCTGCGGCGCAGATAAAGCTGATGAGCCAAATTCAGCAGCGCCACGATGTGTATATGAGTGCAAAGGAAAACGAGCTTTTTGACTATGCTGCTGCAAAGCAAACCGTTTTAGATGCTTGGCAGGCAACCACGCTCGGCGAGGTTGGCTTGGAAGAGGGCGATTTGCTCGTTTGTGCGGTCGGCGGTGCGCTGCGCTACCTCTTTGACACGCAGAAGATGCTTTTGAGCAAAATCTTTACCTTAAAGGTATACAAATGCGTGGAATATATGGGCATTGACTATAATACACGCCGTAATCTGGAGCTGACGGAGTCGATGCGCGACAAGGCAAAGCGCGGCTCGCTTTTGTGGGTGCTCGATAAAACGAAAACATCTATGGGCGGCAGACTTTTGCACCAGTGGATTGAAAAGCCGCTGATTTCCAAAACGGAGATTGAAACCCGCTTAAGCGGTGTTGAGGAATTAAAGGGCAAGCTGGTGCTGCGCGATGAGCTGCGCGAAATTTTTGACGGCATTTATGATATTACAAGAATTATTAACCGTATTTCGCTCGGCAGTGCAAATCCGAGGGATATGCTTTCCTTAAAGCAGTCGCTTTCGCGCTTGCCGGAGCTGAAGGAAAAGCTTTCCGAATGCAAAAGCGAAATTATTGTACGCCAAAACCGCGATGTGGATGCGCTTCGTGATGTGTACGAGCTTCTGGAAAAATCCATCGACGAGGATGCACCTGCCATGGCGCGTGATGGTGGCATTATTAAAAAAGGATACCATGCGGAGATTGACGAGCTTCGCTTAGCGGAAACCGAAGGCAAAAACTGGCTCGCAGAGGTGCAGGCGCACGAGCGCGAGGTTACCGGTATTAAGACCTTAAAGGTCGGCTACAA
>JAZQCN010000095.1:0-103971 GCA_045546315.1 Clostridia bacterium | reverse complement strand
GGTAACACGAGTTCGATTCTCGTACGGGTCACCAGACGATAGATGTTGGCTTTTTAAGTCAACATCTATCTTTAAATACGGGCCTTTAGCTCAGTTGGTTAGAGCATCCGGCTCATAACCGGACGGTCCCGGGTTCGAGTCCCTGAAGGCCCACCAAATAAAAAGCGCACCTAAGGTGCGTTTTTTATTTGGGGGGCCTTTCCTACCTTTGGCAGGGCGGGCTCAAGCTTCGCAAAGCTCGCTTTCGTCTCGCAGGGACTTTGAGCGGAAAAACAATTCACAGGATTGTTTTTCTGCGCTCAAACTGAAGGCCCACTGGAAAAAAGGAGAGTTACACCATATAATAAGGTGTGACTCTCCTTTTTCCTTTTTTTGCATAGACTTAAACTACCATATTACGGCAACAGTAATATGTTCTTTCCGACCAAACGGGCTCAGGTGGCAGTTTGATATTCAAGGTCATCTGGCGAATGATACAACAAGGATAAGCGCTCTTTGTGGGCGAACAAAATCGGGCATTGTAAGGAAAAGCATGATTTCTACCCTTATTTTAATAATTCATCAACTGTTATATTAAAAATTTTTGAGAAGGCGATGAGTTCAATATCTGTTACAAATCTTTTTCCGCATTCAATTCGTTGGATTGCATTTTTGTCTACATCAAGTCCGGATAACTGCAATTTATCCGCTAAAATTCTTTGAGATATATTTAAGTTTTTTCTTAAAATTGTTATATTTTTACCACAAATATTATTTAGTCCGTCTTTGCTTTTGTTTATAAACATAAAAAACTCCTCTTTTTGACATTTAGTGCTTGTCAATAATAAAATTATATGCTATAATAGAACAAAATATGACATTCACAAGATGTCAAATTAAGAGGGGGTGAAAATTATGGCTGTAGCTTCTTTGGTATTGGGAATTTGTTCTTTAGCATTTCCTTTTATCGGTTTAGGGTGGCTTTCTTGCTTGTTAGGGATTGTTGGCACAATTCTTGGTGCATTAGGTCGCAAAAATCTTGAGAAGAAGGGCATGGCAACTGCAGGTATGGTTATGTCTATCATTTCGGTAGCATTAGGTCTAATTATGTGGTTGGCATGTGCTGCTTGCATTGGGGGACTTGCGAGTCTCGCGTAATCTAAAACCGCCTTGGTAACAGGGCGGTTTTTATCGTAGGTGATTATTTTGTGTCAATATATATATTTTGGTAATCTTTGTATCCCATCTTATGGTTTAATGATGGCCATAGGAGTTTTACTGTGTGGGTTTTTGATTTTGCTAAAAGCACAACATATAGGAATTGGGAAAGAAGAAATAATTATTGTAATGTCTATATCATTGGGAATGGCTCTTTTTTGCGCTGGATTGTTATATATTTTTGTTTCATATTCAATAAAAGAACTAATTAACAGTGTTGTTAACGGAAATTTTTCCTTTCTCAAAAATGGAGGTTTGGTTTTTTATGGGGGACTTTTTGGGGGTGTCATTGGTGCAATTATAGCTTTACGATGGCAGCAACTTGATGTAAGGGATGTTGAGCAATGCATTATTCCCTTTCTTCCTTTGGGGCACGCTGTTGGTAGAATTGGTTGCCTTTTTGCCGGATGTTGCCACGGGTTTGAATATACCGGCCCTTTAGCGGTAAGAAATTTTCTTGTTTCCCCAGAAAAAACATATTTTCCCATTCAGTTGGTCGAGGCACTTTTGAATTTGGGAATATTTCTATTTCTTTTATGGTACGTACAAAAGAAACGCAATACCTATCATATTCTTTGTGTTTATTTGCTTTTTTATCCTATATTGCGATTTATGCTTGAATTTTTTCGTGGTGATTTGATTCGTGGCGGATTTTTGATTTTCTCTACATCGCAATGGATTAGTGTGATACTTTTTTTAGCTAGTATATTTGGTTTTTACATTTTTAGAGAACAAAAAAGTTAAAAAATAAATTAAATCCGACACTAATAATATTACAAAACTTGCATCTAAACCGTTCAGCGCTTCCAAAAAGAAACGACAATTTTTACGAGAAAAATTGTCGTTTCTTTTTATATTATTTATCTGAAGCTTGGCCGTTATCAATTAAACGACGGGGGTGTTGTTTGGTGATTGGCAAAGGCATTTTCTCCCGGGTCGGACATTGAAAAATACATTCTTGCGGCCTTTGTTGTGCCGAAATCTCTGTTCGAGCCGGTATTTTGCACCTTATTAAAAGCATCGCGGAACATTTGGTTGTGCGCTTCCTCGCGATTCAGGAGAAAATCAATCGTTTCTTTCACTTTTTTGTCCTCTATTTGGCGATACAGGTACTCATAAACGACCTTTGCGCGCTGCTCAGATGCAATGTTGCTTAATAAATCGGCACATAAATCTCCGGTCACCGTAACATAATCTGCCGTCCAGGAGTAGCCTGAGGCATTTATAAGCCCGGGGTTCAGGCCTAAAATCACATGGGTTTGAATCTCACCTGCCGGCACCTGCGAGGCATCTACCTCGTGTCCGTTTAACAGATTTATCGTTTGCGCAATCATTTCCATATGCCCGAGCTCTTCGGCGGCAATGTCGAGAAATAAGTCCTTGATTTCCGGGTCTTTAATGCGAAAGCTTTGGGACATATACTGCATTGCAGCCTTCAGCTCACCGTTACCGCCGCCGAGCTGCTCTTGAAGCAGTGCGGCATACTGCGGATTCGGTCTTTCAATTTCTACAGGGCGAAAAAGTTGTTTTTCATGCTTAAACATTTTGTTTACCTCCAATTTCAGTTTTGATTATTTTCTGCAATATTGAATGAATTATGCGTTATTAAAAAAATTTATATGTGCATTTTTGTTGCGTGTTAAGGGCATTTTTGTTATAATAAAACAAAGAGGTGAAAATTATGCGTATTTGTGAAAAAATCAATTTGAACAAAAACGGACTTCTGTCGGAAGGCCCGATTACGATTGTTGCCTTTGGCGACAGCGTGACACACGGCGCATTTCGTATCGGCGAGCTGGATTATGAGGCTGCTTATTGGAATTTGCTCAGAAAGAAGATTCTTGCTGTGCGCGATTATATGCCGGTCAATGTCATCAATGCGGGTATTGGCGGGACAACTGCAAAAAAAGGTGTGGAACGCCTGGAAAAACATGTTCTTACCCACTTGCCGGATTTGGTTATTGTTTGCTTTGGCTTAAATGATGTGAATAATCCGTTAGAGGATTATTTAGAGTCGCTGAAAACGATTTTTGAAAAATGTATTGCAAGCGGCGCAGAAGTGATTTTTATGACACCGAATATGCTTAACACCTATGTTACGGCAGATACTGCACCGGAGCATGTTCTCTATGCTGAAAAGACCGCGCGCTGTCAAAACGAGGGCAAAATGGATTTGTATATGGAAGCCGCCGTTAAGCTTGCAAAGGAAATGCAGGTGGAGGTTTGCGACTGCTATGCGGCTTGGAAGGAAATGAGCAAAACGCAGGACACAACGAAGCTGCTTGCCAACGGCATCAATCACCCGACGAGGGAAATGCATCATTTGTTTGCGGATATGCTGTTTGAAATTATCTTCAGGGATGCAGACGGTTTCTGCGCCGCGCAGGAAAGCACAATGTATCAGCGTGAGGATGCATAGGCATAACGCGCCCTTACAGGCGAGTTCGTATGCGTGTGGTATGGTTAGGCATATTTACTTATAAAAAATGATATAATTACATCAGTGTAAAGGACGCGACAAGGAGGGAAATTATGAATATTTGTGTTTACGGAGCATCGAGCAACAGCATTGATAAGGTATATTTAGATACGGCCTATGATTTGGCGGTTTGCATGGCACAGCGCGGGCATACCTTGGTCTACGGTGGCGGCGGCAACGGCGTTATGGGCGCTGCGGCACGCGGTATGCATGACGCGGGCGGCGAGATTATCGGCATTGCGCCGACATTTTTCACCGTCGACGGTGTGCTTTACGAGCATTGTACGGAGTTTGTGTATACGGAAACGATGCGCGAAAGAAAAAAGATTTTAGAGGAGCGCGCTGCCGCGTTTATCATCGCGCCGGGCGGCATTGGTACTTATGATGAGTTTTTTGAAATTCTGACACTGAAACAGCTGGAGCGTCACAACAAGCCGATTGCAATCTACAATGTTAACGGCTATTATGATGTGATGCTGGAGCTGCTGCAAAAAACGGTTGACGGCAAGTTTATGCGCCCGAAGAGTATGGAGCTGTTTGAGGTGTTTACCGATGCAGAGGAGATGCTGAAATACATTGAAACCTATGACGATGCGCCGATGGATATCCGCGAATTAAAAGACATTGGCTAAAAAAATCCCATTCTAACGAATGGGATTTTTATATTGCCAAAAATTTATAGCCAGCATTAAAATTGCACCGATGCTGCCAAAAAGCATATCCAGCATCGTATCTGACAGGGAATTATTTTGCGCGTGCAGGCCAAACAGCGTATCGCCTGCAAATTCGTATAGCTCCCAGATGCCGGCACCGGCTACGGAAAACAAAAATGCGAAAACCAAAAGCAGCACGCATTGCAAGTTGCTCTTTTGCAGCCGTGTACCGAGTTGTTTGCCGATGCTGTAGAGTAAAAAGCCGGACAGCAGATGCAATATCTTATCCCAATGCGGAATGAAGCTGTAAAAGTGCAGCGCCTTGCCTGCAAAGTGGGAAAATAGCACAAACAAAATTATTGCACAGAAGGTTATGGGGCTAAGTAGCGGAAACTTTTTATGCAGCAAAGAAAACAGCGCTATAATGCCGGAGGTTAGAAATGAGGTGACTGCCGCATCTTTGTGCCTGAGCAGCAGGCAGCCTATGCCCCAGAGCAGCGGAAACAGAATTGCAGTAATTGTAATTGCTTTATAAAATTTCATGCGCATCACCTAAGGCAGTTTTGCTTTAGTTTATGCGCATGAAGAATTATCTATTCAAAGCGATGCTATTGCTTCGATTTTTTGTAGTTTAGCGGTGACATACCCATATGCTTTTTGAAGATTTTGCTGAAATACGAGGTGCTGGTAAAGCCGAGCTTGCGCCCGATTTCCTCGACGGACATTGCGCCGGCTTTTAAAAGCTCGGCGGCACGCTCGACGCGCTTTAAATGAATATATTGGCTGACCGTGCACTGAAAGCAGGCGTGAAACTTCTTGTACAGAACACTTTTTGAAACACCTGCACCGCGGGAAAGTGCACGGATGGAAAGCGTTTGGTCTAAGTGCTCGTGAATGTAGCTGACTGCTTTTTGCACGCTCTCATCATAGTCGGGGCGCAGCAGGTTTTCCAAAAGAATATGCTTTACGAGCATAGTTGCGATGTTGGAAATGCTTTGGATTTTTTCGTTTGTATAGAGCGGAATGGCTTGGTACAGCTTTTGCATTTCGCCGGCATCCAAACCGAGCGAGGTGATATAGCTTTGCAGCATGCTAAAATCTGTATCGGTTTTAATTTGCCCGAACAAAATGTAGCCGAGGATGGTGTCGTCGTACAAAATCGGAACAACCACATCCGTCAGGCCGGCGTGGCAGGTGTGAATTTGTAGGGTTTTCTCCTCTTGGCAACGCCTAAGCAAATTTAAATCGGAAGCCCGGCACGCTTTTTTGCCCTCCGGCGTGTCCTGCACGCACTTGCAATAGCGGTTATCCGCCCAGTTTAAGCGGTTGCTGACGGAGGTAAAATCCGCCTTCAGCATATCCATATAGATGCCGGTTGCGTTAAAAAAGTCCTGCAGTGCAGCATTGATTTTGATTGTATCATAGTTAATCAGCATAAAATCACCTGCCTTTATTTTAACACAAAGCAGATTTTTGTCAATAGATTTCAAATGTAAGGAATATAGGACAAAAAACAAGGAAGAATGAATCTTTTTTTTCTGATGGTATTTTGCTACAATAAGAGCGAGGCATATATTTTAAATTATACAATGAGGAGGAAAAAGATTATGGGAAAACAAACAACAGATTTTCGCTATAACACGGGCGCGACAAAGGTACCGTGGGCGGCAGTCGGTGAAAACTACAATGTGGCAGACTTGATGGAAATTATCCGCTTTTTGATGCAGGGCGAGGGTGCAGAGTATGATGCGGCGCTCGAGGCTGTGTGGCAGCAGGTGAAAAAGCTGGATGCACTCGCAACGCCGCCGGGCAAGCTTTCGCTCGGCAGCAAGGTAGAGGCGGCGGAAAAGGCTTGCAACGAATATCTCGGCACAGAGACTTCTACCTTTGTAACCAATGCAACCGCAGGCTTTGAAATTGCATATAAGTATGCAAACCTAAAGGCAGGCGACGAGGTTATCGTTCCGGCGATTACCTTTGTTGCAACGATGGCTTATCCGCTTTCGATCGGTTGTAAGCTCGTATTTGCGGATGTTGATCCGAAAACTATCAATATGGAGCCGGCAGATGTTGCGAGAAAGATTACGCCGAAAACCAAGATGATTGTTCCGGTACATATCGGCGGTTATCCGGTGGATATGGATCCGATTATGGAGCTTGCAAAGAAGCACAACATTCTCGTATTAGAAGATGCTGCGCACGCATTCGGCGCAATGTATAAGGGCAAGAAAATCGGTACAATCGGTGATTTTGCGGCATTTTCTATGCACGAGGTTAAAAATATCACCTCCTTCGGTGAAGGTGGTATCTTAACCACAACCATTCCGGGTTTTGGTCCGGATATGAAGCGCGCGCGTTTCCTCGGTCTGGATTTCAGCTGCCCGATCAAGGATTGGCTCTACAACATTACACCAATCCCGGGTAAGGAAGCGCCGTTTGTTGCAGGCAACTCCTCTACAACGGAAATTCAGGGTCTCGGTCTTACCCTGCAGATTGCGCGTAATGAAGAAATTATCGCTGAAAGAGCGAGAGCGGCAAAGTATCTGACAGAGCGCTTTGCCGGCAACGATGCGATTATTGCGCAGGATCTGGGCAATGATGAACTGAAGCCGACATTCCACCTTTATCTGTTGCAGATCGATCCTGCAAAGGCAGGCGGCGATGTGCAGGTGCTTAAAAAGAAGCTCGAGGAAAAGGGCGTAACCCAGATTGCGCACTTCGGTCCGCTTTACCGCTTCAAGGTTGTGCAGGATATGGGCTACGATTCGGATGAAATCGCAAAGACCTGCCCGAATTGCGAAGAGGTATTCTATAAGAGATTTACACATCTGCCGCTGTACGGCTTAAGCGACGAACAGCTTGAGTATATGGCGGATGCTGTATTGGAATCGGTAGACGAAATGCAGAGAGGTGTTTGATTTGAAGATTAAATGGGGCGTAATCGGCTGTGGCGGTATTGCATACCGCCGCACGATTCCGGGTATGATGCTTTCGGAAAACAGCGAGCTGGTTGCCGTAATGGATACAAACTTTGACGCCGCACAAAAAGCAAAGGACGAATTCGGCGCAAAGTATGCCTTTGCAACCGTTGAAGAAGTGCTCGCTTTAGATGAAGTTGATGCGGTATATATTGCAACGCCGGTATTTTGCCATAAAGAACAGGCAATGGCGGCTGCGGATGCAAAAAAGCACATTCTTTTGGAAAAGCCGATGGGGCTTTCTGTTGCGGATTCGCAGGAAATTGCGGAGTATTGCAAAGCAAAGGGCGTGAAGCTCGGCGTTGGTTTGATGATGCGTTTTTCTGCATACCATCAGAAGATGAAGGCATTGATTGCAGATGGAGCAATCGGCGATGTGGTTTCCATGCGCGCGCAGTTTACCTGCTGGTATCCGGAAATTCCGGGCAGCTGGCGCCAGGACAAAAACAAGTCCGGCGGCGGTGCGCTGATGGATATGGGCGTGCATTGCATCGACCTTTTGCAGTACATCAGCGGTTTGAAGGCGAAAAAGCTGACCTGCTTTGCGCAGAGCCAGACCTTTAATTATGCAGTAGATGATTCTGCGGCACTTTTGATGAAGATGGACAACGGCTCGACCGCGTATGTGGATGCAAACTTTAACATTCCGGATGATGCGGCGCATTGCCGGATGGAGTTTTACGGCACGAAGGGCAGCATTCTGGCAGAGGGCACCATCGGGCAGGATGAAACCGGCAAGTTGGAGCTGACGATGAGTGCGGACGCAGGCTACGATGCACAGCAAAACAGAGAAGGAAATGCAGCACACCTTGTCGAAGTTAATGCAGGTGGCAATATGTATGAAAAGGAAATCTCGTCGTTTGCCAATGCAATTATAAACGACACAGCGCCGGAGATTACGGCAGAGGACGGCATCTTTGTACAAAAGATTATCGAGACAGCATATGCCGCTTCGGACAACGGTTGTGTTGCAGAAATTTGAGGTGACAGACTATGTGTAATATAGCGGGGTATATTGGTAAAAAAGATGCGGCACCGATTTTGTGCGCGATGATGAAAAAGCAGGAAGGCTTTGCCGGTGGATATTATACCGGTATTACGACGCACGATGGCGTAAGTATGCACAGCGCAAAGGTCATCGGTGATATGCAGAACTTACTTAATGAAACCGATGCTTTACACTATCCGGGCACAATGGGCTTTTTGCACAGTCGTTCCAAATCCGGCGGCGGTGTAGAGTGGGGACAGCCGTTTTTAGCAAAGGATGGCGATGTTTCCTATATTGCCAATGGCGCGGCAGGCGTATTTTTAACCGAGGAAATGAAGGAAAAGCGCTGTGCGCTTGCGCTGGAATTGGAAGCAAAGGGCTATAACTTTCTTTCAAGATGTGAAGGCGTAATCGGCGATTATCCGGCACTTGCGGATGGCACTGCCATTCATATGAGCGATTTGATGTGCCAGTATATCGCTTGCCTGATGGATGAAGGTCTTTCGCCGACTGCGGCGATGAGCAAGGCAAACTCGGAGTTTCCGAGTGAGGTAGTCGGTCTTATCATCCGCAAGGAAAATCCGCGCAGTATTTTTGTGACCAGAATCAACTATCCGATGATGATCGGTATCACAACAGACGGCGAAACCTATCTTGCGACAACGGCACTTGCCTTTCCGGAGGATGTGGAGTTTCATACAATAGAAATGTTGCCGCCGGCAACGACCTTTGAAGTGTTTGAAGGTGGTTACCGCGTTGCAACAGAGCCGCTGAAAATTCACAACATCGCACCGAATACGCCGGACATCTGGATTGAGGCGTATCACCGCCTTATAGCATATCTTAAGGAAAAAAACGGTGCGCCGGTTGCTTTATGGGAAGCGCTTGACGCATTTGAAGGTCTTTGGCCGGAAGGTGTGGTAGGGCAGAAAGAGCCGGTGCTGTATGAAGTGGTGCGCACCTTACTTAAAGAGGGGAAGCTCGAGGTTGTAGCTGTGCGTGAAGATGGCGCATTTGAAGGCTATAAAATGGACAAGTTCAAAATTTCTTTAAAGTAAAACTTGCGTTTTTAGTGAAGTTATGATAGACTGATACACAGGAGAAACGGAGATGCATCAAAATGATAAACATGGTTTATTATTTTGATGCATTTTTTTCGACGGTAAATTTGGTGATGGTCTATGCAGAAAGGAAAAAATTATGGGCACATTAAAAGAGAAAAAGCTGTTTTTATTAGATATGGACGGTACGATTTATTTAGACAATGACCTTTTTGACGGTACGCTCGATTTTTTGGAGCATGTAAAAAAAATTGGCGGCAGATACATCTTTTTGACAAACAACTCGTCCAAGGGCGTGGATAAGTATGTTGAAAAGCTCGCAAAGCTCGGCATCACCGCAACGGATGATGACTTTTTAACCTCTGTGCACGCAACGGTTGTGCACTTGAAAAAGCAGAATTATCACAAGATTTATGCCTTTGGCACAAAATCCTTTATCGGCCAGCTTGAAGCTGCCGGTTTGCCGGTGACGGACAAGCTGGAGGAAGATATTGATTGTTTATGTATGGGCTACGATACGGAGCTTACATATCAAAAGCTCGAGGATGCATGCATCCTTCTTGGCAGAGGCGTGGACTATATTGCAACCAACCCGGACTGGGTTTGCCCGACCTGGTACGGTTTTGTGCCGGATTGCGGCTCAGTGAGCGAAATGCTTTATACTGCAACGAAGCGCCGCCCGACCTTTATCGGCAAGCCGCAGCCGGCGATGGTAGAGCTTGCACTGGATAAGACGGGGTATAAAAAAGAAGAGGCTGTCGTGATTGGCGACAGACTCTATACGGATATTGCTTGCGGTGTAAACGCCGGTATCAGCAGTATTTTCGTGCTCTCCGGTGAAGGTACGCTGGAGGATTTGGAAAAAAGCGAGGTAAAGCCGGAATTTGTCTATGACAATATCCGCGCAATTTACGAGGACTTGCAGTAATTATAAAATAATCAGATTTTTGGCGCAGGCAGAAAATGCCTGCGCTTTTTCATTTTCACAGATAAGGTAGTCTACATCCTTTAGTGTGCATTGCACATACGCAGAGCGCGTGCAAAGCTTTGTGCTGTCACATAAAAACACCTTTTTCGCCGCGTTTTTCAGCATCGGCTTTCGCACGAAAGTTTCCTCGCGCGTGCAGTCGGAAATTGTGCCGTCTTCAGCGAGGGATTTGGTTGAGAAAAAAGCGATGTCGGCATAGGTGTTTTCAAAAGCGAGGCACGCATCCGCACCAATCAGGCACGTGCGGTTTTCGCGGCTTAATTGCCCGCCGGAGGAGATGACTTTAATGTCCGTATCTGCAAGCAGGTTGATGACCTGAATGGCATTGGTAACAACGGTTAGGTTGTTTTTGCTTCTGAGTAACTCTGCAAGGTAGTATGCGCTTGATGATTGGTCGATAAAAACGATATCGCCGTCTTTTACTAGAGCGGCGGCCTTTTTTGCAATTGCCTTTTTTGCCGCTGTGTTCTCGTGCGCGCGCTGATGAAAGGCAACTACGTTGGACGCGCTGTAAATCAGCTCTGCGCCGCCGTAGCTGCGTTTGATTAAGCCGCGGCTTTCGAGAGCGCTTAAATCTCTGCGTATGCTGGATTCGCTTGCGTAGAGCGTAGCGCAAAGCTGCGCTACGGTTGCAAAACCGTTTTGTGTGCTGAGTATATTCACAATTTCGCGTAAGCGTTCGTTTTTGAGCATCGTATTCATCCTTTGCTTGATTTTGATTGTTCGAGCCGCTAAAAGTGGCGCTTTGTCAATTATATGACTGATTTATGGCGTATTCTTGATTTATTTTGACGGTTTTATTATACTGTAGCCGTGAAAAAAAGTAAAGCTTTTTTGAAAGAGGGCTGTGTATGAACATCAATGAAATATTAAAAGGAATGGATTGTGGCTGTGGTAAGCGCCACACCTGCCCGATTGAAGCGGTGCATATCGAACGTGGCGCAATTGCGCATTTAGCGCAACTGTGTGCGCAGTATAACAAGATTTTGCTTGTGGCAGATGAAAATACTTATGCCGCAGCAGGTGTGCAAACGGAAGCGGCGCTTACAGCTAAGGCGGTTGAAAAGGTCATTTTCAGCGGCAAGACTGTTTTGATTCCGAACGAGGTTGCCATTGATGCGGTAACGGAAAAGCTTGTCGGCATAGATTTAATCGTCGGTATCGGCTCAGGTGTAATTCAGGACTTGTGCAAATGTGTGTCGAGCAGAGAAGGTGTGCCGTATATGGTTGTTGCGACCGCACCTTCAATGGACGGCTATGCTTCCGACGGTGCGGCAATGATTTTGGGTGGTATGAAGGTAACGGAAAAGGCAGGACTTCCGAAAACAATCGTTGCCGACACACAGGTACTTGCGGCTGCACCGTACGAAATGCTGCAGGCAGGCTACGGCGATATCCTCGGCAAGTATTCTGCTCTAAATGATTGGAAGCTCTCGCGTGTGGTGAATAATGAGTATTTTTGTGATTATATTTACGATACCACTTATGCGCAGATTGATGCGGTTGTGTTCGCCGCAAAGGGAATTGCGGCGCGGGATGAAGAAAGCGTAAAAAAATTGATGGAGGCGCTCATCATCGTCGGCATTATGATGAGCTTTGCAGGTTCGTCGCGCCCGGCATCCGGCAGTGAACATCACTTATCGCACTATTTTGAAATTGTTGGCATAGAGAAAAACGAGCCGTACCTTGCACACGGTATTGATGTTGTATATTCCACTGTTGCAACGGCGGCACTTCGTGAAAAGCTTGTGCAGAAAGCTTTTCCGAATGCAATCTACAGAGAAGCACGCGAGGCATACGAAAAGAAAATGCAGGAAATCTACGGTAGTGCAGCAAAGGGGTGTATTGAGCTTCAGGAGAAGGTCGGCAACTATGTGGCAAACAGACTGCCGATTTACAAGGAGAAGGAAGATAAAATCCGTACAGTACTTGCAGAAATGCCGAAGGCAGAGAAGCTGCAAGCGCTGCTGGCGCTTGTCGGCCTGGATATGAAAGCATTTACCGGGCTATACGGCGAAGAGAAGATCAAAAACGCGATTTTATATGCAAAGGAATTAAAGGACCGATATACGGTTTTGTGGCTATATTATGATTTATTCGGTGGGGAAGACTTATGAGATTACCATACAAACATGCGATGACGGTTGCTGCGCACAGAGGCGATTCGTATAACTATTATGAAAATACCATAACTGCATTTGAAAAATCCATCGAGGTGGGTGCAGATATGATTGAAACAGATGTCCGCCTTTCCAAGGATGGTTATCTGGTTTTGATGCACGATGCTGCGGTAGTCAGAACCACCGGCGCAGAAGGCAGTATTGCAGAAATGACCTTGGAGGAAATTCGTGCACTCAATGCAGGCGATGTAAACCATCCGGAAATCGTGAAGGTATTGCTGTAAACAAAAAACAGAGAAACCCTCGTTTCTCTGTTTTTTTGTTTACATATCCTCTTTAATTCTGCAAACGACGCCTGCAAGGGCATCACCCATTTGCTTGTAGCCGACATTACCGCTCGGATGCACCCAGTTGTTCAGGTGGCGGGACTGGTGCTCGGTATAGAGACTGTCGATGGTCACGCTGCTTGTAAATCCGTTTTCCGGATCGCATACGGCGAGCATCGGGCAAACGAAGTAGCCCTCGGCTTCGCGGTTTCCATATTTTTCAATAATGGCCTTGGAAAGCATTTTGATGTTGTAATCGTACTGCTTTACCGTACTTCTGCAGCCACAGCCCATACCCCAGCAGTACTGGTCTGCGCCGCAGACTGGCAGGTTGATTACGATTTTGGTATTGTCTTTTTTAATGTACCCGATAATGGTTTCGTAGCGCGCCAGCATTGCGGCAATGTCCTTTTCGGAATCCTCATACGCTGTCATTTGCAGCTCATTTGCGCCGAACAGGAAGGTGACGATGTCCGGGCGGTCAAAGTTGTGCTTTTCAAGGTATTTTTCAAAATTGAATTCAAAATCCGGATTTTCATCTACAACAGTAAATGCACCGTTTTCAAACTTACATAATGCGCCGTCCTTCATCGCATACATACCCTCGGCAATTGGGGAGTAGGTGTAGCCGGCGGTGTAGTAGGAGTTTGGCGTTTCGTGCACTCTTTCCCAAAAATCGTAGCTGCCGTAGTAGTCCTTTGCGGCAATGCCCTTCGGGAACAAAAACGGAGACACATCGCCTCTGTTATCCCAAAAGCGCTCTAAGTAAAACTGAATTCTCCAGCCGCCTCTGCCTTCGTGGTTTGCATAGCGTAATTGTCTTGTACCGACGGTATCGGTGTTTTCCGATTTCCATGCCGCCTGGAATACATACTCCTCACCGCGCGTCATCGAATCGCCGATGCACAGAAGGCTCGCCTTTTTTTCGGTGCGCTCGGTTAGATGAATATTTACGGTCTTGTCCGCCAAAAGCTCTGCGTGCAGATAGATGCGGATGCGCAGCGGAAAATCGTTTTCCTCGCCAAAGGTATCCAGTCTCCAGCAATGCCCTAAATTTTTACCGTAGGCACAGTCGATTTTCACATCGAAATCCTCGGTATACGGGAACAGAATGTTTTTGTAGTAAATGTTATACTCCTCGCGCTGCGGCGCAATGTCCTGGTTTGTTTTTTCGCGCAGGATATACACGGTATCCGGCAGAATAATCATTGGTTTCATAGATAGTCACTCCCTTTGCAAATGAGTTTAGCATACTGGATGAAAAAAGTCAATCCGTTACAAAAAGACAGGAAATAGTTACAAAAAAACATTGCAATTTTGCACATTTGTGCTACAATGAAGGCACAGAGGTGAGCAAAATGAAAAAGTACTTATTGCCGGAGAGCGGCACATTTTATAAGGCAAATTTACATTGCCACTCGACCTATTCGGACGGCCGCTGGACGCCGGAGGAAATCAAAAAGGCGTATATGCGGCAAGGGTATTCGATTGTGGCGTACACCGACCACAATGTTTTAATTCCGCACCACGAGCTGACGGATGAAAACTTTCTTGCCATCCTGGGCACGGAAATCGATATTGACGAGGATGTAAAGCGCTGGAATCATACGCGCTGTGCGCACTGGTGTATTTTAGCCATTGACCCGGACAATGATATCCAGCCGTGCTGGCACAGAGAAAAGTATCAGCTGCAAAACGCCGTATTGCACCGCGACGAGGTCAAGTTTGACGAAACTGAGCCGGACTACGAACGCGTGTATTCGACAGATTGCATCAATGATATGATGAAAACGGCGATGGATAAGGGCTTTTTTGTAACCTACAACCACCCGACCTGGTCGCTCGAAGGGTATGAAACCTACAGCAAATTTAAATATATGCACGCGATGGAGATTTACAACCATGCTGCTTATTATGAGGGTTATGATGACCATAATTCCAAGGAATACGATGAGCTTTTGCGCCTCGGCAACCGCATTTATGCCATTGCAGCCGACGATAACCATAACCGCGGCGCATATGATTCCTTCGGCGGCTATACGATGATTAAGGCAGAAAAGCTGGAGTACCGCACCGTGATGCAAGCGCTTTTAGACGGCAACTTCTACGCCTCCGAGGGCGGACCGGACATTCATGAGCTTTACTACGAGGACGGCAAGGTGTATGTGACCTTTGATGCCGCGCGCGAAGCGTTTATTTCTAAAAATGTGCGCCGCTCTCAGCGCGTGTGGCGCGACGGCAAGCTGATTACAAGTGCTGTGTTCGATGTGCGCGAGGATGAAGACTACTTCCGTATCACCGTTGTCGGCACGGACGGAAAGCGTTCTTATACAAATGCATACTTTATTGATGAGATTATGAAATAAAAAAAGCCCGCTGGGCTTTTTTTATTGGTACAAGCATTTACTTTTTTTGTGGGGTGTGGTACAATGGGCGCAAAGAAAAAGGGAAAGGGAGTATTGTTATGTCTAATATTTCGCAGCTCGACCCGAATTTTAAGGTTGGGTCTAAAATTGAAAAGGAAAATGTAAAGTTTTATAACGCCCTGGAAGCACCGTTTAAAATCTACGGTGTGTATATGGAAAACGGTCAGTTTCGCCGTATGCCGCAGGCGATTGCCGAGCAGGTAAATCCCGGTGTAGCTCGATTACACGCCAACACCGCGGGCGGCAGAATTCGCTTTAAAACGAACAGCAGCTTTGTTGCAATTTCGGCGAAGATGCCGGCGCTCGGAAAAATGCCGCACTTTGCGTTTTCCGGCTCTATCGGTTTTGATTTGTACGCGAAGGACGAAAACGGTTTAAAGTACATCAAAACCTTTATGCCGACTGTGGATATTACCGAGGGGTATGAAAGTCTCTTAGAGCTCGGAGAAAGTAAAATGCGCGAGATTTTAATTCATTTTCCGACATATAGTGCTGTTTCCGACTTGTATATCGGTATAGAGGACGGCGCTGTAATCGAAGAGGCGGATGACTATAAGTACGAAAAACCGTTTGTGTGTTATGGCTCGTCGATTACACAGGGGGGCTGCGCTTCGCGGTCGGGCAATGCTTATCCATCCTTTTTGTCGCGCTGGTATGACATCGACCATATCAATCTCGGCTTTTCCGGTAGTGCAAGAGCGGAGGATCCGATTGCGGACTACGTGGCAGGGCTGGACATGTCCTTCTTTTTGTACGATTACGACCATAATGCAACATCAAATGAGCTTTATTTAAATACACACGAAAAAATGTTTAAAAAGGTGCGTGCAGCGCATCCGGATATCCCGATTCTGATTATGACGCGCCCAAGCTACAATCTGCACGAGGTTGCGCTTTCCCGCAAGAAAATTGCATACAGAACCTATGAAAATGCAATTGCAGCCGGGGATAAGCGTGTATGGTTTATGGATGGTGTGCAGCTGATGGCGCTTTGCGGAGATGAGGGCACGGTGGACAATACACATCCGACAGACCTCGGCTTTTTCTCTATGGCAAAAGCAATTGCGAATTGGATAGATACATATAAAATTCTGGATATGATTGAAAAAGCATAAAGGGATGGAGGAACGCATTATGTCAAATATCGAAAAAATTGATAAAAACTTAGCGGTGGCATCTACGATAGATAAAACAGGTCTTGCATTTTATAATGTATTGGAAGCACCATTTAAAATCTATGGCATATATATGCATGAGGGCAGGTTCCGCCGTATGCCGGAAGAAGTTGCTGCGCAGGTAAGTTCGGGCGTTCATAGCTTGCACGACAGACCTGCCGGCGGCAGATTGAGATTTAAAACAAACAGCAGGGCTATCGCACTGTGCGCAAAGATGCCGGAGGTTTACCACGGCGCACATTTTGCGCTTTCCGGGGCAAGCGGTTTTGATTTGTACGAAGAAACGGACGAGGGTGTGCGCTATGTTAAAACGTTTATGCCGAAAGTCGGTATGACGGAAGGGTATGAAAGTCTTTTAGACTTCGAGGAGACCAATCTTTTAACTCCGGAATTTCAGGCAGCCCCGGACAAGATGCGCACCTATCTGATTCATTTTCCGACCTACAGTAAGGTTTCGGAAGTGTATATCGGTATTAAAGAAGGCGCAATGCTGGAAGCAGCGGAGGAATATAAATATACAAAACCGTTTGTGACTTACGGCTCTTCGATTACGCAGGGCGGCTGTGCATCCCGTTCGGGTAATGCGTATCCTTCTATTCTGAGTCGCCGTTTCAGCTATGACCATATCAACCTTGGTTTTTCGGGCGGTGCAAAAGCAGAGGATGCTATGATAGAGTATCTTTCAAGCTTAGATATGTCTTTCTTTATTTATGACTATGACCATAACGCAAATAATAACGAACATTATGCGCAAACGCACGAAAAGCTGTTTAAGGCCGTTCGCGCGACGCATCCGGACATTCCGATTCTGATTTTAACCAGACCACGCTATTATCTCAATTCCGTTGGTGTCACGCGTCGTGAAATTGCGTTGAAAACGTACGAAAATGCAATTGCAGCAGGAGACAAGCGTGTATGGTTTATGGATGGCAAACAACTGATGGCGCTTTGCGGAGATGAAGGTACGGTAGATAACTGTCACCCGACGGACTTTGGCTTTTTCTCGATGGCAAAAGCCATCGGCGACTGGATGGAAGAAAATAAAATTCTGGAGATGATTTGATGTTTGGCGGGAAAATGAAAGCGCTGACCTTCAGCTACGATGACGGTGTAACGCAGGATATACGCCTGATAGAGCTTTTTAATAAATATGGCTTAAAGGCGACGTTTAACCTGAATTCCGAATTTCTTGGCGGGCAGAATAATCTTGTGCGCAACGGTGTGGAGATTACGCACAATAAAGTAAAAGCGCAGGATGTTCGCGCAATTTATGCAGGGCACGAGGTAGCAGCGCATACACTGACGCACCCGCTTTTGGTAAAGGAAACGGATGAAGAAGTCATCCGCCAGGTCGAGCAGGACAGGCTTGCGCTGTCAGAGCTTGCAGGCTATGAGGTTATTGGTATGGCGTATCCGTGCGGCGGCATAAACTGCGACGATCGCGTGGCAAAGCTTATCCGGGAAAACACCGGCATAAAATATGCCCGCACCGTACCGACGACGGAAAGCTTTTCGGTGTATCCCGACTTGTATCAATACAAGGGCACGGTGTATCACCATGCGCAGTGGGATAAAATGCTTGAGCTGGGCAAGGCGTTTTTGGAACTGAAAGCCGAAACACCACAGGTGTTCTACATCTGGGGACACGCTTATGAATTCGATATCTATCCGGAGCGCTGGGCACAGTTTGAGGAGTTTTTAAAAATGATGAGCGGACATGACGATATTTTCTACGGTACAAATAAAGAAGTGTTGCTTTAATAAAAAAGACGGTTTGTAAAAACCGTCTTTTTTATTCCACTTGAAAATTTTTCCGTTTTGTGCTATACTGTATAATGCGAGTTTATTTGGGAAACAGAGGGATGACAGAATGATGAAGAGTTTATTTGCGCCTACGGATATGCGTGAGGGTGCGCCGTGGAAAGGTATATTAAGCTTTACGCTGCCGATGCTTATCGGCAATATTGCACAGCAATTGTACAGCACGGTCGACAGTATCGTTGTCGGCAAGTATGTCGGCGATAATGCGCTTGCCGCGGTCGGCAGTGCGATGCCGATTCTGAATTTGCTGCTGGTGCTGTTTATCGGCATTTCCGCCGGAGCGAGCATTATGGTAGCGCAGTATTACGGTGCGCGCAACCGTGAAGCACTTTCGCATACCATCGGCAATTGCATTACGGTGACGCTGATTGCCTGTGTCGGGCTTATTATTATCGCGACGCCGCTGATTCGCCCGCTTTTGCGTCTTTTAAATACGCCGGCAAGCATCCTTGAGGATTGCGCGGGGTATTTGATTATTTCGCTCGTCGGCATTGCAGGTATGGCGTTTTACAATATTTTATCCGGTATCATCCGCGGTATGGGCGATTCGGTTTCCGTTCTGATTTATTTGCTGGTCGCAACGGTTATCAATATTTTCCTGGATATTTATTTTGTTGCTTCTTTAAAAATGGGCGTGCCGGGCGTTGCGCTTGCAACTGTGATTGCACAGGCGGTTTCGTCGGTGCTTTGCTTAATCAAGCTTTCGAAAATGCGCGAGTATTTTGATTTGAAGCTGAAGTTTTTAAAGCCGGTCGGCAGCTATGTAAAAACGCTGATTCGCCTCGGGCTGCCTTCAGGTGCAACGCAGGCGATTATGTCGTCGGCGATGATTATTGTCCAGTCGCTGACAAATCAGTTCGGCGAAATGTTTATTGCGGCAAATGTGGTTGTTATGCGCGTAGACGGCTTTGCGATGATGCCGAACTTCTCATTCGGTATGGCATTGACGACCTACGCAGGGCAGAATGTCGGTGCAGGTCTTTACGATCGCGTAACCAAGGGCGCAAAGCAGGGCACGCTGATGGCGGTTGTTTGCTCTGCGGCAATTACCGGCATTATTTTGCTGTTCGGTAAATATCTGATGGGCATGTTTACGGACACGCCTGCCCTGGTGGAGTTGAGCTGTAATCTAATGAAGATTTTGGCGGTCGGTTATATTGCAATGGCGGTAACGCAGAGCCTTTCGGGCATTATGCGCGGCGCGGGCGATACGATGACACCGATGTGGATTTCGTTGATTACAACGGTTCTGGTTCGTATTCCGATTGCATACGGCATTTCCTGGGCGACCACAACGCCGGAACTGCCGCACGGACAGAGTGTATGTATTCAGATTTCTTTGTTAATTACTTGGGTGCTCGGCGCGGTTTTAACTGCGATTTTCTATGCGCGCGGCAAGTGGAAGACAAAAGCAATCAAACAAGACTAATTAAAAAGCTTCGACGGGATTTTCCCGACGAAGCTTTTTTTGCTTACCACAGCAGTGCTACGAAGATGCCGGCTAAAACGATTGCCGTGCACATCAGCTTGTATAAAATATGCTTTTCTTTAAAGCACAGCCAGCCGGTCAGTACGGTGACAAACACGGAGGATTGCTTGATGATGGTCATTAAAGTAACCTGGCTTTCCGGGTCGGCGTTTGCCTCGAATAAAAGGCGGTCACCGACAACCAAAGAAAGGCTCATCAGCGGAATCCAGTAGTTGGTTTTAATGGATTTTACGGATATCTTTTCCTTGCGGCAAAGCAGGATAACGCCGTAAATTGCTGCGGAGAAAAGCATAAACCAAAACTGCAGCTGTGCCGAGGTCATATACTGCATTAGAATTTTATCCATCGTGCCGGAAATGGCGTTAAAAAAGCAGTTTAACAGCGCGGCGGTCAGCGTAACGAGGGTTACGCCCTTGGTCGCGGTGTTCTTTTTTAGATTGACCAGCAAAAGACCGGTGATGACCAGCAAGAGGCCAATGCCTTTTGCCCAGGTCATGTTCTCGCCGAGCACGAATACGCCGAGCAGCGTGGAAAACACGACGCGCGATAGGTCCATAATGCCGTAAAGACTGACGGTCATTTCCTTTAATGCCCACATCGCAAACAGCCATGCGATGCTGACAACGCCGGCCTTTACAAACGACCAGAAAATGAATATCGGTGCAACATTAAACGCACCTGCGGAAAACGGAATTGTAAAAATAAAACCGAGTACCGTGTAAAAAAACAGAATTTCCGTCGACGAGCTTTTTTTCAGCGCCGCCTTTTTCATACCGTCGCGCGAGCCTTTTAAAAAGCTGTAGATGACGACAAATATTACCCATAAATATTGCATAATTTCACCCCACAAGGATGTATTGTACTACGCCGAGTACAAAAAATCAAGTATTGTTTACTTTTTTAAAGCTATGTGATAAAATAAAAAACGGTGATGAAAATGCAGGAGAAAAAGAAAATAACGCAGTGTGAAACCTGCGCGTATTACGACTATGATGAGGAAATGGACGCTTACATCTGCCTTGTCAATTTTGATGAGGATGAGATGGCAAGTGTATACGGCGGCGCGCGGCGCGCATGTCCGTACTACCGTTTCTATGATGAATATAAAATGGTACAAAAACAAAATTAACGGAGGCGTTTTATTATGAGCAAGCTGATTGCGGCGGCAGAAAAGAACAAGGCTTTGATTTTGGAGGCACTCGATTACATCTGGAAAAACCCGGAGACGGGCTACAGAGAGGTAAAAACGAGCGCATATCTGGAAGATAAATTTGAAGCGCTCGGCTACGAGCTTGTAAAGGCAGGCGACATTCCGGGCTTTTATTGCGTGGTAGATACCGGCAGACCGGGTCCGGAGATTTTGGTTTTGGGCGAAATGGATTCGCTGCTTTGCCCGACGCATCCGGAAGCTGACCCCGAGACGGGCGCAGTACACTGCTGCGGTCACGCGGCGCAGAGTGCAGCGCTTTTAGGCATTGCTGCTGCCTTGAAGGCAGAAGGTGCATTAGACGGTCTTTGCGGCAAAATCCGCCTTTGCGCAGTGCCGGCGGAGGAGCTGATTGAGATTGAGTACCGTTCCAAGCTGATTGCGGAGGGTAAAATCCGTTATTTCGGCGGCAAGAGCGAATTTTTGCACCGCGGTTATTTTGACGGCGTGGATATTGCATTGATGGTACATACGTCGGTATCGGAAAGCGCCGGCGTGCGTGACGGCTCCGTCGGCTGTATGGCAAAACGCATTATTTATAAAGGGAAATCTGCGCACGCAGGCGGCTCACCATGGAACGGCTGCAATGCATTATATGCGGCAACGCAGGGGCTTTCGGCGATTAACGCCATCCGCGAAACCTTTGCAGAGCAGGATATTATCCGCGTACACCCGATTGTCACCAAGGGCGGTGGCGCAGTGAATGCCATTCCGGACGAAGTGATTTTGGAAAGCTATGTACGCGGCAAAACCTTTAAAGCAATTGAAGAAGCAAACAAAAAGGTTAACCGTGCGCTTTGCGGTGCGGCACTGTCGCTCGGTGCAAATGTTGAAATTATAGACTCGCCGGGCTATGCACCGCTGAAGAATTCGGAAGGTATGAAGCAGCTCGTGTTGGATGCGGCAAAGGAAATCGACCTGCCGTGTACATACACGCCTGTGGTCGGCTCCGGCAGCACGGATATGGGTGATTTGTCGGGCATTTTGCCGGCGGTGCATCCGTACTGTCCGGGCGCAGAGGGCATCTCGCATGGCGACAATTACCGCATTGCAAATCCGGAGCTCGCTTGTGTGACCTCGGCAAAATGGCAGCTTAAAATGCTGGAGCTGCTTTTAAAGGACGGCGCTGTGCGCGCAAAGGAAATTAAAGAACGCTTTGTGCCGGAATTTGCATCGGCACAAGACTACCTCGATTATATGGACAGTCTGTTTTCTTCGGGCGACCGCATCGTATACCGCGAGGACGGCGTAGCAGAGGTGAAGGGGTGCAGCTTGTAAAATGGGTGTCAAAATTTTATTGTCTACCGATAACAATCCGGAAAGCTACGCGCTGTATGTTGATGCAATCCGCGCGTGCGGCGCAGAGCCGACGCGTATGTATTGCCCGGCAGCTTCGACAGAGTATGACGGGTTAATTGTCTGCGGCGGCGTGGATGTGCATCCTGCGCGATACGGCGAAGCGGTAGACGGTGCAGTCAATATGGATGAAGCGCGCGATGCGGCGGAAATTGCATTGGTGGAAGCCTTTCTAAAGGCAGGCAAGCCGATTTTCGGCATATGCCGCGGACATCAGCTTTTAAATGTGATTTTCGGGGGCACGCTTGTGCAGCATTTGCCGAATGCGTTAGAGCACAGCACAGTGCTTGCAGGGCGCGATATTGTACATGAGGTTATCGCACAAAAAGGCAGTATTGTTGAAAAGCTCTACGGAGAAAGCTTTACCGTCAACAGCTGGCATCATCAGGCGGTACAGGACTTGGCGGACGGCTTTTTTGTAACCTTGCGCGCCGACGATGGTGTAATTGAAGGTTACGAGCACGAGAAACTGCCGGTTTTTGGTGTGCAGTGGCACCCGGAGCGGATGTGCTGCACAAGAAAGCGCGACGACACCGCTGACGGCAGTGCGATTTTTGAGTATTTTATCCGTTTGTGTGAGGAGAAAAATTAAAGGATACAAAGTTTTAATTTGGAGGTATATAAAATGAAAAAGCTTACTTTTGAGGAAATTCAGTCTGTTACTATCGGGGCAGCCTATGCGACCGAGGAAGCAGACGGTGTGTTTTTGCACCGCTTTACGCCGGCGCAGGAGCAGGCGTACAAGGAAACAAGCGCTGAATTTTATATGAAAACCGTGGCAAGTGCAGGCATTCGCCTTGCGTTTGAAACGGATGCAGAAAATCTGCAGCTTGGCGTCAGCATTTCGCCGGGCAGCAAAAGCAAGGGCTTTGTGCTCGATGTATATGCCGGCGATGCGTTGGTCGGCAGCATAGATATGTGGCCGGATGGAGGTATAGAAGGGAAATTTAAGGAAAGCTATGTGCTCGGTACAGGGGTAAAGACAGTGCGCATTTATCTGCCGTGGCAGGCGTGTGCAAGAATTGCAGAGCTTTGGGTAGATGACGGCGCGTATATAAAGCCGCTTCGCCCGAGCAAAAAAATGCTGATGTTCGGTGATTCGATTACGCACGGGGTAACTGCAATTCGACAGAAGAATTCCTATGCAGTGCGTCTTTCCGAAAAGCTGGATGCGGAGGCCAGAAACAAAGGCATCGGCGGCGATACATTCTTCCCGGCACTTGCACAGTGTACGGACGAGGCGGAGTTTAATCCGGATTATATCACGGTTGCCTACGGCTCGAATGACTGGGGCAAGAAGACAGCAGAAAAGTACTGTGCGGATGTGCGTGCGTTCTACGGTGCGCTCTCAAAGCAATACCCGAACGCGAAAATTTTTGCCATCACGCCAATCTGGCGTGCGGATGAGGATACAGAGCGCCCGCTCGGACCGTTTTCGGATTTGGAAAGATACATTTGCGAAAACACGAAGGATTTTGCCAATGTGACGGTGATACCGGGGCGCGATTTGGTGCCGCATGACACGGCGCTCTACCACGATGCATGGCTGCATCCGAATGATGAAGGCTTTGCTTATTATGCGGAAAACCTGCATCGGGAAATTATAAAACATTTATAAAAGAAACCGGCAATGAAGGTGTAAACATCCATTGCCTTTTCTTTGCCAAAAATAAGTTGACTTTTTGAAAAATGGTGGTATAATAAGCCTTGTGTGTTTTTTAAAATACATATTTTAACAGGAAGCTCTTTTTAAAGAGGGGGAATATAAATGAGTACATTATTGTCTGTTTCCATTGCGCTTTTAGGCGGTCTTTTAATGACAAGACTGTTTAAGCCTTTAAAGCTGCCGAGTGTAACGGCATATCTGATTGCCGGCGTGTTAATCGGCCCGTATTGCCTCGGGCAGTTGGGCATTGAAGGGCTTGGCTTTGCAAGCGCTGAAGCAGTGCATGCGCTCGGGCTTGTGTCCGATGTAGCGCTCGGCTTTATCGCCTTTTCCATCGGCAGTGAATTCCGTATGGAGGATTTAAAGAAAATCGGTAAGCAGGCGTTTGTTATCGGTATTTTTCAGGCGCTTGTGGCAACACTGTTTGTAGACCTTGCACTTCTGGTTGTGCATATGATTATGCCGGATAAGCTTTCCGTACCGCAGCTGATTACTCTTGGCGCAATTGCTACGGCGACTGCACCGGCGGCAACCTTAATGGTCGTGCGCCAGTACAAGGCAAAGGGTCCTTTAACCGATTTGCTTTTGCCGATTGTTGCGCTCGACGATGCTGTGGGCTTGATTGTTTTTGCCGTATCCTTCGGTATTGCAAAGACGCTGACCAGCGGGCAGGTGGATATGGTTTCCATCCTTGTCAATCCGCTTGTGGAGATTGTTTGCTCCTTGGGTCTCGGTGCAATTATGGGCTGGATTTTAACCCAGATTGAGAAGCTGTTTAACTCCAATACCAACCGACTCAATATGTCGATTGCGTTTGTATTTGTAACGGTTGCACTTTCGATGATTAAGTTTAACATCGGTCCGGTGCATGTAGGCTTTTCTTCATTGCTCGTCTGCATGATGCTCGGCACAGTATTTTGCAATATCTGTCCGCTGTCACACGATGTAATGGAAAGAACAGAAAAGTGGACCTCGCCGCTGTTGGCGCTGTTCTTTGTTATTAGTGGTGCGGAGCTTGAATTAAATGTATTTGCCGATTGGGCAATTGTTGTTATTGGTATCATTTATATCATCTTCCGTTCGCTCGGTAAGTATTTTGGTACTTTCATGAGTGCGAAGGCAACAAAATGTGCGCCGCAGATTTGCAAATACCTCGGTATTACGCTTCTGCCGCAGGCAGGTGTGGCACTTGGTATGTGTACAATTGCGGCAACAGCTTGGCCGGCGGAGGGTGCGCTGATTCGAAACATTACGCTTTTTGCCGTGTTGATTTATGAGTTGTTCGGCCCGCTGTTTACGCGTATGGCACTGCAGGCTGCAGGCGATATCCAGCCGATGAGCGACGAAGTGAAGATGCGCCGCCAGACAAAGCTGGAAGAAGCAAAAAACAAGAAAGAAAACGCATAATTCAAAACCGAACACCGGTCCGGTGTTCGGTTTTTCTTTGAAGGAAGGGAACAACCGTGGGAATATTTAAAACCAATTTGAAATTTTCATGGGAATATTTAAAAACATTTATTAAGTGGATTTTTGTTGCGGCTGTGGTCGGCGGCATCGGTGGCTGTATCGGCAGCGTGTTTCACATTGCAATTGATTATGTAACCGAGCTGCGCACAGAGCATAGCTGGATTCTGTATTTGTTGCCGGTCGGCGGCTTGGTGATTGCTGCGATTTACGGTATTTTTAAGAAAAAGGGAAAGCTCGACACCAACCGCGTTTTGGAGGCGGTTGCAAGCGAGGAAAAGGTACCGCTTGTAATGGCGCCGCTGATTTTTGTAAGCACAGTGCTGACACATTTGCTTGGTGGCTCTGCGGGGCGCGAGGGTGCAGCGCTGCAGCTCGGCGGCAGCATCGGCTACAATATCGGCAAGGTGCTTCGCTTAAATCAAAATGATATGCACATCATCGTAATGGCGGGTATGAGTGCGGTGTTTGCGGCATTGTTTGGCACACCGCTGACAGCGGCGGTTTTTGCCTTAGAGGTAGTTTGTGTCGGCGTAATGCACTATGCGGCGCTTGTGCCGTGTGTAATTTCGGCGATGGTCGCTTTTGGCATTGCCGGCTTGTTCGGGCTTTCGCCTGTGCATTTTGACGGGGTTGTGCTTGCAAATATTGATGCGCTTTTACTCGGTAAAATTGTCGTTATTGCCGTGCTCTGCGCTTTAGTCAGCATATTGTTTTGCACGGCAATTCACTACTGTGAGCACAGCATGGAAAAGCTATTCAAAAACAAGTATCTGCGCGCATTTGTCGGCGCGGTAGTGATTGTATTGTTGACATTGCTTGTCGGCACAAGAGACTATAACGGCGCAGGTATGGATGTGATTACGCGCGCCATCGGCGGTGCGGTAAATTGGGAGGCGTTTCTTTTAAAGATTGTCTTTACCGCGATTACCATTGCTGCCGGCTTTAAGGGCGGCGAAATTGTGCCGGCATTCTTTATCGGTTCGACCTTCGGTTGCCTTGCAGGCTCGCTTTTGGGAATGGATGCAGGCTTTGCCGCGGCGATTGGGTTTGTGGCGGTATTTTGCGGCGTGGTCAACTGTCCGCTTGCATCGACGATGCTTGCTTTGGAAGTGTTCGGCAGCGAAAATATTTTAATTTTTGCACTGATATGTGCCATCAGCTATATGATGTCGGGCAGCTTCAGTCTATACAAGAGTCAAAAAATCGTGTATTCCAAGTTGGATGCGCATTATATAGATATTGATATAAAGTAAAAAACGGCGTTGGGCGTCACATGTTACGAGCAAAAAAGATCTTTACCGAAATCGTACAGAAAAGTAAATTTGTTGTAAAGTATTGAAAAACAAGATTGACTGTGCTACAATGTCCGTGAATGCTGTAGCTCGGGAGGCGGAAAGATGGAAAATCGAAAGTATGAATTGAATATGTGTGCCGGCTCGGTTTTGAAAAATGTGCTTTTGTTTGCGATTCCGCTGATTTTGGCGAGCGTGCTGCAGCTTTTGTACAATGCGGCGGATTTGATTGTAGTTAGCCGCTTTGCCGGCTCGAATGCAATGGCTGCCGTCGGTGCAACCGGCTCGGTTTCCGGCTTGCTGGTTAATGTGTTTATCGGTTTTTCGCTTGGTGCCAGTGTTGCGGTTTCGCGTGCATTTGGTGCAAGAGATGTGAAAAGTATGCATGAAACGGTACATACGGCGATGCTGCTTTCCGTAATTGTCGGTGTGTTTGCCGGTATTGTGGGCTTCGTGTTTGCGCGCCCGCTGCTGGTTTTGATGGGCACGCCGGAGGGCGCCGTGCTGGAGGGCGCAGTTTTATATATGCGCATTATTTTTGTCGGCGTTCCGGCATCGCTTATTTATAACTTTGGTGCTTCCATTCTGCGCGCCATTGGTGATACGAAAAGACCGCTTTACATTTTGGCGGTGACCGGCTTGGTGAATGTGGTGCTGAACCTGATTTTGGTTATCGGTTTTCATATGGATGTTGCCGGTGTTGCGATAGGAACGATTGCGGCAAACTACTTATCTGCGGTGGCAGTTTTATTTACACTGATGCGCTCGGAGGGCGCGTATCGCTTAGACATCCGCTCGCTTAAGATTTATAAAAAAGCTTTGCAGGAAATCCTGCGCGTCGGCTTGCCGGCAGGCGTGCAGTCTTCGTTTTTTGCACTGTCGAACACGGTGGTGCAGGCGGGCGTAAACTCCTTCGGTCCGGTGACGATTGCGGGCTCGACGGCAGGCGGTAATATTGAAGGCTTTGTCTATGTGTCGATGAACGCCTTTTATCAGGCGGTTTTAACCGGTGTAAGCCAAAACTACGGCGCCAAGGATGAAAAGCGCATCAATAAGTTTATCTACATCCCGCTCATTTGTGCGGTGGCTGCAGGTCTTGTGCTTGGCGGCTTGTGCGTGCTGTTTGCGCGGCCGCTTTTGGGTATTTATATCACCGACTCGCCGGAGGCAATCGAAATTGGTGTGCTCCGTCTTTGGATGACGACGGCACCGTATTTTTTGGTGGGCGCAATGGAGTGCTTAATGGGCGCCATCCGCGGCCTCGGTTCTTCGACGATACCTGCGATTACCAGCTTTATCGGCACCTGCGGTGTGCGCATGATGTGGGTATTGTTTGTGCTTCCGTATTTCCGTGAGGAGTGGGCATTGTTTATTGCGTGGCCGATTTCGTGGATATTTGTAATTGTATGTCATTTAATTACGCTTGCGATTATCAAGCCGCGGGCGATGAAGCGATTAAGAGAACAGCAATAGTTTTTAAAAAGGATGCCTGGGCATCCTTTTTTGTTGCTTTTTTAACAAAAATCCATTATAATAGAAAAGTAAGGTTATACTAACAACGGAGGCGAGAAATGATGAAAAATTTATCCGCGCTTGAACCGAAGCGCGTATTTGAATATTTTGAAGAAATTTGCTCTGTTCCGCGCGGCTCCGGCAATATGGAGCAAATCAGCCGGTATTGTTTGGATTTTGCAAAAAGGCATGGCTTGCGCGCGGTGCGCGATGCGGCAAACAATGTCGTGATATACAAAAACGGCACTGCGGGCTACGAGGCATCGGCGCCTGTGATTTTGCAGGGGCATCTGGATATGGTATGCCAAAAGACAGAGGATTGTAATATCGATTTTGAAAACGATGGTATCCGTCCGTATGTAGACGGCGATTTTGTGACCGCTGAAGGGACGAGCCTGGGTGCAGACAACGGCATTGCGGTTGCAATGGCGCTTGCAATTCTGGCAAGCGACGATATTGCACATCCGCCGATTGAAGCGCTGTTTACCACGGATGAAGAAACCGGTATGTACGGTGCGATGGCATTAGATGCAAAGCTTTTGTCCGGCAAAAGGATGATCAATATGGACGCGGAAGAACCGGGCACGGTGACGGTATCGTGTGCAGGCGGCAGCAACTTTTTGATGACGCTTGCCTATACGCCGATTCGCGTGCGCGGAACACACATCACATTGCGCATCGCCGGTTTGCAGGGCGGACATTCGGGCATCGAAATCCACAAGGGCAGAGTCAATGCAGATATGCTGATGGGCAGAATCCTGCACGAGGCAAGGGCCGTAGGCGATTTCAGGCTCATCGGCGTAAATGGCGGCGACAAGGGCAATGCGATTCCGCTTGCGTGCAGCGCAGAGCTTGTTGTGGAAAATGCGCAGGTGTTCGCGCAGAAGCTGCAATACAGCATGGACATGATTCAAAAGGAAATCATCGACCGTGAGCCAAACGCTTCCTTAACGGTAAGCGTAGGCGAGATGGGTGAATTTGATGTTTTACCGCAGGCGGACAGTGATAAGCTTTCGCAGCTTCTTTTGTGTGCACCGTGCGGTGTGATGGATATGAGCGTCAGCATCGAGGGGCTTGTGGAAACCTCGTTAAACCTTGGTATTCTTAAAACGCAGAGCGATGCCGTAGAGCTGCTCTTTACCTTGCGCTCCAATAAGCAGACGGCGCTTGACTTTTTGGAAAAGCGGTTGTTTGCGCTGGCAAAGACCTTTGGCTGCAGCACAAAAACCGACGGGCACTACCCGTCCTGGGAGTTTAAGGCAGATTCAGTGCTGCGCGAGCACTATAAAGCGTGCTACAAGGATTTGTGCGGCGGTGAGGCGAAGGTAGAAGCCATCCACGCCGGACTGGAGTGCGGTGTGTTTGCATCGAAGATTCCGGGACTCGACTGCATCGCAATCGGACCTGCGCTTTTCGATGTGCATACGATAAAAGAGCGCCTCAGCATTTCCTCAACGGCGGAAACCTTTGCGCTGGTGAAAGAAATTTTAAAGAAATGCAAATAAGGATTCACAAAAGCCTTTTTATATGGTAAAATAATTAAGATAAAAAACAGCCGCAGACCTGCGGCGGAACGGAGTAGCTTATGAACAACAACGAAAACTTCAAGCCGTATATTCCGGCAGAGAAGATTACCCCGGAAATCACGGTCACTTCCATTATTATGGGTATTCTGCTTTCCGTAATTTTCGGCGCAGCCAATGCGTATCTGGGCTTAAGAGTCGGTATGACGGTGTCTGCCTCGATTCCGGCAGCCGTAATCGCAATGGGTGTCATTCGCGTGATTATGCGCAAAAATTCAATTCTCGAAAGTAATGTTGTGCAGACGATTGGTTCTGCAGGTGAGTCGCTTGCAGCAGGTGCGATTTTCACATTGCCGGCGCTGTTTTTGTGGGCGAAGGAAGGCGTAATGGACAAGCCGGATATAATCAGTATTACACTGATTGCGCTTTTGGGCGGTCTTTTGGGCGTATTCTTTATTGTGCCTTTAAGAAATGCACTCATCGTAAAGGAGCACGGTGTTCTGCCGTATCCGGAGGGCACAGCTTGCGCAGAGGTGCTTTTGGCAGGCGAGGAAGGCGGCGCAAAGGCTTCTACCGTATTTGCAGGTATGGGCTTTGCTGCACTGTTTAAGTTTATTATCGATGGCTTAAAGCTGGTTGCAGGTGAAATTTCCTATACATTTAAGGGCTTCGCCGGCACAATCGGTACGCAGATTTATCCGGCGGTTATGAGTGTTGGTTACATTTGCGGTGCAAGAATTTCTTCGTATATGTTTGCAGGCGGTGTGCTTTCCTGGATGGTTATCATTCCGCTGATGATGCTCTTTGGCGCAGACACAACGCTTGCGCCGGGTACAGCGCCAATCGGCACATTGTTTGCCGAGGGTGGTGCAGGTGCGCTTTGGGGTACCTATGTGCGTTATATCGGTGCAGGTGCACTCGCAGCAGGCGGTATTATCAGTCTGATTAAATCTTTGCCGCTGATTGTGAAAACCTTTGCCGGCGCAATGAAGAGTGTTGCAGGCGCAAAGGGCGGTTCCTCCGCGCGCACAGAGCAGGATATCAGCATGAAGATTGTGCTGATTGCAATTGCAATTTTAACGATTCTCGTTTGGCTCGTTCCGGCAATTCCGGTCACACTGATTGGCGCAATCATCGTTGTGGTATTTGGTTTCTTCTTTGCAACGGTGTCCTCGCGTATGGTTGGTTTGGTCGGCAGCAGTAACAACCCGGTTTCCGGTATGGCGATTGCAACGCTGCTTATCACAACCTTGATTTTGAAGTTTACGGGTATGGCAGGCGCGAAGGGTATGCAGAGCGCGATTGCTATCGGCTCGATTATCTGTATCGTATCTGCGATTGCAGGTGATACCTCGCAAGACTTAAAGACAGGCTTCTTGCTTGGTGCAACACCAAAGAAGCAGCAGTTTGGTGAAATTCTCGGTGTTATTGCGGCGGCATTTGCCATCGGCGGCACGCTGTATCTGCTGGATACGGCTTGGGGCTTCGGCGGCGACGAGCTTGCAGCACCGCAGGCAACCTTGATGAAGCTGATTATTGAGGGCGTTATGGAAGGCAACCTCCCGTGGTCGCTCGTTTTGGTAGGTGTATGTATTGCAGTGGTTGTGGAGCTTGTCGGTCTGCCGGTGCTTCCGTTTGCCATCGGTGTATATCTGCCGGTACAGTTAAACGCTTGCATTATGGTCGGTGGTCTTGTAAGACTTGCAATGGATAAATTAAAGAAGCCGGAAGAAGAGAAGAAGGCAATCACCAACGACGGCATCCTGTTCTGCTCGGGTATGATTGCAGGCGAAGGCCTGGTTGGCATTCTCTTGGCGGTTCTCGCCGTATTCGGCGTAGGCGAAGCGATTGACCTTTCCGCAAGGCTCGGTCTTTCTCCGGCCATTATGAATATCGGCGGTCTCGTGCTGTTTGCCATCACGATTGTTACCGTGCTGATGTTCTCGCTGTGGAAGAAGCGTAAGTAAGCTATGAAGAAAAAGAAAAATATAATTTCTAAAAACTATCTTGAGCGTATCCCTATGCGCCCGGCGCACCTTGGCTGGAGCACGGATGCGGAGGGGAAGGTTACGCTGGAAATTGAAAATACGGGGCTGTTTAATCGCATAGCGCAAAAGCTTTTTAAAAAGCCGCGCGTAAGCTATGTGCATTTGGATGAAACCGGCAGTTTTGTCTGGCCGCTGTTGGATGGAGAGAAAAATATCATCGAGCTTGGTAAGCTGGTCGATGAAAAATTCGGCGAAGCGGCACATCCGCTGTATGAGCGCCTTGCAAAGTATTTTCAGATTTTGGACAGCTACGGCTTCGTAGCCTGGAAGGAATAATGAAATGCATCCGTGCGATTTGTACGGATGCATTTTTTAGAGGAAAATTAAGCTGCGGTCGCAAAAGCATGAGCGTTTTGTGCAAAAAAATGCGTTATTCTGCTATTGAAATGTGCATAAAAAGGTGATACAATACACTCATAAACACTATTTTTCAAAAAGGGGTAGAGAAATATGGAAATGAAGAAAATCGGTTTACAGTTGTTTACCGTAAGATCGCACTTTGGTACCGAGGAAGAAGCAAGAGCTACATTTAAAAAGCTCGCTGAGCTCGGCTACAGCGAAGCGCAGACAGCCGGCTGCTACGGATTTGCTTATGACAAGTTCCGCGAAATGGCTGCAGATGCAGGCATTGAAATTGTTGGTACGCACGATAATTTCGACATGATGAAAAAGGACATCGAGGGTGCGATTGAGAATCATAAAAAGCTCGGCACAACCAATATGGGTATCGGCGGCTTCAAACCGACCTGCGCAAAGGATGTAGAGGACTTTATTGTGATTGCCAATAAAATCGCTGCGCGCATTGCAAAGGAAGGCATGAAGTTTACATATCATAACCATCATCAGGAGTTTGTAAAGCTCGACAACGGCAGAACAGCAATGGAAATGCTCGTTGAGGGACTTGATCCGGTAAACACAAGCTTTGTTTTGGACACACACTGGGTACAGCGCGGTGGCGGCGATGTTTGTGCGTGGATTGAAAAGCTTGCGGGCAGAATCGACATTCTGCACTTGAAGGATATGCAGGTATACTACGATGAAAATATGGTTGTTCAGCCGAAGATTGCCGAAATCGGTAACGGTAACTTAAACTGGGCAGAAATTATTGCTACAGCGGAAAGATGCGGCGTAAAGTATTACTGCGTAGAGCAGGATAACTGTCCGGAAGATTTCGTACCGAGCCTGAAGCAGTCTGCAGACTACTTAAAGCAGTTCCTGAAGTAAGAGCAATAAAACAAAAGCGGAATCCGCCGGATTCCGCTTTTTTAGTAATATTTCTAAAAAACACAGTAATAACATGCGTAGACGCAAAACAGAGAAGATGCTAAAATAAAAAGAAAAAGGGGGATTTTTTATGTTTATGACTTGGCTTGGCCAGGCTGGCCTTTTCATTGAAATCGGGGATAAGAAAATTATGATTGACCCGTACCTTTCCGACAGTGTGGGGAAAGTAAATTCTGAGAAGCATCGCCGTATGCCGGTGGACGAAAGTTATCTGCATATGGACATTGATGCGCTGGTTTGCACACATAATCATTTAGACCATGTTGATCCGGAGAGCGTGGAGCCGATTTTAAAGCAGGAAAAGGAGATTACGGTGCTTGTGCCGTGGGACGGCTGGCAGGCACTGCGTAAATACGGCGGCAATCACAACTATGTATTGTTTAACCGCCATACGGAGTGGACGCTTGCAGATGGTATTCGCCTGACCGCGGTAAAGGCGGAGCATTCCGACTTATCTGCCATCGGTGTGCTTATTGAGGCAGAGGGCAAAACGCTGTATATCACGGGCGATACGCTGTACAATACGGAAATTTTTGCGGATTTGCCGGAAAAGATTGACTATATTTTTGTGCCGGTCAACGGTATGGGCAACAATATGAACGCGGTTGATGCAAAGCGCTTTGCAGAAAAGTGCGGCGCAAAAACCGTTGTGCCGCTGCACTGGGGCATGCTCGATGACTTTACGGCAGACATTTATCCGTGGGAGAAAATGGAACTGACGATTTATAAAAGAGAGGAACTTTGATTTGTATGTACAGATTGAAAAAGGTTTCTGAGATTGCACCGGTACACGCATCCGACATTGAAAAATCGCGTATCGGTATCGGCTTTGAAAAGCTCGACAGAAATGTGTTTGACCCGAAAAAGGCGTATGACCCGGTTGCAGCAATCGGCGTGAAATGGGTGCGCATTCAGTCCGGCTGGCAGCGCACGGAAAAGGAAAAGGGCGTCTATGATTTTGCGTGGCTGGATGAAATCGTAGATAACCTGATTGTGCGCGGATTAAAGCCGTGGATGTGCCTTTGCTACGGCAATGAGCTCTACGATGAGTATGCCGCAGAGGTTTACGGTGCGGTTGGCTGTCCGCCGGTACATAACGAGGAGCAAAAGACGGCTTGGTCAAATTATGTCAGTGCAACGGTTGAGCATTTCAAGGGTAGAGTTGGCGATTATGAGATATGGAATGAGCCGGACGGCGTTTGGTGTTGGAAGCACGGCGTAAACGCAACAGAGCTTGGCGCGTTTAACATCGCAACGGCGAAAGCCGTTAAAAAGGCTGACCCGGAGGCGAAGGTCATCGGCGGCGCAATTTGTATGGAGCCGGTTGGTTTTATTAACGAAGCGATGAAAACCGGTATGGGTGATTGGGTAGACGCGATTTCTTTTCACGCTTATGTTGTAGATGAAACATTGATGCTGAGCCGCATTGCGGCACTGCGCGCCGTTTTGGATCAGTACAACCCGAATATTGAAATTATCCAAGGGGAAGGTGGTTCTCAGTCGGAGTATGGCCTGTATGGTGCACTAAAAATGCGTGCAACTACGCCAAAGACACAGTGTAAGATTATGGCGCGACACTTAGTAACCGACCTTCTGATGGGGTGCAAGTTTACCAACTATTTTACAGCGCTCGATATGATAGAAGCACTCAACGGCAAAAAAAGAGAAAAGAATTCGTATCTGGATTATGGGCATTTCGGCGTTATGCGTGCCGATTTTGACGAGGATGGCAATTCCGTCGGCACCTATGCGCCGAAGCCGTCGTACTATGTACTGCAAAACATTGCCTCGATGTTCTCGGGCAATGTGAAGAACGCAAATCTGCCGGCTGTATTTTTGCCGCAGATGTATGAGCCGATGTTTCGTATGGACGAACGCGCTTTTGACCTTTTATACGGGAGTTTTGAAAAGGACGGCTGCTATGCATTTGCATACTGGAAGCCGTGTGAGGTTTTAACAACGGATTTCCAGGCAACGGTCACTTTGCAGATTGTGTGCGACTGCGACACGGTTTATTTAGCAGACTTAATTGACGGTAGCATCTACGAGCTGCCGGAGGATATGATGGAAAAGGATGCATTCGGTTGCATTCAGTTTAATCATTTGCCGGTGAAGGACACACCGATGCTGCTTCTGTTCGGCAAAGGCGGAAAAACATTTGTGAATATAAAATAATAAAAACAGCAACTCATAAGAGTTGCTGTTTTTATTATTTTCCGACGCAGAAGTTTGCGAAAATTTCGTCGACAATGTTTGAAGAAACGGTGAGCCCCGTAATTAAACCGAGGTGCTCTAAAGCATCGTTTACATCAATGACGCACATATCTGCCGGCATACCGTCGGCAAGCGTTTGTGCGGCAGCTGCAAGTGCGGCGCGCGCATCGCGCAGGGCGCGAATGTGGCGCAGGTTGGAAAGAATATTGTCTGCGCTGCGAATCTGCTCTGTGCGGCAAAGCTTGGCAATCGTTTGACGAAGCACATCCAACCCTTCGCCGCTGTGCGTACTGATTTGCACAATCGGCGCACCGTTTGCCAGGGCTTCGGCATCGCAGAGTGTGATTTTGCTTTCTAAATCGGACTTGTTTAACACAAGGATGCACGGCTTGCCGCTTGCGGCTGCAATGCATTCTTTATCCTCATCGGTAATGCTTGCGCTGCTGTCAAGCATCAGCAGCACCAAGTCGGCGGCGTGAATATAGTCCATTGTTTTTCTTACGCCAATTTGCTCGACAGCGTCCTCTGTTTCGCGGATGCCTGCCGTATCAAACAGGCGCAGGGCAATGCCGTCGATGGAAATCGTTTGCTCAATCACATCGCGCGTTGTGCCCTGAATGTCGGTCACAATTGCGCGGTCGGAATTGGTCAGTGCATTTAAAAGCGAGCTTTTGCCGGTGTTCGGCTTGCCTGCAATGACACACACTATGCCGTTTTTTGCGCTGCAGCCATCCTGCGCGGTGGCAAGCAAGCGGTCGCAATCGGCAACGGCCTTTTCCAAAATTTCAGCGAGCGCCGCATCGGTCAGCTCGGCAATGTCATCGTCGGGGTAGTCCACAGCTGCCGCAAACTGCGCACAGCAGTATAAAAGCGGCTGACGGATTTCGTCGATTCTGCGCTGCAGACCGCCGTCTAACTGCGCAATGGCGCTTTTTAAGGAAGCGTCAGAATCCGCGTGGATTACATCGAGCACCGCCTCTGCGCGCGTTAGGTCAATTCTGCCGTTTAAAAAAGCGCGCTTTGTAAATTCGCCGGCTTCCGCTATGCGCACACCGCAGCCGAAGAGCAAATCCATCACCTTAGCAAGGACCGTCGGGGAGCCGTGAGTCGAAATTTCGACGACATCCTCGGCAGTGAAGGTGCGCGGTGCGCGCATCAGCGTAACCAGCACCTCATCGGTTTTTTCTAAGGTTTCCGGGTTTTTGATAAAGCCGTAGTGTACAGTGTGGGTCGGGCAGTCGGCAAGCTTTTTCTTGTCTGCCGCAAAAAAGATGCAATCTGCTGCAGAAATGGCATCCGGCCCGCTGATGCGGATGGTGCCGATACCGCCGACACCTGCCGGCGTTGCGATTGCGGCAATAGTATCTGATATATGCATAAATCAATACGCCTCATTTCAAAAAAAGGTCGCAACCGCGACCTTTTTTAGTTTCTTATTTTTCCTTGTCCTTTAACATAACCACAATCTTACGGTTCGGATCCTCGCCGATGGAATAGGTGGTTACATTTTCATAAGCCTGCAGCTTCGAGTGGATGATGCGTCTTTCATACGGATTCATCGGCTCGAAGGTGTGACGCTTGCCGGTTCTTTCAACCTTGTTTGCAATGCGTACAGCCAGCGCTTCCAGTGCTTCCTTGCGCTTTTCTCTGTAGTTTTCGGTGTCGATGGTTACCTTGATGTAGCTGCCCTTTGCATTGTTTACAACCAGGCTGGTCAGATACTGGATGGAATCGAGCGTGTCGCCGCGCTTACCGATTACAATGCCCATATCGTTACCGCTTAAGTTGATGTTGAGCACATCGCCGTTTAATTCTGCATCAATCTGCACGCGGATGCCCATGCTCAAAAACAGCTCACTTAAGAAGGCGGTTGCCTTATCTGCCGGGGAATCCTTCTTCGTTACGATAACGCGAGCGTCTTTGCCGCCTAAAATACCGAAAAGACCCTTGCTGCCCTCATCGAGCACTTCGATTTCTACCTGGTCTTTGCTTGCACCGAGCTCAGCCAGTGCCAGTTCTATTGCTTCATCAACGGTTTTTGCCGTTTTTTCCGTTCTTTTTAATTGTGTCGATAACAACGATCTCATCCTCTTTCTTTTTAAATATCACAGCGGTTACTTTTTGCTGAATCATTTGTACTACATTCGATACAATCCAGTACATACCGATACCGGACGGCAGTGTGTAGGAAAACACAAGCGACATAATCGGCATCATTAAGGTCATGGATTTATTCATCTGTGCAGCAGTATCCTCTGTCTGACCGCCGTTTGCCTGTGCAGCCGAGGCCTGTTGCTTGTTTTGTGTCATTTTTGCCAAAATCCAGCTGGTTACACCGGCGAGCACCGGAATAATCAAAAGCGGAAGCGTCGACAAAATGGTTTCTACCGGAATGCTTTCACCGCCGAAAATAAAGCTTAAAAGCGGGAATTCACTCGGATATCTCGATAAATCCAAGCCGAGGAAATTAAAGTTGACTTTCCAGTCGGCAAACTGGGTATAGCCCATATCTGCCAGGGAAGAGGCAAAGCTACTCATTTCAATCTGGAAATTGTCTGCCAATGTTTTCATATTGGAGTTTAAAAAGGTTTCACCCGCATTTTTTGCAAGCTCCGGAATCCCTTTTACCAGCTTTTGCAGCTCAAGCACCTTATTGATGTTTTCCGGTGTGTTGAAGTTTACGCCGCACATAAAGGAAAGCGGCATACGCAATACGGTATATAAGCCGATAATCAGCGGAAACTGAATCAGCATCGGCAGACAGCCTGCCGTCGGGCTGGCACCGTTTTCCTTATAAAGCTTCATCAGCTCCTGGCTCTGCTTTTCTTTGTCGTGTGCGTACTTTTTCTGAATCTCCTGCATCAGCGGCTGCAGCTTTTGCTGCTTAAGCATTGCTTTTTGCGACTTGATGTTTAAAGGCAGAATCAGAAGTTTAATCAATACGGTAAAGGCAATCAATGCCAGACCGTAATTTTGAATAAAGGAGTATAAAAGCTGAAGAAGCCAACCCATCGGGCGGAAAATCAGCAAAGAAAACAAATTCATAGTTTTACCTCTCTTATGTTCATATGTAAGCTATTGCTTTTTCGGAGGCACGGGGTCATAGCCGCCTCGGCTGAACGGATTACAGCGCAAAATGCGCCAGATTGCCAACAAAAGCCCTTTGAAAACACCGTGGATTTGAATAGCTTCGTAGGCGTAGGCCGAGCAGGTCGGTATATATTTACAAGAAGGATGCCCCTTTAGCGGAGAAATATGCTTTTGATAGGCGCGGATGCACCAAAGTAAAGCCTTTTTCATACAGATGCCTTTCCAGCAAAAGAAGGGGACTGATTGCTCATTCCCCGATTATGCCGCTTTTTTTCAGCAAATAGCTTAGGTCGCGACCGATTTTTTCGAAATCGGCATCAATCGCACGGTTGCGCGCGACGATTACCATGTTGTAGCCGATGTGCATCTCACCTTCCCGCAAGCGATAGCACTCGCGGATGAGCCGGCGAATGCGGTTGCGCTCAACCGCTTTGCCGAACTTTTTGGTTACGGTGATGCCGAGAAGGTTTTTGCCAAGCTTATTTTTCTGATAATACAAAACAAGATAGCCTGCCGCAATGGATTTGCTGCGGCCGTAGAGCCGCTTGAAATCGCGGTTGTATTTCATCGAACTTGTAAAAAGCATTCTCTCACCGCCAAAAAACATCTAACTACAAGAAAAGACCACAGAGTGGCCTTTTATGCTGACAATCTTTTTCTACCCTTGAGTCTTCTTCTAGCCAGAACCTTTCTGCCGTTGGCAGTGCTCATTCTTTTTCTGAAGCCGTGAACCTTGCTTCTCTGTCTCTTTTTAGGTTGGTATGTTCTAAGCATGTTTGCACCTCCTGCCGAATCATTCGTTTCTATGGAAAGCGCCCAAAGCGCACTCCGTCTGTTTTAGCGTTTAAAATATAAACGCGAATACGCTTAATATTATACATTGGTGTAGGGAAATTGTCAAGCTTTTTTTGCGCGGAAAGAAGAAAAAAATTATAAGCGCAATTTCTTGTGGTGGTTTGTAGTTTGGGCGCAATATTTAGGGCTATATTACTTTTGATGCTTATGCCAAAGATGCGTAAAAAGCTTTGCGCACACGCTTGTAAAAACGATGCCGGCGGAAATGCCGAGCACAACGAGCAGCGTGTCAATGCCGAACTGCACGGAAGCGGCGCGTTCGCCCGCAATTGCGTAATACAGCGTATAATACAGCGCGCGTCCTGGAATCAGCACCACGACGGAGACCGTCAAAAATGAGCTTGCCGGGATTTTTAAAATGCGCGCCATTACCTCGGAGGCGATGCCCGCAAAAACGGTAGCAGCGGCGGAGAGCAAAAAGATATTGTCCGTCGTCGGCATAAACAAAAGGTACACGCCCCAGGTGAGCAGCCCGACCACCGAAGCAAGCAAGGCGTGCTTTATGCGCTGGTTAAAATATAAACCGAAGCCGAGCGTCATTACGCAGGCAGAAAGCAGCCCGGTCAAGATTTCGTTTGTTGTCATAGCTGCACACCTCCGAAAAGCAAGATTGCAACAGTGATGCCTGCGGCAAGGCAAGCAGCACCGAGTACGGCTTCAAACAGTCGCGCGCTGCCGGTTAAGGTGTCGCCTAAGAGCATATCGCGCATAGAGTTCGTTAAAAGAATGCCCGGAATCAGCAGCATTATGATGCCGATAATCACCATATCCCGGTTAAACGGAAACAGGTTGCACAGCCCTACGGCTACAAGCCCCGACAAAAGCGCACTTACGAAATTGAAGGCAGATGCGTTGGGCAGCTTCGATTTTAATACCATATCCAAAAGGTAAATCAAAACTGCGCAGACGGCAGTTGCCGGGCAGTCTTTTAAGCTGCCGCCGAAAAATACCGTACAGCTGCACGCTGCTAAAATTGCGCCGAGACAGCGCTTCCAGGCGTTGCGCCTGGTTGTGTCCGGCTTTACGATTTCTGTCAGCTTTTCTGAAAAGGCTTCCACCGGGGGCACGGTAGCGCAGACCTCGCGCGAGAGTGCGTTTAAGTCGCTTAAGCGGGAAAAATTGTTGCCGCCGGAGGTGCAACGGCGCAGCTCGGTGCGCGTATCGCCGTCTGCGAGCTCGAGTGTTAACACAATGCCGACGCTGATGGCCATCAGCTGCACCTTGCAGCCGTAGCTTTCGCAGATGCGCCTGATGCTGTCCTCTACGCGGCTGACCTCAGCACCGCAGCCCATCATAGCTTCGCCGAAATCCAAAACCGTAGTCATAAATTTTGCGTGATCCTGTATTTGCAAAAATATCACTTCCAAAAAAGAAATTGTCTATATTGTACTGCATTTTAGCGTGAAATTCAAGCCTGTATTTTTAGTTGCATTTCCTTCTTTTTTGTACTATGTTCCTTGACATGGGCGTTGCTTTAAAATATAATGGTAATATCTTTTAGTTGAGGAGTATTATTATGTTAGAATGGATTGCGAATTTGAATGACAAGGTAAACGCTGTTGTGTGGGGTGCGCCGGCAATGGTGCTCATCATCGGCGTCGGCTTGTATCTCACGCTGCGCCTCGGCTTTGTGCAGCTTCGGAAGTTCGGGTATGCGATGCGTGAAACCCTGGGTAAGATTTTAAAAAAGAGCGAAGCGAAGAGCGGCAGCATCACGCCGTTTCAGGCGGTATGTACGGCTCTGGCGGCCACAGTCGGCACGGGCAATATTGCCGGTGTTGCCGGTGCAATCGCCATCGGCGGTCCGGGCGCCGTATTCTGGATGTGGATTTCCGCACTGCTCGGTATGTGCACGAAATTTATTGAAGTTACGCTGGCGGTGCATTTCCGCGAACGCAATAAGGCAGGCGATTATGTCGGCGGACCGATGTATTTTATCAAAAACGGCCTGGGCAAAAAGTGGATGTGGCTGGCGTATACCTTCGCTGTGCTCGGCGTGCTGACCGTGTTTGGTACAGGCAATGCAACGCAGGTCAACACCATTATTGCCGCAATCAACACAGCGCTTACAAGCTTCGGTGTTGTGCAGAGCGGCGGTAATGCAACCGCGAATCTGATTATCGGTATTGTGATTGCAGCTTTGGTTGCGCTGGTGCTGCTCGGCGGCATTAAGCGCCTCGGTCGCGTAAATGAAAAGCTGGTACCGTTTATGGCGCTTTTGTATATTTTGTTGGGTATCGGTGTCGTTGCAATCAATTATAAAAACATTCCGTCTGTGTTTGTTTCAATTTTTAAGGGCGCATTCAATCCGCTGGCTGTAACGGGTGGTATTGTCGGGTCGATGTTTGAATCTATGAAGCGCGGCGTTTCCCGCGGTATTTTCTCAAATGAGGCGGGCCTCGGTACAGCGTCCATTGCGCACGCAGCCGCAGAAACGGATTCGCCGGTAAAGCAGGGACTCTTTGGTATTTTTGAAGTGTTTGCAGATACGATTATCATCTGCACGCTGACGGCGTTGGTTATTCTGTGCAGCGGCGTGCCGCTGCAGTACGGCGTTGCTGCCGGTGCAGAGTTGACCATCAGTGGCTTTACCTCGACCTACGGTAGCTGGGTTTCCGTGTTTACGGCGGTGGCGATGTGCTGCTTTGCGTTTTCTACCATTCTCGGCTGGGGATTGTACGGTACACGCTGTATTGAATTCATCTTTGGATCGAAGGTGAACAAGCCGTTTATGCTGATTTATTCGGCAGTTGCCGTAATCGGTGCAACGGTGGATTTGGGGCTTTTGTGGAGCATCGCCGATACCTTTAACGGCTTGATGGTTATCCCGAACCTGATTGCGGTTGCACTACTTTCACCGGTGGCAATCAAGCTGGTGAAGGATTTCTTTAAAAATAAAGCGTAGAAAAAGGTCCTGCTTTTGCAGGACCTTTTTATGATGAATTGTTTTTGCTTTGCTACCCGGGCGAGCCACGCTCGCCGGTCTCATAACCCTCGAAAGGCTTATGGGGAAGCTTGTGCCGTAAACAGAAAAAGCAGCCATCTTACGATGACTGCTTTTATCTTGGTTGCGGGGATGGGATTTGAACCACACGACCTCCGGGTTATGAGCCCGACGAGCTACCAGACTGCTCTACCCCGCGATATATTTCGCTCTTGCGACTATGATAGTATAGCACACATTTTTTGGTTTGTAAAGACTTTTTTGAAAATTTACTAAAAGTATGCCGCGAAAATCCAAAAATTATGCATTCTTTTTCCGGCTTAAATATTTCTCGCGTGTTGCCATTCCGCCGCGAATGTGGCGTTCCTCCTTGTTGTTTTCCAAAACGGTTTTGACAGAGCCAAAGAGGGCGGAATCCAAATAGCGCAGTCGCTCGGTTACATCCTTATGTACGGTTGATTTTGATATGGAGAATTCTTTTGCGGCCTCGCGCACAGTGCTTTTGTGTTCGACGATGTATTCTGCAAGCAGTAACGCGCGGCGGCTGATATAGTTTTTCATGCAAACACCCCTCATGGATTGCTCTACTTCATCGTATGCAAAATGAGGGGTGCGTATGCTTTAATTTTCTCTTATGCGTAAAAAAATCAGGGATAATACGGATTCGGCTTGAAAAACAGAACAATCAGGTCGATAAATACACCGATGCAGAACAAACCGCAGGTGCACAGGTAGAGAATGCCCAAAAGTATTCTTCCCTCATAAAATTTGTGCACGCCGAAGCAGCCGAAAAACAAGCAAAGAAAAAACGAAGTCCATTTGTTTTTTAACATAATATAACTCCTTATACAGAATAAAAATATTTTAGAATTTAACGAAGTATTTTGCGAGCTTGCGCACGATTTTGTATGGTGTGCGCTCAAGCTCCTTTTGTGCGTCGGCGAGCTTTTCGCGAATCGGGATGCCTTGCGGACAATGCTTTTCGCACTTGCCGCAGCCGATGCAGTTGGAGGCGGCGGTTGGCGTTTTGCGCAGGGTGGTGCACATAATATATTCCTTCGTGCCGGCAAACCATCCTTCGCTGTGCAGGCGGTTGTACGCGGCAAAGGTGCCGGGAATATCTACATTTTTTGGACACGGCACGCAGTAGCCGCAGCCTGTACAGCCGACCTTCATCTTTGCGTTTATGGCAGCGGATACACTTTGCAGCATCGCTTCATCTTCGGCGCTCAAAGCTCCAATCTGCGCTGTAGAAGCCGTGTGGATGTTGTCTAATATCATTGCCTCCGAATTCATACCGGAGAGTACGGTGGTTACCTCGGGCTGATTAAACAGCCAGCGAAATGCCCACTGTGCAGGGGTATACTGCGTTTTATATTCTGAAAAGATGCGCTTGGCTTCCTCCGGCAGGCGGCTGACCAGCTTGCCGCCGCGCAGCGGCTCCATAATGATGACCGGCAACCCCTTTTGGTTGGCATACTGCAGACCGCGCTTACCGGCTTGGGAGTGCTCGTCCATATAGTTATATTGAATCATACAAAAGTCCCAGTCGTATGCATCAATTAAGCGGCAAAACATTTCCGTGTTGCCGTGATACGAAAAGCCGAGCTGACGGATTTGACCGCTTTTTTTCTTTTCCTCCAGCCAATCGAGCACTCCGAGTGCTTTCATGCGCTCCCAGGCGTCAATATCTGTGAGCATATGCATTAAATAATAGTCTACATAGTCCGTGCGCAGACGGCGCAGCTCCTCGGCGAAAAGCTTTTCCGCGCTTTCGCGGCTTTTGATTAAATAATGCGGCAGCTTGGTTGCGATATGAATATCCTTGCGAATGCCGTTTTTTTCGAAAATTTCACCAATCAGCGCTTCGCTGCCGGGGTAGATATATGCTGTATCAAAATAATTCACGCCGCCTTTGTAGGCAGTCATAATTTCGTGTTCGGCTTTGTCAAAGTCAATCTTGCCCAGCTTGCCTGTAAAGCGCATACAGCCGAAGCCAAGCATGGATAGGTCGTTTCCGTATTTATCCTTGCGGTATTGCATATCAATCACCTCTATGTCAGTATAGCATAAAAATGCAATGAAATAAATAGAAAATGTGTAAATTCAATCGTACGGATTTACCATTTTTTGTACAAAATGACAAAATGGTGTGTATCTTTTCATTTTACATTGATTTTTTTTTGGAAAAGTGCTATGATAATAAAGGAATTTATTTTGAAGAATAAAGGAGTTTTGTTGTATGAAGAAGATCTATGAGGGTAAAACAAAAGATGTTTACAGCCTGGACAACGGCAATGTAATGCTGAAGTTCAAGGACGATTGCACCGGTAAAGACGGCGTATTCGATCCGGGCGAAAACAGCGTTGGTTTAACAATTGAAGGCATCGGCAAAGCAAACTTAAGAACTTCTGTATATTATTTTGATTTATTAAAGCAGGCCGGCATTAAGACACATTATGTGAGCGCAAATGTGGACGAAGCAACGATGGAAGTGCTTCCGGGTACTGTATTCGGTCACGGCTTAGAGGTTATTTGCCGCTTGGTTGCAACCGGCAGCTTTATTCGCAGATACGGTGAATACATTGAGGACGGCACAGTGCTTGAGGGCGGCTATGTAGAGTGTACCTTCAAAAACGATGAGAAGGGCGATCCGCTTGTAACGAGCGAAGGTCTGGCTGCGCTCGGCGTTATGAGTGAGGAAATGTTTGCAAGCATGAAGGAGCAGACCTTAAAGATTACAAAAATCGTTGCAGACGATTTAAAGACCATCGGTCTTGATTTGTGGGATATTAAGTTTGAGTTTGGTTACCACAACGGCGAGGTTATCTTAATTGATGAAATTGCTTCCGGCAATATGCGCGTATATAAGGGCGACAAGATTGTTGAGCCGGTTGAGCTGACCAAGCTGATTTTGAACAGATAAATCAAAGCATACAAAAAAACCTTGTTCTTTGCGAACAAGGTTTTTTTATTTTTTAAATAGAAGTCGTATGTGCAATTTCAGCTTTTTCAGCCACAATCTGCCCGGGTTGGACTTTGCGTGCAAATCAACAGCGTTGCCGTTTGCATCCGTTGCCGAAATAACTTTGGCGAGCATATCCTTTTGCGGAATCGGGTATTCGATTGTGTTTTCATTATCACCGCACAGCATAAAGCCGCGCTTCGCCTTGCCGACGATGCGATGCAGCACATACATACCGCTCGGACGGCGATAAAGGATGATATCCCCGATTTTGCAAGCATCTGCAGGCACTACGGTAACGGTATCCGTGCCGTTTTGCAGCGTGGGCAGCATACTGTCACCGGAAGGGGTGAAGGAAAAGGGTTTGCCGAGTGCAAAGGCTGCGTACATATACTCGACAATCACCTGCATATCAAAGCGTTCCATCTTATTCTTCCAGCATACCTGCGCTTTGCAGCTTTGCAATAAAGCGCTTTAAGTCTGCAGCGGCGTAGTCTCTTTCTACATTATACTCTACAAGCAAAGCCTCTAAAAGCTCTTCCTCAGTCGCGCCTGCTTGCAGGATTTCCCAAAGATATGCTGCGCTGCCGGACAGCGTGATTACGCCGTTAAAGGAAGCGCTTGCTTCGCCGATTGGTACTACGATTTTGCTGCCTGCAACAGTTTTGAGCAAAAAACCGTCTTTCAGTTTCATATAAATACCCCCTTTTGAGGATAAAATCCCAATAATAACAAATATATATAAAAGTATAGCAATGAACAGGAAAACTGTCAATGTTTTACAGCGGAATGTAAAAAGAATGTAATAAGGAAGCGCGTTTTATACTTGAATTTTTCGAAAAACAGGAGTAAAATAACAGTAGAATTTTATGAAGGAGTGTTTTCGATTATGTTCGGTTTCGGGAAAAAAGAAACAAAAGTATTTAAAGTAGAGGGTATGGCTTGTCCGCGTTGCAGTGCGGCTGTGAAGAAGGCGCTGGAAGAATTGAAGGGCACAAAAGCGGAGGTCGATTTGGAAAAGGGCGCTGTGACCGTAACCGCTGCAAAGATTGACGAACAGGCTGTGCGCGCGGCGGTTGAGGGCTGCGGCTTTGAATTTGCAGGAGAGATACAATAAAAAACAAAAGAGCTTCGAAGTCAAGTGCTTCGAAGCTCTTTTTTTATCTGCCGAGGCAGGTGTAAACAATATTTCTGAGGCGTGGCATATACCATTCCTCGCGCGGGTTTAAGCAGTGCTGCACAAAGAATACGGCAAGATGGATGCTCGAGTCAATCATTGCGGTTGCACCGGCTGCGCCGCCCCAACCAAATTCGCCTAAATTGCAGACCGAGCCGACGGTTTTGTCGATTAAGGTGCGCACGCCGAGACCGTAGCCGTAGCCGGCAAGCTGCTTCCAGGTCATAGTCTCGCGCTGCTTTTCGGTTAAGCGGTTGGTTTTCATCAGCTCGACGGTATTCGGCGAGAGAATGCGCTCGCCCGTTAAGCCGAGGCCGTTGCCTGCAAGCGCCGCCAACAGCTTAACATAGTCGCCGACCGTTGTAACAATGCCGGCGCCGCCGCTGTCGTATTCCGGACCGAAAACATGGTTTCTATTCTTACCGACATTGATAAATGTACCACTTGTTGCATTGCCGTGCTTTTGTGCCTCGACCAAATTAAAATTTGCTGTGTCTTCGCCGTCTGCCACAAAGCGATATTGCTCTGCCATATTGTTTAAAACTGTTTGGTCCGCATGGTACTTTGTGCGGCGCATATCCAGCGGCTCAAAGAGATTTGCATCCATATAATCGCGGAATTTCATCCCGCTGACCACTTCAACCAAGCCTGCCAACACATCGTGGCACATACTGTAGCACCATTTTTCGCCCGGCTCGAAGGCAAGCGGCTCTTCTGCAAGGCAACGGATTACGGTCAGGGTATCCATTTTGCCGCCGGACAGCTGGCGTGCCTTGTCGAAGGCGGGGAGGCTTGTGTTGTAGGTTAAGCCTGCGGTCATCGAAAATAAATCGCCGACGGTAATCGGGTTTTTAGCTTCTGTTATAGAGCCGTCCGGCTGCTTGACCGCCATATGGCGAAATTCCGGCATATAATCGTAGAGCGGGTCCGTCAGGAGAATTTTGCCGCGCTCTAAAAGCTGCGCACCTGCAGTACAGGTTGCAATCTTCGAGCAGGAATAAATGTTGAAATAGTTTGTATCGCGAATCAGGGTTTGGTGCTCTAAATCTGCGTAGCCGGAATCGTAGCGAAATATGCGCTTGCCGTCTAAATAAATCTGTACGGCACAACCCGGTGTACGCTCACGCGCCATATGGTCCATGAATTCTTTTAAGTAAATAAAATCCATAATTTAACGCTCCCTTTGTTACATATATTGTTAGTTTAGCATATAGGGAGGTTTTCGTCAAGTTAGCACTTGTCAACACGAGCGGTTTTTGGTAAAATGTTTAGTATAAAAGCTTAGGGAGAACACATATGGAAAAAACCGTCAGCATTCAGAAAAATGATATATTCGAAGTGGAAATCACAGACCAGTCCTCCGGTGGGGACGGCATATGCCGTATTGACGGCTTTGCCGTGTTTGTACCGCGAACGGCAATAGGCGATTTGGCACGCGTGCGCATTGTAAAGGTCAATAAAACCTATGGCTTCGGGCGATTGGAGCAAATTTTAAAGGCGTCGCCTGCGCGTGTGGCACCGGTGTGCGGCGTGTTTGAAAAGTGCGGCGGCTGTGACTTTATGCATATAAATTATGAAACACAGCTGAAGCTGAAGCAAAAGCAGGTGACCGATGCACTTGAGCGTCTCGGCGGCTTTAAGGGGATTTCGGTCGAGGAAACGCGCGGAATGGACAATCCGTATGCGTACCGTAACAAAACGCAAATGCCGGTCGGTAAGGATAAAGACGGTAAAACGGTTTGCGGCTTTTACCGCCGCCACAGCCACGATTTAGTCGAAACGGAGCACTGCTGTGTCAGCAGCGAGGCTGCGATGGCGGCAGCGCGCTGCGTGAAGGAATATATGCGCCGTGCAAAGGTAAAGCCTTACGATGAAAAAACACATTCGGGGGTAATTCGTAATATATTTGTGCGCACGGCAAAGGACGGCAGCGTGATGGTTGTCGTTGTGGCAAATGCGCTGTTTTTGCCGCAGCCGGAGCTGCTGGTGTCGCTTCTGCGCGAGGGCGTAGAGGGGCTTGTCAGCATTCAGCACAATATTCATACGGACAAAACCAATTTGGTGCTCGGCAAAAATAACGATGTGCTGTGGGGCAGTGAGACGCTTTGTGATACTATCGGTGATTTGGCGTTTGAGATTTCGCCGCACAGCTTCTTCCAGGTAAATCCCGTGCAGACGCAGGTGCTTTATGAAACCGCCGTTGAAATGGCAAATATTCAAAAAACGGATACGGTGTTTGACCTCTATTGCGGTATCGGTACGATTTCTCTGTTTGCCGCCAAGCGCGCCGGTAAGGTAATCGGTGTGGAAATTGTCGAGGACGCCGTGAAGGATGCGAAAAAGAACGCCGCGCGCAATGGCATAGAAAATGCCGCCTTTTATTGCGGCGATGTGCAAAAAAGTATTCAGTATCTCTACAGCCAGGGCGAGAGAGCTGATGTTGTGATTTTAGACCCGCCGCGTAAGGGCTCGGACGAAAAAACACTTGAAATTATTTTAAATATGCAGCCGGAGCGTGTTGTGTATGTTTCGTGCAATCCGGCAACGCTGGCGCGCGACTTGAAATATCTGTGCGAGAGCGGCGAATACAAAATCGATACCGTTGTGCCGGTGGATATGTTTCCGCATACGGTGCATGTGGAAATAGTGGCACTATTGTGCCGGGAATAAAAGGGGACAAAAAATGAAAACAAAACCGAGCGGCCCTGCAATATTTATGTATTGTGTGATTTCGCTAAGCACCCTTTTGTTCGGCTTGCTTTGGGGTCAGCTTTGGATTTTTGCGCTGACGGCAGTGCTTGCAATGCTCTTTGATGGGCAGTTTATCGTAATTCAGCGCTATAATCGACCGCGCGTGGTCAAAATTTTAAAAAGACAGCATAAGCATAAAACAGAGGTGAGTATATGAACGCAATTGTAATTTACAAATCAAAATACGGCTCGACAAAGACCTATGCCGAGTGGATTGCCGAAGAGCTCGGCTGCAGCGTGGTGGATGCAAAGGCGGTAAAGCCAGCGGATTTGCAAGACTACGACACGATTGTATACGGTGGCGGTCTGTATGCGGAAATGATAGCCGGCGTGAATCTGATTACGAAAAATTTTGACAAGCTGGAGGGAAAAAAGCTTGTCGTGTACACAACGGGGCTGACACCGCCGGAGGTGCGCGAATACTATGATGTTATGGTCATGGAGAAAAACTTTAAGCCGCATATGCGGGAAAAGATTAAAGTGTTTAACTTTTTGGGTAAAATGATTTTAGATGAGCTGTCGCTGCCGCACAGGGCCGCGATAAAAACGCTGAAAAAGATTATGTCGGCGAAGGAAAATCCGAACGAAATGGAGAAAATGCTGATTCGCTTATGTGAGGAGAGCGGCGACTTTACGGACAGAGCCGCCATTGCGGAATTGGTGCATTATGTAAAGGGATGAGCGGTTTGCAAAGGCTGAGCGGAAACCAATTGAAAATCATCGCGGCAATTTGTATGACGGCAGACCATATCGGCTTGATGTTGTTTCCGCAGTGTTTGCTTTTGCGCATCATCGGCAGAGTGGCAATGCCACTGTTTGCCTATATGATTGCGGAGGGCTGCCGCTATACGAAAAACCGTACGCGCTACCTTTTGGGCATTGTCACCCTCGCGGCTGTGGTGCAGCTTCTTTATTATTTCGCGCTAAATTCACTTTATCAGTGCATTTTGGTCACCTTTGCGCTATCCATCGGGCTGATTTATATGGCGGATTATGCAATAAAAAAGCGCAGCGCTTTTTCGTGGCTGCCGTTTGCTTTTTTACTTGCGGCAACAGCGTTTTTAACGATGGTGTTACCGCGATTGCTTTCCGGAACAGACTTTGCAATTGACTACGGCTTCTGGGGAGTGCTTTTGCCGGTCGGCGTGTATTTGGGGAAAACCAAAAAGCAGCAGCTTGCACTTTGCGGCGTCGGGCTCGCGCTTTTAACGGTGACCTACGGCACGATACAAGCCTTTTCGTTTCTGGCGCTTCCGCTGCTTATGCTCTACAGCGGTGCGCGCGGCAGACTGAAGATGAAATACTTTTTCTATATTTATTTCCCGGTGCATTTGGTGGCGCTGTGGCTGTTGGGCTTTTGGATATAAAAACAGGCGATGAAAAAACATCGCCTGTTTTTTTGCTATTCTTAATTACGCATAACCGCCTTTACAATTTCAAAGCTGAGCTGGGCAGGCTCAAAGGTTTTATACGCAGTCATATTTGCGTATTCAGCTTTGGCTCTTTCCTTCAAAGCATCGTTTCTCATTGCCTTGTCAGCTCTTCGGGCCGGCTTTTCCTGCGAAGGTACATCGGAAATTCTGTCCTCCATAATGTAATACTCGCAAAAGCCGCTGTGTAAATAAGTTCGGCACATCTCCGAAGACGCATACCATCTTACATACAGTGTTTTCCAAGCTGCAAACACCTGCGCGCGCTGCTCGTCACGGACGGCTTTGATTTTTTTTGCCATTTGGTAAAGCAAAGACGCGGCTGTGTCATACAGCTGACGGAAGGTAAGTTCCCACTGCTCTTCGTCCATACGGAACTGCCACTCATCTGTCAGCGCCATATCTCTGAAGTTTTTCTCTATATTTTGGCGTCTGGCTACGGTTCTTTGAATATTACCGTCCAGCAAATGGCAACGGTATAGGCGTAACTCACGCAAAAGAAAACAGAAGCTGTTCAGCTCGTGTATCTCCGCATCCTGATAACCAAGCGCAGTGAAAAATGCTTTTTTGAGCGAATAGTCCTCGCCGGATAATGCTCCCGGCATACATTCGCGAAAGAGAATGTGTATGTTGATGCATTCGCGCCAGAATTTGCTTTCCAGCGTGTCGCTTTCGTTAAACAGCGGATTCCATTCCAGAAAGATGAAGCTGCGTGCATACTCTTCGAAGTCCGCGAAGGCTTCGTTGATGCTGTTTACAACCGGAATAAAGTCAGCGGAGGTGATCATTTTGCATCCTCCTTATCGTGCAGCGCAGATAAGCCCTTGTGGCTGAAGCCGAGGCAAATGTCTTCTACGGTGTCGCCCTTGGCAGGGGTATATGTAAGGTTATTTTTGTTGTAGAATATATCCGGGAGGAACAGATTTGTTTCTTCCATATAGATATCCATACGGCCTCTGGTGTCAGAGCCACTACACTCTTTCGTTACGACACCCTTGCATTTTTTCGGCGTGCCGTCCGGATGGCAAAGAATGTATCTCGGGAACGGCAGAAGGTTAAAGCTGTCGAAGGTGCTTTCGTCCTTGATTCTGGAAATTTCCGCATTATAGTCGGCAAAATTATCGCACTGTGCGTATGCCAATGCCAGCACAAAGCGCAGATAGAAGGTATTTGCCGACGGATCGAGCATCTTTGCAAGGCCGCAGATGCTGATAAGCGTGCTCCATTGCTCCTGCGTGAAGGTGGTTTTTTGCTTTTCGCCGGAAATGTTGAGCGGTGCTTTGTTGTGCATAACCCAGAACAGGCGCATTTGCAGATTCAGGCATCTCACATCATTTTTAAAGACGGAGAAATATTTTTCGTTGAAGAATCGGTTATAGATATCGACTGCAAGCTGCGGATTCTCCGGTGCTTTCCATTCAATCGGCGGCGGGGTTTTCTTGTTGATCTTTTTCTGCTCGGCTGCATCCGGCGGCGCAACGGAAATGATGCCGGCATCTATGCACTCTCTGAAGGCGCAAAGATACAAAATGGAGGCAGTCGGCGTGGTATGGAGCTTTTCTGCCAGCGAATCCACATCGACATTTTCCTTGAACGCTTCGAAAAAGTCTGCACAAGCGCCGATAAAGCTGGAATTGTTATCGCCGTGCACAAGCTCCGGATATTTTTGCGTAAAGAAAGAAATTCTGTCGATGGTTTCGGGGAAGATGCTCTCTTGCTCATCCTTCGAAAGCTCTGCTCTGAGCAGGTGTACCTTCAACCAGATTAAGGTTGCCGGTGCATTGGTTTTATGCGGTGTACGCAACGCATCTTCACACAAGCGCTCCGCTCTGTGCAGACGGTCCGCATCTGTTCTTTCCTGATCTTTTTCAAATGCAAGCAGACAGTTTGCCAGCTCGACCTTAATTTGTGCATAGTAGCTGCTCAAATGGTAATCGTCGGTTGCCGGATTGCGCAAATAGCGGTCTGCATCTTCAATTTTTACATCGGAAAGAATCGGTTTATAGTCTTCTTTTGTATAAGTGCTGAAGAAATCGTCTGTTGCAGCATCCGGAGTATAGTCACGCGCTTCGCTTAAGATTCTGTAGAAATCCTCATAGGAACACGATAAAGCTTCTTTGCCCTTCAGCTCACGCGTCAGTGTCAGCTCCTGGTTTATAATGCGCGGGTCCTCGGTTGCTTTTCCGGCAGCAGCTAAGGCATTGATCAGACACGGCGCATATTCATAGAACACCTCGTTTTTCCATCTTACATCGGAAGGCTTGCTGTTCGGACCGACAGCGGCGATAATGCGGGTTACTTTTTCAATGGCTTCATCTGCTGCATAAGAACCGAAGTTTTCCCGCTCGATTAAGTAAAGGAGGCGGCAAAGGCAGACAACATACTTTTCTTTGTTGTCGCTTTTCGGGTTCAGATTGTGCGCACGCAAAAGGAGCTCTGCCTCCAGGCGGGAGCGGATTTTGTAGTAGTAATTGCCATCCTGCTCGCTCTTGGAGAAAATCGGCGCGTTTAATACCTTTAAAAGCATATCCATATCCGAAGCAAGCAGACCGTGAATCATATCGATGGACATAGGCATATTAAAATAGGTCAGCATTGCGGCGGTAATTGTGAAATCCTTAAGCTTTTCCTGCTCGTTTTGTTCGGTATTCATTGAGGCAAGAAAATCATTGAATTTTTCAAAATTACGCACGAACATATCGCCGAAAAGACCTTCGTTTGTGACAGTCGGCGCATGTAAAATGTCCTTGACAGTTTCGCGGAATTCCGCATAAATGCCGCGGGAGATATCATTGCGCAGCTCCCAGAAAATGTTGTAGAGAATTACAAGGAAGCTGTCTTCGGTGCTGTGTGTAAACAGAGCATCAATATCCTCGGTGTCCAAACGGGCCTTGTTTTTGAGAATCGAGCGGAACTGTGCGCGCTCGTCCTGATTCAACTGAATCGGTGCCTCGATGGTATAAAAATCCTTGAGGTGCGCATTGTTTCCGGCAAGCTGGTAGTTGGTGCCGACTAAGGTAACATTTAAGCCGGCCTCGCGCAGTGCCGAATAGAGATTGAGGTAGCAGGTGCGCTCGTATTCAAAGCCGGAGCAGTCCCAAATCAGCAGCGTCGATTTTGCCCCGTGGACATTTTGCAGTGTTTTAATTAAGTGAGACAGTGCATCAAAACGGCGCCGTGCATCTGTGCCGATGCGTGCTTTCGGGCTGAAGGCAACCTGTGGATTTGTGATATAGATTACAGGGAATTTCTTTTCGTGGAAAATATCATAGGCAAGCTGCCCGAGCGCAACGCTTTTACCTGCACCGGACTGACCGTGCAAAAGAATCGGTCGGTAGTCGAAATTGGACGGATTCTGCAAAGAATTCGTGACAATTTCGGTCAGGTCCTTCTGGTAGCTGCGAACGAGCGCATATTTTTCGGCATAGCTGTACCACTTCGGATAATTGGAGTTGTTTTTCAAAAAGGCAGCGAAGGACGAAGGGTGCAAATACTTCGGTGTCGGTGCAGGGGTCAGCTCCTCATAGTCAAGAAGCGTTGCAAAGGAAGCGATGTCCCGAATTTCCTTTTTTTCCAGGGCTATGCTTTTATTGTTGATAAACAGCACATGCTTTGAGAGGGTCTCCTCCGGCTCGAAATAGTCGTCGTCCCAATCCTGACTTGCCTGGCTTGCCGTGGCATCGGAGCACCACATTTCCGCTAAGGATTCCTCAATAAAGGAAAAGCAGCGGCACTCGTGAACATTGCTGAGGGTGGCTTTGAAATTTGCAAAGCTGTCTGCACTGCAACGGTCGATGATGATGCAGTTTTCCCTTTGCAGCTCGGGGTATACAGCGGTGAGCAACGGAAACATTTGTGCCTTTTCAAACCAGCAATTTTCCGTATAACCTACAAAATAAGCGCAGCCGAAATGACAGATGGCCTTTGCGCAAAAGTTTTTAATGGAGCGAATCGCATTTACTGCGTTTATGAAATCCGGATTGTTTTGCGCCCAAAGAGAGATGAAGTTTAAGTTGCGATAGTCAAATTGGTGTGCTATTTTTTCTGCTTCGTCCAGATTATCGAGGCGTTTAACCTGACGCGAATCGTTTTGCATATATAATTGCACTTGCATAATCTTGCTTTCATCTTGCAAAAAGCAGAAAACCGTATTCCATTTCAAATCCAGAAGCGGCTTGTCCTTTTCAAAGTCAAAGCTGTCGCCTATAAACAGGATGTTGCGGGCAGCGTCACCGTTAAAGCCTTCGAGGGCTTTTGCAAAATTAAAATCGCTCATCTTATCTCCTCCGATATCTGCGTGCTTAAAAAAGCATATAAATCTACTGATTTTATTATAACTTTTTTATAAAGTGCTGTCAAGAAAATAAACGCTGAATGGGCACAGATGAAAATTTGTCATTTTTTCTCTGTTTTTTGGATTTTTACAGAAAAACAATGGACTTTTGGAGAAAGTGTATGTTATAATGTAACTTGATATGGGAGGTGTAATTATGCATAAGCGTTTTTGGAGTGTGCCGATAGAAGCGGAGCGCGGTGTTTATCATGATATAATTCCGCTGTTTGTTGGTATGGAGAAATGCCTGCCGACCAATACATTCGGTCCGCGTATACGCCAATACTATCTTTTGCATTACTGTATCAGCGGCAAGGGCACCTTTACAAAGCACGAAACGGGCGAGACCTATCCGGTAGCGGAGGGGCAATTTTTTACAATCTGTCCGGAGGAGACTACAACCTATGCAGCAGACCCGAAGGATCCGTGGGTATATGTATGGATTTCGTTTGCCGGCAGCCTTGCAGAAAAATTTTCTTCCATTGCGCCGGTTGTGGATTATCCGGAAGATACCTTTTTAAAAATTGCCGAGGCGGTAAAAATAAATGCGGTCAGCGCGCACTCCTGTGCGGCGGCGATTTTTGAAATTATGCATCATTTGTTTTTTAATGCGCAGCAGCCGCTGGATGTGACGGGGCAGGTACACCGCTATATTAAGCTAAACTATATGGAAGCGTTAACTGTGGAGGATATGGCGCAGCGGTTCGGTTTGAACCGGCGCTATCTCTCGAGAGTTTTTAAAGCGCGCTACGGCGAGTCTGTGAAGGAATACATTGTGCATGTGCGTATGGAAAAGGCAAAGGAATTTTTGGCTTCCGGGCACAGTGTGTCTGAAGCAGCCGTTTTATCGGGCTATGGCGATGTGTTCAATTTTTCAAAAATGTTTCGGAAAACTGTCGGTGTTTCGCCGATGGAATATAAAAAGCATCCCCGGTAGGGATGCTTTTTGTGTGGTTTTAAAACGGAAAATGGAATTCGGCAGCGTATTGTTTGTGAAACTTTTATGAATTTTTTCCGGATTTGTTGTAATTTATACAGAGATAAATTAAAATAGATGTGTTTACTGAAGGGAAGTGACGGTTTTGATAAAACGGCTTTTACAAAGCGTGCGCGAGTATAAAAAAGACTCGATTTTGGCGCCGCTTTATGTATCTATGGAGGTTATCATGGAGGTGCTGATTCCGCTTTTAATGGTAACGCTCATTGATGACGGTATTGATGTCGGCAATATGAATCATATCGTGAAGGTGGGACTGGCGCTGGCAGTTTCCTGCGTGATTTCGCTTTTGTTCGGCGTCTTGTCCGGGCGCAGTGCGGCACGCGCATCGGCAGGCTTTGCTAAAAATTTGCGCCATGATGCGTTCTACCGCGTACAGAACTATTCGTTTTCAAACATTGATAAGTTTTCGAGCGCAAGCATCGTAACGCGTCTGACTACGGATATTACGCATCTGCAAAACGCATATCAGATGATTATCCGTATTGCGGTGCGCGGCCCGATGATGTTGGTTTTTTCATTTGCGGCGGCGGTTTTTGTCAATGCTAAGCTTTCGCTGATTTTTCTTGTGCTGATGCCGGTGCTGGCAATCGGGCTTTATTTGATTATGTCGAATGCACATCCGATTTTCGGGCGCGTGTTTAAAACCTATGACCGCTTAAACAATGTCGTGCAGGAAAATCTGCGCGGTATGCGCGTGGTCAAGGCTTTTGTGCGTGAGGAATACGAGACCGAGAAGTTTAATTCCGTTTCGGACAGTATTTATAAAGATTTTTCCAAGGCAGAGCGCTTGCTTGCGTTTAATGCGCCGCTGATGCAGAGCTGTATGTACGCCTGCATTTTGCTCATTTCCTGGATTGGTGCGCGCCTGATTGTCGGCGGCAGTATGACCACCGGTCAGCTGATGAGCTTTATTACTTACGGTATGCAGATTTTGATGAGCCTGATGAGCGTGTCGATGATTTTCGTTATGATTGTTATTTCCCGCGCCTCTGCCGAGCGTGTGGCAGAGCTTTTGGAGGAGGAAAGCGACATTCAAAACGGCGAAAATCCGGTAACCACCGTGCCGGACGGCTCGATTCAGTTTGAGAATGTGAGCTTCGGCTACAAGAAAAATATTTGCCTGCACGATGTAAATTTGTCGATTGCTTCGGGAGAAACCGTCGGCATCATCGGCGGCACAGGTAGCGCAAAGTCTACCTTAGTGCAACTGATTCCGAGGCTCTATGATGTCAGTGCGGGCTGTGTCAAGGTCGGCGGCACGGATGTGCGCGACTATGATTTAGAGGTGCTGCGCGACAGTGTAGCAATGGTGCTGCAAAAGAATGTGCTCTTCTCCGGTACGATTAAGGAAAATTTGCGCTGGGGCAATGCCGAGGCGAGCGACGAGGAAATTGAGCGCGTTTGCCGCCTGGCGCAGGCGGATGAGTTTGTGCAAAAAATGCCGAAAAAATACGATACCTATATTGAGCAGGGCGGCAGCAATGTTTCCGGCGGACAAAAGCAGCGACTCTGTATTGCGCGTGCGCTTTTGAAGAAACCGAAGATTTTGATTTTGGACGATTCCACCAGTGCGGTGGACACGAAAACGGATGCGCTGATTCAGCGTGCATTTGCCGAAGAAATTCCGGACACAACCAAAATTATTATTGCACAGCGCATTTCCTCTGTGGAGCACGCCGATAAAATTATTGTGATGGATAATGGGCGCGTCGATGCGGTCGGTACGCATGATACGCTTTTGCAAACCAATGCAATTTACAAGGAAGTCTATGCATCTCAGATAAAGGGGGTGAGCGCCGATGCGTAATGCACCTCCGTCGAGACACGCGCCGCGTATGCCGGGGCAGAAAATGGACTGGAAAGCGGCAAAGAGAATGCTGTCTTATGTCACAAAGCGCTATAAAATGCGATTTGCATTGGTGCTTTTGTGTATTTTGTTTTCTACGCTTGCCAATGTAGCGGGCAGCCTGTTTTTGCAGGTTTTAATTGACGATTATATTGCGCCGCTTCTGGGCAATGCCAATCCACAGTTTACGGGGCTTTTGTATGCCATCGGGCAGATGGCGCTGATTTATGCGGTCGGCGTTGTATCCGCCTGGATGCAAAACCGCATTATGGTTACGATTGCGCAGGGCGTTTTGCGCGATATCAGAAACGAAATGTTTGCGCATATGCAAACACTGCCGATTCGCTATTTTGATACGCACACCCACGGCGACACAATGAGCCGCTATACCAACGATGCCGATGCGCTTCGCCAGATGCTTGCGCAGAGCTTGCCGCAGGTGTTTTCTTCGGTAATCACGATTATTACCGTGTTTACTTCTATGTGCATCACCAGCCTGCCGCTGACGGCACTTGTGCTTGTATCGGTCAGCCTTGTACTGACGATTACCAGAAAGGTTGCCGGCAACAGCGGTAAGTTTTTTGCCAAGCAGCAAAAGGCGCTTGGTGATGTAAACGGCTTTGTTGAAGAAATGATTCAGGGGCAAAAGGTTGTAAAGGTATTCTGCCACGAGGCGGAAACCAAGGCAGAGTTTGACCGCCGCAATGCGGCGCTTTGCGAAAATGCAACGCAGGCAAACTCGTTTGTTAATATCCTCGGCCCGATTAACAATAATTTAGGGCATCTGCAATATGTCATTATCGCGATTGCAGGCGGCGCGCTCGCTGTGTTTACAAAGAGCATTTCCTTAGGTAAGATTGCAACCTTCCTGCAGCTGTCCAAGAGCTTTAATATGCCGATTAACCAGATTTCGCAGCAGATGAATTCCGTCGTTATGGCACTTGCAGGTGCACAGCGCATATTTGAGCTGATGGATGAAGCGCCGGAAGCGGATGACGGCTATGTAACGCTTGTCAATGCAAAAGAGGAAAACGGAGTTTTAACGGAAAGCGCCGCGCGTACCGGACTTTGGGCGTGGAAGCATCCGCATACAGACGGAACTGTGACCTACACAAGGCTTTCGGGCGATGTGCGCTTCTATGATGTGGACTTTGCCTACACACCGGGCAAGACCGTTTTGCATGATGTTTCGCTCTACGCCGAGCCGGGGCAGAAGGTAGCCTTTGTCGGCGCAACGGGCGCGGGTAAAACAACGATTACCAACCTGATTAACCGCTTTTACGATATTGCCGACGGCAAGGTGCGCTATGATGATATTAACATCAACAAGATAAAGAAAAGCGATCTGCGCCGCTCGCTCGGCATAGTTTTGCAGGATACGAATCTGTTTACTGGCACGGTTATGGAAAATATCCGCTATGGCAAGCTGGATGCAACCGAGGAAGAGGTGTACGCAGCTGCACGCCTCGCCGGTGCGGACGGCTTTATCCGCCGTCTGCCGCAGGGCTATGACACGGTGCTTTCCGGCGACGGCAGCGGTCTTTCGCAGGGACAGCGTCAGCTTCTGGCGATTGCGCGCGCCGCGGTTGCCGACCCGCCGGTTATGATTCTGGACGAGGCAACCTCCAGTATTGATACGCGCACGGAGGCAATCGTGCAAAAAGGCATGGATTCGCTGATGCACGGCAGAACCGTATTTGTGATAGCGCACCGTCTTTCTACAGTACAGAATTCGGATGTGATTATGGTTTTGGAAAACGGAAGAATCATTGAGCGCGGCACGCATGAGGCGCTGATTGCCGAAAAGGGAAAATACTATCAGCTGTATACCGGTGCTTTTGAATTGGAATAAAACAAAAAAACCGACATTCGTAGGAATGTCGGTTTTGTATATGTTCAATTTATTTTGCGGTTGCAGCCTTTGCAATGGCATCGGCCAGACGATTTTCCACATCCTCTGCTTCGGTCGTGCCGGACAAAACAAGCTCACTGATTAAAATCTGCTTCGAGTTGGACAGCATTTTGCGCTCGCCGGTGGAAAGCCCTTTGATATAGTCGCGCAGCATCAAGCTTTTTACAACATCGAGCACCTTGTAAATGTCGCCGGTGCGCAAAAGCTCCATATTGTCGCGGTAGCGCTTGTTCCAGTTGGTATCGTCATTTGCGATTTCGCCCGGAATTGCAGCTAAAACCTTCTGCCCTTCATCTGCAGAGATGATATCGCGCACACCGATTTCGCTGAGTTTTTTAATCGGCAGCATTACCTTCATATCGCCGGCGGGAAGGCGCAAAACATAGTACGCATGCTTTTCGCCGAGGATTTCCTGCTCCTCAATGGCTTCAATCGTGCCTGCGCCGTGCATAGGATATAAAATTCTGTCACCAATTTCGTAAGACATGCTGTCGTCCTCCGCTATTGCCTTAAGCCGATACGGCTTATTATTGTCTTTTCCGTATTCATAGTTTACCACATTTGCAAGAATTTGTCAAAATGATATTTTTTAAAAATTATTTGTCGAAAAACAATGCTTTATTGTGCATTTTTGCGCAAGGATGCTTGCAACGGTTGAAAAAGGGTATGGAATATGGTATACTGGTGCGGAGGATTATACGAAAGGGGACATACGGCCGTGAAAATTCTTGTGCTGTTTACGGGCGGAACGATTGGTAGTCGCGCAAACAAAGACTGGGTTTCGGTCGACAGTGCGGCAAATTATATTTTGCTGAAGCATTTTGAGCAATACCAAAAGGAAGTTGAATTTGTTACGGCTTCGCCGTACAGTATATTAAGTGAAAACCTTTCGGCAGGGGCGTTAAACCTTTTGCAAGCCGAGCTTACGCGGCAGCTTGCAAAAGATTACGACGGCATCATCGTAACACACGGCACGGATACGCTGCAATACAGTGCCGTAGCGGCGGAGTATGCCTTCGGCGATTGTAAAATCCCGATTGTGTTTGTATCTGCGGCATATCCGTTGGAGGATGCAAGAACGAACGGCTTTTCAAACTTTGAAGCTGCTGTGGAATTTATCAAAAGCAAAGCAAGCGGCGGCGTGTTTGTCAGCTATAAAAACGATGGGGAAGGCTTTACGGGCATCCATATTCCGACAAGGCTTTTACAGCACCGCGAGTGCGATGCGGATTTGCACAGTATCGACGGTCAGCCCTATGCAATATATACCGATAAAATTGAAGTCAATGCCGTGCCGACGGCGAAAAAAATAAATGCGCTCGGTGCAGTGCAGTATGCAGAGCGTGCGGAGATACTGGTTGTTGACAGTCATCCGGGCGACGGCTATGCCTATGACCTTGCAAGGGTGAAGGCTGTGCTTGTAAAGCCCTACCATTCGGCAACGCTCAATACCGAAAATGCGTGCTTTGCAGAATTTTGCAAAAGTGCAGCGGAAAAGGGCATCCCGGTTTATGCGGCAAATGTGCGTGGCGGTGTCAGCTATGAAAGCACAAAGTTATTTGAAGCGCTGCATATCGGCACTCTGCCGTATTGCACCTTTGTTTCCATGTATATGAAGGCGTGGGCAGCGCTGAGTATGGGCGAGGATGTTCAAGCATTTATGCAAAAAAGAATTGCAAATGAATTTAAAGAATAGAAGAGGGGAAAATACAATGAAGCTTTTTACCGTTTCCGAAAAAACAACGGACATGCTTGTGTGCGGCAGCCCGGAATATCCTATGTGGACAAGCCAGGAGCCGGACATTCATGTTGTCGAGACAGAATACAGTGATGATGAATACAAAAAAATACGCGCAGAGGCAGATCTTTGGAGAATTGATTTGGATGCCTACCATGAGGATGACCACGGCTATGATCAAAACAGCGCTGACAGCGAGACATATTGCCGCCCAATCAAGGACGAGGAAATTTTGGTAAAGGACGGCGCATTTTTCGGGATTATCGCGCTTGTGGACCGTTCCTTTTATTCCAAAAACCCGACCTTCAACAAAGGCTATGAATATGTTTCGATTCATACAGCCAAAAAGAAGCACGGCCTCTGGCAATACCATTACGGTCATTCGTCGGACAGCAGCTCTTCTTCGAATGATACGGTATATTATTTGCACCCGTTGTTTGAAGAGGCGTAAAGCCGCAAAAAATCATTTCCACCATTTCCCTTACATAAAAATTCCTTGCTTGCACACAATAGAGATGTAACTAAAACCAAAAGGAGCATTTTTTATGAAAGCAACGGGAATTGTAAGAAGAATAGATGATTTGGGCAGGGTGGTTATCCCGAAGGAAATCCGCCGCACGATGCGCATCCGCGAGGGCGACCCGCTTGAGATTTTCACCAACCGTGACGGCGAGGTGATTTTTAAAAAATATTCGCCCATCGGTGAGCTTGGCGAATTTGCCGCACAGTATGCAGAGTCGCTTTCCAAAACGAGTAATCTGCCCGCCTGCATCACCGACCGTGATACCGTTATTGCTGTCAGCGGTGCCTCTAAGCGCGAAATTCTGGAGAAGCCGGTCAGCGCAGAGTTGGAACGACTGATGGACGGCAAAACAAGCTATGTCAAGGCAGTCGGCACAAACAAGCTCGTGCCGCTCATTGACGGCACGGACAAGCACTTTGCAAGCGTCGTTTGTCCGATTATCGCTGAGGGGGACTGCTTAGGGAGTGTAGTATTCTTTTCCGATGACAAGGCGATTGCGAGCGAGGCGGAGGAAAAGCTTGCGCAGGCGGCAGCCGGGTTTTTTGCAAGGCATATGGAAGGGTAAAAAAAAGCACAGAGGCTCAGATGGCTCTGTGCTTTTTCTTGTATTCTCCGGCGGTAATGCCGATTTGCTTTTTGAACACGCGGCAGAAAGATTTTGCATCGGCAAAGCCGACCTTTTCGGCAATTTCCTCCACGGTTAAGTCGCTGCCCTGTAAATGCAGGCACGCAATCTCGATGCGGTGCTGATTTAATACGCTGTGGAAGGTTGTGCCCGTGATGTTTTTAAAAGTAGTGCAGAAATTGCTTTTGCTGTAGCCGCATATATGACTGACTGTATCGATAGAAAGCGGCTCGGCATAGTCTTGATGAATGATTTCAAGCGCCTTTTCGATTTTGGAAAGATCCTGCAGATTTTTTGTATGTGTTTTTTTGCTTTGCTGTATTGGCAAATGCTCGAGCATCAGTGCAGAAATCTGATAAAGATTACCGTGAATTTTCAATGTTGAAAATTCCGTAGGGTGTTCTCGCAAATGGAAGATTTCTTCAAACAGGTGCATCAAGGTAGTGCTTTCGGGTGCGTCTGTCTTAAGGGAGTAGACTGTTTCAAACGCAGAGTGAATAAAAGGCTTGTAGTATTCGCCTAAAAAATTCGGACCGAGCATGAGGGTGAGGCTCTGTGCATCCGTGTTTTCTGAGTCGGGATATTCATGTGGGTCCAGCGGTAAAATTAGGGCAAATTCGCCTTCACTGATGGTATGCGTTTGGTTGTTGATAACAATTTTATAGCTGCCTTTTTGACAATAGCTGATTTCAATGTCCGGGTGCCGATGCAGTGGGAAGGCGCTTGCAGTACCGACCGTTGCGTAGAAGGGCGTTTGCCCGGTTAATAACTTTTGGTGAAGCATCAATTCTCACATCCTTATAAACAGAATACTATATTTTGTTTTGTGTGTCAAGCAAATCAGAATTTTTGCGAATTATAAAAGAAGAAAAGCCCTTTAAAATATGCGTGGTGCGCTATATAATGAAATCAAAGAGAGCAAGGCGGAGGGATCGCTATGGAAAAACTGTATATGGGCGTTGCACGCGAAATCATTACGCCGAAAATCGGTTGTCAGCTTTATGGCTATTCACCGAATGTGTTTTCAAACGCTGTGGCGGATGATTTGACGGCGACCGCATTTTATTTTAAGCAGGGCAAAGCGCAGGCGTTGATGGTTTCGGTAACAGTTTGTCTTTTGAACACCGAAATGACAGCGGCAGTGCTTGCGCAGATTTCTGAAAAATTCGGTATTCCGAAGCAGAAATGTATCATCAGCGCAACGCATACCCATTCCGGTCCAAATACAAATGGGCAGGCCGGTTGGGGCGGTATTGACAAGGAATACTGCGACGGCATTTTGATTCCGGGCATCCTGAAGGCAGCCGAACAGGCAATAAATAATACGCAGGCGGTAACAGTCGGTACGGCAAGCGGTAACAGCTATGTGGGTATAAATCGCCGCGAGCTGACTGAGGACAATCGCATAGTGCTCGGTCAGAATCCGTGGGGACCGTTCAATCCGCAAATGACCGTTATTTCCTTTAAAAATGAAGCCGGCACGGTTGTCGCAAATATGATTCACTACGGCTGTCACGGTACGGCGGCGGGCAGAAATTTGGAAATTACCCGCGACTGGTCGGGCTTTATGACAGACCAATTGGAGGATCAAAGCGGTGCAATTACCGCATTCTTTAACGGAGCGGAGGGCGATGTCGGCCCGCGTCTTTCCAATGGAGACACCACCGGCGGTATGTATACGGGCTTCCGCTATGCTGAAGAGCTCGGCCATATTGCGGCGCAGGATGCCGTGCGCATTTATAAAGAAATTTATGATTACAAAGCGGTAGAGCTGATATGCGAAGGCAAGGAAATTTTAGTGCCGCTCAAGGCAAGATTGCCACTTGAGGAAGCGAAAGCGCTCTACGAAAAATACAAAGAGCATACCGTGAATTTTGAGGGCGCACTGCGCCAATATGCATTGGATACGATTGCTGCATACGAAAACAGCGAGCCGGAGCTAATAGGCATTCCGATACAGCAGACGGTAGTTGCCTTTGGCAACCTGGTATTTGCGTCCTTCCCATATGAATTGTTTTCTGAAATCGGTATGCGTATTGATGGTTGCTTTGAAGATAAGCGCGTGCTGTCTTTGTCGAACACAAACGGCAGTGAGGGCTACTTTATTACCGAGGATGTAAAATGCCGTGGTGGCTATGAGGTAACGATGTTTATGTACGGTCAGCCGCAACCGTATTGCGACAATGCGGACTTTGCGCTGATAAAGCTGGCGGTCGAACACATTAAAGAGGTGCTTAATCTGTAATTAAAGCATAGTAAAAAGCACAAGGGAACTCCCTTGTGCTTTTTGTTTCATTTGTTTTTTCTTGCGTCAGCTTCGCCTGCAGAAGCACGCCCGCAGCAGCAGGAAAATAATGAGGAAGATTGCAAATAAAACGGCTGCCGCAATGATGAGGGCAAGCGAAGTAAACAGCGTTTCGGCGAATACAATGCCGAAAATCAAACCGAGCGCTACCGCAAACAGTGCTGCCAAAAGAGCGAGCACGATGTTGTAGCCGCAGCCGCAGCTTACGAGGCTTCTTGCCGAGCAGCCGCAAGCGCGCTCTGTTTCGCGAGTGCAGGTTGTTTCGCTGTCAGAAATATACATAAGTCCACCTCCTTCGCGCTTATTTACTACATTTTATGCTTTTGCGCGAAAAAGCGTGAAAAAAGAAAAAGCGATGTGAATTTCACATCGCTTTCTGTTTTTAATTCTTACTCAGCTGCCGGAGCTTCCGGTGCTTCCGGAGTCGTTTCTGTGCCCTCTACCGGAATCAAATCCTCGAGGTTGAGCGGAACTTCGGAGCCTGCTGCACTCGGAGCAGTCGGAGCGGTCAGCGTCATTACGATAACGGAAAGTGCAATACTGGTTGCGAGGAACAGGATTGCGAAAAATGCTGTCCACTTACGCAGAATTGCATCGAGGGTCTTACCCTTGTTCTTGCCGAAAAATGTTTCAGCACCGCCGGCAATCGAGCCGGAAAGACCTGCAGATTTGCCCGACTGCATCAATACAACAACAATCAATACAATCGAAGCGATAATGTGAAGTACCATAACTATATTCTTAGCGATTTCCATAAGTATATACCTCCTAAAAATTTCATCTGTAAATTTGCATATGATACCTAATAAGTATACCACATTTTTTCAGTTTTGCAAGTCTTTTTTTGAATTTTTTGTGCAGTTTGTGACCTGCGGCCCTCTGTATTTCGTAAAAAAGGGGACGGCGGCGAAAAAATATGGCTGTTGCGGTTGAAAAACATATGGCTTTGTGTTAAAATAAGACAGTAAAAAGGAATAAGAAACAAACTGCCACCGGGTAGTGTAATGCATAGGCATTCGTTTGCACATCGTTAGGTCTCAGAAGATGTGCAGGGCGAATGCTTGTTTTTTTAGGGGTGTTATAATGAAAAAGCTTTTCGGATATTTTAATGCAAGAGAAATTGGATTGTGGTGCGGCTCGGTTGCCTTTATACTGGCGGCGTTTGTCGCTTTTGACCGCACGCATTATCTAACGCTTGCCGCATCGCTTATTGGCGTAACTTCGCTGATATTTAATGCAAAGGGCAATCCGTTCGGGCAGCTTTTGATGATTGTATTCATCTTGATTTACGGCGTGATTTCTTGGGGATTTGCCTACTACGGCGAAATGATGACCTACCTCGGTATGACGATGCCGATGGCGGTATTTTCGCTGCTTGCGTGGCTTCGGCATCCGTATAAGGGCAGAAGAAGCGAGGTGGAGGTTGGGCGCATCGGCAAAAGGGAGCACATTTTTATGTGGCTTTTAACGGCGGCGGTTACATTCGCATTTTACTTTATCCTGCGCTATTTTCATACGGCAAATCTGTTTGCGAGCACGCTGTCGGTCACAACAAGCTTTTTGGCGGTGTATTTAACCTTTCGCCGCAGTCCGTATTTTGCGCTTGCCTATGCGGCAAATGATATTGTTTTGATTTTGCTTTGGAGTATGGCGTCGCTACAGGATACGATGTATATTTCCGTTACGGTTTGCTTTATTGTCTTTTTATTTAACGATATTTACGGGTTTATCAGCTGGCGCGCGATGCAGAAAAGGCAAAGAAGGCACCTGTAGCGTACTGCGGAAAAATTTTAGAAAAAGTATAGGTTTTTTTAATAAAATATGCTATACTTTATATAACAGAGTAAAAAGGCAGGTGACGGCAATATGTATGAAAACGAAGAAAAAAGAGAGCGCGTGATTTTAGCCGGCGTGCATACCGGCAGCCTGGATGTGCTGACGGATACGACAGAGGAATCCATTGCAGAGCTTGAAGAGCTTGCAAATACGGCAGGGGCAGAGGTTGTCGGCGTTTTGGTGCAAAACAGACCGTCGCCCGACAATGCGGCTTACCTCGGCGAGGGTAAGCTGGAGGAGCTTAAAACCGCCGCGGCTGAGCTGCATGCCGAAACCGTTATTTTCGATGATGAGCTTTCGCCGGTACAGGTCAGAAACATTACGGATGCAACCGATTTGAAGGTTTTGGACCGTACGGCGCTGATTTTGGACATTTTTGCGGCAAGAGCAAAAACGAAGGAAGGTAAAATCCAGGTTGAGCTGGCACAGCTGAAGTATATGCTCCCGCGACTGACGGGTATGGGCAGTGCGCTGTCTCGTCTTGGCGGCGGTATCGGTACGCGCGGCCCGGGTGAAACGAAGCTTGAAACCGACCGCCGTCATATCCGCCGCAGAATTGAGTATTTAACCGACGAGTTAAATGAAATTCAGAAGCACCGCGATCTTCTGCGCAGTCGCAGAAAAAAGGACGGGCAAACCGTTGCGGCGATTGTCGGCTATACCAATGCCGGCAAATCCACGCTGTTGAATCTTTTAACGCAGGCGGATGTTTTGGCGGAAAACAAGCTGTTTGCCACGCTGGACCCGACACAGCGCAACTTAACGCTTTCGGACAACCGCGAGCTTCTGATGGTGGACACGGTCGGCTTTATCCGCAAGCTGCCGCATCATCTGGTAAAGGCATTTAAATCGACTTTGGAGGAGGCGGCGCTTGCCGATGTGCTGATTCATGTGATTGACGCATCCAATGTTGAGTTTCGCAGACATATTGAAGTGGTAAATATGATTTTAAGCGAGCTGAAGGCAACGGGCAAGCCTACGCTGGCGGTTTTAAATAAAATTGATATGTGTGTGGACACGGAAGGACTTCCGGCGCAGGTGGACGGTGCAGACAAGACGGTGTGTATCAGCGCAAAAACGGAAGCAGGGATGGAAAAATTCCGCGAAGCGCTCGAGGATATTGTGCCGGGCAAAAAGCAGAGGGCTGTCTTTTTAATTCCGTACAGCGAGGGTGCGCTTTTACCGATGCTGCATACCGACCAGATGGTGCTTTCGGAAGAATATACCGAAAGCGGCACGCGCATCGAGGCGCTGGTCGATGAAATTTGCTATGCAAAGCTGAGAAATTATGTTTTGAGGGATGCATAAATGAAAACAGAGTATCGTACAATCCGCGCGCGTGCAAGCGCAGAAATGATAGAGCGGCGCTCCAGGTTTATTGCGCATGTCCTGCCGGTGCAAACGGAGCAGGAGGCGCTTGCCTTTATCAATGCGCTGCGCAGTGAGTATTATGACGCGACGCACAATGTATATGCCTATATTATTGATGAAAACAACATCTGCCGCTACAGCGACGACGGTGAGCCCTCCGGCACGGCAGGCATCCCGGTTCTGGATGTGCTGCGCAAGGAGAATTTGACGAATTTGTGCGTTGTGGTTACACGCTATTTCGGGGGTATTTTGCTCGGCGGCGGTGGTCTGGTGCGCGCCTATGGTGCGAGTGCAAAGCTTGGCGTGGATGCCGGCGGCATCATTACGCGCGTTTTGTGCGATGTGGTGGAGGTTTCGTGCGACTACACGCTTTTGGGCAAGCTGCGCTACGAGGCGGAGCAGCGCGGGCACACGATTAAAGACATTACCTATACAGACCGCGCACAGCTGTATGTGTTTACAAAAACGCACGAGACGGAAGGCTTTTTAAAGGCAATGTGCGAGGCGTCGAACGGGCGCGCGGTGTGCAAAGTGCTGGAGCAGGAATATTTGGATTTGTGAATGATTTTTGAAGAAAACGGTCAAGCTATTGACAGAAAACTGCGGATGGGTTAAAGTGATATTAAAGGAGGTTGATTTTTATGGCAGCAATGCATTTTGATGTGAACGGATTTCAAGAGGCGCTCTCTTCGGGTAAGCCGGTTTTGGCAGACTTTTTTGCAACCTGGTGCGGACCTTGTAAGATGATGGGCCCGATTGTGGACGAGCTGGCGCAGCTTTTTGAGGGCAAAGCCATTGTCGGGAAAATTGATGTGGATGAATGTATGGCGCTTGCGGAGGAGTATGGCATCACGACCGTGCCGAGCTTTTTGTTTTTCAAGCACGGCGAGCTGGTGCACAGCTTTTCGGGATTAAGCTCCATTGCGGATTTGGAAGAAATTTTAAATAAGCTTTGTGCATAAAAAGAACGGATGCATCTGCATCCGTTCTTTTTATGTATTATTCTAACCACATAGCGATATACGGTTCCATATCCGGGCAACGGCCCTTTACGAATTTTTGCTTTTCTATCATCGCATCTGGATTTATACAGCGCAGGATGTATTCCTCGTCTCCGGATGCAAAAAGTCTGTCACTTGTGCCGTCTGCATAGGTGAATATGATTTCATAAGCCGGGTCATGAGCCATACCCTCGTTAAACGGACCGATTTTTTTGCAGTTCACGCTGTTTTCAACGAGGCGATAGGTGGTATACATATCTGCTTTTTGGTGCAGCTCTGTGCTTTGATTAGCGCCCTGTGCATACGGTTCAAACGTAATGGTTACACTTTTGACCTCTTCAATCGGATGCGTCAGCATCGGCGGTGCTTTGAAAATCAGAATTGCTGCAACAACTACGGCAATTACTGCAACCGCAATTGCGGCGCCGATTATAATCTGTTTCTTCATATTTCTCTCTCCTTTTTGGAATGGGTTTCTTTAATAAATATAACGCACGACGCATTAAAAGTCAAGTGCATATGCGCTTGCCAAGTAGGTTGAATTGTGTTACAATAAAGAAAACAGCTTAGGAGGAGAGCGCAATGATTTCGGATATTGCTCCGTTTAAAATGGTCGGGAATTTGTATTTTATCGGCACAAGAAAGGCATCGTCGCACCTTTTGGTGACGAGCGAGGGACTTGTGCTGATTGACACGGGCTACGATTATAATATAGACAATATCAAAGAGGGCATTGAGATGCTCGGCTTTGACATTATGGATGTAAAGCACATTCTGCACTCGCATGGGCACGGTGACCATACGGACGCGACGGCAGAGCTTGTGCGCCTGACGGGTGCAAAGACCTACCTTGCAAGAGAGGATGTAAAATACATTAAAGGCTTTACGCCGGATGTGTATTATACCGACGGCGGCGTGATAAAAATCGGGGAGATGGAGATTCTTTGCCTGTTTACGCCGGGACACACGGAAGGCACATATTCTCTGTTTTTCAATGTCGAGGAGGACGGAAAAACCTACCGCGTCGGCACTTTTGGCGGCGCAAGCGCAAATCAGCTGAAGAAGGACTACTACCGCCGTCGCTATACGCACTGCCGCTCGTACCTTTTACGCGGTCAGTTCTACAATTCGGTTGAACGCTTAAAACAAGAGCATGTAGATGTGTTTATGGGCAATCATGCCGGACAGAATCATACGCAGGAAAAGGCGGCGCTCATCGGAAAAACGGAAAAAAATCCGTTTATCGACCCGACGGAGTGGCCATTGTTTCTGGAAAGCTGCCGCTTGAGTATGGACAATGTGATTTTAAATGAAAGCCGCACGCATTTTGTAAATTATGCGCACCGCGGCGCGAGTGAATATGCACCGGAAAATACGATGATGGCGTTTAACCTCGGCTTGTATATGGGCGCAAACGGCATTGAAACGGATGTACAACGCACAAAAGACGGCGTTTTGGTGCTGTTTCACGATGATACGCTTGCGCGTGTGACAGGCGAGGAAGGCAGCATTGCAGATTATACTTATGAAGAACTGCTGGCGTTCCGCGTAAAGAAGGATGGTTTAGAGGACAGAATCGTGAAGCTGGAGGAATTTTTACAGGCCTTCGGCTGGCGCGATTTAACGCTTGCCATCGAAATCAAGCAATCGGGCATTGAAAAAGAGGTTGCGGATATGATTCTGAAATACGACCTTGGTGCGCGTGTGATGATTACCTCGTTTAATTTAGACAGTCTTAAGGCAATAAGAGCTTACGCGCCGATTTTGCGTACAGGGTATTTAAAGGGTGATTTTTCCGATGCGGAAGTGCAGGCGCTGCTTGCACTCGGCATTGAAGAGCTTTGCCCGAAGGCAGAAAATGTTACGCCGGAAAATGTGGCAAAGTGGCATCATCTGGGCTTTAATGTGCGCGCGTGGGGCGTAGCAGATACGGATTTGATGCAGCATGTGTATGACAGCTTAACCGACGGCTGTACAGTCAATTTTCCGGATAAATTAACAGAATATATAAAAAATCAAGCATAAAAAATGGATGCATTTGCATCCGTTTTTTATTATGTATAGCTATGCTACAAAGCGTTGAACTGTTACCTTGAAATAGGTTTATATATTATGCCCTGCCAGGAGGACCTACTTTTGATTGCAAAAGTAGCAAAACGAAGGGGGAGTTCCGATTCTCCCCCTTCAACCCCCTTAAAACGGCTTAGGGGGACTTGCAGTCCCCCATAAGAACCCCCTGCTATTGAAGCCGGTATATTAGTTCATCTCATCAGTTTCACCTAAAATATAATCACAACTTACTTTATAAAATCTTGACAGTGTTATAATGTGATGTATCGGTATTTCATTTTTTTCGTTTTCATATCGTGAATAAACTTGTTGAGTTGTTTTTAAGATAGTAGCGACATCGGTTTGGGTCAGGTCGTGATCTTCTCGAAGTGCCTTTAAGCGCAATGCACATTTTTCCAAAGTAATCACCTCGGAAAAATTTTAACATACACTACATTTGATGTGTTGACATTACGCCAGATGTGGTGTATAATTTGATTGTTCTGTTGCGACACAGGTTACATATTCAGCACGGATGCAAAGACCGCAGGCGATTGCCTGCGGTCTTTGTGTATGTGATATTAGTTTTCGTTAAAGGAATCCGGCAGCGCTGCCGCTGCAACAGCCAGTCTTGCGGCGAAAATCGGCAAGGATTCAATATAGGCAAATTCGCCTAAGGTATGAATACCGCCGCCACGGATGCCTAAGTTGTCTGCAGTTGGAATGCCTGCGGCGCTGATGTATGCCGCATCCGAGCCGCCGAAGCACATTACCGGCTCGCAAACCGGAAGCTTTGCTTCATTCCAGTATATATTGAGCGCTTCTACAAGCGCAACATTTGTATCCTTCCTCGGCATGGAAATGCGGCTGCTTAATAGCGTAGCGGTTGCGGTTGTGCCTTTTACAAAAGCGGTGTTTGCAATCTTGTGCACAAGCGCATCAACCTCTTTCATTTGTGCATCGTCGGCAAAGCGCGTGTCAACCGTGAAGGTGCAATGTTCCGGCACCGTGTTTTCCGCGCTGCCGCCGGAAATAATGCCACAGCTTACGGTGATGCCATCCGGGTCCTGGTTTTTCTCCAGCTCGACGATTTTCATCGCTGCTTCGCGGATGGCGCTGATGCCTTCAGTGCATACAGAGGCGTGGCAAGCCTTGCCCGTAATTTCGATTTTATACTTGGCAATGCCCTTTCTTGCAATGCAGGCGTTGTCATAGCGTTTGTTGCCTTCGAGATTCAAAAAAGCAACACAGCCCTTTGCCTGCTCAATCATATAGTAGATGGTCGTTTTATTGCTGGTACGGCTGCTGTTTTCCTCATCGCTTTGCAGAATCAGTTTGACGGGACGGCCTGTAAAGCCGCACTTGTCGAGGGCTTCCATTGCCATAAGTGCGGAAACGGCGCCGCCTTTGCAGTCTGTTACACCCGGGCCGATGAGCTTGTCGCCTTCAATGCGTGCAGCAGGCGTGCCAAAGCTGCCGAGCGGATGCACGGTGTCCAAATGTGCAGACAGGCAAAACGGCTTGCCCGGTGCATCCGGGTTTAAGGTGATGCAGACTGCATCACCGGACACAGGCTGCTTTTGAATATCTATTTTCCATCCGCGCTCTTTCGCCTTGTTTATGAACATATTGCTGCACATATCCACGCCGGTTTTATAGTCTGTCGGGCTTTCGCAGTTGACAACCTCCATCCAGAATTGCAGATATTCATCTTTCAGGTCTTCAATTTTTGCAACAATTTTTTCGAAATCCATTTGACTGCCTCCATGGGAAAAAGGGCGAAGAAAGCTTCGCCCTTCATTTTTTAATATTCGATTGTACCTTCAAATACAAGCTCTGCGTTACCTGTAAGATAAACAGCTTTGTCGGTGTAGCGAACAATCAGCTCGCCGCCCTTAACGCGAACAACGATGTCCTCGTCCTTTAAGCAGTAGCCGTTTTCCACTGCAGCAACTACCGCTGCGCAAGCGCCAGTACCGCAGGCAGGTGTTTCGCCGTTACCGCGCTCCCAAACGCGCATACGAATTGTCTTTTTATCGACAACGCGAACAAACTCGGTGTTGATTCTCTCCGGGAACAGCTCTGCCTTGTTTTCAAAGAGCGGGCCGATGGCTTCTACATCAATGTTGTCTACGCGGTCGCAGAATACAACACAGTGCGGATTGCCCATAGATACGCAGGTAACCTTGTATTCCTTGCCGCCGACGGTAATCGGCTCGTTAACCACGCGCTCCATATCGAAATTCGCCGGAAGCTTTGCAGGTGCAAATTCAGCCTTGCCCATATTGACACATGCGCTGCGCACCTGACCGTTGTAGAGGTATACCTTAACCTCTTTGATGCCGCTCGGTGTTTCGATGGTCATCTTTTCCTTCTTCACGAAATCGTTGTCATACAGATACTTTGCAACGCAGCGGATGGAGTTGCCTGCCATCTGACCTTCGCTGCCGTCTGCATTAAACATACGCATCTTCATATCCGCAACGGAGGATTTTTCGATTAAGACCATACCGTCGCCACCGATGCCGTAGTGGCGGTCGGTGAGGTTAATTGCCAGCGGCTCCGGACAGGTAATCTTGCCCTTGTAGTTGTCAAAGAAAATGTAGTCGTCGCCGGTGCCCTGCATCTTTAAGAACTTGAGCTTCTGCTTGTTGCTTCTCAGTGCAGTGATGTTCACAAGCTCGGTGTTTTGCTGGTTAAAGCGGCTTAAGATAATGTCTGCCAGTGCATTTGCCGTATCCGGACTTGTCAAGCATGCAACGGACAAGCGCAGTGCCTGCATATGCAGCTTGATATAAGCTTCAATTTCCTCCGGCTTGCCGCCATTGGTGTAGATAATGTAGTCGAAGGTCTTTTCCTCGAGCATCGGGCTGACATCCTCGTCTTTTACGGCGATGACATCAATACCGAGCGCTTCAATCAGCTCCGCACAAGCCGGGGATGCATAAATCTTAATTTTTGCATCGTCGAACTTCTTTGCAAGCTGGAGCACCTCGTAGCGGTCCTTCATATGCATGTTGATATACACGCCGTTTCTGCCCTGCAGGTTGAAGCCAGCGGAAACGAGGCCCTTAAAGAGTGCTTCGTTTAAGGTTCTGCCAATACCGAGTACCTCGCCGGTGGACTTCATTTCCGGGCCGAGAATGGAGTTGATGCCCGAAAGCTTTTCAAACGAGAATACCGGCACCTTTACCGTAAAGTATGGAGAGGATTTATATAATCCTGTGCCGTAGCCGAGAGACTTTAATGGCTCGCCCTGCATTACGCGGGTCGCTAAATCAACCATCGGTACGCCCGTAACCTTACTGATGTACGGCACGGTTCTCGATGCACGCGGGTTTACCTCGATAACATAAAGCTCATTCTGGTAAATGAGATACTGGATATTGATTAAGCCCTGCGTCTTTAAGGAAAGCGCAAGCTTTTCCGAGCAGGAGATAATCTTTTCGAGCATAATGTCGCTTACGCTAAACGGCGGATATACGGCAATCGAGTCACCGCTGTGTACGCCGGCGCGCTCCACATGCTCCATAATGCCCGGGATGAGTACATCCTCACCGTCGGAGATAACATCAACCTCTAATTCTTTACCCATCATATACTTGTCGATGAGCACCGGGTTTTCAATCTTCTGCGCTAAAATCATATTCATATAGCGCTCTACATCCTCGTCGGTATGGGCAATCGTCATATTCTGACCGCCGATAACATAGGACGGACGCAGCAGCACAGGGAAGCCGAGCGTGTGCGCAGCCTCGAGTGCACCTTCCATATTCATTGCGGTGAGTGCCTGCGGACGCTTGATGGAGAAGCGCTCCAGAAGCGCGTCGAACTGCTCTCTGTCTTCTGCCATATCAATGCTTTCCGCGGAGGTGCCCAAAATTCTGATGCCGCTGTCGGATAAGAATTTTACAAGCTTAATCGCGGTCTGACCGCCGAAGGCAACAACAACGCCGCTCGGCTTTTCCACCTCGATAACATTCATAACATCTTCCGGTGTGAGCGGCTCGAAGTAGAGTCGGTCTGCTGTATCAAAGTCGGTGGAAACGGTTTCCGGATTGTTGTTGATGATGACAACCTCGTAGCCCATTTTCTTGAGTGTCCAAACGCAGTGTACGGACGAGTAGTCAAACTCGATACCCTGACCGATACGAATCGGGCCGGAGCCGAGCACGATAATCTTTTCGCCGGTGGTTTCTAACTCGCGCGCTTCGCAATGCTCGTCGAAGCTGGAGTAGAAGTAAGGCGTCTGTGCCTTAAACTCACCGCCGCAGGTATCCACCATTTTATAAACGCAGCTTTTGTGCATCGGCACCTTGCAGCCGGAAAGTCTTTCCAGTGCTGCATCCGGATAGCCGAGCTTTTTACCCTCGAGGTATTTTTCCTCGGAAAGGCCGCCTGCAAGCGAGTTTTCATAGTTTACAAGGTTTAAGAGCTTGGATAAGAACCACTTGTCGATTCTGGTAATCTCGTGGATTCTGTCTAAGCTGATGCCGCGGCGAAGGGCTTCGTATACGGCAAAAATTCTCTGGTCATCCATGCGCGCCATTGCAGCTTCGATGTCCTCTTCCTCCTGCATCTTACGCAGCTGGAGTGTGTCCAAGCCGATTTCTGCGCCGCGCACTGCCTTCATAATCGCCATTTCGAAGGTCGGACCGATGGACATAACCTCACCGGTTGCCTTCATAGCTGTGCCGAGCTTGCGCTGTGCATAGACAAACTTGTCAAACGGCCACTTCGGGAATTTTACAACAATATAGTCAACTGCCGGCTCGAAGCACGCCCATGTGCTGCCGGTCACATCGTTTTTGATTTCGTCTAAGGTATAGCCGAGCGCGATTTTAGTGGTTACCTTTGCAATCGGGTAGCCCGTTGCCTTACTTGCAAGGGCACTCGAGCGCGATACGCGCGGGTTTACCTCGATTACGGCATAGTCGAAGCTGTTTGGGTCGAGTGCAAACTGTACATTACAGCCGCCCTCGATTTTCAGCGCGGTAATAATATCGAGCGCTGCCTGGCTGAGCATATTGTATTCCTTGTTGGAAAGCGTTACTGCCGGTGCTACAACGATGGAGTCACCGGTGTGGATGCCGACCGGGTCGAAGTTTTCCATCGAACAGATGGTGATGGCGTTGCCTGCGGCATCGCGCATAACCTCAAACTCAACTTCCTTCCAGCCGTAGATATATTTTTCTACGAGAATCTGCGTAATCGGGGAGAGGAGAAGACCGTTTGCCGCAATCTTGCGGAATTCGTCTTCGTTGTATGCCACACCGCCGCCGGCACCGCCCAAGGTAAATGCCGGACGGATGATGACCGGATAGCCGATGCTTGCGGCGATCTCGGTTGCGGTCTCTATGTCGGTTGCAATATCAGACGGGATACACGGCTGACCGAGCTCAAGCATTGTCTGCTTGAAGAGGTCGCGGTCCTCCGCCTTAATGATGGCTTCCTCATTTGTACCGATGAGCTTTACGCCCATGCGCGACAAAAAGCCTTCCTCGGAAAGCTGCATCGCAATGGTCAAGCCTGTCTGACCGCCCAAGGAAGCGAGCAAGCTGTCCGGGCGCTCCTTTTCAATAATACGCTTGATGGTTTCCGGCGTGAGCGGCTCTAAATAGATTTCGTCCGCCATGGCTTTGTCGGTCATGATGGTCGCCGGGTTGGAGTTAACGAGCACGATATCCATGCCTGCGTCCTTTAAAACGCGACACGCCTGCGTGCCGGCATAGTCAAACTCTGCTGCCTGACCGATAACAATCGGACCGGAGCCGATAACGAGTACTTTTTTAATATTCGGATTTAACGGCATATCATTCACCTACCATTTCCAAAAATTTGTCGAACACAAATGCGGCGCGTTCCGGCTGGAACTGCACGCCGAGCGCCTTGAGACCCTCATATTCCACACCCTCGCAGGTTTCGTCGTTCGCATTTACGAAACGCAGCTTTGCGGTGTCCGGCAGGGTATCGCAAACCACTGCATAGCCGTGGTTTTGCACCGTGATGTGCACTCTGCCGCTTTCTAAGTCGCGCACCGGTATGTTTGCACCGCGGTGACCGACCTTTAACTTCTCTGTTTTCGCGCCGGCAGCCAAAGCTAAAATCTGGTGACCGAGACCGATGCCGAGTATTGGCTTTTTGCCGAGCAATTCTGCAACCGTTTGGATGGCTGCCGTGTTTTCTGCGGGGTCTCCCGGGCCGGCAGAGAGCACGATTGCGTCGTAGGCTAAAAGCTTGTCCGCTGCTGTATCATACGGCAGCTCGCATACATTTAAGCCGCGCTTTACAAGTGCATCTGTGATGCCCTGCGTTGCGCCGAAGTTGAGTACGGCCACACTGCGGGTCGCATTGTCTGCCTTGTATTCCTTAACCTCGCCCGTTGCGACAGCCTTGACTGCGTCGCTGATGGCATAGGTCATCTCCGTGCTTTCCGGCTTTTCGGAAACGATTTTTGCCGTCATCGTGCCGTTTTCGCGAAGGATGCGCGTCAGCTCGCGCGTATCTACACCGTAGATACCGGCGATGCCCTGCGCCTTTAAGAAGCTGTTTAAATCCCCTTCGCAGCGGAAGTTGGACGGCGCCTCACACAAATCGCGAATGACATAGCCTGCCACCTGCACCTTGTCGCTTTGGATGTCTTTTGTCACAACGCCGTAGTTGCCGATGAGCGGAAAGGTTTGCAAAACAATCTGCCCATGGTAGCAAGGGTCGGTCAGCGTTTCCATATAGCTGCCCATCGTTGTGGTAAATACCAGCTCGCCGATGGCATCTGTATCTGCACCGAAGCGCTTGCCTTCAAAAATTTGTCCGTTTTCTAATACAATATAAGCTTTCATAATCAATCTCCCATGCACTTCACAAGCACAGCCTTTTGGGCGTGCAGTCTGTTTTCTGCTTCATCGAAAATCTCGTTTGCATGTGCTTCAAACACCTCTGCGGTGATTTCCTCGCCGCGGTGTGCCGGCAAGCAGTGCAGTACCATTGCATCCGGCTTTGCCACTGCCATTACGCTGTCATTGATCTGATAATCCTTAAAGATTTTCTTTCTTTCGTTTGCTTCAGCTTCCTGACCCATCGAAGCCCATACATCCGTGTAGAGCACATCTGCATCCTTGGCTGCATCTAAAATGTTGTCGGTGCAGGTAAACTTGCCGTTTTCGCTTGCCCATTTCATCAGCGCTGCGTCCGGCTTATAATCGCCCGGGCAGGCAATGGCTACTTCCATGCCCATTTTGATGCCGCCGACGATTAAGGAGTTTGCCATGTTGTTACCGTCGCCGATGAAGCAAAGCTTCAAGCCCTCTAAAAGTGTTTTGTGCTCGCGGATGGTCATTAAATCTGCCAGAACCTGGCACGGATGTGCGTAGTCGGTCAGACCGTTGATGACCGGAATCGAGCCGTAGCTTGCCAAATCCTCAACCTCTTTTTGCGTGTAGGTACGAATCATAATGCCGTCGATAAATCTCGAAAGCACTCTCGCCGTATCTTCGACCGGCTCGCCGCGCCCGATTTGCAAATCGTCCGAGCTTAAGAACAGCGGATGACCGCCGAGCTCGTACATGCCGACCTCAAAGGAAACACGCGTTCTTGTGGACGATTTTTCAAAAATCATACCGAGCGTTTTGCCCTCTAAATGCTTGTGGGCAATGCCGTTCTTTTTTTCGTATTTGAGCTGATCTGCCAAATTAAGCGTATCCGTGATGTCTTTTGCAGACCAATCGGAAAGCTTCAATAAATGCTTCATGCTTCTATCACTCCTTTTAAGATTTCAAGTCCCTTGTCTATTTCTGCATATGATATATTCAGTGCCGGCAAAAGGCGAACCTTCGTCTTTGCCGTGAGCACTAAAAGTCCCTTTTCCATGCAGGCCTTTACAATGTCGCCTGCGCTCTTTTCGGTTTCAATGCCGAGCATGAAGCCCTTGCCCGATACGGATTTTACGCCGCGTATGCTTGTAAGCTTTTCAATGATGTATGCGCTTTTTTCACGCACTTCCTTTAAAAGTGCATCGTCGATGCGCTCTAAAATGCTCAACGCACCTGCGCAGCAAACCGGGTTGCCGCCAAAGGTTGAGCCGTGTGTGCTCGGGGGCAAAATGTCTTTAAGCTTTTCATTAAACATCGTCGCGCCGAGCGGCAGACCGCCCGCAAGTCCCTTTGCCGTCGATACAATGTCCGGGGTAAGGCAGGTGTCCATATATGAGTAAAGCTGACCTGTTCTGCCGTTGCCGGTCTGTACCTCATCTATAATAAGAAGAATGTCGTTTTCTGTGGTGATTTTTTCAATGCAAGCCATAAAGTCTTCGCTAAGCGGCATCACGCCGCCTTCGCCCTGCACAGTTTCAACCATAATTGCCGTTGTGCGCGGGCTGATTGCCTTGCGCAGCGCATCGCAATCGTTTGCCGGTGTATACACAAACCCTTCCGTAAACGGCGTGAAGCTTTTATGGAACACATCCTGCCCCGTTGCGGACAGTGTAGTTACCGTTCTGCCGTGAAAGCTGTTGACCAGCGTGATAATCTCGTTTTTATTTTCGTCCTTGTCCGTGCCGTACTTACGCGCCGCCTTAATGGCACACTCGTTTGCCTCTGCGCCGGAGTTGGAGAAAAACACCTTCGACATACCCGTTTTTTTACAAAGCAGCTCTGCAAGATTTGCACACGGCTCTGTATAATACAGATTCGATGTATGCGCCAGCTTTGCAAGCTGTGCCGTAACCGCAGCGTTCCAAGCCTCATCGCTCACACCAAATGTGTTTACGGCAATACCCGTACCAAAATCGATGTATTCCTTGCCGTTCTCGTCTTTAAGCGTTGAACCCTTACCGCTCACCAAGCACAAATCGAAACGCCCATAGGTATGCATGATATACTGATTATCTTTTTCAAAAGTTGTCATATAATATCACCAGAACTTCTCTATTTTAGTTTCTGATGGTCATTTTGTTGTATTGCTGTGTTGTGTGCGTCCGCATATACAGGAGTATTATGCGTCCGCAGCCGCCTTGCACTACAAGCAAAATGCCGCATCAGATGCTGATTTTAGTTTTTTTGTATTCAACCGTTTTAACGAGGAAATTTGTATAAGACGAAGCAGAAGCGCAGCGCTATGCATATTTCCACGGTTTAAAGAAGGATTTTTGATGAAGTGCGAGGCGGATTTGATGGCGTAATACTCTTGTATACGGCATCAAACCAACGAAGCAATTCGCAAAAATCATCTTTAAAAGAACATTGTGCCGATACCCTCATCGGTAAGTACTTCAATCAGTATCGAGTGCGGAACTCTGCCATCAATAATAAACACGCGCTTTACGCCCTGGCGAATTGCCTCGATACAGCATTCCACCTTCGGAATCATACCGCCGGAGATAATGCCCTGGCTGACAAGCTGCGGTGCTTCGCTGACATTGACCTTGCGAATGAGGGTGGATTCATCGTCTTTATCCATTAAAAGACCCGGGATATCAGTCATGGAGATAAAGCCCTCTGCCTGCAGTGCACCTGCAATCTTTGCAGCTGCGGTGTCAGCATTGATATTGTAGATATTCCCTTCATCATCGCAGCCGACGGTGGAGATGACCGGGATATAGCCGGCATCCAGCACATCTAAAATCGGCTGGGTGTTGATGCTTGTAATTTCGCCGACAAAGCCGAGGCGTTCATCCTTCATCTTCGCCTCAATCATATGTCCGTCTGTACCGCAAAGGCCGATTGCCTTGCCACCCTTCATGTGCATCAGGTTTACAAGCCCCTTATTTAACTTGCCGGAGAGCACCATTTGCACGATGTCTACGGTTTCTTCGTCGGTAACGCGCAGACCGTCTACAAATTTGCTTTCCTTGCCGATTTTATTGAGCATCTGCGAGATTTCCGGACCGCCGCCGTGCACCAGCACGACCTTGATGCCGATTAAGGACAACAGAACGATGTCGCCCATAACGGCTTCCTTTAATTCGTCGTTAATCATAGCGTTGCCGCCGTATTTTACGACGAGGATTTTGTTGTTGTATTTTTGTATATACGGCAGTGCCTCTGTTAAAATCTGGGCACGCTCTGTCATAGATAAATTCATTTTCTTTTCCGCCTTCCGTATAATTTTTTATAGGAAAATCAGGTTCTGTAGTCGCCGTTGATTTTTACATAATCATAGGTTAAGTCGCAGCCCCAGGCGTCTGCACAGGCGATGCCGTCGCCGAGCGTAATGTTGATATCAATCTCCTTTTCGGAGAGCACCTCTTTTGCCTTATCCTCGGAAAATGCAACGCCGCTGCCGTTTTGACAAACGAGAATTTCGCCCTTTGCAGAGCCGAGCGAAACGGTAACCTTGTTTACATCGACATCTGCGCCGCTGTAGCCGACTGCACACAAAATTCTGCCCCAGTTGGCGTCTGCGCCGAACATTGCCGCCTTAAACAGCGAAGAACAAATCACGCTCTTGGCAACCGTTCTTGCGCTTTGCTTGTCCTTTGCACCTGCAACATGGCACTCTAACAGCTTCGTTGCGCCCTCGCCGTCTTTTGCGATAGAGCGGCACAGGTGTACCGTTACAGCTGCAAGTGCATTCTTGAAGGCGGTAAAGTCCTCGCCCTCGGCGGTAATCCTTTCGTTGCCTGCTGTGCCGTTTGCCAGGATGCAAACTGTATCGTTTGTAGAGGTGTCGCCGTCTACGCTGATCATATTAAACGAATCGAGGATATCCTCGGAAAGTGCTTTTTGCAAAAGTGCCGGTTCAATCGCCACATCAGTGGTGATAAACACGAGCATCGTTGCCATATTCGGATGAATCATACCCGAGCCTTTTGCAATGCCGCCGATTTTACATTCCTTGCCGCCAAGCGTAAAGGAAACGGCAATTTCCTTTTTGGCAAGGTCGGTGGTCATAATGCCTTCTGCCGCGGCATCGCTGCCGTTTGTGGAGAGCGCATCCTTCAGCGCCGGCATAGCCTTTTCAATCGGCGCAATGTCTAACGGCTGACCGATCACACCCGTCGATGCCACAATAACATCGCTTGCCTGAATCCCGACAGTATCCTCTACAAGCGCACACATCTTTTCGGCGATTTCGATGCCGTTTGCATTGCAGGTATTGGCGTTGCCGCTGTTGCAAATCACAGCCTGAGCATAGCCGTCGGCAATGTTTTTCTGCGTTACATAAATCGGTGCGCCCTTTACAAGGTTTTGCGTGTACACGCCGGCGGCTGCCGCGCGCACATCGCTGACGATTAAGGATAAATCCTTCTTTGTTTTATTTTTGCGGATGCCTGCGTGCACGCCCGCTGCCTTGAAGCCCTGCGGTGCGCATACGCCGCCTTCGATAATTTTGTGCATAATTTAAACCTCCAATCCGGTTTCCGGTGCAAGACCGAGCATAATGTTCATACATTCTACCGCCGCGCCTGAGCTGCCCTTGCCCAAGTTATCAAATCTGGAAATGAGCACGGTCTGCGTATCGTGACCGCAAACGAAAATCTCTAAGGTGTCCTTGGAGTCCAGGGTGTTGGAGGCAATGAAGCCTTCCTCGTAGTTTTCTGCAAACGGATGCACCGTAATCAGCTTATTGCCTTTGTAAAAGTCGGCAAGCTTTGCGTGGATTTCCTCGGCGCTTTTGACATTTAACAGGTGGTTGTGCAGCGGAACGCTGGTGACCATACCGCAGTAGTAGTCTGCAACAATCGGGTTAAACACCGGTGCAAAATCCAGGCCCGGAATTGCCTGCATTTCCGGCAGATGCTTGTGCTTTTGCCCAAGCCCGTACTGGCGCGGGCTGGCGTAGGCAAGCGGGCGATTTTCATCGCCGTATGCGGCAATCATCGATTTGCCGCCGCCGGAAAAGCCCGTTACGGAGTGGCAGGTGAACGGATAATCCTTGTTTGCAATGCCGCACTGAATCAGCGGATAAACCAGCATCACAAAGCCGGTCGCGTGGCAGCCCGGCACCGCAACGCGGTTCGAGCCTGCAATCTTTTCTGCCTGTGCCTTCCCAAGCTCCGGCATACCGTATGCCCAGTCCGGCAGGGTTCTGTGTGCGGTGGAGGTGTCAATCAGGCGTGCGCTTTGCGGCGCAGCAGCGGCAAGCTCTTTGGATGCCGCATCCGGCAAGCACATAAATGTGATGTCCGCTTTTTTTACCATTTCCAGGCGTGCATCCAAGTCTTTGCGCTTTGCCTCGTCGATCTTTAAAACCTCAATATCTTCTCTTTTTGCCAAACGGTCAAAAATCTTTAAACCGGTTGTGCCGTTTTGTCCGTCAACGAAAATTTTGTACTTCATTTTAAAACTCCTCTATTATTATATAATGATAGGGTGCAGCATAACGCTTATTTATAATTATACGCAAATCTGCATAAAAGTCAAGTAAAAACTGCATATTTCTGCGAAATATATTTATATTTATGCATAAGCCGTGGATTTTTTATGCATAAATGCATAAAAATGCTCCTACTGCCTTCATTATATCTAAACGATTATACCATAAAATGGAGCTTCGCGCAACGGAAAGTGCGCAGAAAATGCAAAAAAAATTCAACAAAAAAACTCCCCGAAAGAAAAAACCTTTTGGGAAGTTTTTTAAAAATCAATCTAATTTCAGCGTTTCGCCGGCTTTGATGCAAAGGATGTCCTTTTTATCCTTGTATACCCATACATCCATTGCGGTCGGGTTAAAGAATACTTTTTCATCCGCAGAGATTTTGAGCTGCTTTTGCGCCTGCACATAGTCATAAATGTCGATGTTGGTCGCATACCAGACATTGTCGCGGTTTGCAAGCTGTGACACAACATCCTCTATATATGCCCAGTCTTCCTCTGTGCGGAATTCATAGCTGTGCCCCCAGATGTAAAACAGCGGTGCATAGCCCGGGATTTTTTCTAAGTTCGGTAAAAATGCGGCAAGCCTTTCAGCGGCATCGCGGTGATGGCATGTCGGGTGCCACGCCATAAAATCCTCCGGCATACCGAATTTTTGCGTGTTTTTCGTGGTACGGCTGTACACGATGCCGCAGGCGCGCATCGCACAAATGACTTCTGCATCGTAGTCGCCGTACGGATAGGACATACCCACTACCGGATAGCCCGCAATTTTTTCCAACACCTTTCTGTCCTCAAAGGTTTCGGTAGCAACGGACTGCAGCGGCATATAACTCGGCCAGCCGTGGCGCTGTGTGTGGCAGGAAATTTCGTGGTTTTTATAAAGCGCACGAACACCGGCGAGTTCTGCTTCGTTCATTTCCAGATATTTTTTGCTGTTGAGATGGAATGTGCCTTTCACGTTGTATTTGTCAAACAGTTTAATCAGTCTTGCGTCGTTTTCCGGACCGTCATCGTAACTAAAAGTCACAACGCGTTTTGTACCGCCCGGGAAAATATGGTATTCAATCATTTTTTACACTCCAATTCAATTTTTTATTCGTTTATTTTTAAGGTTTCCCCTGCTTTGATGCAAAGAAACTTTTCTCTGTCCTTGATTACCCACACATCTGTACGCGTCGGATTACAGATGATTTTTTCATCCGCAGAAATACGCAGCTGCTTTTGTGCCTGCATGTAGGTATAGATTTCCATACTTGTCGCATACCAGATGTTTTCATAGCCGGAAAGCTTCTCTACAAGAGCTTCCATATATGCCCAGTCTTCTTCCGTGCGGAACTCAAAGCTATGTCCGAGAATGAAAAACAACGGACGAAATCCCGATTTGTGCGCCGTTCCCTTCGGCATATTGACACTGCGTATAAACAAATCGACCACTTCCATAGCGTCATTGTGATGACAGGTCGGATCCCATTCCAAAAAATTTGTCGGCAAGCGAAAATTCTTTGTATAGTTTCCTGTTCTGCTGTAGAGAATGCCGCAAGAACGGGTTGCCTCCAACGCTTCGGTTGAATAGCTGCCGTACGGATAGGACATGCCGAGCACCGGATATCCGGCAATCTTTTCTAAAAGTTCTCTATCCCGCATCGTATCTGTAACAACAGAAGCAGCGGGTGCATATCCCGGATAGCCGTGATGATAGGTGTGGCAGGCAATCTCGTGTCCGTTATATCTTTCGCCCAGGGCTGCCAGCTCGTCATCCGTCATACCTGCAAAACGCATACCGTTTAAATGAAAGGTTGCTTTGACTTTATATTTATTAAAAAGCTTTGCCAGGCGTTCGTCTTCTTTGTGCCCATCATCATAACTGAAAGTGACAACATGCGTCTTGCCGCCCGGAAACAGACAATATTCAATCATTATAAAACACCCCTCAAATCCGTTTGAATAAAATTATAACACGACGACAGTTGATTGGCAATAGAATTTATGTTAAAATAAAGAAAAAGGAGCGATGGAAAATGAAGAAAGTACGCTTAGGCAAAACAGAATTGATTGTTACGAAAAATGCGTTCGGCGCATTACCGATTCAGCGCGTAGACTATGATACTGCCGTGCGTATTTTGCGCAAGGCATACAAGGGCGGCATCAATTATTTTGATACGGCAAATTTTTATACAGACAGTGAAGAAAAGATAGGACTCGCGCTTGCAGATGTGCGTGAAAATATCATCATTTCCTCCAAGACGATGGGGAAAACACCTGAGGAATTTTGGGCGCACCTTGACAACAGCTTGAAAATGCTCAAAACAGACTACATCGACATTTATCAGTTCCACAATCCGTCCTACTGTCCGATGCCGGGTGACGGTACGGGCATGTACGAAGCGATGCTGGAGGCAAAGGCGCAAGGTAAAATTCGCCATATCGGCATTTCGAGCCACCGCCTGTCTGTCGCAGAGCAGGCGGTCAAGAGCGGGCTTTATGAAACACTGCAGTTTCCGTTTTCGTATCTTGCAAGCGAAAAGGAGGAAGCGCTTGTGCGCTTGTGTGAGGCGCACGATGTCGGTTTTATCTGCATGAAGGCGCTCTCCGGCGGACTCATTACACATTCCGATGTCGCCTATGCCTTTTTAGACAAATATCCGGTTGTGCCGATTTGGGGCATCCAAAGAGAAAGCGAATTGGATGAATTTTTGTCCTATACCGAGGCGAATGCCCCGGTGCTTACAAAGGAAATGGAAGACTTTATCGAAGAGGAGCGCAAGGCGCTCTCAGGCGAATTCTGCCGCGGCTGCGGCTACTGCTCGCCATGCCCTGCCGGGATTGAAATTCACGCCTGCGCTCGCATGAGCCTGATGCTGCGCCGCGCACCGCTTTCGGCGTATTTAACGGATGAAAGTACCGCGATGATGCAAAAAATCGAGGGCTGCACCGGCTGTGGACAATGCAAGGCGCGTTGCCCGTACGGCCTGGATATTCCAAACCTCTTAAAACGGAATTACGAGGATTACAAAACATTTTTATAATAATTTTATAATCGCAAAAAAAGACACCCGACCGGGTGTCTTTTTTGCGTGTTTATTTAAAATAAGGATTTGTATAAATGTATACACAGGAGAGACGGTCGCCGACGCCGACGGCAACCGTTTTTCCATCCGGTGAGATTGCACAGCAGGTCGGATAGAAGCTTGCGCAGGTGCCGATGTCGTCGTCTGCGCGGTCGCAGATGGTAACACCGAGATATTTAAGTCCATCCTTTTCAGAGTAGGAAAACAGATTGCCGACATCATATTGGTCACCGCCAACGCCATAAGCGATGCCGGCTTCAATGTTCGAGCACAGGTCGCGAATCGGTCCTTGGCTGATGGCTGGACCGATAGAATATACACTGCCGTCTGCATTGACTTTCGCAAGGAAGCCGTCCTCTGTACCGACTAAGTTAGCGCTATCTAACCATTCGCAGCTGCAGGTTGCGTTTGCGCGCCACTGTCTGCCGGGGTAGGCGGGGAGTCCGCTGAAAGCAGGGATTTGCTTCGGCGTAGGCGGTGCGGCCGGTTCGAGGGAAAGCAGCTTGCCGTCCGTGATTGTGAAGTGGAAAAATTCGTCTTTTCCGCAAATGCCCTTCAATGAGTTAGAGGAAACAAACCGAAGGGAGACAACCGGCATTTCTTTGAATTCCGGGTGCGAAAATTCGCGCCACAGGCGCACCGGCTCAATTTTTTCTGCCTTAATATTCGGTGCGTATTTTGCGATGTTCACCTTCGTTTCGTGCCAGTTGTCGGCGAAAGGCTTGTACTCCGGCGCACCCGGCGCATACAATAGTTTGTCGCGACTAACATCGCCCTTTTCGTGCATATGCTTTCGGAAGGTTTTTAAGTCGATCGCAATCACATCCGGGGAGTGATGGTTGTGGTTTGTCGATACGGAATAGAGAATATCTCTTTTGCGGTCGATAATAAAGCTGTCGGTCATCGTTTGTGCGCGCTCCGCCGTGCCGAATACGCCGAGAATTTCCGGTGCTTCGCCACCGAGAAAATTCCAGCGACCGAGCATAGAAGGAACTTTAAAATTCCGCCCTCAACAAACGGATGGAAGCGGAAGGTAACCACATTCGGGTCGGCTTCGCACAAAAGCTTTAATTCGGAAATGTCTGCAAAATCGTCGCCGTAATATATATCGTCGAGTCCGAATAAAAACGCTTCCTGGATGACGGTGTGCGTATCCATTTCGCGCCAGCGCTCTGCTGTCGGTAGTCCGATACCGCAGGCAATGCGCGGATGCGTTTTCGACGGAATAAAGCCGGCGACGGTGAAGCCGTGGCGGTGGATGACCGCATTCGCTTCAATTAAATCCTCTTTCGTCATACCGGAATAGCGCATCGGGTAGTAGTTGTGGCAAAAGTGAATTTGTTCTTTATTGATACCTAACTTGATAAGCTTTTCGAGCCATTCGTCCGTGGCGAGCACGGCGTTTAATTCGATGATAACATCGGCGGTGTTATGTGATGCGGCTACGATTTCCTCATCGGTATAGCCGCCGTCGATGCGCGCGTAGTCTACGCCCATTTTCTTAAAGGCTGCAAAGTCGTGCAAATCCAAGCCGAATAAATCTGCGCTGCGCTCGCTGATGTCGGCATCAATTGCCATGCCGTAGCTGTGCGCAATTTCAGCCATTTCTTTTCTGCGGCAGAGGGTATTCCGCCGCGCGCCTACAGAAAAGAAAGGCTTGACAAAGCAAGCAAGGCGTGATATACTGCGCTTGACGCAGAGATTTGGAGGCGTGTCAGAATAAAGGGAAGCTTTATTTTGATGCGTTTTTTTTATGAAAAGGAGCGAGGATTATGGCAGTGAAATTTGGCGTTATCGCGGATTTGCATGTGGATATTATGCACGACTGCGAGCAGAGACTTGCTACATTTTTGGATGCGTGCAGAAAAGAGAATGTCGACTTTATCGTGCAGCTTGGTGACTTTTGCTATCCGGATGAAAAGACCTGTGTATGCGAAAGGCAGTACCGTCCGGTAAATATCCAAAACGCGCTGGACTACCCGGTATATGCAAATAAAGCAAAAATCATGGAGATGTGGAATAATTTTGAAAAGCCTGCCTACCATGTGCTCGGCAACCATGACTGTGATTTCTGCACAAAAAAGCAGATTTTTGAATACTATGGTGTAGATTACGGCTCGTATTATTCCTTTGATATGGGTGGCTTCCATTTTGTTGTGCTCGACGGCAACTATATGAAGGTAAACGGCGAGTACATTGCCTATGAGCAGAGTAATTATTTTGAGCAGAACGCGAAGACACCGGGAATTTTGCCGTACATTTCGCAGGAGCAGCTTGACTGGCTGGAAAAGGATTTGGCAAACACAAAATATCCGACGGTGCTGTTTTCGCACCAGCGTCTTGGCGGTATTGGTGCCGTGAAAAATTCGGCAGAGCTTCGACAAATTTTACATAACGCGCCGAACAAGGTTATTCTTTCGGCGAACGGACATATGCATGAGGATTTTGTTTGTAATATTGACGATGTATGGTATCTGGATGTAAATTCCGTATCTAATCACTGGATTGGGGAAAACTATACTTGTATGGGTCGCTACGGAGCGGACGCGGATGAAAAATATCCGAACCTGCGCTATGTTTTTCCGTACAAGGAAGCGGTGTTCGGCATTATAACCATCGATGATGAAAATATTACAGTCAAGGGAACGCAGTCTGAATTTGTGGGAAAAGGACCTGAAGAATTGGGTGTGACCGGTGGCGTGCACGCAAGAAGCGGTATTTACCCAAAGATGAGCGACAGGGTTTTACCTATTAAATAAGAATTGACAAAATTCGATTCGCGTGATATACTACTTTCGATACTGAGATTTGGAGACGTATCAAAACAAAAGTGATTATGGGGAATTTGTACCCTGTTTACTTTTGTTTTGGTGCGTCTTTTTTTTGTTTTTTTTGCCTCCCTTGTGTAAAGGGAGGTGGCACGGACTTTGTCCGTGACGGAGGGATTGTTAAGGAGGAAGAATCAGAATGTATGATGTAGCCATTATCGGCGCAGGCGTCATCGGCGCAATGTGTGCGCGCACGCTTGCAAAATACGATGTAAAGGTGTGCCTTATTGAAAAGGAAAACGATGTTGCCACGGGTGCGACAAGAGCGAACTCCGCCATTGTGCACGCAGGCTTCGATGCGAAGGAAGGCAGCCTGAAGGCAAAATTTAATGTGCGCGGCTCGGAAATGATGGAGCAGGTTTGCCGCGAGCTGGGCGTAAAGTATAAAAATAACGGCTCGCTCGTTATCGGCTTTAATGCCGAGGACAGACAAACCCTGGAAGAACTGCTTGCGCGCGGCAACGCCAACGGCGTAAAGGGCTTGTATATCGCAGAAAAAGAAGACCTTAAAAAGCTCGAGCCGAATCTTTCCGATACCGTAGAGTGTGCGCTGGTGGCACCGACGGGCGCAATTGTATGTCCGTATGAATTAACGATTGCCGCTGTCGGCAACGCTATGGACAATGGGGTGGATTTAGAGCGCAATTTTGAAGTGTCCGCTATCGAGAAAACCGAAAACGGCTACAGAATTTTTGCAGGGGAAAAGGCAATCGAGGCGCGTTTTGTGATTAACGCGGCAGGTCTTTACTCGGATAAGATTGCAAAAATGGTTGGCGATGATTCCTTTGATGTGCATCCGCGCAAGGGCGAGTACATATTGATGGATAAGGCTTGCGGCAGTATGCTGAAAAATACGATTTTCCGCACACCGTCCAAAATGGGTAAGGGTATTTTGGTTTCGCCGACGGTCGATGGAAACCTGTTGGCAGGTCCGACCTCGGTGGATATGGAGGATAAGGAAAATACGGCAACAAGTGCAGAGGGTTTTGACAAGATTATCAAGGAAGCGTGCGAGAATGTAAAGGAAATGCCGTTCAGACGCACGATTACCTCATTTTGCGGCTTAAGAGCCGTAGGCAGCACCGGCGATTTTATCATCAAGGCGGAAAACGGCTTTGTGACACTCGGCGGCATTGAGTCTCCTGGTCTTACCTCGGCACCGGCAATCGGCGTGTATGCGACAGAGCTTTTGGCGGAGCAGGGGCTTGAATTGAAGGAAAAGGCAGACTACAATCCGCTTAGAGAAGCGATGCATCATTTCCGCGAGGCATCGATGGAAGAAAAGAACGAAATCATCAAAAAGGATAAAAGCTACGGCAAAATTGTTTGCCGCTGTGAGGGCGTTACCGAGGGTGAAATTTTAGCAGCAATTCGCCAGAACCCGAAGGCGCTTGACCTCGACGGCGTAAAGCGCCGTACCAGAGCGCAGATGGGCCGCTGTCAGGGTGGCTTTTGCAGTCCGTATATTGTGGAGCTGCTTGCGCGTGAGCACGGGCTGGCTTACGAGCAGGTCACCAAGAGCGGCAGAGATTCTTATATCAATGTTGGCAAGACAAAGGAGGTGTAAGCTATGACAGAATTGGTAATTATCGGCGGCGGTCCGGCGGGTATGAGCGCGGCGGTCGCAGCATATGATGCAGGTGTACGCGATATTTTGATTTTAGAGCGCGACGACAGCTTGGGCGGTATTTTGCAGCAGTGTATCCATAACGGCTTTGGCTTGCACCGCTTCGGCGAGGAGCTGACCGGTCCGGAATACGCCTGGCGCTATGAGCAGCAGGTACATGAGCGCGGTATTGCTTACAAAACGGGCACAATGGTTTTGGAGGTTTCGCCGGATAAGGTGATTACGGCAACCAACCCGACCGACGGTATTTTTCAGATTCAGGCAAAGGCAATCGTTTTGGCGATGGGCTGCCGCGAGCGCGCGAAGGGCGCATTAAATATCGCAGGCACACGCCCTGCCGGCATTTTCAGTGCGGGTACGGCGCAGAAGTTTGTCAATATGAAGGGGTATATGCCGGGCAAAAATGTTGTGATTTTAGGCTCGGGCGACATCGGCCTTATTATGGCGCGCCGCATGACATTAGAGGGTGCAAGCGTGAAGGCGGTGTGCGAGCTGATGCCATACTCCGGCGGCCTTGCAAGAAACATTGAGCAGTGCTTAAACGATTTTAATATTCCGTTAGAGCTCAGTCATACCGTTGTGGAAATCCACGGTAAAACGCGCGTAACGGGCGTAACGATTGCAAAGGTAGACGAAAACAGAAAGCCAATTGAAAGCACAAAAGAATACATAGAATGTGACACGCTTTTATTATCTGTCGGCTTGATTCCGGAAAACGAGCTCACCGAGGGTGCAGGCATTTGTTTAGACCGCGTGACCTCCGGCGCATTGGTTGACCAGGACAGACAGACGCAGATTGAAGGTGTATTTGCCTGCGGTAATGTATTGCATGTACACGATTTGGTGGATTTCGTTTCCGAGGAAGCGGAAATCGCAGGTCAGGCGGCAGCGCAGTATATTGCAGACGGTCTGGATACGGATATGGATGCAGTTTTGCATACGGACGGTAAAATCCGCTACACCGTGCCGCAGCGCATCACCAAGGCAAAGGATACAAATGTGTATTTCCGCGTAGCCGATGTATATAAAAACGCAAAAATCACCGTTTTAAAGGACGGCGAAGTGCTTCTGACGAAGAAGAAAATGCGTCTTGCGCCGGGCGAGATGGAAAGCCTTAAATTAACCGCTGCGCAGCTTGCCGGTGCAAAAGAAATAAAATTTGGATTGGAGGTTTTGTAAGATGACGAGAAATTTAACCTGTATCGTTTGTCCAATGGGCTGCAGCCTCACGGTAACAAGCGAGGATAACAAAACCTTTACCGTAACAGGCAACACCTGTCCGCGCGGCGAGGTGTATGCCAAAAACGAGTGCACCAATCCGCAGAGAACAGTCACCAGCACGGTGCGCACCAAGGAAGGCGTGCTCGTTGCGGTGAAGACCGACAGGGCCATTGCAAAGGATAAGGTGTTTGAATGCATGGAAAGAATTAACGCAGCGCGTCCGTGCTTGCCAATCGCAGTTGGCGATGTTATAATGAAGGATATATTCGGAGCAAATATTGTGGCAACACAAAATGCAAAATAAGGAGTGGGGAAAATGGAGCCAATTAAAATCAACAAGGGCAATGTAAAAATGGTGGCGCACCGTGGCTTGAGCGGTATTGAGACGGAAAACACCGCCGCCGCATTCATTGCAGCGGGCAACCGCAGCTATTTCGGCGCAGAAACCGACATTCGCTTTACGCGTGACGGCGTGATTGTTCTGATGCACGACGGCAATACAGAGCGCGTATCCGGTGAGAAAAAGCTTCCGGAGAAGACGAGCTTTAAGCGTTTGCGCAAGCTCGTGTTCAAAGACAAAATCGACGGCGAAAAGCGCGGCGATTTGTGCATCGCAACCTTAGAGGATTACTTGCGCATTTGCAAAAAGTACGATAAGCATTGCGTCATTGAAATCAAGACAGAGCTTTCGCCGGTGCAGGCAAGCAAGGTTGCCGAGACGGTAGAAATGGTCTATGATTTAAAGCATGTGACCTTTATTTCCTTCCACAAAAGCAGCCTGATTACTCTGCGCGCGCTTATGCCGCAGCAGCCGATGCAGTTTTTAATCAGCGAATTTAAGGCAGAAGAGCATATGGCGCTTTTGGATGAGTATAATTTCGATTTGGATGTAAACCATAAGTGCGTAACAAAGGAAATGATTGACGAGGTGCACGCACACGGTCACGAGTTCAATGTCTGGACGGTAGACGATCCGGCGCGCGCCGAGGAGCTCGCAGCCTGGGGCGTAGACTATATCACAAGTAATATTTTGGAGTAGGAGTTGTAAGGCATGAGTAGTGTAATCGCAGCAGTGCGTACGCAGGAGGAATTTGAAAAGGCGCTTGCGTCCGGCGTGGGACAGATTTTTGATTTGAGTCCAGACCTTTTAACGCTGCAGGGGCGCATCAAGGCGGCGCACGCGGCAGGCAAAAAGCTGTTTGTGCATTTTGATCTGGCGACCGGTATCGGCAAGGACAAAAGCGGCATCGCCTTTGCGGCGGCACTTGGTGTCGACGGCGTGATATCCACGAGAGTCAACATCATCCGTATGGCGCGCGAGGCAGGGCTGTATACGGTACAGCGCTTCTTCATTGTCGATTCGCACTCGATTGAAACCACGATTGAAGCACTCAAGGCATCGAAAGCAGATACGATCGAAGTGATGCCGGGCATCGCATCGAAAATCATTCGTGCACTCAAAGAAAAGCTGGAAGTGCCGATTATTGCCGGCGGCTTGATTGAAACGGCAGCGGAGGCGCAGGAGGCGTATCAAAACGGCGCAAGCGCGATTTCCACGGGAAAAGCAGACTTGTGGGACTAATGCTTGACAGACGGATATTTTTGTACTATAATAAGTAGGAAATTGAATATCCGCAAAGACGTTGACGAAGACAGTAGAGCCGCGCAAAAGGCTAAAGCGAGCCGGGGAGGGTGCAAGCCCGGTGCAAAGTAGTGCGGTTTGAACATCACTTCCGAGTTGCATAGCTGAACACTTTTGTCATTAAGCTGTGCCGGCATCCCGCCGTTATAGGGAAGCGTATGCCGGTACGCATTTTAATGGGTGGTATAAAAAACGGAGCTTTCCGTCCTGTTAAAGGGCGGAAAGCTTTTTCATTATGTCAGTCCGTCTTGGATTAAAGGAGGAAAAACGGTATGTACGAAAAGGTTTCGACGAATCTTAAGTTTACCGAAAGAGAAAAGAAAATTGAAGCGTTCTGGAAGGAAAACGATATTTTCCAAAAGAGCATCGACTCCCGCAAGGGCGAGGTGTATACCTTCTACGACGGCCCGCCGACGGCAAACGGTAAGCCGCACATCGGTCATGTGTTAACCCGTGTTATCAAGGATATGATTCCGCGCTACCGCACGATGAAGGGCTACCATGTTATCCGTAAGGCAGGCTGGGATACACACGGTTTGCCGGTTGAGCTTGAGGTAGAAAAGAAGCTCGGACTCGACGGTAAGGAGCAGATTGAAGAATATGGCTTGGAGCCGTTTATTCAGGAATGTAAGGAAAGTGTTTGGAAGTACAAGGGCATGTGGGAGGATTTCTCCGGCACGGTTGGCTTCTGGGCAGATATGGATGACCCGTATGTAACATATCACAACGACTTTATCGAGTCCGAGTGGTGGGCACTTAAGCAGATTTGGGAAAAGGGCCTGCTTTACAAGGGCTTTAAAATCGTGCCGTACTGCCCGCGCTGCGGCACACCGCTTTCCAGCCACGAGGTAGCACAGGGCTATAAGGATGTTAAGGAAAAGAGTGCGATTGCCAAGTTCAGAATTAAGGGCGAGGAAGGTGCATATTTCCTGGCGTGGACAACCACACCGTGGACGCTGCCGTCCAATGTGGCGCTTTGTGTAAACCCGAAGGAAACCTATGTGAAAATTGATGTGGAGGGTGAAATCTACATCCTCGCAGAAGCGCTGGTGACAAGCGTAATCGACAAGCCGTACACAGTGCTTGAGCACTATGTCGGCAAGGATTTGGAGAAAAAAGAGTATGAGCCGCTGTTTGACTTTAAAAAGCTCGACAAGCCGGCATACTATATTGTTTGCGACGAGTATGTTACACTGACTGACGGTACAGGTATCGTTCATATTGCACCGGCATTCGGTGAAGACGACGCGCGTGTCGGCAGAAACTACGATTTGCCGTTTTTACAGCTTGTTGACAGCAAGGGCGAAATGACCGAGGAAACACCTTGGGCAGGGATGTTCTGTAAGGATGCAGACAAGGAAGTATTTAAGGCACTTGAGGAAAAGGGTCTGCTTTTCGCAGCACTTCCGTTTGAGCACAGCTATCCGCACTGCTGGAGATGCGACACCCCGCTCATTTACTACGCACGCGAGTCCTGGTTTATCAAGATGACCGATGTGCGCGATAATTTGATTAAAAATAACAACACCATCAACTGGATTCCGGAAAGCATCGGTACAGGCCGTTTCGGCGACTGGCTCAAGAATGTACAGGATTGGGGCATCAGCCGCGACCGTTACTGGGGTACGCCATTAAATATCTGGCAGTGTGAATGCGGTCATATGCATTCCATCGGTTCGATTGAGGAATTAAAGTCGATGTCGGATAATTGCCCGGATGAAATCGAGCTGCACAGACCGTTTATCGATGCAGTAACGATAAAGTGTCCGCAGTGCGGCAAGCAGATGACGCGTGTAAAAGAGGTTATCGACTGCTGGTTTGACTCCGGTGCGATGCCGTTTGCACAGTGGCATTACCCATTTGAAAACAAGGATATTTTCGAAAAGCAGTTCCCGGCAGACTTTATCTCCGAGGCTGTTGACCAGACAAGAGGCTGGTTCTATTCGCTTTTGGCAATTTCGACACTGATCTTCGATAAAGCACCGTATAAAAACGTAATCGTACTCGGTCACGTGCAGGATGAAAACGGTCAGAAGATGAGTAAGTCCAAGGGCAACGCCGTTGACCCGTTTGATGCACTCGCTGAGCACGGCGCAGATGCAATTCGCTGGTATTTCTACTCCAACAGCGCACCGTGGCTGCCGAACCGCTTCCATAAGGATGCGGTAACCGAGGGTCAGCGTAAGTTTATGGGTACACTCTGGAACACCTATGCGTTCTTTGTGCTTTACGCAAATATCGACAATTTCGATGCAACAAAGTATACGCTTGATTACGACAAGCTGCCGGTAATGGATAAGTGGCTGTTGTCGAAATTGAATACACTTGTAAAGACCGTAGACGAAAATCTTGAAAACTACAAGATTACGGAAACCTCCCGTGTGCTGCAGGAGTTTGTGGACGAGCTGAGTAACTGGTATGTTCGCCGCAGCCGTGAGCGCTTCTGGGTAAAGGGTATGCCGCAGGATAAGATTAATGCGTATATGACGCTGTATACGGCACTTGTGACCTTCTGCAAGGTGGCGGCGCCGATGATTCCGTTTATGACCGAGGATATTTACCAAAACCTCGTGCGCTCGATTGATAAGGCTGCGCCGGAGAGCATTCACCTTTGCGATTTCCCGACCTGGGATGCAAAGTATATCGATTCTGCCTTAGAGGCAAGCATGGAGGAAGTGCTTGACATCGTTGTGCTCGGCAGAAGCTGCCGTAACGCGGCAAACATCAAAAACCGTCAGCCGATTGGTAAGATGTATGTTAAGGCTGAAACAGAGCTTGACGAGTTCTTCCGTCAGATTATTGAGGAAGAGTTAAATATCAAGTCTGTAGAATTTACCGAGGATGTAAAGAACTTTACATCGTATGCCTTCAAGCCGCAGCTGCGTACACTCGGCCCGAAAATGGGCAGCAAGATTGGTGAACTGCGCACATATCTTGCTGAGGTAGACGGCAATGCCGCTATGGACGAATTAAACGAAACCGGCGTGTTAAAGGTAACGCTTGACGGTATGGACTTCACGATTGAAAAAGACGACCTCTTAATCGAAACGGCACAGATGCCGGGCTATGAGTCTGCATCGGATAAGGGCATTACCGTTGCGCTCGATACAAACCTTACACCGGAGCTGATTGAAGAAGGCTTCGTTCGTGAAATCATCAGCAAGATTCAGACCATGCGTAAGGATTCCGGCTTTGAGGTGATGGACCACATCCGCATCTTTGAGGCAGGCAACGATACCGTAAAGGCAATTATGGAGAAAAACGCAGACACCATCAAGGAAGAAGTGCTCTGCGAGGAAATCGTTTTCGATACGGAAAAGGATTCTTCCAAGGATTGGAACATCAACGGCGAAAAGGTTAAGCTTGCAGTTGAAAAATTATAAGAAAAATAAAAATGACTGTGCAAAAAAATTGCACAGTCATTTTTTTATTACAGCGAGGTATCGCCTTATGAAATCAATTTGGCTTTGTTGGGAGTTATAGCGCAATAATTTCTTTTCCTTTCCTTTGTGCATATTCAAGTGTTTTTGCTGCGCCGCCGAAGGGATATTTTACATAGGCAACTACAATGTCTGCAGAATCAACCATCCACGCATTCCTTTTTAAAATGGCATATTTTTTCGGCGTAGCTTCGATTGGAGGATAAATGGATGCATCATACAACGGGGTGTCGCCATTCTGATTCAGATACGGTAAAATCAGGAAGGATTGAATTTGCGGATACTCTTTTTGCAGCTGCTTGACAGCTTTTGCGGCGAGCAGGTCAAAGTGACCGTAGCCGCCGAGATAGAATTCCTTTGCACCGCGCAGGATTAAATTTTTTATAATTTCAACAAGCTGTTTTTTTACTTCGGCTTCATTTGTGACATCTCTGTGGCCGCAAAAAGTTACAATCATTGTACTCTCCTTCCAAAAGTGGACTGATATTAGTCCCATTTTAACACAGAATAAATGTAGAATCAATAAAAAGAACTGATTTTAGTCCATTTGGGATGTGTTGAATATGGAAGAGCAGAAGATTAAGCAAGATAGTATTTGTATTGGTAAAAACATTCGAGAGCTTCGGCTACAAAGAAAAATGCGACAGACGCAAATGGTTGCACTTTTGCAGCTTGAAGGTGTTTCGATAACAAGAGAAACATTAGTGAAAATTGAACGCGGAATTCAGCATGTTTATGCATCACAATTGCGTGCGATTCGCGATGTTTTGCAGACCACATACGATGAATTATTAAAGTAGTTGCATAATATGAGAAATATTTTAGTATTAAGCCGTTTTGAAAATACTGAACGAAATTTCGTTCAGTATTTTTTTTAGCCATACGCTAAAAAGTCAAGGCAAATGACAGTTGCCAAATGGGCGGCAAAGTGGTATACTAACGGTAAAGCTTGACATAATAGGTAAGAGGTGAGGCTATGAAGCGCGTGAAGGATTCCAAAACAGAGCAGGTGCAGATTTTGTCGCAGGCAACCTTAAATGGTTATAAACGATTGTTTGGCGGCAAGCTGATGGAGTGGATTGATGTGGTTGCGGCAGTGGTTGCACGCAGACATTCCGGCTGCAATGTAACAACCGCAGCGGTGGATTCGTTAGAGTTTACAGATGCGGCATATGCTAACGACACATTGGTTTTGGTTGGTTATGTGACCTATACGGGCAATACCTCTATGGAGGTGTGCGTGAAAACCTATGTAGAGTCCTTAGACGGCAGCAGAAGATTAATTAATCAGGCATATGTGGTGATGGTTGCACTCGATGAAAATGAGAAACCGACGCGTGTGCCCAAGCTTATATTTGAAACAGATGAGGAGCGTGAAGAGTGGGATGCTGCAGCGATGCGCAGTGAGGCACGCCGTTTACGCAGAAAGAAGCGATAGGAGGAAAAAGAGGATGTTTGATATCAATGCAATGTTTAAATTATCTTATGGTTTGTTTGTACTAACCGCGAAGGCAGACGGCAAAGACAACGGCTGTATTATCAATACCGTTATGCAGGTGACGGATACCCCGATGCAAATTTCCGTTACGGTGAATAAAGCCAACTACACAACAATGCTGATTGATGAAACACGAGAGTTCAATGTCAGCATTTTATCGGAGAACGCAAAGTTTTCCGTGTTTGAACGCTTCGGCTTCCAATCCGGCAGAAAAACAGATAAATTTGCAGGCTTTGACAGTGTAAAGCGCAGTAAAAACGGACTTTTGTATTTAATCGAAATGACCAATGCGTATTTGTCTGCCAAGGTGGTCAAAAAGCTCGATTTAGGCACACATATTCAGTTTATCGCCGAGGTGACGGCAGGTGAGGTGCTTTCTGATGTGCCGTCCGTAACCTATGCCTACTACTTTGCAAACATCAAGCCGAAGGTGCAGCCGACAAAGAAAAAGGGTTGGGTATGTAAAATTTGCGGCTATGTCTATGAAGGCGACCCGCTGCCGGAGGATTTTATTTGCCCGATTTGTAAGCACGGTGCATCCGACTTTGAACCGCTTGCGTAGTTAAAATTCTCCGGATACGAACAAACTTCACCACTCGGCGTACTTGTGTACGCCTTCGGGTTACCCCAAGCAAATCTTGGGTTCAGTTTGTCCGTCCCGAAGCATTTTACCTTACGCAATAGAAGATTGAATTCTCCGGATACAAGCTCTACCACTCTTAAAGTTATGCAAGACTAACTGCATAAAATAAAAGACCGCTGAAGGCTTCTTCAGCGGTCTTTTTTTATTCCATTGTTAATTCCACCGGGCAATGGTCGGAGCCGAAAATATTTGTGTGGATATCTGCACCGGTGAGGCGGTCTTTTAATGCATCGGAGACAATGAAGTAGTCGATGCGCCACCCTGCGTTTTTCTCGCGCGCAGAAAAGCGGTACGACCACCAGGAATAGATGTCCGTGCGGTCGGGGTAGAAGTGGCGGAAGGTGTCCGTAAAGCCGCTATCTAAAAGCGTGCTCATTTTTTCTCTTTCCTCATCCGTGAAGCCGGCGTTTTTGCGGTTGGTTTTCGGATTTTTTAAGTCGATTTCCTTGTGCGCAACATTTAAATCGCCGCAGAGGATAACCGGCTTGGTTTTTTCTAATTTTTTAAGGTAGGCGAGAAAATCCGTTTCCCACTGCATACGGTAGTCGAGACGCTTTAACTCATTTTGTGAATTCGGGGTATAGCAGGTGATAAAGTAATAATCCGCAAACTCTGCCGTGATAACTCTGCCTTCCTTGTCGTGTTCTTCAATGCCGATGCCGTAGGTAACGGAGAGCGGCTCTTGTTTGGTAAACAGCGCCGTGCCGGAGTAGCCCTTCTTTTCGGCGTAGTTCCAGTAACTGTAGTAGCCAGCGGGTGCAAAGTCAATCTGCCCCTCCTGCAGTTTTGTTTCCTGCACGCAGAAAATATCGGCGTCCACTGCCTTAAAATAGCCTTCAAAATCCTTGCCCATGCAGGCGCGAAGCCCGTTGACATTCCAGGATATAAATTTCATATTCCCACCTCAAATCAGTAATTTTTCTAAAAAATAAGCGTTATTCAATAATAAATTTAAAGAAATGCGCTTTTTGCCGTGCTACAATAATAATATACCAAATACGGTAAAAATACAAGGAGATGTTTTTATGCAAAAGTATACTGTTGAAAATCACGAGGAAAGCTGGCTGCCGGAGGGCAAGAATTTTAAGCTCGTCTGGTCGGATGAGTTTGACGGCACCGAGCTGGATGCAAGCAAATGGGACTACCGTATGTCGATGATGGGCAAATACCACGAGTCCTGGACGGACAAGGGTGTGCACTTGGACGGCAACGGCAACTGCGTGTTTACGCTTATGGCAGCAGAGGACGACGGCAGACCGGTCTGCTCGCAGCTGCAAACTGGCTACAATTTTATGGACGAGCCGGTGCAGAAAACGACCTTTGAAACTGCATATTTGCAGTGGCCGATCGGCAAATTAAAGGAAAACAAATTCACGCATACCTACGGCTACTATGAGTGCCGCTGCCGTATGCAGTTAAAGCCGGGCTGGTGGTCGGCGTTCTGGATTCAGTCCCCGACAATCGGCGCATCCTTAGACCCTGCCGAGACCGGCGTGGAAATTGATGTTATGGAATCCTTCCATCCGGGCAAGATTGTGCACCACAATGTATTTACCGGCGGCTACGGTCTCGATATGAAGCACATTTCCGCAGGTGAAGGTTTAACGCTCGATGAAAACGAATACCATCGTTTCGGCGTTTTGTGGGATGAAAATGGCTACACCTTCTATGTAGACGGTAAAGAGGACGGTCATATCGACGGCTTTGTTTCCAAGCGCCCGGAATTTATCTTGATTTCCACCGAGGCAAACGGCTACCGCGACGAAGACCATCTGCCGACGAAAGAGGCATACGATGCCATCGGCGATACGTTCCTTGTGGATTATGTAAGAGTATTTGATGTGATTTAAAAAGGGCTGTTTTGGCGCAATACTTCGTTAAAAAGGCTGACCTGTACCTGTAGGGACCGGCGTCCTCGACGGTCCGTTTGTTTTGTGTCAGCCTTTTTGCCTTGTCTGCAGGGGATTACGAAATAAACAAAGTAGTGGCATGATTTATTGTTTATGCCACTGTTTTTCATATTTCGTGGGTGGAATGCCCGTATGTTTTTTAAATGTTCTTGAAAAGTCATAAATATTTAAGTAACCTAAGGCTTCTGCTATACCGGTAATGCTGCCGTGGTCACTTTTGAGCATTTCTTTTGCTTTTTTGATTCGCAGCTCCTGCACATACGCGATTGGTGAAGCTCCTATAATTTCGGTAAACAATTTTCGAAAATAAACTGTGGACAGATTACAAAGCTTTGCTAAAGCATCATTTTTGATATTTTTGTTATAGTGATTCGCAATATATTCTAATGCAGGGCTGATTTTACTTGTTTTTTCGGTAGGCAAATATTTTTTTGGTGCCATTTGCGTCAGCGCAAGCAAAATCGAATAGGTGTCGCGGATGCTTTCGACTTCATGCATTGGTTTTCTGAGCATTCTTTTATGCTCCAATTCTTTAAAAAGCTTTAAGATTTTTTCGCTGCTGTTTACGGTGAAACTGAAAATGTCAGTACATATGGAATCGCTTTCGAATTCAATAATTGAAAAATGACCGGCTTTAGTACAATGCCAGTCGTATGAGCAACCTTTTGGCAAAATAAAGAGATTGTTTTTGTCGGAAATATAGTCTTTCTCTTTGGAAGTATATACAGTCTCGCCCTCGTATTTAATAACAATTGCCCAGTTTTGGCGGTTTTTTCGCTGTGCCTTTGCGCCGCGCTCCGAATACATCGTGGATGCAGAATAAACCTTGCTAATAATCAAATTTGATAAGATATCTAAATCCATATATGCCACCTCTTTTCTGTAAATTATAAGTAAAACAAAAATAATTGTCAATCATTTTGTAGCAAATATGATAAAAATATCGTATTTGCTATTTTGTTTTATTTTGTTTTTTATATAATAGAAATCGGAGGTGATTTTATGAAAATATTATCAAAATTACAGGCACCGGCTGTTGCTGGAGTTATTCGAGAAGTAACTGCAAAAGCTGCGATTGCTGAAATTCAAAATTGTATGTATGACGGCGCGGATATGATAGATTTGCACTTATCCTGTCTTGAAAACAGCGATACGGATACGCTTGAAACCATCATAAGTGCATCAAAGCTACCAATTCTGGCGCTGAATTACAATAAAAGATATGATTGGTCGGCGGCTGCGTTTTCGGAAGAGGAACGGGTAGACAGTCTTTTGCGCGCAGTCGAAGCCGGTGCGGCAGGTATTGATATGCAGGGGTACACCTTTCACGCGCCGTCCAAAGACGGTTTTTGCGGTGATGATAAATATTCTTTTACAAAAGGAAATCCCAAAGAAATTGTTACAGATGAAGCAATAATTTCAAAGCAATGTGCGCTCATCGAAAAGATTCATACACTGGGCGCAGAGGTGCTCCTTTCCTGTCATCCGGATATGCCGATGACGAGTGCGCAGGTTGTTGACCTTGCCTTGTTTTTGGAAAAGCGAAAGCCCGATATCATCAAAATTGTGACCAAAGCAACGAACGAAGATGAGCTTGTTGAAAGCTTCAAAACAATGGTTGCTCTGAAAAAGGAAGTAAAAACTCCTGTAAGCTACCATGCAAACGGAAAAGCAGGAAGCCTGTCAAGAATAATAAATCCTATCTTAGGCGGACAAATCGCATTTTGCGTGGACAGATTTTCTCAAAGCAGTACGATGGAGCAACTTGATTTAAAAACGGTAAGAGCAATCGTTGACAATATGAAAAGGATTATGTGAGGTATGATATGTTAAATAAACAAATATTTTTTACAGATATACATAAGGCGGAACTTCTGGAAAATGAAGTTCGTGCGGTAAAAGAAAACGAAGTGCTTGCAAAAATGGAATATACGGTTGTGAGTGGCGGTACGGAAAGAGCCTGTATTCTGGGGATGCAAAACACCGTACAAAAATTCCCGATGTCATTAGGCTATTGCGGTGTGGGATATGTAGAAGAAGTTGGTAAGGATGTAAAAAAAGTGTCTGTAGGCGACAGAGTTTTGGTTTATCACGGCTGCCATTCAAAGTATAATATCCGCACCGAAGATGAGATAACAAAGGTCGAAAACGATACCGTTTCGTCTCTTGAAGCGGCATTTGTTATTATCGCATCAATGGGACTTGGCGGCGTAAGAAAGCTTGAAATTGAGCTTGGCGAGTCTGCTATGGTAATGGGACAAGGGCTACTTGGAATTTTTGCAACGCAGTTTTTAAGACTTTCCGGTGCAAATCCTGTAATTGCAGTAGACCTTAATCCACAAAGACGTGAGCTTGCATTAAAGCTTGGTGCCGACTATGCTTTTGATCCGTCAGACAAAGATTTTGTGGAAAAAGTAAAAGAAGTTACTAAGGGTAAAGGTGTAAACGGCTGTGTTGAAGTAACAGGCATCGCTCAGGCAATGAATCAGGCACTCCAGTGTGCCTCATGGATGGGCAGAATTTCACTTCTTGGTTGCACAAGAGTTTCGGACAGTGCAGTTGACTATTATCAGCAGGTGCATTGCCCGGGTGTAAAGCTTATCGGTGCACACAATTTCGTAAGACCAAAACATGAGTCGTATCCGCATCATTGGACGCATCACGACGACTGTAATGCTATACTTGATATGATAGCATCTAAAAGAGTTTTTGTTGAACCGATTATTTCCAGAGTTGTTTCGCCAAAAGATTGTACAGAA
>JAZQCN010000094.1:0-5373 GCA_045546315.1 Clostridia bacterium | reverse complement strand
AAGGGCGGTTCTATGTACATATTCGGCTCGCACCTTATTGATTTGGTTGTAAGCATTTTAGGCGAACCGGAAAAAGTTTATCCTTTTATCAAGCAAACCGGATTTGAAGGTGTTTATTCGGATGATAACAACTTTGCTGTTTTGGAGTATGACAAAGCAATTGCAAGAATCACCAATCTTTCCGTAGAAGTAAATGGTTGGGGAATGAGAAGATTTGCTGTTATGGGAAGTAAAGGTACTGTTGAGATAAAACCGATTGAGCTGAATGTGGAAATGACAAAATCTACAACGGATATTGCTTCAAATGCCTATCAGGATATGAAAGAAAGGGTTGAGGTAAAAGATGTTCCCACCCTTTCACGATATGATGAAATGATAAAGGATTTTTATAAATCCGTTATAGGCGAAAAAGAAAATCCGTATTCCTATGCGCACGAACTGGCGGTTCAAAAAACTCTATGCAGAGTTGTAGGAGAAAACTGATATGTCAAAGAAAGAGAGGCGTTTGAAAAATGAATAAAGTAGCATTTATTACAGGCGCGGGCGGATACATCGGCGGTGAAACTGCAGTTACTCTTGCAAAACAAGGAATTAAAATTGCAGTATGTGATATAAATACTGAAGCTGTTGAAAAAACAGTTAAAAGAATTACGGAAATCGGTGGAACTGCAAAAGGCTATGTTTTTGATGTAACAGACTCGCAAAGTGTCGATGACACAGTTGATAAGATTGTAAATGATTTCGGAAGGCTTGACATTATGGTACACATTGCAGGTGGAAGTGCGAGAATTGCAGGCAAGGACGCAAAATATGTACCGCTTGTTGAACAGGAGGATTATGTTATTGACAAGGTGCTGAAAATAAATTTGTATGGTGCATTTTGGGCATCAAGAGCTGCAGCGAGGGTTATGATTAAACAGGGTGAAGGGGGAAAAATAATAAACTTCTCATCTGCAGTAGGTCTTAACGGACTTGCAACCTGCTGTGATTATGCAGCATCAAAGGGCGGCGTAATTGCTCTTACCAAAGCGCTTGCGAAAGAGCTTGGTCCATATAAGATAAATGTAAACTCGGTTGCTCCGGGAGTAGTACAGCGTCCGGGCGAAGATACTGATACAAAGAGGACATTAGAAACAAATCTTCTGGGAGAAAAATGCGTTGCGGAGGACATTGCAAATCTTGTAGAGTTTTTAGTTTCGGATAAAGCAAGATTTATAACAGGACAGACATATGTCTGCGACGGCGGAAGAACCTTGTCTATGAAAGGAACTGATTGATATGAAAGCAATGCTAGTAAAAGATGGAAAATTGTTATTTACAGATGTTGAAATGCCCTCTGTAAAAGATGATGAAATACGCATAAAAATCAAGGCAATTGGTATAAATCGTGCTGACCTGTTGCAAAAGAAAGGCACATATCCATCACCAAAAGGTTGGCCAGAGTGGCCTGGTCTTGAAGTGTCGGGCACGGTTGATGCTATGGGAGAAGCGGCAAAACAAAAGGGAAGATTTAAAATTGGTGATTCCGTGTGTGCGCTTTTAGGAGGCGGCGGTTATGCACAGTATGTCTGTGCGCCGGAAGGCATGGTTATGCCAATGCCGAAAAACTTAAGCTTTGAAGAGGCGGCTACCCTGCCTGAAGCATATGCAACTTCATATTTGAATTTGTTTTGGGAAGGACACTTAAAAGAAGGGAATACCGCTTTTATTCCTGCCGGAGCCAGTGGTCTTGCATCAGTTGCAATTCCTATGGCAAAAGCTTTTGGTGCAAGAGTTATTACATCGGTGCTTTCGGATGAGATTGCAGAAAAAATTACATCACTCGGTGCGGATGTGGTTATCAATTCCACGAAGCAGGATGTTTCAGAGGTTTTAAAACAAGAAGAACTAAATGGTACGCCTGTCAATATGTCAATGGATTGTCTGTGCGGAGAAACCCTTGGCAAAAGCCTGCCTTATATGGCGGAAGGCGGATATTGGGTGGTTATTTCCACTCTTGCAGGCACAGAGACAAATATTATGTTAAGACCTCTTCTTACAAAAGGGCTTCACCTTGTTGGAAGCATGCTCAGAAAACGCACAAGCGAAGAAAAAGCTTTGCTTCTTGCTGAACTTGTAGAAAAAGTATGGCCAAAAATTGAAAAAGGCGAAATGAAGCCATCCATATATAAGGTTCTGCCTTTGGAGGAAGCAAACGAAGCCTTGGACATTTTAGAAAGAGGAGAAAACATAGGCAAAGTGGTTTTGCGTGTGGGAAATGCGTGAGTAAAATAAAAAGCAGAAACGATTTTTCGTTTCTGCTTTTTTGTTAAAAGCCTTCCTTGATTCTGTGTGCCGCAAGTGCTGCTTCCTGCGCTTCTAAAAAGCGCACCCATTCGTCTTTGTCTATTGCAGATTCGCCGGCAAGCACCTTTGCAAGCTTGCCTTCGGTATCGCTTTGCCCCGGGTGGTTGCCGAGTACAAGGTCGACGCGTTCATCTTTTAGTGCGTGCAGACCTTCTTTAAATACATCTATACAGCTTGGCGAAAGGTTGTATTTTTCCAAAAACTTTTTCGTCATCGTGTTTCTGCCGACACCGCCGTGCATTGCGGCGATGCTGCCGTCTTGCATCGTGATAAAGAAGGAAAGCGTACCGTCGGTATGTCCCGGCGTGAGGCGGCAACGGATAGTGATGTCGCCGATGGTGAAGCTGTCGCCGTCGTCAATTAAAACATCGCAGACAAACGGCGTATGCAGATAGCCGGTCTCGTCTGCCCACGAAAGGTTTAAAGTGCCGTTTGCAATTTCGTTGTCAATGCGGCTGATGTAGGTTTTTGCGTTGCTGAGCGCTTTGAGCTTTGTTGTGCAGCCGAAATGGTCAATATGTCCGTGCGAGTGAATGATGGCGCAGATGTCCTTCGGGTCAAGTCCGACCTTTTGCATATTTTCAATAATTTCATCGTACATATCCGGGTAGCCGGTGTCGAGCATCACAAGCCCTGCACTCGTTTTAAAAACATGCACGGATACGCGCTTGCTGCCGACAAAGAATATGTTTTTGTGTATTTCAAATGGCATGATTGCGTTGCTCATTTTAAAGCCTCCTTTAAATTTTGCGAACAACCTCGTCGCCGACTTCGCTGCAGGTTGCCGTGCCGCCCAAATCCGGGGTGAGCACCTTTTCTTCTGTCAGCACCTCTTCGATGATGTCAATTAAGCGCTTGCCCCAAGCCTCGTGGCCGAAGAAATCAAGCAGCTGGCTTGCCGACCATACGGTTGCAAGCGGATTTGCCTTGCCTGTGCCTGCAATGTCCGGTGCAGAGCCGTGAATCGGCTCAAACATAGACGGGAATTTTCTTTCCGGATTTAAGTTTGCGCCTGCGGCAAGGCCCATACCGCCGGCAATAGCCGCACCGAGGTCAGTTAAAATATCGCCGAACAGATTCGAGGTAACCACCACCTCAAAGCGCTTCGGATCCTTGACCATAAACATGCTTGCGGCATCGACTAAGTAAGAATAGGTCTTTACCTCCGGGTACTCCTTGCCGACCTCGGCAAAAATCTGATCCCAGAAAACCATAGAGTAGTTTAATGCGTTTGCCTTGCTGATGCTGGTGAGCGACTTACCCTGCGATTTTGCAAGCTCGTAAGCGTAGCGTATGACGCGCTCGCAGCCCTTGCGCGAGAATACGCCGTCCTGGATTACAACTTCGTTTTCCTTGCCCTTAAAGAGCCAGCTGCCGCTGCCGGCATACTCGCCCTCTGTGTTTTCGCGAACGAACACCATATCAATGTCTTCTACTTTTGCATCTTTCAGCGGACACGGCGCGCCCTTTAACAGCTTTACCGGGCGCAGGTTGATGTACTGGTCGAAGCTTTTGCGGATGATTAAAAGCAAATCCCAAAGGGAAATGTGGTCCGGCACACCCGGCGCGCCGACCGCGCCGAGGAAAATGGCGTCGAACTTGCTTAAGGTTTCGATACCGTCTGCCGGCATCATATAGCCGTTTTCTTTGTAGTATTCACAGCCCCACGGAAAGTGCGTGAATTCGAATTTGAAGCTGCCGTCCTTTGCGGCAACCGCGTTTAATACCTTAATGCCCTCGTCAATGACCTCCGGGCCGATGCCGTCGCCGGCAATAACTGCGATTTTATGTGTTGTCATAGTAAAAACCTCCTTGAAGTTGCCTTCAGTATAGCACGCTTTTAGCTATTTGTAAAATACATAATTTCTTGACAAGTATAGGTTTAAACTATATAATGATTTTGGGTGATTTTTATGAATCTGATACAGCTGAAATATTTTCAGGCGGTTTGTACATACCAAACGGTTTCGGCGGCAGCGGCGCGATTGCACATTTCGCAGCCGTCTTTGTCAAGCGCGATTGCGGCGCTTGAAAAGGAGTTTCATGTCGAATTGTTTCAGCGCCGGCACAACGGTATGCAGCTGACGGCGGCAGGCGAGCAGCTGCGCGAGATGAGCAAGGAATTGCTTTCGCACGCCGATTCGGTGGAGAAAACCATGCACGCGCTCGGGCAGGAGAAGAAACGGCTGCGCGTGGGTATTCCGCCGATGCTCAGCTCCCTCTTTTTGCCGAAGATTTACGGCGAATTTTTGTTGCAGCACCCGGAAATCAATATGTATGTCAGCGAGGTCGGGCGCAGAGCCTTGCACACCCGATTAAACGACGATATTTTAGATATGTTTTTTGTATCGCATAACACCGCACCGGAGCGCGACTTGGTTACAATTCCGGTCACGCGGGTGGAGGTTGTGTGCTGTGTGCCGAAGCAGCATCCGTTGGCAGATAAGGATAGGTTGGATTTGCGCGAGCTTGCCGAAGTGCCGCTCGTGATGTTTCGCGATTCCTTTTTCCAGACGGAGGAATTAAAGCGCCGGTTTGCACTTGCAGGTATTGAACCGAACATCGTTTTGCAAACGGATCAGCTTTCCTCGCTTTCGAGCATCTTAAACAGCAATGTTGCTGTCGGCTTTATGTTCCGTGAGCTTGCGCAAAATATCGACTCCGTTGCGCTTTTGTCCCTAAACGAGCCGCTATATGTCGATATCAGCCTTGCTTGGAAAAAGGGCGTATATATGACGGAGGCAATGCAGAAGTTTAAGAAATTTATTGAAAATACGAAGCTCGATTGATTTTGCAGTGTGGATGTTGTATAATGATTTCAACGAAGTTGAATTCAATGAATTGCCTGACGGAATGAATTGAATTCTGGGATTTCATAAACTGTATCTGTTGGTGCCTTGTAGAGTCAATTTGTGGATTTAATGGAAAAACTGAAAAATAGAGGGGTGTTTAAAGCATATGATGGAAGAACTGAAAAGAATAGAGATTGAAACTTCAAAAGAGGAAGAAGTGACTAATAATAGTAAG
>JAZQCN010000093.1:0-21483 GCA_045546315.1 Clostridia bacterium | reverse complement strand
AAAGACAGCGACCTGTATCCCGGTGTGCAGCAGGGCGACAATGGGCAGAGCATGGTGCTCGGCGGCTTTGATGCAGAAGGGAAGAGCCAATACAACGCGCTTTCAAAAATGTGCATGCGGGCCTCCTTGGAGCTTTCGCTTATTGACCCGAAAATCAATCTTCGCGTCGGTAAAAATACGCCGGATGAGATTTATAAGTTTGCAACACTTTTAACAAAGCAAGGCCTCGGCTTTCCGCAATACTGCAACGATGATGTTGTTGTGCCGGGCTTAATCAAATTGGGCTATGCGCCCGAGGATGCGCAAAACTATGTTGTTGCGGCTTGCTGGGAGTACATTGTGCCGGGCTGCGGCGCAGATATCCCGAACCTTCGGACGATGGACTTTCCGCGCTTGGTACGCGATACGGTAGAGGCGCATTTGCTTTCGTGCGCTACATTTGAGGCATTGATGGCGCAGGTGGAAAAAAGCGTGGCATTTGCCTGCGATGCATTTGTCGAGCACGGCAAGCGCAGAAACGAACCCGTGCAGCCGCTTGCATCTGTATTTGTGGCGGGCTGCATCGAAAGCTTAACCGACCTTTGGTGCGGCGGTGCGAAGTACAACAATTTCGGCTGTCACGGGGCGGGTATTGCCAATGCTGCCGATGCACTGGCGGCGATTAAAAAGCACATTTATGAGGAACGGACAATGACAAAAGAAACGCTGCTTTATGCGCTTGAAAACGACTTTCGCGCCTTTGAAGCGGAGCAGCAGCTTTTGAAAAGTAGTCCCAAAATGGGCAATAACGATGCGTTTGTTGACGATATCGCCTATGCACTGATGGGGTGTTTTTCAAAGCATTTAAACAACCGTGACAACGGACACGGCGGCATCTGGCGCGCCGGCACGGGCAGTGCGATGGAGTATATATTAAAGGGTGAAAAATGCCCCGCAACCGCGGACGGCAGAAATGCCTATGTTGCGTATGCGTCGAGCTTTTCACCGTCGCTCGACGTTAAGACAACGGGGATTTTATCCGTGCTGCAATCGTTTACGAAGTTTGATTTAACCGAAATCATTAACGGCGGACCGCTGACGCTGGAAATTCACGATACGGTGCTCAAAAATGACATTGGTATTGAAAAAACGGCCGTGCTTGTCAAACAGTTCATTCTGCTCGGCGGGCATCAGCTGCAGCTCAATTCCATCAATCGTGAGCGGCTTTTGGATGCGCAGAAGCACCCGGAGAATTATCCGAATCTGATTGTGCGCGTGTGGGGCTGGAGCGGGTATTTCAACGAGCTGGATATCGAGTATCAGAATCACATTATCCGCCGAGTTGCATACGGCGTATAAAACAGCAATGATGTGCCTGACGGCATGATGGTGGAAAAAATTGGTTTAAATCAACATCGTAGGGGCTAGCCTCTCGGACAGCCCGCAAATACGGCACAAAATAACGGGCGGTCGAGGACGCCCGCCCCTACGAACATAATTTGAATTAGCATCGTAGGGGACGATGCCCACATCGTCCCGTAAAATTTGCACACAAAAAGGGCGATTTGAAAATCGCCCTTTTCATTATAACATCTTCTTTAATCTTTCGTTGACCTCTAAAAGGAATTCCTCTGTGCCGACCTTCTTTTTGTTCTCTAATGTGGAAAGCAAATACAAATCGCCGGTCATAACGCCTTCCTCGATGGTCTGAATGGTTGCCTTTTCAAGCTTGTCTGCAAAGGCAACCAAATCCGGTGTGTTGTCGAGTTCTCCGCGCTTACGGAGTGCGCCTGTCCATGCAAACAGCGTTGCCACACTGTTGGTCGAGGTCGCTTCGCCCTTTAAGTGCTTGTAGTAGTGGCGTAGCACGGTGCCGTGCGCCGCTTCATATTCATATACGCCATCCGGACTAACAAGTACGCTTGTCATCATTGCAAGCGAGCCGTACGCCGTTGCGACCATGTCGCTCATTACATCGCCGTCGTAGTTTTTGCATGCCCAGATGTAGCCGCCCTCGGAGCGGATTACGCGTGCAACCGCATCGTCGATAAGGGTGTAGAAGTATTCGATGCCCATTGCCTCGAACTTTGCCTTGTATTCATTTTCATAAATCTCGGCAAAAATATCTTTAAAGCGGTGGTCGTACTGCTTGGAGATGGTGTCCTTGGTTGCAAACCACAAATCCTGCTTTGTATCGAGTGCATAGTTAAAGCAGCAGCGTGCAAAGCTTGCAATTGAGTTGTCCTTATTGTGCAGACCTTGTACGATACCGTCTGTGTCGGTAAATTCAAACACGGTCTGGCGTGTTTCTTTGCCGTCTTTTGTGCAAACAAGCTCTACCTTGCTGCCCTGTTCCACCTGCATTTCCGTGTTTTTATACACATCGCCGTAAGCGTGACGCGCGATGGTAATCGGCTTTGTCCAGGTCGGGATATATGGGGTAATGCCGTTTACGATAATCGGCGCGCGGAACACCGTACCGTCCAAAATGGCGCGGATGGTGCCGTTCGGCGATTTCCACATCTGCTTTAAGTCATACTCGGTCATACGCGCCGCGTTCGGCGTAATCGTTGCGCATTTAACCGCAACGCCGTATTTCTTTGTGGCTTCTGCAGACTCTACGGTAACCTTGTCGTCCGTTTCGTTTCTGTGCTCAAGTCCCAAATCGTAGTATTCCGTCTTTAAATCCACATAGGGGAGTAAGAGAATATCTTTAATCATTTTCCAGATGATTCTGGTCATTTCGTCGCCGTCCATTTCGACGAGCGGCGTTTTCATTAAAATTTTATCTGTCATCATTAACCCTCCAAGCTTTCCTTCGTGTAGCTTAACAGTCCGCCTGCCAGCACGATTGCCTTCGTGCGGTCGGTGAGCTCGCATTTGCATACAATCTTGTCGCCGGTGGTCTTGTTTTCAAGCACTAAATCCTCGCCGGCTTCGATTTTTGCACGCACATCTGCGATGGCAAGCTTGTCGCCCAAATTGATTTTATCGTAATCTGCCTCGTTTGCAAAGGTGAGCGGCAGAATGCCTGCGTTAATCAGATTCGCGCGGTGGATGCGGGCAAAGGATTTTACCAACACAGCCTTTACGCCGAGATGGAGCGGCGCGAGCGCCGCATGCTCACGCGACGAGCCCTGACCGTAGTTTGCGCCGCCGACGATGATGCTTGCACCCATTTCCTCTGCGCGTGCAGGGAAATTCTCGTCGCAAACAGTGAAGCAGTGCTTCGAGATTGCCGGAATGTTCGAGCGCAGCGGCAAAATCTTTGCGCCTGCCGGCATAATGTGGTCGGTGGTGATGTTGTCGCCAACTTTAAGCGAGCAGTCGCAATCCATGCTTTCTGCGAGCGGATAGGTTACCGGGAACGGCTTGATGTTCGGACCGCGCAGGATTTCTACACTGTCCATATCTTTTTCGTCTACCGGCTTTACAATCATATTATCGTTGATTAAAAATTCTTCCGGCAATACAAATTCCGGCATATCGCCAAGTGCTCTTGGGTCGGTTAAAACGCCTGCTACGGCAGAAGCTGCTGCTACTTCCGGAGAAACGAGGTAAATCTGACCGTCCTTTGTGCCGGAGCGGCCCTCAAAGTTACGGTTAAAGGTACGCAGCGAAATACCCTTCGAGTTCGGCGACTGTCCCATACCGATGCACGGACCGCAAGCGCTTTCCAAAATACGCGCGCCGGCATCAATCAGAATCGAGAGTGCGCCGTTGTCAGCAAGCATATTTAATACCTGCTTCGAGCCCGGTGCAATGGATAAGGATACATCCGGGTGTACGGTCTTGCCCTTTAAAATGTGCGCAACTTTGAGCATATCCTGCAAGGAAGAGTTTGTGCACGAGCCGATGCAGACCTGGTCAATCTTCATTTCGCCGATTTCTTTGATGGATTTGATATTATCCGGCGAGTGCGGGCATGCTGCCAGCGGCTCTAATTCGGATAAGTTAATTGTAATTTCTTCTTCGTAAGCTGCGTCTGCGTCTGCGGAAAGCTCTACCCACACATCCTCACGCTTTTGTGCCTTTAAAAATGCGCGTGTGATTTCATCGGATGGGAAGACAGAGGTCGTTGCACCGAGCTCTGCGCCCATGTTGGTGATGGTCGCTCTCTCCGGTACGGACAGCGTCTTTACGCCTTCGCCGCAGTATTCAATGACCTTGCCCACGCCGCCCTTAACGGACAGGATGGACAAAAGTTTTAAAATAACATCCTTTGCTGCAACCCACGGCTTTAATTTGCCGACAAGCTCGACCTTGCAAACCTTCGGGCAGGTGATGTAGTATGCGCCGCCGCCCATGGCAACCGCAACATCTAAGCCGCCTGCACCGATGGCGAGCATACCGATACCGCCGCCGGTCGGGGTGTGGCTGTCGGAGCCGATTAAGGTCTTGCCCGGTGCACCGAAACGCTCTAAATGTACCTGATGGCAGATGCCGTTGCCCGGGCGCGAGAAGTAGATGCCGTGCTTTTTGGCAATCGAGCCGATGAAGCGATGGTCATCTGCGTTTTCAAAGCCGGACTGCAGTGTGTTATGGTCAATATATGCAACGGAGCGCTCCGTGCGTACGCGCTTAACACCCATTGCCTCAAATTCTAAATATGCCATTGTGCCGGTTGCGTCCTGCGTAAGTGTTTGGTCGATGCGCAGCGCAATTTCTTCGCCCGGCACCATTTCGCCGCCGACAAGATGGTTTTTAATAATCTTTTGTGTAATATTCAGCCCCATATTACGTTCCTCCTTGGATTTGTATATAGACTTATATATTTTACAAAAAAATGCATAAAAAGTCAACATCAGCGCGAAAAAAAGAAAAGTTTATTTTTGACATATAAGTTCTTTATTTTTTCCATATACCAGCCTGCGGAGCTGTGGTATGATAGAAGCAGAAAGGTGTGAGTATTATGGCAGAATTTAACGGAAAAAAGATTTTTGAGGCAACACCGGCGGATTTTCGGGAGGAAAAGGCATCGTATCTGGAGTCTATAGAAAAATTCAAGCTAAAGAAGCAGGCAGAGGCAAAAGCGCACAGAGATGCGTATATGACGCCGGAAAAGCTTTTTGCAAACCGAGAAGACTATGTGCGTGCATACGAAGAGATGATTTTGTTGCACAAAGAGGAAGTGTGCGGCGTGCCGAAGTATAAAAAAGAGCACATCGGCAGCGACGATTTCGGCGAAATCTATAAGCTTGCAATTGAGGTGATGCCGGAGTTCTGGTTTCACGGCATTTTAACCATTCCGCATGGCGTAGAGCGTGCACCGCTCGTGATTGCACAGCATGGCGGCGGCGGTACGCCGGAGCTTTGTAACGATTTTATCGGCGAGAATAACTATACCTGTTTTACCAAGTATATTTTAGAAAGAAAGATGATTGTCTTTTCGCCGCAGCTGTTATTGTGGCGCTTTAAGATGGTGACGGGCGAGGTGTTTCCGCCGTATCCGGGGCTGGAGTTTGACCGCGATAAAATCGACGGCGCACTCGAAAAGGTCGGCGAAAGCATCACGGGCTTGGAGGTCTTTTGCCTCAAGCGCTGTATTGATTTGTTAGAAACGATGGATTTTGTGGACGAAGACCGCATCGGTATGCTGGGGCTTTCCTATGGCGGCTTTTATTCGATGTATACCGCGGCAGTGGAGCCGAGAATTAAGGTTGTTTACAGTGCGGGCGTATTTAATGACCGCAGCAGCTTTGCGATGCGCTCCTGGAGCTGGCGCAATTCGTCATATCAGTTTCACGATGCAGAGGTGTGCGCCCTGATTGCGCCGCGTCCGCTCTTTATTGACATAGGGCAGGACGACCCGGTGTTTGACACGAGCTATTCCGTCGAAGAGGCGGCGCGCGTAAAGAAATACTATACCTATCTCGGCAAGGAAGAGAATTTTACCTATAACTATTGGAAGGGCGGCCATCGCTTTGATATTGCCGGCGGCAACATCCATCGGTTTTTGGATGCAGTCGAGCAATGTGCACAAAAATAAGCGGGCGTTTTGTGAGGTTTTGCTAAAACGGATTCGCACAAAATGAACATCTTTTTGTATTATAAGCGCTTTGCTTCGGATAGCGGCTGTAATCTTTTTGTAATTATGCTACAATATATTTGTAAAATTTTGTTTTGGCAAAAATTGAACGGAGGAAGATAAAATGAAAAAGATCAAGGCTTTGCTTGCGCTTTTGCTTTCCGTGGTGCTTTGTGTAAGTGCGGTCGGCTTTGTGAGTGCACAGGAGACGGAAACGGCAGCAGTCGAAGTACCGGAATCGCTGAAAATTCTTGCCATCGGCAACAGCTTTTCGCAGGATGCGACCCAGTTTCTTTGGCAAATTGCAAGAAATGCAGGTATCAAAGAGGTCGTAATCGGCAATGCATACCGCGGCGGCTGCACGCTGGAAATGCACTGGACATCTGTGGCAGCGAGCGGTACGGAGTACAGCTATGAAAAGAATTCGGCAGGCGCTAAGGTTTCGACACCGGGGCAGACATTAGAATCCATTTTAAAGGATGAGGACTGGGATATTATTACGCTCCAGCAGGGCAGCGGTTCTTCCGGTATGCAGGATACCTACGAGCCGTATTTGACAAACTTAATTGACTGGGTAAACGAAAATAAAACCAATCCGGATGCAAAGCTTTACTGGCATATGACATGGGCGTATCAGAGCGATTTTTCGAGCTCGGCATTCAGAAAAAATTACAATAGTGACCAGATGACGATGTACAATGCGATTCTTTCCGCAAAGGACGAAAAGGTGCTTGCGCACGACGAATTTGCAGGCGTTATTCCGTCCGGCACAACGGTGCAGAATTTAAGAACGAGCTTTCTGGGCGACACCATTACACGCGATGGCTATCATATGGGCTGGGTGCTCGGCAGATATGCAGTCGGTCTTACTTGGTTTCATGCCTTAACCGGCTTGCCGATTGACAACATCTCGGTTGTGCCGGATTTTAAAGATAGTGCAGACTCGACCATCTTTAATGAAATGCACAGAAAAGTCATCAACGAAGCTGTGAAAAATGCGGTAAAGACACCGGATGCGGTTACAACCTCTTCGTATAATGACTTAAAGATTCTTGCCATCGGTAACAGCTTTAGTGTTGACGGTATGTGGTGGCTCAAAGATATCGCAGACGACTACGGCCTTCAGAATGTAACCCTGGGCATTGCCTATAACGGCGGCTGCTCGCTTTCCGAGCATATGGGTTATATCACAAACGATTCTGCGGATTATACCTATTATAAGTATCTGCCGACGGGCACAAAATGGAATGCAACGGCGACGCAGAAGCTTTCGACCATTATCGCCGATGCGGATTGGGATATCATTACGCTCCAGCAGGCGAGCGGCTCTTCCGGCAGAGCGGATACGTATGAGCCGTACTTAACCCAGCTCATCGAATGGGTGAATGAAAACAAGACCAATGCGGAAGCAAAGCTGTACTGGCAGACCACCTGGGCATACCAGTCAGACAGCACCAGCGGCAATTTTGCGCATTATAACAACAACCAGACAACGATGTACAATGCAATCATTTCTGCAAAGAATGAAAAGGTGCTTGTGCACGATGAAATTGCAGGCGAAATCCCGACCGGTACGGCAATTCAGAATATGCGTACAAGCTACCTCGGCGATACGGTTACCCGCGACGGCGCACACTTAAGCTATGTGCTCGGCAGAGCGACGGCGGCAATGACATGGTTCAGGGCGCTGACCGGTCTTGCGATTGACAGACCGCAGGGGGAGAGTGACCCGTCCAACGGCTTTATTGACACCTTCGCGCCGGACTACGATGATGCTTCCGATGCAACCGTGTTTAACGATTCGCATTTGAGCATCGTAAAGGAAAGCGCGAACAATGCGGTTACAACGCCGGATGCCGTGACGGCTTCTGTGAATACAAAGGACCCGTATGCTGTGAACACGCCGACCTATGAGATGGGTATGCCGGCAATTGATTTGGACAATTATACATTGATTGACTACGAGCCGACAGGCAGTGCATTCTATAATTCCAAGATCAACAGCGCGTTGAACACAACGGCATCAAACGCGAATCAGTTTGTTGCATCTAAAATCTTTACCAAAGCAGATTTGCCGGTCGGCACCATTATCGAGGTCGATGCAGGCTACAGATACCGCCCGGAGGGCTGGACGGCGCTTGATGCGACCAATACGACAAGACCTGCCAATGTATCGACGGCAAGAGTGATTGTGGATGAAGCTTGGTGGGGGGATTACAACTACAGAGGCTTCAACATTTCTGCAACGGACAGCTCGGACATTTCCGCAATCACGGACGAGGTTGTATCGCACTTCAGAATTTATGTGCCGAAGGCGGCAGATACCTCTAAGGCAAAAATCGGTGTCAACGCGGTTGTTCTCGGTGATGCTACCGTTCGCGTAACTGCAGAAAACAAGAGCGGCGCGGCAATTTCGGGTTATGTGGTGCTTAAGCAAATCACCGAAAAGGGCACAAGCCTGAAGCTGACGGCGATTTCACTTGATGCGGATGCAACGCAGACCATCGACACCTACGGCGTAAAGGATGCAAAGCTTGAAGTCTTTGTACTGCAGTCGTTCTTTACGATGCAGATATTGTCCAATGTAGTTAAATTATAATAGAAAAGAACGCCCAACGGGCGTTCTTTTTTTGTTTTGCTTTGTTCGCTGATTGCAGTTGTAAAAAGGCTAATTTGGCGCATTGCGTCGTTGCAGGCACAGACCCATACAGGAGTATTGTGTCTGCACCTGCGCCTAACACTGCATCCAAATTATCTCTTTTTATGTTGGTTGGAAATTTGTTTTGTTCGCTGCTTGCAGTTGTAAAAAGGTTAATTTGGATATTTTATGTTTGTACGGCGTGTTCGTAGGGCGCGTGCCTGTGTGCCGCGCCGCAAGCATGGAACAAACGCAAGCGACACATAGGTCGTTCCCCTACAAGCGCATTCCTGATTTGGCAGGTTATTTCATTCTAATTCCAAACCGAAAAGCCCTCCCTGTGTAAGGGAGGGTGGATTTTGCAAAGCAAAAGACGGGAGGGTTGTTTATATAGTGCTATGTCGCATTGCGACTACAACCCCTCAGTCAAAACTGCGTTTTGCCAGCTCCCCTTACACAGGGGAGCCTTTTTATTTGCGTTAAAAAGCAACATATTTCGATTTTTGCAATATAATCATATTTACATTTGCAATATTTTCCTATACAATAGAGGCGAAGGGGGTAATTCCTATGATAAAGAACAGATATTTTGAAAATCCGGAAATCTTCCGCGTCGGCACGATGCCGCACAGAGGCTTTTACAAGCCGGAAAACAAAGAAAATTATATGGATTTAAACGGCGCGTGGGGGTTTTATTACTTCGACCGCTATTTTGACTGCCCACAGGGCATTGAAAGCGCAAGTGCAAGTGAAGCGCCGAATATTTTGGAGGTGCCGTCTTGCTGGCAGATGCACGGCTACGATATTGCGCAGTATGTAAATATTTGCTATCCGTATCCGGTAGACCCGCCGTATGTGCCGTCGGAAAATCCGATGGGCGTATATGTGCGTGAAATCGAGCTGCCGAAAAACTGGGACGGCAAGGATGTTTGCATCAACTTTGAGGGCGTGGATTCGTGCGCGAATTTGTTTGTCAACGGAAAAAAGCTTGCGTATTGGCAGGGCTCAAGAAACCGCGCGGAAATTGACATTACCAAGGCATTAAAGCCGGGCAAAAACCTCATTTGCGTGAAGGTGTTAAAGTGGTGCGACGGCAGTTATTTAGAAGACCAGGATTACTACCGTTTTTCCGGCATTTTCCGCGATGTATACCTGCTCGCGCGCGACAAAAAGCGCATCCACGATATTTTTATTAAAGCGGATTTGGATGCAGAATATAAAAATGCGACCGTCAGCGTCGATGTAAGCTACATCGGCAAGGCAGACAGCGCACTTTCCGTCTATGCGCCGGACGGCGCACTGGTGTATGAACAAAAGAAAATCGGCACAAAGGCAGAATTTACCGTTGAAAACGCAAGCCTCTGGAATGCGGAGCAGCCGAATTTGTATAAATTCGTATTTACTTGCGGCGAGGAGGAAATTGTGCAGTTCTTCGGTCTGCGCAAGGTGGAAATCGGCAAAAAGGCAGAGCTTCTCATTAACGGCAAGTCTGTAAAATTAAAGGGTGTCAACCATCACGACACGCACCCGCTTACGGGGCGCACAATGTCTGTCGAGGATATAAAAATCGACCTCGATTTGATGAAGCAGCACAACATAAACTGCATCCGTACCTCGCACTATCCGCCGGCATCGGAGTTTTTGCGCCTTTGCGACGAATACGGCTTTTATGTGCTCGATGAAGCGGATATGGAAACACACGGCTTTTGCTGTGATGTGCCGGGCTACGGCTATGATGCATTTAATCCGAAGTGGCCGAGCGATATGCCGCAGTGGAATGCCGCGCACATTGACCGTATCGAATCGATGGTCGAGCGCGACAAAAACTGCCCGAGCGTTATCATCTGGTCGCTCGGTAACGAGGCAAATTACGGCAAAAACTTTATAGATATGGCTGCTTGGGCAAAGGCGAGAGACAACACGCGCCTTGTGCACTATGAGCGTGCAACCGGCCTTGCCTATGACGATATGACGATGGACATCTGCTCGAGAATGTATCTGCCGGTCAAGGAAATGGAGCGTCTCGGCAAAAACAGCAAAAAAGACCCGCGTCCGTTCTTCCTTTGCGAGTATTCTCACGCGATGGGCAACGGCCCGGGCGACTTGGCGGACTATTGGGAGGTATTTAATAAGTACCCGCGCTTAATCGGCGGTTGTATTTGGGAGTGGGCAGACCACAGCGTGCTCGTTGAGGATGAGGACGGCAATATGCGCTATGTCTACGGCGGTCAGTGCGGCGAATTCCCGCACGACTATAACTTCTGCGTAGACGGTCTTGTTTTCCCGGACAGAACGCCGTCGACCGGCCTTTTGGAGGCAAAGCAGGTTTATGCTTATATTGATGCAGCTTACCTCGGTGAAGGCAAGGTGCGCGTAAAGAATGGCTATAATTTTAAATCCCTTGCAGATTACAGTATGCGCTGGGAAGTGACCTGCGACGAAAAGGTGATTGCAAGCGGCGAAAAAGCGCTTGGCGCAATCAAGCCGAAGCACAGTAAGGTGTTTTATCTTGATTTTGAATTGCCGGAAAGCTGCAAGCTCGGCTGCGCGCTGAATGTATACTTTATTTTGAATAAAGAAACGCTTTGGAGTGAAGCCGGCTTTGAGGAAAGCTTTAAGCAGTTTGTTTTGGATGTAGAAAAAGAAAAGCTTTCGTATGCAAAAACCATAGCGCCGAAGATGGGCGAAAATGCAGAGTACTGCCGCATCGAGGGTGAAAATTTCGAATATTTGTTTAACAAGTTCTACGGCTTTTTTGAAAGCATGAAATACGAGGGTACGGAGCTTTTGGATTCGATGATGGATATGGGCTTCTGGCGTGCACCGACCGACAATGAACGAAAAATTCAGCATACCTGGTCGGAACACATCAAGCAGGATTACCACAGTGCGTGGGGCTTAATGCATGTGCAGCCGGACTGCAGAAGCTGCGAAATAAAAGCCAAGAAGGACCATGTTGAAATTACAACCGCACTTACGCTTGCCGCACCGTCGCGCGTGCCGCTGATGAAGTGCGAGGTTGTGTATAAGGTGTTCGGTGATGGTAGAATTGAAACGGCGCTCGACGGCAATATCCATCCGGAGGCAATCTGGCTGCCGCGCTTCGGCTTTGAAATCATTATGCCGAAGGGCAACGAAAGCTTTACCTACTACGGTATGGGTCCTTTTGACAGCTATGCGGATATGCACCGTTTAGACCGCCTCGGCTGGTACGAAACCACCGTTTCGGATGAGTACACACCGTATATAAAACCGCAAGAACACGGAAATCATATTGAAGTTTGCCGCGCTTTGGTGTATAATAAGAAAAAAATCGGTTTACTGATTGAAAGTGATACACCGTTCGAGTGCAGCGCATCGCACTATCACGCCTATGATTTGACGCGCACAGAGAACTATGCGGACTTAGAGGCGAGCGAGCAGACCTTTATCGATATCGACTTTAAGAGCAGCGGCATCGGCTCGAACAGCTGCGGACCGGAGCTTATGGAAAAATATCGCTTCGACGATAAGCACATCGCGTATAGCTTTACAATCAGACCGTTTGATGGGAGAAAATAATTTCAGATGGAAAACAAGGCTTTACGCATTTTAGAATACGATAAAATTATAAAGACGATGGCGGAGTTTACGACAAACTCCGCCGTTGTCGACCGCATTTTAGCGCTTGTGCCGACAACGGATCTGGACACTGCCACGGCTTGGCAGAAGGAAACGACCGAGGCAACGGCGCTACTTTTGCGTTTTGGGCACCCGAGAAGTATGTCTGCGCCGCAGGTGACGGGCGCGGTGCGCCGCAGTATGATTGGCGGCATCCTCTCTGCAAGGGATTTGCTGCAGATTGCAAGCCTTTTATCCATGGCGCGCCTGACAAAGCAGTATTTGTCGCAGGCGGAAGACGAGGAATTTCCGGTTTTATCCGGCTTGGGTGCAGGCCTCACCACCGTAAAGCCGCTTGAGGAAAAAATCGGGCTTTGCATTTTAGATGAGAACACGATTGCGGATGGCGCAAGCGCGCAGCTTTCATCCATCCGCCGCAAGATGCACAATCTGCAGGATAAGATTAAAGACTTAATCGATGGGATTGTCCGCTCGGGCAAGTATCAGAAATATTTGCAGGATGCGCTTGTAACGATGCGCGGCGGCAGATATGTGATTCCGGTGAAGGCAGAGCATCGAAGCGAAATCCCCGGCGTGGTGCACGATACCTCATCGACGGGCGCGACATTGTTTATCGAGCCGATGAGCGTGGTCAATGCAAACAACGAAATCCGCGACCTTGCCGCGCAGGAGCAGGCGGAAATTGAGCGCATTCTGGCAGAGCTTTCCGCAGAGGTGAGCGAATACGGCGATGCCATTGTTGCAAACTACAATGCGCTTTGTGAGATTGATTTTATCTTCTGCAAGGGCAAGCTTTCCGTAAAATACGGCTGTATTGAGCCGAGATTAAATGACCGCGGCGAAATTTTTATCAAGCGCGGTCGCCATCCGCTCATTAACGCAAGAAATGTTGTGGCAAACGATATTTACCTCGGCAAGGAGTTTGATACGCTGGTCATCACCGGTCCGAACACGGGCGGTAAAACCGTTACGCTCAAAACCATCGGTCTGTTTTCACTTATGGCGGCGAGCGGCTTGCACATTCCGGCAAATGACAATTCCGAAATGGCTGTTTTTTCGTCCGTTTGGGCAGACATCGGTGACGAGCAGAGCATTGAGCAGAATCTGTCGACCTTTTCTTCGCATATGAAAAACATTACAGGCATTATCGAAAACGCCGACTACAATTCACTCGTGCTTTTTGATGAATTGGGTGCAGGAACAGACCCTGTGGAGGGTGCGGCGCTGGCGGTGTCTATTTTAGAGCATCTGCGCCAAAAGGATGCGCGCATTGCTGCAACCACACACTACAGTGAACTGAAAATCTTTGCGCTCTCTACGCCCGGCGTGTGCAACGCATCGTGCGAGTTTAATGTACAAACCCTGCAGCCGACCTACAAGCTTTTAATCGGCGTGCCGGGCAAGTCCAACGCGTTTGCAATCTCTGAGCGCCTCGGACTTAATAAAGAAATCATCGAGCGCGCAAAAACGATTATGAGCGATGAGGATGTCCGTTTTGAGGATGTCATCGGCGACTTGCAGGAAAGCCGCCGTCTCGCAGAGGAGGAGGCACACCGCGCCGTTGCAATCCGCGCAGAAATTGATAAGCTCAGAAAAACGGTGGAAATGCAAAAAAGCGAGCTGGATATGCGCCGTAAAAAAATATTGGACGAAGCGCGCCAGGAGGCAAGGCGTATCATTGCAGATGCCCGAGAGGAAAGCGCCGCGGTAATCAAGGACTTAAACAAATTAAAGAAGAACTTGCACAAAGCGGATGCTGACCGTACAATTGAAGAAAGCCGCCGCCGCTTAAAGGGCAAGGCAGATGCCATCGACGCATCGTTCAGCGATGTTATAAAGGTGAAAAAGCATACCGAAGCGCCGAAAACGGTTGCCGTCGGCGATTTTGTCGAGGTTGTGACCATCGGGCAGACCGCCGAGGTGTTAAAAGCGCCGGACAGCGCAGGCAATGTGTATGTGCAGTGCGGTACGCTTAAGATGAATGTGAAGCTTGCGGATTTGCGCATGGCAGAGCGCCCGCAGGAACCGAAAAAGCGCAAGAAAGCACCGCAGGAGAGCACCTATGTGTCGCGCAGAGCGGATGTAAAAAGCGAAATAGATTTGCGCGGTCAGATGCTGGAGGATGCGCTCTATGAGGCGGACAAGTATCTTGCCGATGCCTACAGTGCAGGGCTGGGGCAGGTCAGCATTATTCACGGCAAGGGTACAGGTGTGCTGCGCAGCGGTATCGCTGAAATGCTCAAAAAGCATAAGCTGGTGAAAAGCTATCGCCTCGGTGTGTATGGCGAGGGTGAAAACGGTGTCACAATTGTAGAATTAAAATAATACAGTGTAACCTTTCTGTAATATTTCTTTAATAAAATTGCAAGAATTCCTTGACTTTTGTCGAACAATGTGATACTATAGTTGTATCTTGTTGTAAGTGGGGAGATAGGAAAATGATTGAAAAGACAGACCTTATGATGGTCAAGGCCGGCCTGCAAAAGCATGTAGGTCAGAAAGTTCGTCTGACCTCGAAAAAAGGTCGCAAAAAATCTGTTATCCGACGCGGCAGAATTGAAAATTTATACCCCAGTATTTTTACAGTTCGACTCGACAATCTGCCGGATGACAATGCGGAACAACGCTGCGTTTCCTTCAGCTATGCTGATATTTTGACAAAGAATGTTGAAATTGCAATTTATAAGCCGCAGGAACAGGCAACAGAAGCATAATCAGGGATAATTACAAAAGACGGCATCGCGGATGCCGTTTTTTACTTAGAAGCTGTTTTTTTGAAAGGAGGCAAGGCCTATGGCAAGTCCGCTTGCAGATTTAATCCGTCCGCAAAGCCTGGATGAGGTTGTCGGGCAAAGGCACCTGGTTTCGGAGGGGTGCGTGCTTCGTAAGCTCATCGACGGCGGCAACATTCCAAATTTAATTTTCTACGGCCCGAGCGGCACCGGCAAAACCACCATTGCCAATATTATTGCCAAAAGCACGGGCAAGCCGCTTTATAAGCTCAATGCGACTACAGCCTCCGTCTCCGACATTCGTGCGGTGGTCAGCGAGCTCGACGGGCTCGAAGCCTCGGACGGCGCGATTCTGTATTTAGACGAGATTCAGAACTTTAATAAAAAGCAGCAGCAGTCGCTTTTGGAGTTTATCGAAACCGGCAAGCTTACCTTAATTGCATCCACCACGGAGAACCCGTATTTTTATATCTACAACGCGATTTTGTCGCGTTCGAATGTGTTTGAATTCAGGCCCGTCGAGCCGGAGGAAATCGAAAAGGCGATTGAGCGTGCCGTCAAGCTTTTGTCTAAGCAGATGGGCGGTGTAACGATTTGGGTATCGCCGGATGCAATCCGCCACCTGGCAAACTGTGCCGGCGGCGATGTCAGAAAAGCGCTAAACAGCGTGGAAATGCTGGTGATGTCTGCTACGCCCGATGTGAGCGGCAATATTAAAGCCGGCGCGAAGGAGGCACTTGCAGTAACGCAGAAGAAGGTGCTTCGCCACGACCGCGACGGCGACAGTCACTACGATGTGCTCTCCGCGTTCCATAAATCCATCCGCGGCTCGGATGTCAATGCCGGGCTGCATTATCTGGCGCGTATGCTGTCGGCAGGCGATATCATTTCGCCTTCGCGCAGACTGCTTGCTATCGCCTCCGAGGATGTCGGTATGGCATATCCGCAGGCGGTATCCATTGTGAAATCCTGCGTCGACAGCGCAATGCAGTTAGGCCTGCCGGAAGCGAAGCTTCCGCTGGCGCAGGCGGTGATTGTGCTTGCTACGGCACCGAAATCCAATTCGGTGGTTATGGCGATTGACGCGGCAATGGCGGATATTGAGAAAAAAGACACCGGCACCGTGCCTGCCAATTTGCAGGATGCGCACTATGGCGGCGCGGCAAAGCTCGGGCATGGGGTAGGGTATATGTATCCACATTCGTACCCGAATCACTATGTCGAGCAGCAGTATTTGCCGGACGCGCTCGAGGGCGCTGTTTACTACGAGCCGCAGGATAATAAAAATGAAAATGCGCTTGCGGCGTATTGGAATAAAATCAAGGGTGAATAAAATACCACGAAAACAAAAGCTTGCATAACATTTTTGTTTTATCGAAAATATCACTTGGAGGGCAAGCGAAGGAGTGCGTTTTATGGAGGGTTTCGTTCAATATATTTTGCCGCGGTTGACTATGTGGCAAATTCCGTTTTTGCTTTTAATCGTGACCGGGATTGCGGCGGTATGCACGACGGTTTTCCGCGGAAAAAAGAAGCACTTTTTTACGACGAGCAGGGTGCTTTTTGTTGGCGTGTTTTTATCTGCAACAGCATATTTTCTTCCGGTATATTTGCAGCAGCTGCAGCCGTGGATAGCCTTTCTTACCGCATTGCAGCACGCGCTTCGGTTGTTTGCCTTTGATGACGGTTTTGTGGAGCAGTTTGTAAATCATACACCGTATCCCGCGGAAATGGCCGATAGTTATGTTTTGCTCGGTGCTGCGCTGTATTGCATAGCGCCGATGCTTACCTTCGGTTTTATTCTGTCATTTGTCAAGAACCTGTGGGCGCATATTCAGTATGCTTTTCATATCTGGGGCGAGGCGCATGTCTTTTCGGAATTGAATGAAAAGTCCTTGGCGCTGGCAAAATCCTTAGCGGGAAAATACGGGTATTTTTCGAGAAACTTGATTGTTTTTACAGATGTTATCGACAAAAAGGACGAGGGGGCTGACCTGATAGATGAAGCGGAGCAGCTTGGTGCCATTTTGTTTCGCCGGGATATGGGGGCGATGCGTTTTCGGTCAAAGCTGTCGGGGAGAAGGGTAAGCTTTTATTTAATCTCCGAAAATGAAAAGGAAAAAATCCGGCACACAGAAAGTATATTGAGTCAGTACGATTACCGCGGTGTTGCGCTTAAGGTTTTTTCAAACGACATTCGCATGGAGCTGCTGCTTGCGGCAAGAGCACCTGAAAACCTGACGCTGGACAGAGTGAATGATATTCAGGCGTTGATATATCATAATTTGTATACAAACGGCAGTATGCTTTTCAAAAGAGCACGCAAAATCGGCGATGCGCATGTAATTTCCGTGGTGCTTGTCGGTCTCGGTCAATACGGGCAGGAAATGTTAAAAGCACTGACCTGGTACTGCCAGATGGAGGGCTATAAGCTGAAAATTCACGCCTTTGATGCAGATGAGCAAGCGAAGGCGCGCTTTGAGGCAATGTGTCCGGAGCTGATGAGCCCGGAGCACAATCACCATTTTGAGCCGGGCGAGGCACGCTACGCTATTGATATTCATCCGGGGATAGATGTTTCCGTTCCGGCATTTGAAGAGGAAATTCAAAAGCTCACGGATGCGACTTATTGCTTTGTTTGCTTGGGAGAGGATGCAATCAATCTTACGGTAGCGAAAAAAATGCGCGAAATTTTTGGGCGGATGACCTTTGAGGGAGATGCGCATAAGCCGGATATTGAGACGGTCATCTACGATTCAAACCTTCGTGAGCGCATGGAAATCACATGGCAGGATGTTTGCCTTGCAGAAGAAAAGAAACACATTGCCGGAATTACGAATTTCAAAAAAGAGCCGTATAATCTCTTGATGATTGGCGATTTGGATAGTTTTTATTCTAAGGAAACGCTCTTTGAATCCGAGCTGATTCGGGCAGGACTTGCAATGCATTTGCATTATGCGATTGCGCCTTTGAAAATCAGCTTCACAGCAAACCGAATGGAAGAGGAGTGGCAGGCGTTTGTACAAGCAGAGAAGCTGCAAGCGGCTTGGCAAACCCATCTTGAAGCGTGGAACGCTAAACACGCATCGACGGCATTTGAATTCGGATTTGCCGAAGCAATCGGTGCATTTTCCTTTTTAACTTCGGAAGAGGAACAGGAGAAGGAAAACGGAGATGCTGAGAAGAAGCGCAGCATTTTAAATGAGGCAACTGCGCGCAAGGAAGCGTGGGAAAAATGTGTATATGCCAAGTTTAAAGCGTGCGCTGACGAAAGCACCGATTTTGTCAGGACCTGGGAAAAAAGGCGTGACGAGGAGATTAAAAAGGCGAAAAAAGACTTTAGATTCGAGTACAATTATCGCTCGTCTATCGCAAAAGCCATTCATAAAAAGCTGCGACTTGAGCCTATATTCAAAACTGATTTATTTGCAACGCCTTGGGAGGCGCTGACGCTGCAGGATAAGGTGGAGCTTGGCAGACTCGAGCATATAAGGTGGAACGCTTATATGCGCACGGAGGGGTATTGCTATGCGCCGAAAAGATGCGACCTTGCCAAAACGCACCACAACCTTGTGCCGGTGGATGCGCTGACCTATGAGGATTTGAGAAAGGATGCCTGAGAAAGAAAAAGCATACCTTTTCAATAGTAGATAACAAAAAGCGCATACTTTCGTATGCGCTTTTTTGTTATTATATATTCCTTCAAATCGACAAGCTTGATTTTGGGGAATAGTGAAAAGTGAATAGGGAATAAGTAAAATCGCCAAGCCTTTTAAAGCCTTGTCGATTTTGGTGCAGCGAGTGATGTTAAATCCGAACCCAAGGCAGAACTTTCTATTTCCTCGAAAGTAATAGTTTCTGTGCCGTCCTTGTAGTTACAATCAATTATAATTTTGTTATCGAATAAGTAAACAGAGTTAAGAAAACTGTTTATAAGCCTTCTGCGATGTTCCAATTTTTTCGGATTGAGTTTCCTGAATTTATGTATCCAAAAGAGAATTTGCTCTTTTGTAAGATTAGGTCTGCTCAATTCTTCTTTCATTATCTGTACGGATAATTCGCTTTTTTCTCTTTCAAGAGCTTCAAGTCGTTCTTTAGTTGAGGTTGTAAAAATGCCTTGCTGAATTGCATTGAGCATATTATCAATACTTTTCTGTGTTTCTGCAAATTGCTTTTGAAGAATCGGCAGAGTATCATTTTCTTTATGCAGATGTATAAGAAGTGCATCTGCCAATCTGTCCATCAAGTCATCGTCAAAGATTATCTTCATAAGATGTGAAATTACAATATCTTCAATCCATTCCTTGCGAACGGTCTTTTTGTCACAACCTCTGTGATATTTTACGCTGACACACTTATAGTATCGGTGAACGTGCTTTGTGTGGCTTGTGCCACTTTCGCCTGCCATAAGGCATTTACATTTACCGCAAAACAGTTTGGTGGTAAGTAAATATTCATCTTCTGCTTTATGCTTTGCCGGAGCCTTTTTGTTTGCTTTCATCATATCTTGCACCCTTTCAAATAAATCTACCGGAACTATCGGAGGTATTCCGTTTGGAGTCGTTATATCGCTGTATTTGTATTCGCCAATATATCTTCTGTTGTGTAACATTCGGGTTACTGTGTTTAGTGTAACCCGAGTGTTCTTTTTAGTACGAACACCTCTTAAATTTAATTCATCGGTAATTTGTTGCATTGTTGCACCTTCTGCATAATGCTTAAAAGCATCCAATACCGCAGGTGCAGTAAGAGGATCTATAACAAAGAAATGATTTTCGTTAATCGCATATCCGATTGGCAAGGTTCCACCGTTGTATTTGCATTTTAAGGCATTTTCGGTAAGTCCTCGTGTAACCTTTTCTGCCAATTCAGCCGAGTAGTATTCAGCCATACCTTCAAGCAAGGATTCGAGCAAAATACCTTCGGGAGTCTGTGAGATTTTCTCTGTTGCAGAAACAACCTTAACTCCGTTTTTCTGTAATACTGCTTTATAATGTGCGGAGTCATATCGGTTACGGGCAAAGCGGTCTAATTTCCAAACTATAACCAACTCAAAAGCACCTTTTGAGCTTTCTTTAATCATTCGCTGAAAGTCAGGTCGATTATCGGTTTTAGCTGATAATGCTCTGTCTATGTATGTATCAACTATGGTCATATCATTTGCTTCGGCAAATTCTTTACATTCTCTTAACTGACCTTCAATAGATTCTTCACGCTGATTATCTGAAGAATATCGTGCATATATTACCGCATTCATAAATTCACTTCCTTTCTTGGTATATACCTTTTATATCATTAACTTTTTAATTGTACAAATGTGTGATGCAAAACGGGCATCGCAATCAGCGACGCCCGTTAGTGAAATTATTTCTTTTCCTTGTTTTCAAGGTCCTTTTTCCATTGTTCAAATTCTCTTTGCCCGTCCTCAGTTTCATAAAAAGCCATAAGGTCAGGCAATAAACAGCGAGCAAGTGCATCAATCTCGTGCTGTGGAATTTGAATTACATTGCTCTTGTTACTCACTGTTTCATTCTCCTTCCATCAAGATTTTTATTAAATTTATCGTTCCTGCTGCTTTTGTCTACGTTTGAAATTGGCTTCGCAGAGCTTTACAATAGCATCTTCGATTTGTGCTTTGGTGTAGCTTTCGGGAAAGTATTTCCGCACACGTTCTGTCGGAATTTTTATCCGTTCCTTTTGGTTAGCTTTTTCTTCAGACATAATCTCAAAGATTTTGTCATCGTCAAGTAATTCTTGCTGACTTAACTTTTTCATACGGACCGCCTGAGATAATGAGGGGGTACAATCTTCGCTTTCGATGGCTTGTATCAGGTCTTGTTGCTCAATATCATTTAGATATGAAAGTTCAACCGCAGGAGTAAAGGCAATTCGCCCTTCGTCCACATATTCCAAAAGCTTCGGATGCAGCTTTGTAAGCCGTATGTATCTAAATACTTGGTCACGGCTTTCTTTCATTTGCTCACCGATTTCTGCAGCAGTGTCGTACTTTGTCGCAACTTGCGATAAAGTTAAATCTGTCCTGTGTCCTTGTCTGCTCATAGCCTCCATCTTTAATTTATATGCAAAGGCTTTTTCGCTTGGTGAAATGTTCTCTCTGTGCAGATTACTGTCAACAAGTGCTATTGCGGCATTATCTCTATCCATTTCAATAACAAGGGCAGGAACTTCTGTAAGTCCTGCCCGTTTGCTAGCAAATAATCTGCGATGCCCTGAGATTATTTCGTATTCACCATTTTCCAAAGGTCTTGTTATGATAGGAGATAAAATACCATGTTCTTTTACACTATCCACCAATGTTTCCATTTCTTCATCATCTTTTACTTTATACGGATGATTTTCAAAAGGTTTTAATTTATCAACTTCTATATATGTAACATTTCTCATCGTGTTTTCTCCTTTTTCTTGTCTTTAATTTTGATATTGCTTTCCATACCTCGTTCAACATCAAGTAGCTGCTGTACTTT
>JAZQCN010000092.1:0-12343 GCA_045546315.1 Clostridia bacterium | reverse complement strand
AAAAAGAGTACATTAAGAATTTACGGAACCGCAACCTTCACATATTCTGCCTAGGAGGGAATTGTATATGAGTAATAAAGCAAAAAAATGGATTTTCATTATCGTAGCCGTGGTGCTTGTGCTGGCAATCGGCATAATCGTATGCTTGAATTATGTATTTCCGAAAATGCTTATGGAGCACCTTTTCCCCAAAGAGGAGTTTACGGAAAGCTACGACGGAAAATACGGCTATCTGCAGTTATCCTCCCCCAAAGGGGTGGTATGTACCATAAATTTGTATGATAGACAAGCGCCGCCGGGCGGCAAGGCTTACATCCAAACACTACATAAGTTTTACCGCCAATGGGATATGGAAGAAATCATGTGGGGCGTTCAGAGCTATGATTTATTCTTCGATATCCCCGAAGGCGGGCCATATATATACAAATTCGATTCTGAAAATGAGCGATGGGTCGGTCCGTTATATTTTGATAAAAATGAAACAAAAGAAAAACGCTTGCAGGGTGACAACACATCCTATTGTTTTACATTAGACTATACTACAAATAAGGAAGAATTTCCGGAATATGACTTTTTCCAGCCCTTTGTCATAGAAAAAGACACCATACCGAAAAGATTTTCAAAGAAGCTGGATTTCTATCTTGCCCGATAGAAGAATTCGTTTAGCCAACAGAGACACATACTTTGAAGCTTTAACAAAAAAGCAGAGCTGACAACAGCTCTGCTTTTTTATGTTTGCGCAAAGCATGCTGCGCATCGCCGGGCTTATCTATGTTACCTACTGGACAAAAAGCAAAAAATGGCGTATACTGTAGTTAATCAAATGAAGCTGCAAGCGGAAAATTTAACGGCGTAAATTATAATGTGTTCTGCGGGTATTTTATTATCGGTCCGAAATAAAAGGAGGTCGACTTCGATTGAAACGCATACTTTGTTTTTTCTTATTCTTCTGTCTCGGTATAGGTTGTCTGCCTGCTTGCACGCCGCAAGCGCCGACAGCGGATGTGCACGCAGTTCAATTAGGAGACACTGAAAAACAGGTCATCGAAAAAGCAGGCGAGCCGGACGGAAAAAAAGGGCTTGGCCAGGATGTTTTCGGTTATGATACCAACGAATTTGAAACAGAGGGAAAATTTATTTGGATTCGTGACGGAAAGGTTGTTATGATCGTTTCACATAAAGGCAGCGAGTTTACAGACCGGGAGGTTGACGATTCCTATGTATTTCAATCCGTAAAAAAACCGGAAGAAATATCGGTATGGGAGCCCGGGCTGGATATATACGATATTATGGGCTTTTTCGGTCCGGAGTTTACATATCAGGAATTTGGATATCCGTCAAGTATTACATACGCGCTTGATGGCGGCGAAAGTCTTAGAATTCGGTTTTATATGAATTTAATTCAATCCGCAACTTATATTGAAAAAGACGGAAAAGAAACCGTACTTTGGGAGTTGGGACAAGACGGCTATCTGCCTTGAGAATGACTTTTTTATGTATATGAAGAAAATTGTACATTTGCAGGCTGTTTTTGGTGGCATTGAAACCTTTACAAGCCCACCGACACCAATGCCGATACTTGTTCCATAAATTATAGGAGGTTTGTTTTGAAAGCAGATAGAACGCAAATATATATCCATTTTATAAAAAGCAAAGCCGAGATGGTCTATACGGGCATAGAATTCCGGGCGTTTGCGGAAGGTCTCCAAAAGCCGTTAAAAAATCTCCTGCTTTTAAAAGCGGAGGGCTTGGGAAACGGTCATCAAAAGAATTTCGACTTGATAAACGGCGCTACATACCTTAAACAGTTCATCAGAGATGAAGATTACCGGTTTGGAGATTTTTGTTTTTTAGATTATGACGAAGACGCGGTGATTGATAATCTCACGGACGAGCAAATTTCTCATATGCTGTTTTTGGCACATATGTTCAGACCGTTAGAGCGTCCCTTTTTTGATGTGTTAAAGAATCGCTTTGCATATTTGGCGCACGATAACGGATTTTTTTGCAAATTGTATTGCCGGTATCCCGAAGAATTCCTTAATGTTCTCGCTTCGAAAATCAGTGTGGTGCTTTCCGGTCTGACCAGTCTTAGTATCAAGCCGCCGTGTCGTGATGTTGTATCAGAGCTGCTTACATTGGCAGAGCAAGGCTTGTATATGGATTTAAAAGACTTTACACAAAAAGAGCAGAATATACTCCTGGATGTGTATACAATCGGAAAAATAACGGATATGGATACTGTTTATAATGCTACGGAAAAGCTGAAGGCAGGCGCATTAAGCATATGCAAACTGATTTACAGCGGACAGAAAAAGGAATGGGCTCTTACGAAGGAGCTGTAAAAAAGAACGGTTCATATATTTAATATGATTCGTGATTTCCGCGTCCGCTTTTACTTGATAAGCAAAGCCGGTTGAACATAGGAAAGTGAGGAAAACTATGAAAAACCTTATATGTATCCTTATGCCAATTCTTATAGTTGCAATGCTCGTTGGGGTTGCCGGTTATGTTCACCTGACAAGCCCGGAGATGCGTAACAAAGCGCAGATTAAAAAAGAAGATGCAGCGGTAAGAGAATATGTTTTGCGCACAATTCCGCTCGGAACGGACATGGAAGCTGCGCAAAAAATTATAGAAGAACAAACCGTATGGGAGATAGAGTGGACTGCCGATGACCACGGCTACGGTGTTCGTCCGAGTGGAAATCCGACCTCATATAACGAGGCTATTATGGTTGGCGAAAAATCCATGGAAATTCATTTGGGTGAATATCCAAGCTTTCTCATGACAACAGATGTATCTGCTTATTTAGGCTTTGATGCCAACGGTCTGCTGATTGAGGTCGCAATTAGAAAAGACCATGATTCGTTGTAATATCGGATTCGATTTCTAAAAGCATACCCACCAACAGCAGCACACATTAAAAAGTCCAAAATCGAATTAAAACCTAAAGCAGAGCTGACAACAACTCTGCTTTTTTGTATATGAAAACCAAAAGACGCACATTGTGCGTCTTTTTTCATTGGTATTTGATTATAAAATACTCTTTAAGAACTGCTGTGTTTTCGGGCTTTGCGGATTGTTGAAAATTTCATCCGGTGTGCCGACTTCCTCGATTTCGCCGTCATACATAAAGATAACGCGGTCTGCCACTTCCTTGGCAAAGCCCATTTCGTGGGTAACGCAGACCATGGTCATGCCGCCCTTAGCCAGTTCCTTCATAACTTCCAGAACTTCGCCGACCATTTCCGGGTCGAGTGCACTTGTCGGCTCGTCGAAGAGCATAACCTCCGGGCTCATACACAGTGCGCGCACAATGGCAACTCTCTGCTTCTGACCGCCGGAAAGCTGCGACGGGTACGCCCCCGCTCTGTCCTTTAAGCCGACGCGGTCCAAAAGCTTAAGCGCCATTTCCTCCGCCGCTGCCTTGCTCATTTTCTTCAGCTGCATCGGCGCGATGGTGAGGTTTTTAAGTACCGTCATATGCGGAAACAGGTTAAACTGCTGAAACACCATACCCATCTTCTGACGGTGGATGTTGATGTTGACCTTCGGGTCGGTAATGTCGACACCTTCGAAGAACACATGCCCGCTTGTCGCCGTTTCCAAAAGGTTTAACGAGCGCAAAAAGGTCGATTTACCCGAGCCGGACGGCCCGATAATCACAACCACCTCGCCGCGCTTGATTTCGGCGGTTACATTATGGAGGGCGTGGATGGTGTCGCCATAGTATTTGCACAATTCCTCTGTGCGAATGATTACATTATCGCTCACTCTTACGCAACCTCCTCTCTAAAATGTTGACAAGCCAGGTAAAGAAAACTACCAACACAAGGTAAATCACGGCAACGGCAATCAGCGGCATAAATGCCGAATAGGTTGCCGCACGGATGATGTTACCGCCCATCGTTAAGTCTCGGATGGTTACATAGCCGGCAACCGAGGTTTCCTTTAAAAGCACAATAAACTCGTTTGCCAGTGCCGGCAGCACATTTTTAAATGCCTGCGGAATGATGATATGCCACATCGTAGAAGCGTAGTTAAAGCCGAGGCTTCTGCCTGCCTCAAACTGACCGACATCGACGCTCATAATGCCCGAGCGCACAATCTCTGCCACATAGGCACCAGAATTGATACCAAACGAAATCGTTGCCACGAGCAGGCTGTTTCTCGAACTGGCAAAAATGATGTAGTACATAATCATCAGCTGTACAACCACCGGTGTGCCACGGATAACGGTCAGATACAGCTCACAAACCCAGTTCGCAGCAACCAAAAGCGCCTTGCCCAGGCCCGGGCGCATCTCGCTTTTGTTTTTATCGTGGCTGGCGCGCACAATGGCAATCACAATACCGAGCACCAGACCGATGAGCAGCGAAAAGAATGTGATAACCAGCGTGTTTTTTAAGCCGCTGGTGATAAACATCCATCGGTTATCCTCTATAAAATTTAAAACAAAGTCTGCCTTAAAGTCAGCAAACCATTGACTTATTGCCGTTGAAAAACCGGCAAACCATTGACTTATTGCATTCATAGCTCTACCTCACAAAACAGAAAACAGGGCGGAGATGCTCCGCCCCGGTTTGCTTTAAAAGTGCTTCTTATTTGTTGTTTGCTTCAACATAAGCCTTTGCCGGCTCGTTGTCGATGATTACGCAGTCAACCTTACCTGTAACGAGCGCCTGAACAGCTTCGTTACCGGAGGTGTACTTCATAACTCTATCTGCACCGAAGTCGCCCTCAGCGTAGATATCGCCGGTTGTACCCTTCTGTGTACCAACGAGGTACTTTGCACCGTCTGCAAACAAATCGTCAACCGATGTAATCGGGCTGTTTTCCGGCACGATTACGGACTGGATGCCTGTTGCGTAGCTGATGGAGAAGTTGATGGTCTTGAGTCTGTCTTCCGTTACGGTCATACCTGCCATACCGAAGTCGGACTTACCGGTCTGTACTGCTGTGATGATTGCATCGAAATCCATATCGTCGATTACGAGCTTCATACCGAGCTTGTCAGCGATTGCAGCTGCCATTTCAGCGTCGATACCTACAACCTTTTCACCCTCGTAGTACTCGTACGGCGGGAACTGAGCGTTTGTAGCCATGTGGATTTCTTCCTTGCCCTCAACATCAGCCTGCAGCACGAGGTCGTGCTCTACGCCGGAAATGTACTTGTCAACGATTTTCTGTGCTGTACCGTCGGCAATGATTTCCTCGAGTGCTGCGTTGATTTTTGTGAGCAGCTCTTCGTTATCCTTTGCAACGCAGATTGCGTAGTCCTCAACAGCGTACTCTGTGTCGAGAATCTTGAGTGTTACCTTCTGGCCGCCGCAGGATGCAAATGCAAATACCATTACGCAAGCCAAAAGCAATGCTAATACTTTTTTCATTGAAAAAACTCCCCTAACTTATTATATTTTTAAGGCAAAGACTATCATACACCATATTTTTGCCTTTGTCAACCAAAATGTATAAATATTTAGCAAGCTGCATTTTTTTACAGAACACACGGCGAGGTGGTGTAATCTGCGCCGCCGCGGCGGTTTTCCGCATCCGGCAGACTCGCAAAATACAAATCCGTCGCGCGCACATCGAGGGCGAACAGTTCGTCTGCCTCAAAGTCTGCTGCCTTGGTCACAAGCGGAATTGTGCTCGTTTTTTTCATCTGCTTTAAAATCACTTTGCCGGTTTCATTCATTGCCAGCACCCGCAAATATGTCGGCTCTATCGCATACCCAAGCTCCGGCAGGCCCAAAAAGCAATTCCAGACCACGCGGCGCACGCGCGCAGCGGTATACTGCTTTGCACCGCAAAGCGCACACAGCTCTTCAATACTCGTCGCTTGTTTTGCCGTCTGTGCTATGCGGTTTTCAAACCCGGCTGGCGGCATATCGGCTATGCTGCGCAAAAGTCTCGCCGGCACGCGCCGCAGTACGGACAAAACCGCCGTATCAAACTGTTTTTCCGTTACGGGAAATTTATTTTGCACATTGGCTTCTTTATATATATTGCGCGCCATCTCCAGCATATACTGTTCCCAGGACGCATCGCCGTCCGTGATTTTTTTACGCAACGCCGTCGCGGATGCAAAGCCGCCACTTGCCTGTATATCGTGATACCCTGCGCCGATGCGCTCGATGCACAGCGGCTCTATGCTGCTGCGCGCGTGCGTCAGCGCTTTAACATACTCCAGCGCCAGTATATTGTTCGGCTTGCTTATAATCTCCGCTGCAATGCCACATTCCGCCTCCACCGCTTTTGCATAGGCAATCGGGTACGGCTCGCCGGGCGTGAGCGTGGTTTGAAGCCGCCCGTCAATATACCAGGCACGCTCTGCCACCGTCTTTGCTATTGCTAAAAAGCCCGGCGTTTCCGCGCCGAAGGACAAAACATCTATACAGCCGCTCTTTATAAAGCTGTGCACACCGCCATAGGCAAACACCTGCGCCGGTGCGTGTGCATAACAGACAGGCAGCTCAAACACGATATCCGCACCGCCGGCAACCGCCGCACGGGCGCGCGTCCACTTATCTGCAACGGCAGGCCCGCCGCGCTGCACAAAATTACCGCTCATAATGACGGCAATACCGTCTGCCCCGCTTTGTCGCCTCGTTTCGGCGATATGGTAGGCATGCCCCGTGTGAAACGGATTGTATTCAGCTATAATGCCCGCAATTTTCATAAAACCAGCTCCGTTTTTCTTCTTTAATCTATATAATAGCATATTTTTTGCAAAAATACTATTGTAAATTTGTTTTTTTTGCTATATAATACATATGTTATACTGATTTCATGGGAGGATATGTATTATGAGTAACTTTTTGGAGAGAATCAAGGAAAGAGCAAAAGCGGACAAAAAGACAATCATTTTGCCGGAGTCCATGGATGCGCGTACCTTCGAGGCTGCAGAAAAGGTCTTGAAAGAGGACATCGCAAACATCATCATTATCGGTACACCGGAGGAAATTGAGAAGTACGGTAAAGGCTACGATATTTCCAAGGCAACGATTATCAATCCGTTTACATATGAAAAGACTGAGGAATACCTCAATCTGTTTGTAGAGCTTCGTAAGTCCAAGGGTCTTACATACGAGCAGGCAAAAGAACAGGCGCTCGGCGATTATATGTATTACGCTTGCCTGATGGTGAAAGCCGGCGACGCTGACGGCGTTGTTTCCGGTGCTTGCCACTCTACGGCAAACACGCTGCGTCCGTCGTTGCAGATTGTAAAGACAAAGCCGGGTGTGAAGCTGGTTTCCGCATTCTTCGTTATGGTTGTTCCGGATTGTGAATACGGCGCAAACGGCACATTTATTTTCGCAGACAGCGGTCTTGAGCAGAATCCGGATCCGGAAAAGCTTGCAGCTATCGCAGCTTGCTCCGCTGAATCCTTCGAGCTGCTCGCTGAAACAGAAGCATATGTTGCAATGCTCTCCCACTCCACAATGGGCAGCGCAAAGCACGCAGATGTAGATAAGGTTGTAGAAGCAACCAGAATTTGTAAGGAAGCAAACCCGAACTTAAATGTAGACGGCGAGCTCCAGCTCGACGCTGCAATCGTGCCGAGCGTTGGTTCTTCCAAGGCACCGGGCTCCAGTGTTGCAGGTAAGGCAAATGTATTGGTATTCCCGGACCTCGACGCAGGTAACATCGGCTACAAGCTCGTTCAGCGTCTTGCAAAGGCAGAGGCTTACGGCCCGATCACACAGGGTATCGCAATGCCGATTAACGACCTGTCCCGCGGCTGCAGCGCCGACGATATCGTTGGTGTATGCGCAATCACCGCTGTACAGGCACAGGCTATGAATAAATAATTTAAAGGAGAGAATAGATATGAAAGTATTAGTTATCAATGCCGGTAGCTCTTCGCTGAAGTATCAGCTCATCAACACAGACAATAACGATGTGATTGCAAAGGGTCTTTGCGAAAGAATCGGTATCGAAGGCTCGAAGCTGACACATCAGCCGGCAGGCAAGGATAAAATTGCAATCGAAACCCCGATGGAAAATCACGCAGAGGCAATCAAGTTAGTGCTCGGCGCACTCTTGGATGTTGACCACGGCGTAATCAAGTCCATGGACGAAATCGGTGCAGTAGGTCACAGAGTCGTACACGGCGGCGAGCTGTTTGCAAACAGCGTACTCATTACAGATGAAGTTAAGAAAGCAATCGAGCAGTGCTCCGAGCTTGCACCGCTGCACAATCCGGCAAACCTGACCGGTATCAAGGCTTGCGAGGAAGCAATGCCGGGCGTACCGCAGGTTGGCGTATTCGATACCGCTTTCCACCAGACCATGCCGAAGAAGGCGTATATGTACGGTCTGCCGTATGAAATGTATGAAAAGCATAAGGTTAGAAGATACGGCTTCCACGGCACAAGCCACAAGTATGTATCCGGCAGAGCTGCTGCAATGCTCGGCAAGGATATCAAGGACCTCAAGATTATCACCTTCCACCTCGGTAACGGCTCCTCCATTACAGCCGTTGACGGCGGTAAGAGCATTGATACAACCATGGGCTTTACCCCGCTTGCAGGTATCTTAATGGGTACACGCTGCGGTGATATCGACCCGGCAATCGTTCCATTCCTGATGGAAAAGGAAGGTCTTTCCGCTTCCGAGGTTGACGCACTGATGAACAAGAAGTCCGGCGTAGCAGGTATTTCCGGCATCTCCAGCGACTTCCGCGATTTGAAGGCGGCTGCTGATGAGGGCAACGAAAAGGCGCAGCTCGCACTCGATATGTTTGCATATCAGGCAAAGCGTTACCTCGGCTACTTCGCAAGCGCTATGGGCGGCTTGGATGCAGTTGTATTTACCGCAGGTGTCGGTGAAAACGACGGCAATATGCGTGCAAGCATCCTCGAGGGCAACGAATTCCTCGGCATTAAGATTGATGCAGAGAAGAACAAGCTCCGCGGCGAGGAAATCGACATTTCCGCTGCAGATGCAAAGGTTAAGGTTCTCGTTATCCCGACAAACGAGGAATTGATGATTGCACTTGATACAAAGGCAATTGTTGAAGGCTAATAAGCGCGTGTTCCCTTTGCGGAAACACACGAATTGGTGTTATGAAAAAAAGCCGTCTCGCTGAGACGGCTTTTTATTGTGCATATCTATATTTAATACAAATCCGATGTCAGATAGCGATGCTCGGTCATGCTCAGCGAATCGCCTGCGCCGACAATGACATGGTCTAACAGCACCACATCAACGCCCTCGAGCACATCGCGTATTTCCATCGTTGCTTTAATATCCAAATCCGACGGGCGCAGAATGCCGCTCGGATGGTTGTGGCAAAGGATTGCCTTTTTACCGTTGCTTTTAAAAATTGCTTCCACGATAACACGCGGGTAAAACGAAAGCGCATCAATCGTGCCCTCGCAGATTTTCTTGGTGTTTAAGACGCGATTGTTGTTATCTAAGCTGATGACATAAAAGGTTTCGTCGCGCCGCCCCTCTAAAAGCGTGCTGCAATAGCTTTTTGCACTCGCGGTGCTCTTGATTTCGGCGCGCGTGCGCAGTAAATCCTCTCTGTAGGCGCGCATCAGCTGCGGCAAAAGGTTTAAAAGCGTTGCCGTATGCTGCCCGACGCCATCCACCTGCATAAGCGATTCCACCGGTGCATCCAGTACGCCCGAAAGCGAACCGAACTCGTCTGTCAGGCGGTGCGCCAAGGCGTTGGTATCCTGCTTAGGGATTGCATAATATAAAAGAAGCTCTAATATTTCATGGTCTGCCATACCCTCGAGCCCTGTTTTCAAATAGCGTTGCTTCATACGCGCTCTGTGTCCGCCGTGCGGATGCTTTTCTTCTGCCATACGCAATTCCTCCATAATAGTATTACTTTATATTTTAGCCGAAAATGCTTAAAATGGCAAGAGGCAGTGCTGTTTTTCTACATTATTTATATATAATCTGAAAAAAGCTGAAAAATTTTGATTATTTTGCTTGACACGGAAGCAATGCATCTGTTATAATTAGTATGCTTTTGAGAAAAAGTCTTTTTTTTGTGTGTAAAAATTCATTAAAAAAACCAAGAGAAAGTACTTGTTTTATGCCCGAGGTGCCCTTCGGATTCTACATACGAACGGCTCACTCCCTACGCGGCAAGGACCAATTAAAGCGCAATATGTACAAACGGAGGTGCACAGCGCATGAGAGTTAAGATTACTTTAGCATGCAGCGAATGCAAGCAGAGAAACTACAACACAATGAAGGATAAGAAGAACACGCCTGACAGATTAGAGCTTAACAAGTATTGCAGATTCTGCAAGAAGCATACGCTCCACAAGGAAACAAAATAGTAGCGCGCGTGGTTACATCTGATTTTTGAGAGGAGAATGAACATGGGCGATACCGTTAAGAAAACAAAAAAAGGCCCGATCGCTTTTTTGCGTGAGGTAAAAGGTGAGATGAAGAAGGTTATGTGGCCGAGCTGGTCTCAGACCGTAAATCACACTTTAGTTGTTATTGCTTTCATTGCAATCGTTGCCATCTTCCTGGCAATTGTCGACACAATTTTCGGCGTTGGCGTAAGAGGCTTTATCCTCGGCGACTTCAAGGCTGCTTTCCTGCAGTTGTTTTCCTTGAAATAATCCCGCCAGCATAAAGGAGTTGTGACAATATGGCTGAAGCAGCGAAATGGTATGTTGTGCATACCTATTCCGGCTATGAAAACAAAGTAAAATCCACAATTGAAAAAACCGTCGAGAACAGAGGCATTCAGGATTTGATTCAGGAAATCGTAATCCCGATGGAGGAAGTTGTCGAAACCAAGGAATCCGAGGACGGTACAACCGAACGCAAGACCGTACAACGCAAGGTGCTGCCGGGCTATGTCATCGTGAAGATGATTATGACCGATGTCAGCTGGTTTGTTGTGCGCAATACCCGCGGCGTGACAAGCTTTGTCGGCCCGGGCTCGAAGCCGGTTGCACTCACGGATAAAGAGGTTGTTGAGCTCGGCATCGAAAAGATGGTTGTTGAGGTTGACTTCGCAGTTGGCGACAGCGTAAAGATTTGCTCCGGCCCGTTAGACGGCTTTATCGGTGTTGTTGAAGAAATCAACGCAGAAAAGCAGAAGCTGCGTATTTGCGTTTCGATGTTCGGTCACGACACGCCGGTTGAGCTTGATTTCTATCAGGTTCAGCCTTTAGACTGATGATAAACAAGGGACTTTTCTCCCCTGTTTATTATAAATTCAGAATGCGGCGCATTCTGAGTGGGAGGATTTCATTTGAATCCGCCATTACCACATTTTTTTAAGGAGGTGCTTTTAAAATGGCACAGAAAGTAATTGGTTACATCAAGCTCCAGATTGGCGCAGGTAAAGCCACTCCGGCACCGCCGGTAGGTCCGGCGCTCGGTCAGCACGGTGTAAACATCATGCAATTCTGTAAGGAGTTTAACGAAAAGACTGCTAAGGATGCAGGTTTGATTATCCCGGTTGTTATCACCGTATACGCAGACCGTTCCTTCTCTTTCATCACAAAGACTCCGCCGGCTGCAGTTCTGCTCAAGAAGGCTTGCAAAATCGAATCCGGCTCCGGTGTTCCGAACAAGACAAAGGTAGCTACGATTTCCAAGGAAGCCGTTAAGCAAATCGCAGAGCAGAAAATGCCAGACCTGAATGCCGCAAGCATTGAAGCTGCAATGAGTATGATTGCAGGTACAGCGCGCAGCATGGGTATCGTGGTAGAAGACTGATTCGTGTAATCGAATCGCAAATTCGTGGGAGAAATATATAGAGTATATTTCGTTTTAACCACACAAGGAGGAAAGGTTAATATGTTTAGAGGTAAAAACTACTCTGACAGCGCAAAGCTGTTCGACAAGTCTAAATTATATGAGCCTGCAGAAGCTTTGGATTTGGCTGTAAAGACCTCCAAGGCTAAGTTTGACGAAACTGTAGAGCTTCATATTAAACTGGGTGTTGACTCCAGACACGCTGACCAGCAGGTTCGTGGCGCAGTTGTTCTGCCGCACGGTACAGGTAAGGTTGCTCGCGTGCTCGTATTCGCTAAGGGCGATAAGGTAGCTGAGGCTGAGGCTGCAGGTGCTGATTTCGTTGGCGGCGAGGAGCTCATCCCGAAGATTCAGAACGATAACTGGTTCGAGTTCGACGTTGTTGTTGCAACACCGGATATGATGGGCGTTGTTGGTCGTCTCGGTAAGGTTCTCGGCCCGAAGGGTCTCATGCCTTCTCCTAAGGCAGGAACCGTTACCCCCGACGTTGCAAAGGCAGTTACTGAGGCTAAGGCTGGTAAGATCGAGTACCGTCTCGACAAGACCAACATTATCCACTGCCCGATCGGTAAGGCATCCTTCGGTGTTGAGA
>JAZQCN010000091.1:0-168585 GCA_045546315.1 Clostridia bacterium | reverse complement strand
CAAAAGGATTGTCTTCCTAAGCCCGCTTGGCCTCCGACTTCCTCATAGGCGCTCATTTCCGGCTTTAAGTCGTAGGTTGCAACCTTCGGGGAAGGGATGAGTGCGCGATCTTCGCCCTCGGATTCCTTTTCAACGCCGCCGTTGAAGAAGAAGGTTACATGCGCATATTTCTCTGTTTCTGCAATGCGCAGCTGTGTTAAACCGTTTGCACTGATGTATTCACCGAAGGTGTTTGTAAGTGCAGTCGGCTTAAATGCAACATCTACATTCGGCATAGACTTGTCATACTGCGTCATACATACATAGTAGAGCGGGAAAAACTCTCTTTCAAAGCCGTCAAACGCCTCGTCAACCAGGGTTCTGGTGATTTCACGCGCTCTGTCCGGTCTGAAGTTAAAGAAGATTACGCTGTCGTTTGCGGAAAGCTTCTTTGCACCGTCAATTACGGTCGGAATAACGAATTCGTCGGTTACATCCTTGGTATAGGACTCACGAACTGCCTTTTCTGCATCTGCTGCGTGCTCGCCTTCGCCCTTGACGATGGCATCATACGCCTTTACAACGCGCCCCCAGCGGTTGTCGCGGTCCATTGCGTAGTAGCGGCCCATAACGGTTGCAATCTTGCCGCAGCCGAGCTCGTCGAGCTTTGCCTTGAGCTGCGCGATATAGTCAGCGCCGGTGGTCGGGCCGACATCACGGCCGTCTAAGAAGCAGTGAACATAAACCTCTTCGAGGCCTTCGCGCTTTGCCATTTCCAAAATGGCGAACAAATGTGTTATATGTGAATGTACGCCGCCGTCGGACAAAAGACCGTAGATGTGCAGCGCACTGCCGTTTTCTTTAACATTATTAACTGCTTTTTTAAATGCTTCGTTTTCGAAAAAGTCGCCGTCCTGAATCGATTTTGTGATTCTGGTCAGCTCCTGATATACAATTCTGCCTGCGCCGATGTTGGTATGACCAACCTCGGAGTTGCCCATTTGCCCGTCCGGCAGACCAACGTCCATACCGCTTGCATGGATGATATTGTGCGGACAGGTTGCCATCAACTTGTCCATTACCGGTGTTTTTGCTGCATCGATTGCGGATTGCTTAACATCCTTTGCGATGCCGTAGCCGTCTAAAATAATAAGTGCTGTAGGTTTCTTCATTGTGTAATTAACTCCTATCCACTAACGAATTTCCGTTTGCGCCTGTGCGCATAAATGCACCGCGCGGTCGGGGAGAGCCCCGACCGTGTGCGGTAGAATTGCTTTAGATTAGAACTTTACGATGCCTGCGAAATCGTCGGACTTTAAGGAAGCACCGCCAACGAGACCGCCGTTAATGTCGCTCATACCGAACAGTGCTGCTGCGTTGCTCGGCTTTACGCTGCCGCCGTACTGGATTACCAGACCGTCAGCCACGCTGTCGCCGTAAAGCTCACGAACAACGACACGGATAGCTGCGCAAACCTCGTTTGCCTGCTCGTCGGTTGCTGTCTTGCCGGTACCGATTGCCCAAATCGGCTCGTATGCGATGATGCACTTTGCAGCATCCGCTGCGCTTACATTCATAAATGCAATCTTTACCTGGCTGCGAATCAGGTCAATTGTGATGCCCTGTTCTCTTTCTTCTAAGGACTCACCAACGCAAACAATCGGCTTTAAGCCCTTTTCGATTGCCTTGATTACCTTTTTGTTTACGGTTACATCTGTCTCACCGAAGTACTGTCTTCTTTCGCTGTGACCGATGATTACATACTCAACGCCCATATCTACGAGCATATCTGCGCTCACTTCACCTGTGAAAGCACCGCTGTCCTCAAAGTGGAGGTTCTGCGCGCCGATTTTCACCGATGTGCCCTTTGCAGCTTCAACGGCTGCAGCGAGGCTTGTGTACGGAACACATGCTACAACCTCTGCAACTGCACCTTCTACCTTCGGTGCGAGTTCCTTAATAAAAGCAGCCGTCTCAGACGGGAGCTTGTTCATTTTCCAGTTACCTGCTACTACATACTTCTTCATTGGTATCTATCCTTTCCTAAAACGATTGCAAAGCCGCAAGCGCCGGGCGGATGCGGCTTTGTATTTACGCTTGAATTATTTGTCGTTTAATGCAACGATGCCCGGGAGTGCCTTGCCCTCGAGGAATTCGAGAGAAGCGCCGCCGCCGGTGGAGATGTGGCTCATCTTGTCGCCGAGACCTGCCTGGTTTACAGCTGCAACGCTGTCACCGCCGCCGATGATGGTGATTGCATCCAAATCAGCGAGCAGCTGTGCGATTGCGTTTGTGCCCTTTGCAAAGGTCGGCATTTCGAATACGCCCATCGGGCCGTTCCATACAACGGTCTTTGCATCCTTGAGTGCATCCTTGTAAAGCTCGATGGTCTTTTCGCCGATGTCGAGACCCTGCCAGCCTGCTTCGATGCCGCCGCGACCAACGGTCTTGTGCTCTGCGTCGTTATCGAAAGCCTTAGCAACAACGGTGTCTACCGGGATTAAAAGCTTAACGCCCTTCTTCTCAGCCTTTTCCATCATTTCCTTTGCATAGTCAACAAAATCAGCCTCTAAAAGGGAATCGCCGACTTCTTCGCCGGAAGCCTTCATAAATGTATACGCCATACCGCCGCCGATGATGAGTGTGTCCACCTTCTCGAGCAGGTTGTTGATTACGGAAATCTTGGAGGAAACCTTCGAGCCGCCGAGAACAGCTACGAGCGGTCTTGCCGGGCTGTCAACTGCGTTGCCGAGGTACTCGATTTCCTTTTGGATGAGGTAGCCTGCTGCAGCTTCCTTCAAAAACTTGGTTACGCCTTCTGTGGAGCAGTGTGCTCTGTGGGCGGTACCGAACGCATCGTTTACGAATACATCTGCCAGGGAAGCAAGCTCTTCGCTGAAGCTTTCGATGTTCTTTGTTTCTTCTGCTCTGTAGCGTGTGTTCTGGAGCAGCACAACATCGCCGTCCTTCATTTCTGCAACGGCCTTCTTTGCATTTTCGCCTACAACATTATCGTCAGCTGCGAAAACAACTTCTTTACCGAGCTTTTCTGTCAGGCACTTTGCAACCGGTGCCAGAGAGAATTCCGGCTTCGGCTCGCCCTTCGGCTTGCCCATATGGGAGCAAAGAATTACCTTTGCGCCGTTTTCGATCAGGTACTTGATGGTCGGCAGCGCACCGTTGATTCTTGTTTCATCGGTGATTCTGTCACCATCGAGCGGCACATTAAAGTCACAGCGTACGAGTACGCGCTTGCCGCTGACCTGCAGGTCTTCGATTGTCTTCTTGTTGAACATTTCACAACACCTCTTAAAATTGTATTTTCTAAATTAGAATTTAGCTATAATAAATAACCTAATATATTATATATTAATGTAGCGGAAATTTCAAGAGAAAAAAACGAAATTGTGAAGTTTTTGACAGATTTTTTTCTACAGGGCGTTCGTATAGAACTTCTCTTGCTTAATTTTGCCGGATTTTTACTGTTTTTATACGCCGTTTATGTCGGCGGTGCGACTTCACTTCGGCAGAAAAGAGCTGTAAAATTTATTTTTTCTGCATAAAAAGAAAACTGCGAAAAAAGGCGGGTTTTGGCGAGGAAATAAATAATTTTTTAGGTGGCATCGAAAAAAATGTGAATGTTTTTTAAAAAAAATGAACACTTTTTAAACAAATAAGTGTTTACAAGCGTGGCGGAATATGGTATGATATAGCTATGAAAAATTCCAAATTTGAGCAAGTTGGAAAAACGGACGGATTTGGAACAAAAAAATTTTCGTCTGCCGTCGTGGCGGGCGAGCAATAAATAAAGGGAGGATGTCACATGGCGATTGTTGGTGCATCGGGTGAACTCAGACTGTTTGAGCCGCCTACGAAACCGCGCGACAGCATGAAAAAGCTTAAGGCATCGCACGAGAAAACTATTGCTGATATGAAGTTTAAGCACAGATTAGCAGTTCGTTTCCTGCGTGATGATATCAAGGGCGATGTTGCTGCTGCAAAAGCGGAAAAGAAATCTGCGGATGTAATCGCAAAAATTAAGACTGACGGTGCTGCTGCACTTGCAGAAAAAAAGGAAGCTTTCAAAAAGCTTTTGGAGGAAACGCTTGCTGCGCAGAAGCAGGAGGTTGCCGAAAAGAAGGTTTCTTATGAAGAAAGCTACAAGGTGGATATCGCGCTTTGGAAGAAGGAGCCGGAAATCAGCAAGGAAGAGGCTGCTGCATTAAAGGTTGATCTGGATGCAAAGAAGGCAGAGCTGCAGGCAAAGCTTGCTGAAGTAAAGGCAGCACACAAGGCAGCACTCGCTGAAGCAAAGGCTGAGCCGGCTGCTTCTGCAAGAAAGCTTGCTATCGCAAAGGTCAACGAGAAGTTTAATAATATGAAGCTCGATGTCGGCGAGGAGAAGCGTGTGGCTGTTGAAAAATATGAGAGAGCCGTTTATTCGGAAGCAAAGTATTACAGCATCCATCAGAGACAGAAGAATTTCGCTGCAATCTGGCGCGATAAGGCATTGCTTTTGATGTTGATTCCGTTTTTACTGTTCTTCGGTATCTTCCACTACGGTCCGATGCCGGGTATTCAGATTGCATTTAAGGATTATTCCATCCGTAAGGGTATTTGGGCGAGTGAATGGGTTGGCTTAAAGAACTTTGAAAGTTTCCTGGGCGGTCCTTATTTCCTGCGTTTGCTCAGAAATACATTCGTTATTAACTTATACGGTTTGATTCTCGGCTTCCCGGCTTCGCCGATTTTTGCACTTTTGCTCAACGAGCTGAGAAGTAAGCTGTTTAAGACAACCGTACAGACGATTTCCTACCTGCCGCACTTCGTGTCCTCGGTAGTTATTGCGGGTATCGTTGTTAACTTCCTTGCACCGTCCGGTTTGTTTAACCATATTTATATTGCTGTGAAGAGCTTCTTTACGCAGGAATCCGTTGACCCGATTTACTTCTTAATGAAGCCGGAATATTTCCGTATGATTTATACCTTAATGGGTATCTGGTCGGGCTTCGGCTTCGGTTCTATCGTATACTCCTCGGCAATCTCCGGTGTTGATCAGGAGCTTTACGAGGCAGCAAAGATTGACGGTGCGGGCAGATGGCGTCAGGCAATCAGCATCACACTGCCGAGCATTATGCCGACAATCGCTATTTACCTGATTATGAGAATCGGTCATATGCTTTCCGTTGGTTACGAGACAATCATTCTTCTCTACCAGCCGGTAACATATGAAACTGCCGACGTTATCAGTACATACTCTTATCGTATGGGTCTCGGTTCGACTTCGGGTCGTCCGGACTACTCGTTGTCGGCTGCAATCGGTTTGTTCAATGCTGTCGTATCGTTTACTTTGGTAAGTATTACCAATAAGATTTCCAACAAACTCGGCGACGTAGGTTTGTGGTAAGAAAGGAGGAACATGAGATGGAAAAAATTAAATCTAAGAATAAAAACAAGATTAAACGCTCCGTCGGTGAATGGATCTTTGATATATGCAATGTTCTGTTCATGCTGTTCCTTGCGTTTATCACACTTTACCCGTTCTGGTATGTGCTCGTATGCTCCTTCAGTAACCCGGTGTCTGTTGACGCAGGTCTCATTTACTGGTGGCCGGATATGTTCAATGTAAATTCCTATTTGGAAGTGTTTGCGATTTCGAACTTCTGGTCGGCATACGGTAACACGATTTTCCTGGCTGTCGGCGGTGTGTTTGTCAGCATGTTTTGCACAATACTCAGTGCTTACCCGCTTTCCAAGAAGCGCTTGTGGGGTCGTCAGTTCTTTACGATCTTTATGATTATTACGATGTACTTTGTGGCGGGTATGATTCCGAGATACTTGGTTTTCCGTGGTCTTGGTATCGAGAACAACCTTGTTGGTTACCTGTTCGCATTTGCGATGACACCGTTCTATATCGTTTTAATGCGTACATACTTCCAGTCTATCTCCGAATCCCTCGAGGAATCGGCGAAGCTGGATGGCGCAAGCGATTTGACTATTCTGTTTAAGATTTATATCCCGCTGTCCGTTCCGGCAATTATGACCATCAGCTTGTACTACTTCGTTGGTCGTTGGAACTCCTACTTCTGGGAAATGATTCTTCTTCGTGACGAGGATAAGGTTCCGCTGCAGGTTGTGCTCAAAAACCTCGTTGTTGAGCAGAATGCAAAGGAAGACCTTGCCGATGAAGCCGGTCAGATGCAGAAGAGTAAGCAGACGATTATCTACGCGACAATCATCATGGCAGCTCTGCCGATGCTTATGATTTACCCGTTCGTACAGAAGTTCTTTGTAAAGGGTATCATGGTTGGTTCCGTTAAGGGTTGATTTAAACAAACAATTCAAAAGACGATGTCTATATGGCATCGTCTTTTTTTGTTGTAATAAGGGCGGCTGCGCACTGTAAAAGCAGAGCTTTGCGTATAAAAAACAGCTTGCACAAGGGCGTACACCCTTGTGCAAGCTGTTTTTTGTTTTATCTTTCGGAAAGCACGAGAAATTTTAACTGTGAAATCACATCTGTGCCGCGCACTGCTTCTAAGGTAAGATAAGCATATTCATCCTTGCGGATGCGCATTGCATCGGCATTTGCGAATTCTGCAGCCGTCAGCGTGCGATCTTCGATTACTGCACCGGTATCATCGTAGCCGGTTAAAACAAGCGACTCGGCGCGATTCGGGATGTAGAGGCTTAAGACAACCTCGTCTGCATCGGTTAAGATGTAGTATTCCTCAAGCTTGGTGTTATACTGTGCGGTGTATGCTTCCGACTCGAGAATCTTCAGCGTTGTACCGTTTTTTACAATATTGACTATGCCGATTGCGAGAATCAGCACAAGGATGAACAGCTTAAACACCACCGAGCCGGTCAGTTTTTTGAGCGTCAGTGTTTTATACCAGTCTTCGAGCTGCTGCAGCCTGCCCCAAAGGGTTTTCTTGTAGGCAGCAGACCTTTCGGCTTCGGGAATCGCTTCGCCGCAGCTTCGGCAGTATTTTGCGCCGTAGGGCACACTTTTTAAACATTTCGGGCAATGCATAGGCTTCTCCGTTCCACCGCATTTGCGGCAAGTTTATTTAAGACGAGTATCACTTGCAATATACCAAGTGCCATCAATTTCGACAAATGTGAAGAGGTACTCTTCCAAAAAGATTGCATCCGCAATAATGTCTTCCATTGGTGCAACGCGCTCTGCGTCCGGCGTCCAAAAGGCGACGCAGTTGATTTCTGTTGTAGTATAGCCGTCAGCTTGCAGACGCTTTGACAAATCGGTTCGGCAGTCTTTGCCATAGCGCATGGAATCAAAGCGCAGCATAGCGCCGCCCTGATAGCCAATCTCGTTTGCCGGCGGACGCATGGTGTAAAATTCAGAATTTATAAAATCATGCGGCTCTGCGGATGCATAAGCCGGTAGGTAAGGCTGTGCAAATATATCATCCGTCGGGCGCGTAACCGTAGGCGAGGTGCCCGGTCCGCCGGTTTGGGAATCTACATACAAATCGTAGCTGTCCATCAGCTCGTCTAAGGCATAGAAAATTGCTTCCTTGTCGACAGAAGCCGGCAAAGCTGCATCCTCCTGCTGCGCAAGCGTCGCTGCGGCATCCGGGTGTAGGCGTACAGACTCTACGCCCTGCGGCGGCTTGGCGGCATAAATGCTCATGCCGACAGTCGCAATAACGCACAGTGCCAGCACTGCACCGTACAGGTGCGAAAGCAGGAAGTTTTTTAAAATTGAAAACAGATTGTCCTTTACGCGGTCCTGCAAATCGTCTTTGATATGGTCTTTTAAATAATCGGCAAAGGGCGAGCCCTTGCGACTCAGCTTTTTTTTACATTCAGCGCAGGTGACGGCGCTTTTTTTATTCGCCGCACCGCAGTGCATACAATAAATGAGCTCCTCGGTTTGCATTAAAATCAATCCTTTTTATAATTTACAATCAGAATACCCGTGCAGATTAAAACGAGGGTGACTACCAGCTGCAGCGGCGTTGCAGCGCTCTGCTCGCTGAGCATCAGTACGGATAAAAGCACGCCGAATACTGGTGTCATAAAGCTGTAAATCGAAACCTTGGATACCGGGTTGTGCTTTAAAAGCATACCCCACAGAGAATATGCCACGGCAGAGAGTGCAGACAGGTATAACAGCACGCCGATGGCGGAAAGGCTGCCAAGGTCAACATGACCGCCGAGGCACAGTGCAATCACTACCATCACGATGCCGCCGATGATAAACTGCCATCCGCTTAAGATGACCGGGTCCTCGTCTTTGGAGTAAATCTTTACAAGCGAAGACGACATGGCATAGCAAATCGACGAAATCAGCGCGAAGCCGTCGCCGAAGAAGTTGAAGGAAAGCTCGAGTCCGTTGAGATTGATTAAAATGACGCCTGCAAAGCCGATCAGGCAGGCAAAAATCTTTTTAAAGGTCAGCTTTTCCTGGCGGAAGAGCAGGCTTGCAATCAAAATCGAGAAAAAGACATTGCAGCCGCCGGTGATGACCGTACCCTTCACACCGGTCGTGTAGGAAAGACCGATGTAGAAGAAAAAGTACTGCAGCACGGTTTGGAAGGCGCTGATTTTGAGCACCTTATCCCAGTTGTGCTTCTGCGGCAGTAAAAACTTTTTTCTGCCGATGCTGTAAATCAAAACGGTCAGAATGCCGGCAAGTGTAAAGCGCAGACCTGCAAACAAAATTGTTGAGGTGATTTTTTCGAAGGTCGGCATCAAATCTCTGCCCGGCATTGCCAGCTCATAGCCGATTTTGATAAACGGCGTTGCGCTGCCCCAGAGGGCACAGCAAAACATTGCTAAAATTGCCACAAGCCACGGCTTGGTTAAAATGCTTTTTTTCTTTTCCATATGTAAAACACTCCTTAGTTAATGTCTTGCCTATTGTATCACAGTTTTACAAAAATAGCAACAAACAAATCACAAACAAAAAACACACCGCAAAGTCTTGATTTTACTGCATTTGTGCGGTTGACTGGCGGGAGGACGAGCAATCAAACAACAATCAAACAACAATCAAATGACCACATCGTAATAATGTAAAGAATGATAAGAATGTAAATAAGTATGGCGCGTGCGCGCAAGGACACTAAAAATCGAACCTAAAATTTATTAAATTTTATGTACAAGCTTTGAAAAATGTGGTAAAATAATAAAGATATAATAGTTAAAAGAGGTTTTGCTATATGCAAATTCGACTGGCTTTCGCCGTAGGTGCAGCAAAGCTTGCCAAGGCAGTGTGCCGCCTTATCGGCTCGCGCGCTACGACTCTGCCCGGCAAGGTCGCACAAAAGCTTTGCCCGGACTTTCTTTCGAGGATGGCAAAGCAGGTGCGCGATGAGATTATTGTGACCTGCGGCACGAATGGCAAGACAAGCACGAACAATTTAATGTATACCTGCCTGACGAAGGCGGGCAAAAGCTGCGTTTGCAACAGCGGCGGTGCGAATATGCTTACCGGCATTGCTGCAGCGTTTGCCGATGCGGCATCCCTTTCGGGTAAGCTGCAGGCGGAGTATGCCTGCTTTGAAATTGACGAGGCATATCTGCGCCACGCTTTTCGCGCGTTTACGCCGGATGTGGTTGTGGTAACGAATCTGTTTTGCGACCAGCTTGACCGCTACGGTGAGGTCGATGCGACGGCGAAGCTTTTAGGCGAGGCTTTTGCACTTGCGCCGGAGGCAACCTATGTATTAAATGCCGACGACCCGCTGACCTCGACCTTCGGGCAGGGGAAGAAGGCGGTGTACTATGGTATCGGTGAAGCGCTTGCGCTGCGCCGATGCAAGGAAAAGCACGCAGGTGAGGCTTGTGCACTTTGCGGGGCACCGCTGACATACGATTATTATTGTTATGATAAAATCGGCAGATATCGCTGCAACGGCTGCGGCTATGAAAACCCGCAGGCGGCGGTTTTGGCAAGCGAGATAGAGCTGCAGGCGGGTACACTGCGCTTTAAAGCAGGCGAAATTGCGGTGCAAACGCCGATTACGGGTATTTATAATATTTATAATATTCTGATGGCGACGACTGCGATGCGTGCGGTCGGTATTTCCGAGCAGGTTTGTGCGGAGGTGTTTAACGCGCAAAAGCCGGAGCCGGGACGCATGAGCCGGTTTGCCGTCGGCGGTAAGACAGCGTATCTGATTTTGTCGAAAAATCCGGCAGGCTTTAACCAGTCGGTGATGACGGTGTTAAACGATGCGCGCCAAAAGGATGTTTGGGTAGCGATTAACGATGCCCCGGGCGACGGGGAGGATGTGTCCTGGATTTGGGATGTGGATTTTGAAGCGTTTGCAGCTTGTAATATTGACCGTATCATTCTGAGCGGCACGCGCTGCTACGATGCATATTTGCGCCTGCAGTATGCGGGCATTCCGACGGAGAAGCTGATTGCAGAGCCGAATGGTGATGCGGCTGCTTTGCTTTTGACTGCAGGCAGCGCGCCGATTGGCTACGCGCTCGTGAACTACACGGCGATGTATCCGGCGTATCTGGCACTCGAAAAGCTGGAAAAGTTGGAGAAGGAGGGGGGCAGATAGTATGGAAAAAAGCTTGGTTATCTGTCATTTATATCCCGACCTTTTGGATGTCTATGCCGACCGCGGCAATGTAGCGGTGCTTGAAAAGCGCTGTGCGTGGCGCGGCATTGGCGTGCAGGTGCGCACGGTTTGCGCAGGGGATGCGCCCGATTTTTCGGATGCGGATATCGTGCTTTTCGGCACGGGCTCGGCGCAGGCGCAAAAGCAGGTCAGCACCTATAAGGATAAGCTTGTCCGGCCGCTGCAGGACTATGTCGAGGGCGGCGGTGTGCTGCTCGCAATCGGGGCAGGCTATCAGCTGCTCGGCAATTTTTACGAGGCAGACGGCGAGCATGTAGATGGCTTCGGTGTTCTGGATGTTGATACTTATGCAAGCGATGCGCGCTTCATCGGGCATTTTGTCGTAGAGGCAGACCTTGACGAGGAAACAGTTGTTTTGGTCGGCTTTGAGCATCATACGGGAAAAACGGATATTAAGGCAAACGCGCCCTTCGGCCGCGTTCTGTCCGGCTACGGCAATGCTGTGGACCTTTCAGACGGCGTTTGGTATAAAAACACAATTGGCACATATATGCACGGTCCGATTCTGCCGAAGAATCCTGCGCTTGCGGATTTTCTTTTGAAAAAGGCACTGGAAAAGAAATACGGGGAAGCTGAGCTTGCGCCGCTTGACGATGGGGCGGCAGAGGCGGCACGGCGGGTCGTTATAGAGAGGATGAAATAGTTTGGGTAGCTTTTTAATGGCGGCACAGGTGATTGCACCGTTGTTGATTTTGATGGTTTTGGGTGTTCTGCTTCGAAAAACAGAGCTGATGGATGAGGCAACCTACAAAAAATTAAACACCTTGATTTTTAAAGTGTTTTTGCCGCCGCTGATTTTTTATAATGTATATAAATCTTCGCTTTCGGAAGCGTTTGACGGCAAGCTGATTTTGTTTTCCGTGCTCGGCGTTTTGGCGTTGTTTGTTGCGCTGGTGCTTGTAGTGCCGCTTATAGAAAAGGACAACCGTCGCCGCGGCGCGATGATTCAGGGCATTTTCCGAAGCAATTTCGTTATATTCGGTGTGCCGCTGACAACGGCGCTGATGGGGGATGCCGTCGCAGGCGAGGTTGCTGTTACTGTGGCATTCGTTGTGCCGCTGTTTAATCTCCTGGCGGTGATATCCCTGGAAGTGTTCCGCCATGGCAGACCGGATATCAAAAAGATTTTAAAGGGTATTGTAACCAATCCGCTCATTATCGCCTCGGCGCTCGGTATTTTGTGTACTGCCACCGGTTTGAAGCTGCCGAAGTTTGCGGAAACGGCGGTTTCCGATGTGGCAAAAATTGCGACGCCGCTTGCGCTGATTGTGCTTGGTGCTTCGCTGGATTTTGCGCTTTTAAGGGCAAACTCCGTGCGCGTGCTGCTCGTTACTGCGGCAAGACTTGTTTTTGTGCCGCTGGTGTTTTTAGCCATTGCGATTTTGTTGGGCTTTCGCGGGGCGGATATTGCAATTCTTTTGTCCGTTTTTGCATCACCGACAGCCGTTTCGTCCTACGCGATGGCGCAGCAAATGGGCGCAGACGATGCCCTCGCCGGGCAGATTGTCGCCGCCACAACCGCCTTTTGTATCTTTACGGTATTTTTGTTTGTGTTCGGCTTGGATTTGATTGGGGTATTGTAAGAAATTTATAGTGTGTTTTTGTATACAAAAAAAGGTCGTCTCCGTGGAGACGACCTTTTTTTCATAACATTTCCTGCTAGCGAATATCACTGTGCGTTTTTTTAAACGCACTTATTATTCTTCCTGCTCAATTAAAGCATATTTACCGTCTTTTCTCTTATAAACAATGCTGATGACATCGCCGTCGTCGGCATTGTCAAACACGAAGAAGTTATGCCCCAAAAGCTCCATTTGCAAAATGGCTTCTTCGACGCTCATCGGCTTGAAGGCAAAGCGCTTTACCTTCACGACCTTCAGCTCTTTTTCCTCTTCTATCGGCAGCATACCTTCATACGGCATATCGAAAGCGCCTTTTTTAAGCTTCTTTTCCAGATGCGTTTTATGTTTTCTGAGCTGGCGCTCAATGACATCTACGATTTTGTCGATTGCGGCGTACAGGTCGGCATCTCTTTCTTCTGCTCTGTACATTACGCCGTTGTCGTAAATGGTGGCTTCGATGATTTGGTCGTCCTTTACGGTGCGGATGGTTACCTTTGCTTCCGGCTCGCCTTTAAAATATTTCTCAAGCTTGCCGAGACGCTTGTAGATTCTGTCCTTCATGCCTTCCGTTACATCAATTTTTCTTCCGGTGATAATAAACTTCATACCTGTCATCTCCTTGCCTGTGTAGTCGGGAAAAATTCCCTGTATTTATATATACCACCATTTGCAAGGGCTTAAACAAAAAAATAAACGGAATTTTGAAAATTCCGTTTATTTTTTATTTGAAAGCTTTCAATACTTTTGCTTTTACCAGCGCAATCAACAAAAGGAACGCCGCGATGCAGCCGAACAGCGCCTGCGTCCAGCTTGCAAAAATCATTTGCAGCACGGCAAGCTCGCGGTAGCCCATAAAGAAATAGTCGAAAACGAAATAGCCGAGCATCATGACGATGCAGCCGAGCACCATACCGAGTACGGTGCGTATAGAAAGCGGCTTTTCCTTGTCGGCAATGCCGAGTACGCAAAGGCACATCAGCGCTTTGATGATCAGTGTGGGCAGGGCATAAATTGCATAGCCGCTGGTTAAGTCGGCAAGCATCGAGCCGATACCCGCTGCCGCGACGCCATAGCCACCGCCGGGGATAAACGCGCATAAAAGTACGACTGCGTCGCCTGCGTGCACATAGCCAAGCGCGCCGATGGGAAACTGCGTAAAGCGCGTAGCGATAAAGGTCAGCGCCGCCATAATGGCAGCAAAGGTCAGTTTTTTCGTGGATGTTTGCATTTTTATCACCTCTACAGAGTCTTACATGCCGGGCTTTCCGGCGTGATGGCGAGCGTGTGCAGATATTTTTCCAAGAGCACACCGTCGCGCGGGGTGCAGCCGGCCTCGAAGGTCGCGCGGATGCAGTTTGAAACGAAATCGACCGCGCGCGTTATCGCCATAGGCACATCGTTTTTCTGCAAAAGCGCACCGGTCAGCACACTGGCAAAGGTATCGCCCGTGCCCGGATACTCTGCCGGAATATATTCGCAGGCGAGCTGACAGTAGCGGTTCTTTGCTTTTTCATAGGCAATCACGCTGCTTTTGCAATCCTTGAGCGGCGCACTGGTGATGATAACCGTTTCCGGTCCTGAATCTGCCAGCGCACGCAGCCATTCGCGCGCTTCTTCGTTGGTCAGTGTTTTGGGAAGCTCCCGTCCGAGCAGGAAGGCTGCTTCGGTAATATTCGGCGTAATTGTATGCGCCTTGGCAACCAGGCGCTTCATATGCGGCACAAATTCCGTGTCAAAGGTGGAATAAAGCGCGCCGTCGTCTGCAAAGGCGGGATCGACTACAACGAGCGGCTTTGCCGCTGCAAAGGCGTCAAGCATATCAGAAATGATGTCCACCTGTCTTGCTGAGCCGAGAAAGCCGGAATAAATGCAGTCGAATTGGATATTTAAGCTGCGCCAGTGCTTATAGTAGTCGGTCATAGTGTCGGTTAAATCGACAAAGGTATAGCCGTCAAAGCCGCCGGTGTGCGTAGAGAGTACGGCGGTCGGCATCGGGCAGACCTGCATTCCCATTGCGGAGAGCACCGGCATTACAACGGAAAGAGAGCATCTTCCGTAGCCGGACAAATCGTGTACAGCCGCGATTTTCGGAATATCGTACATTTTGGGCACACCTCACTTTCGGATTTTTTTCTATCCTTTCTGCATTATTGTACTACAAAAATCTTCGGTTGGCAAGTGTAGAGAAAAAATTTAAAATAAACGCAAAAAGGGGTAGAAATTAAAACGGAAAAGTTGTATAATAAAATTAGAAGGATATCGACCGTAGGGGAGGTTGAAGGAATGGCTGAATTTATAGAGTCCGTGTCGAGATTTTTATCAATTATCCGTATTTCTGATTTTATTGATGTCGCGATTGTTGCCGTCATTGTTTACTGGGCAATTCGCTTGATTCGTGAAACGCGCGCCGTACAGCTTATCAAGGGCGTTTTGGTGCTGGTGGTGCTGTTTTTGCTCAGCACATGGCTTCGGTTTAATACGCTGCAGTACATATTGCAGCAGACGCTGCAGCTGGGCTTGATTGCGCTTTTAATCGTGTTTCAGCCGGAGCTTCGCCGTGCACTTGAGCAAATCGGTCACGGGGCGTGGGGCAGAATTTTCGGCTTTACCAACCGTCAGTATACCGGCGTTGAGGAGCTGGCAGAGCAAGTCAGCATGGCGGCGAGCAGCTTATCGCAAAATAAGGTCGGCGCTTTGATTTGCCTGGAGCGTATTACAAAGCTCGGCGACATTGCCGCAGGCGGCACCCCGCTTTCCGCGCAGGTAACGGCTGAGCTTCTGGTCAATATTTTTGTGCCGAATACGCCGCTGCACGACGGTGCGGTTATTATCGGCAGCAACCGTATTTTGGCTGCAGGCTGCGTTTTGCCGCTGACGGCGAAGAGCGATTTGTCGAAGGAACTGGGTACACGCCACCGTGCGGCAATCGGTCTTTCGGAAAATTCGGATGCTATTGTCGTTGTTGTCAGCGAGGAAACGGGCAAAATTTCGATTGCCTTAAACGGCGATTTAACAAGAAACTTAACGAAGGAAACGCTGCGCCGTGCAATTATTAAGGCATTTTCTACCGATAAGCCGGTAAAGAAGGCGCGCAAGCTGCTGTTTTGGAAGGAGGATAAATAATGAAAAAGCTTTTAACCTCTGATACAGCGTGGAAGATTTATTCGATTTTAATTGCGGTTTTGCTCTGGTGCGCCGTGATGTTTACGCAAAATCCGGACAGAACGCGTTGGCTGCGCAGTGTTCCGGTGCGTATTTTAAATCAGGAGGCACTGGAGGAGAGCGGCAACTATCTGAAGGAGGAATTGCCGCTTACCGTCGATGTGAAGATTACCGGCAAGCTGCTTTACATTATCAAAGCCGAGGCAGTTACGGTTACCGGTGAAATTGATCCGGAAACGAGCACCTGCCGCCTTGCTGCAGTACCGTCGAGTGGCATTATGGTGCAGGATATGAAAAAAGAAATACCTGTAAATCTGGAAAAGGAAGGCAAAGCCTCCCATCCGTTGCAGGTGGAATTTTCCGAGGAGATTACGGAAGAGGAGCGCAAGCTCATTGAAGCACAGTTTGAAACGGCGAATGTCAAAATTGTGGGGCCGCAGTCAAAGATTTTGCAAATCGGCGGTGCGTATGTACGCCTTGAAAAGGCAGATATCGAAAAAGGCAATCTCGGCAAGCTGATGTATAAGGATTTGATTATTAAAGATGCCGAAGGGCAAGAGATGGACATCAGTGCGAATCGCCTGAGACCGGACAACACTCAAATCGGGGTGAAGCTTATGCAGGCTGAAAAGCTGGAGGTGCCGATTGAGGTTGTACTCAGCGGTACGCCGGCAGAGGGCTATAAGGTCGTTTCTGCACAGAGCGAGCCGGAAAAGGCGGTTGTCGTTTTAAAAGGCAGCACGACAGAAAAGCTTGAGCGTATTCTTACCGAAGCCGTGGATGTGGAGGGCTTGAAGACCGATAAGCGCAAAACGAAGATTCGGTTGGAGCTTCCGGCAGGCTATGTGTTCTTAAATGAGAAGGATGCTGAGGTTGAGGTTGTGCTCAACATTGCACCGGTGGCGGAATAAAACAAAAAATCGGCGGGGCGCAGGTGCGCGCCCCGCTGTGCTGTGCAGTATGAAGAAAATATAGGAGAGGCTATGACGAAAATCAGAGAAATTTTTCCGGATGCGCCGGAAGAAATATTGGAAATTGAAATTGAGCGAATCAATGTAAATAAGTCTACGCGCGTGATGGATATTTTGCTCAGCGGCGCCGGCAGAAACGATTCGGCACAGGCAAGGCTGATTGCGGAAAGCTTTAAGCAGAAGTTTAAGCTCAGCGATGCTTTGGTGCGTTATATGGAACAGGAGCTGACGCTTGCCGAAAAGCACGCGCAGGAGATGGAGGCGCAGATTTTGCGCAAGCTCGCAAGTGAAAGCAAAGGCCAGGGGCCGAGCGAAATTATTGTCGGCAAAAAAATCAAGGGCGAGCTTATACCGTTGGAGGAAATTGTGCCGGAGCTGGGGCGCGTGCGCACCAGCGGCGAGATTTTTGCGGTGGACTTTAAGCAGCGCCGTGACGGAGCATGGATTGTAACGGCGGATATCACGAATAAGAAAAGCTCGATTACCATTAAGATGTTTTGCGATGTGCCGATGCGCGGCGACCGCGCAGGCGGTGGCTATTCCAAGCCGACACCGCAAAAGGAAAAAATTGAAAAGCGCTTAAAGAAGGGCGTCAACATTGCTGTGAATGCCGATATTGTATACGATAAATACTCCGGTGACTATGTTTTGTTTGTCAACGATATTAACGAGCTGCCGAAGGAGGGCATCAAGGAAGACAACGAGCCGCAAAAGCGCGTGGAGCTGCATGTGCATACACAGATGTCCGCGATGGACGGCGTATCCTCGGCAAAGAGTCTGATTGCGCGTGCCGCAAAGTGGGGGCATAAGGCAATTGCCATTACGGACCACGGCGTGGTGCAGGCGTTTCCGGAAGCGGCGAAGGCAGCAAAGGACAATGATATCAAGGTGATTTACGGCGTGGAGGGCTATGTGGTCGATGACAGCACACAGATTGTGGTCGGCGGCGAGAACGGCAGCTTAAAGGGCAGCTTTGTCGTGTTCGATTTGGAAACCACGGGCTTGTCGGCGGAGAAGTGTTATATCACGGAAATCGGCGCGATTAAGGTTGTTGACGGCGAAATCTACGATTCGTTTTCCACCTTTGTACATCCGCCGGTGAGCATTCCGCAAAAGGTTGTGGAATTAACAGGCATTACGGATGCTATGGTTGCCGATGCGCCGGAGGAGGAAGAGGCGCTTAAAAAGTTTATGGAATACTGCGAGGGCAGTGTGCTTGTGGCGCACAATGCAGGCTTTGACACGGGCTTTGTCCGTGCGGGACTCGCGCGTATGGGTAAAGACTTTACGCATACCTATATAGACACCTTAGAGCTTTCGAGAAAGCTTTTGACGGAATTAAAGAGCTTTAAGCTCAATATTATTGCAAAGCATCTGAAGGTGAAGCTGGAAAACCACCACCGCGCCGTAGACGATGCGCTGGCGACGGCAGAGATTTTTAAGCACCTTCTGGATATGCTTGAAAAGCGCGGCGTTCAGAGCATCGGTGAGATTAACGATGCCTTCGGCGATGAAATTGATGTGCGTGCGGCGCCGTCGAACCATATTATCATTTTGGCGAAAAACTATGTCGGTCTGGAAAATCTGTACCGCTTGATTTCCGCTTCGAATCTTGATTATTACTACCGTCAGCCGCGTATGCCGAAGAGCATTATCAACAAATACCGCGAGGGCTTGATTGTCGGCTCTGCCTGCGAAGCGGGCGAGCTGTATCAGGCGATTTTCGGCGGCAAGAGTGCGGATGTAATTGAATCGATTGCCGCATTTTATGATTACTACGAGGTACAGCCGCTCGGGAATAATGAATTTATGCTCCGAAACGGCTCCGTGCAGTCGAGAAAAGAATTAGAAGAGGTCAACAAAAAAATCATCGCGCTTGCCGACAAGCACGGTAAACCCGTGGTTGCAACGGGCGATGTACATTTTCTCGACCCGGACGATGAGGTCTACCGCCGCGTGCTGATGGCGGGCAAGGGCTTTGATGATGCAGACTTCCAGGCGCCGCTGTATTTGCGTACAACGCGCGAAATGTTAGACGAATTTTCGTATCTGGACGAGGAGACGGCATACCGCGTGGTCATTGAAGACCCGAATAGAATTGCCGATATGGTAGAGGTTTTGCAGCCGGTGAAGGACGGCACTTATCCGCCGAGCATTGAGGGCGCGGAGGAGGATATCGTCCGCATGAGCTATGAAACGGCAAAGGAAATTTACGGCGACCCGCTGCCGGAGCTTGTGGAGGAGCGCATCAAAAAGGAACTGCACTCCATCGTAACCTATGGCTTTTCCGTGATGTATATGATTGCGCATAAGTTGGTGAAAAAATCCAACTCGGACGGGTATCTGGTTGGCTCGCGAGGCTCGGTCGGCTCGTCGCTGATTGCGTTTTTGACCGGCATTACAGAGGTAAATGCGCTGCCGGCGCACTACATCTGCCCGAAATGTAAGCACAGCGAGTTTAACGGCGACGGCTCGGGTATTTCCGGCTGTGACCTGCCGGACAAATACTGCCCGGAGTGCGGTGAGCTGTATAAAAAGGACGGTCACGATATTCCGTTTGAAACCTTCCTGGGCTTTAAGGGCGACAAGGCGCCGGATATCGATTTAAACTTCTCCGGCGAGTACCAGAGTGTTGCGCATAAATACACCGAGGAGCTGTTCGGTGAGGGGTATGTATTCCGCGCCGGTACCATCGGTACGATTGCGGAAAAAACGGCGTTTGGCTATGTAAAGAAATATTTTGCGGAGCGCTCGAAGGTTGTACATTCGGCGGAGATTAACCGCATCACGCTTGGCTGCACGGGCGTAAAGCGCACAACCGGTCAGCATCCGGGCGGCGTTATTGTTTGCCCGAAGAATCTGGACATTCATATGTTTACGCCGGTACAGCATCCGGCGGAGGACCCGACAAGTGATATTGTTACAACGCACTTTGACTATCACTCCATCCACGATAACCTTTTAAAGCTCGATATTCTCGGCCACGATGACCCAACGGTTATCCGTATGCTTGAAGACTTGACGGGTAAGGATGCAAAAACCATCCCACTCGACGATAAGAAAACCTTAAGCTTATTTGGCAGCACAGAGGCGCTTGGCGTTACGCCGGAGGATATTGGCTCGACGGTCGGTACCTTTGGTGTGCCGGAGTTCGGTACGGCGTTTGTGCGCCAGATGCTTGTCGATACCGAGCCGACGATGTTTTCGGAGCTCCTTAGAATTTCCGGCCTGTCCCACGGCACGGATGTATGGCTCAACAACGCGCAGGACTATATCCGCGAAGGCACGATTACGCTGAAGGAAGCCATCTGTACGCGTGACGATATTATGATTTATTTGATTCATATGGGTCTGCCGCCGCAGGATTCGTTTACCATTATGGAGAAGGTGCGTAAGGGTAAGGGGCTTACAAAGGACGATGAAGCACTGATGCGCGAAAACGATGTGCCGGAATGGTATATCGAGTCGTGTAATAAGATTAAATATATGTTCCCGAAGGCACACGCTGCAGCCTATGTGATGATGGCGTTCCGCATTGCATGGTTTAAGGTACATATGCCGGTGGAATACTACAGTGCGTATTTTTCGATTCGTGCGCTCGGTGCATTCGATGCGGAAATGATGTGCAAGGGCCCCGGCCCGCTGAAAGATGCAATGCACACGATTGAGGCGATGGAAAAGCCGTCGCAGAAGGAGTCGGATTTGTATACGACAATGGAGCTGGTGCGCGAAATGTATGCGCGCGGGTTTGAATTTTTGCCGATAGATTTGTATAAATCCGATGCAAAGAACTTCCTGCCGGTAAACGGCAAAATTCTGCCGCCGCTTTCGAGCTTGCCCGGCATCAGTATTGCCATCGGCGAGTCGATTGCCGCAGCGCGCGCGGAGAGTGAATTCACATCAATCGAGGACTTCACTACGCGCACGAAAATTCCGAAAACGGCTGTGGAAACCCTGGAGCGTAACGGCTGCTTTATCGGTATGAAGGAAAGCAGTCAGCTGACCTTTGATTTTTAAGGAGGGTGTTTTATGGCAAAGCTTGAACATAGCTTTTGCGGGGATTTTGACCGTGTGCTGCAGGCAATGGAGCGGCATGTTTTGATGGCAAGCAGCTCCGCAACCCTGGAGGAAAAAACAGACAAATGTATAGGCGATGTGCGCTGTGCTGTGCGTGTGTTTGAGCGCTACAGTGTAATGGGCGGCAATCGTGTCAGTCTGAGCGTAACGATGCTTGGCAAAGACGATGCATTGTTTATCAGCGCAATTGCGACCGGCGGCAGCCAAGCGGTGCTGTTTAAAATCAATACCTTCGGTGAAGAAGCATTTTTAGATACTTTGCGTGATTTTTTGGCAGAATACGGATACTAAGGAGAGCAAAGCTATGACGAAAATTATGTTTGTATGCTTAGGCAATATCTGCCGCAGCCCGATGGCGGAGTTTTTAATGCGCGATTTAGTAGAAAAGCTCGGGCGTGCAGATGAATTTTATATTGCGTCTGCCGCAACGAGCACCTGGGAAATCGGCAACGGCGTGCATCGCGGTACGCGCGAGGTGCTTTTAAGCTTGGGGATTGACCCTTCAAAAAAGCGTGCTGTGCTTTTAACGAAAAAGGACTGCAGGGAATTTGATTATATCATCGGTATGGAAATGGAAAATGTCAAAGACATTTTGCGGATTGCGGATAACGATGACGCACACAAGGTTTGCCGCCTTCTGGACTTTACCGATGCGCCTAAAGATATCGACGATCCGTGGTACACGGGCGATTTTGAAACAACATATCGCGAGGTCAGCGCAGGCGTGCGCGGACTTTTAGAGCACATAGATACGCAAAAATAAGGTATTGTCAAAATCGTGACAATGTATTATACTGTAGGTATGAGCGAAACAGGAAAGGAAGGATAAATATGACAGTATTGGTAACAGGCGGAACAGGGTACATCGGTTCGCACACATGCGTGCTGCTTTTGGAGGCAGGGCATGATGTGGTTGTAATCGATAACCTTTCCAACAGCAGTGAAAAGTCCTTGGAGCGCGTAGCAGAGATTACGGGCAAGAAGGCAACCTTCTACAAGTGTGACATCTTAGATAAGGATGGCATGCGCAAGGTATTTTCGGCGCATAAGATTGACGCGGTTATTCACTTTGCCGGCTTAAAGGCTGTAGGTGAGTCCGTAGCAATTCCGCTCAAGTATTATGAAAACAACATCACCGGCACACTCTGTCTTTTAGAGGTTATGGGTGAGTTCGGTGTTAAAAAGATGGTATTCAGCTCGTCTGCAACCGTTTACGGTGTAACCGATAAGATGCCGCTGACAGAGGACTTGCCGACCTCGGCAAACAGCCCGTACGGTCAGACCAAGCTGATGATTGAGCAGATTTTAACCGACCTTTGTGTTTCGGATGACACCTGGAAGATTACACTTCTGCGCTACTTTAACCCGGTTGGTGCACACGAGAGCGGCAAAATCGGCGAAAATCCGCGCGGTATCCCGAACAACTTAATGCCGTATATTACGCAGGTTGCCTCCGGCAAGCTTGCACAGCTGAGCATTTTCGGTGACGATTACCCGACCAAGGACGGCACCGGTGTGCGCGACTACATCCATGTTGTGGATCTTGCCGACGGTCACCTAAAGGCGCTCGATAAGCTCGACGAGCAAAACGGCGTTGAAATCTACAACCTCGGTACCGGCGTCGGCTACAGTGTGCTTGACTTGGTACACGCCTTTGAAGAAGCAAACGATTTAAAGATTAACTATAAAATTGCACCGCGTCGCCCCGGCGATGTAACCGTGTGTTATGCCGATGCAACCAAAGCAGCGCGTGAGCTTGGCTGGAGCGCAAAAAAGACCGTAGTGGATATGTGCCGCGACTCGTGGAGATGGCAGAAGAATAATCCAAACGGCTACGAAGACTAAGGCGAAAGCGTTAAAATTGCCCGAATACACGCAAACCTCGCCCTCGCCGTACAAAAGTACGCCTTCGGGCACAGCCTAACGGCTCGGTTAGCGCATCCCGAACAATTTTACCGGCTTTCGCAGAAATGGAATTGCCCGGATACAGGCAAACCTCGCCCTCGCCGTACAAAAGTACGCCTTTGCACGCGGTCTGCGGTTCGGTTTGCGCATCTCGAACAATTTTACCGGCTTTCGCAGAAAGGGAATTGCCCGGATACAGGCAAACAATTTCCCGGCTTTCGTATCATTAACTAAAAACAAAAAACAACCGCAATCACACGATTGCGGTTGTTTTGTATTATTTTATTTTTTCTGCAATTTGCTTTGCGATAGCAATTTCCTTTGCCGGAATCGGTTCATCGAAATCCGCGAAGGTGTTTTCCAAAACAGATTTGCCGGTCAAGGTCTTGTACCACACAAGACCGAGCAGGTATCTGCCAAAGCCGTAGGTCGCGTGATAGGTGTCGCGGTGGATTTTTTCTATGCCCTTTTTGAGCGCCGCCTGCATTGCGTCACCGCTGTGGATGATGCCGTCGGCGTGAATTGCCTTTGCCGCTTTTGCGTACGCCTTTTTACCCTTTTCATACATATCCTTGGCGGATTTGAAGTTGTATTTTTCTAAAAGTGGAGAGCCATCCGCATATGCCCAAACATGGTGCATATAGATTTTTGCCTGAGGCGCGTATTTGCGCACAAACTCTGTCAGTGCGTTCAAATACGGCTGATAGGTTTTGTAATCCGGGGAAAAGCAGCTGACTTGCTGCAGGGTTACAATGTCCCACTCATTGCTGATGAGCGTTTCCTTTAAGGAAAACTTCAGCCCGGGAATTGTTTCGCCATTAAAGTGGATGATATATGCCTTTTCGTCCGAGAGCATATTTACATAATGCCTGCGCAGCGGACAGCCGCCAATATACATATTAAATACGGTCAGGTCCGTTCCGTCTGCTTTTGCAATCTGATGGAGATAGCGCGTAGCGTCCTCGGAAAAGCTGTTGCCGATGGCTAATACTTTCATTTTTAAAAACCTCCGTTTTATGCAATGCTTTCTGCAATCTGCTTTGCGAGTGCGATTTCATTTTCCGGAATCGGCTCGTCAAATTCGTCAAGTGTGTTTTCCAAGACGGAGTTGCCGGTTAAGGTCTTGTACCATACAAGCGCGAGCAGGTATCTGCCAAAGCCGAGGCTTGCATGGAAGCTGTCGCGATGCACCTTGATGCCTTGTTCCGCTGCCGTAAGCAATGCCTTGCCGCTTTTGATGATGCCGTCTGCTTGAATCGCTTCTGCTGCCTGATTGTACGATTTTTCAACGGAAGCAAACATTTCTGCCATAGAGCTCCAGCCGAATCTTGCAAGCCTTTCCGAGCCGTTTTCATAGCCCCAGGTCTGCTGAATATAGAGCTTTGCGTGCGGTGCGTATTTGCGCACATACGCGGCAACTGTATCTAAATATGGCTGATAGGTCTCATAATACGGTGCCTGATGGCTGACCTGCTGCAGGGTAATTACATCCCACTCATCGCTGACAAGCGCTTCTCGGATTGACACTTTAAAGCCGGTGTTTACGCCATTAAATTCCATGCCGTATGCCTTTTCGTCATCAAGTATATTGATATAGTGCTTGCGCAAAGGACATCCGCCGATGTATAAATTTACTACCTTTAAATCCGTGCCGTTTGCTTTTGCAACCTGATGCAAATAGCGCGTGCCGTCCACTGAAAAGCTGTTACCGATTGCCAATACTTTCATTATACACTCATACCTTTCATAGAAAATTGTTATATTTATTACGACATAAAGTATACAATATTTGCCTTCGTTTGTCAAATTAGCGTTAAAAACCTCCCTCTGACGAGGGAGGTGGATTTGCCGTAGGCAAAGACGGAGGGAGAGATAGTAAGTGAAATGTTGTTTATCTCTCCCTCAGCTTCGCTTTGCTCAGCAGCTCCCTCGTCAGAGGGAGCCGCAAAAAAATTTTAACCCATGATTTTGATTTTTACGGTGTACGCCGCGCCGTCCGCTGTTTGCGGATACTGTCCGTGCGGGCCGTAAGGATAACCGTCCTCGATTATATACTCCGGCAGAAGCGATAAGTGTACATTTACGCCCGGCTCACATTTAAGCGTAAGACATACCGTATCTGCGCCTGTGCGCTTCCAGGCAATATCCACGCGGCCTGCCGGCAGCTTGTGCCAGCCCTCGGCGTGGTCGAGCTTTTCGATAAAGTGCGGAGAAACAAGCATCGTGTTTGCATCGGTTTCACTCGGATTGACATGGATGCCTAAAATTGTGCGCATAAACCAGTGCTTGAAGTCGGCGAGGAAGTGGTGATTGTGCGAGCCCGGACCCTTGCCGAAATCGACAATCTTTTCCGTAATTGTGGTTTCGCCCATTTCTAAAAGCATACCGTAGGACGGGAAGGTTCTTCTGCAAATCAGCTCGTATGCCCAATCTGCATCGCCAAACTCTGTGAGCAGATGGAACACGGTTCGAAGACCGAGCATACCGAACTCCCAGGTTTTGTCTTTGGCAATAAGCATTCTCTTAAGTACGCTGTATGCGCGCTCTCTTTCCGCCGGCTCGAAGATGCCGTAGTACATAAATACTGCCTGCGCGGTAATCGTGGCGCAATTTGCGGTCATCGTATTTAAATTCAGCAAATGCTTGCGCATTGCTGCCTTGAATTCGTCGCCGAGTGCCTTGGCAAAGGCGGCGTGATGCTTTAAGCCTACGGCGTTAAACATCTTTTCGCCGCGGGTGCACATTTCGTAGACAGAGGCGGAGTCGGTATATTCTACCGGCGTTTTGTAGCCGTTGCCACCCTGGTTGCCGCCGGTCGGTACCCAGTCGCCGAGGCCGAGGTTTACAAGGCCGCGTTCGTCGCGCTTGCGGGATACATATTCTAAATAGCGCAGCATTGCGTGCGCATTTTCCTTTATCATTTCGGTTTCGCCGCGATAGAGGTAGGCAAACCACGGCAGGTTAAACAGCACAGCATCCCAGGTCGGACCGCTGCCCCAGTCATAGCCCCAGCCCTGATGGCCGGTGGTCGGCACAATGCCCGGCAGCATACCGTTCTCGCGCAGTGCCGCGCGGATATTATGTAGCCACTCGCGCCAGCTCTTTTCCGGCGCAATCGTTAAAATCATATGCTCTGCTGACATCGAAGCGTCGCCCGTCCAGCCGTTCTTTTCGCGGTGCGGACAGTCTGTCGGGAAGTAGTAAAAGTTCGACAAATCCGAGCGGTGCGCCATCTCATAAAGCGCATTTGCATCCGCATCCGAGCAGGAAAAGCCGCCGCGCGTTTCCAAATCGGAGTGCGCAACGAGATAGGTTAATAAATCCTCGGTTGCCTGCTCCTCGGTGATGCCTGTCACATAGATATAGCGATAGCCGTGGTAGGTAAACGGCGGCTCGAAGATTTCTTCGCCGTCGCCCTTGCAGATGTAGACATCTCTTTGGCTGTAGCCAACGAAGGTGAAGTATTCCAAGTTGTTGGTATCCACCTTGCCGTCGGTCATCCATTCTGCGCATTGCACAGAGATTTTCTGCCCCGGTGTACCCTTGATTTTCAAGCGGAAGATACCGGCATCGTTTAAGCCGAAATCGTAGATATAGCCGCCGGTGATTGCAGGCGGTGCTTCCTCCGCCTTGCCCCATTCCCGCTCAAACTTATCCCTGCGCGCATCCGGCCGAACCGGCATCATTTCGCCCTTGCGCACGGATATCGGCTTTCTTTCCTCGACGATGCGCACAGGCTCTGCCTCGCACAGCTTTGCCCGGCCGCGCGGCTGCTCGGCGGTGAGCGGTGCGTGCCAATGGCTGTCGTCAAAGCCCTTTTCAAATCTGCCTTCTTCTATTCTGCGCGCGTCGCAAAATGCACCGGTGCGGTAGTTGTCAAAATAAATTTCCGATGCGGTGCACTTAAATTCGGTTGCATCGAAGCTGGTGAGCTTGTCGCCGTCCTCTGCTTCGAAGGAGAGGGCAAGCTTCGGGGAGGCGGCATACGGTGCGGTGTAAAAGTCCCAGAGAAACTCCATCGGGTTTTGGTGCCCGTTGCCGAGAATCACGCCGATGACATTTTCGCCTGCCTCTAAATACGGCAAAAGGTCATAGCTGTCGTAGTAAATATAATCGTCCGGGTTGGATACATACGGCGCAATGAGCCCTTTGGTGATTTTTTTGCCGTTTACATACAAATCATAAAAGCCGAGACCGCAGATTAAAATTTCCGCGCGTGTCGGTTTGTTTTGGAGTGTAAAGCTTTTGCGAAACACCGGTGCGCTCACATGCTTTTGGCGGGTGCACTTTTCATAGGTTTCGCAGACAAAGTTTCTCGAAAATTCCATAGAAAAAACCTCCTATTTAAGCTGATTTTATTATACACAATAAAAAGACAAAAGAAAAGTGCATTTTTGCGCAATTTCAGGGCGTATTTTGTCATCTTTTTAAAGAAGGTTTATTTTTTCCAACACAGTTCTTTATTTTCTCCATTTGCAAATTTTTGCATATGTGTTATAGTTGCATTAAGAGGTGATTGAAATGAGTAAACCCATCCGTTTTTCGGAAACGGTTATTTTGGAAATCAGCTTAAAGCCGTTTAAGCAGACGGACGATGCGTATATTGAGGCGGTTTGCGAAAACTTTCTTATGCAGTATCGCCCAATTTTAAAGCACGCCAAAACCGTCGGCGTGATGTTCTGGACATCGGACGGCTCGCAGATTTTGGACTATAAGGGCGATCTGGACGATACATTTGAGTGGTGCCGCTATATCGGCATTGCGCAGCGTATGCAGCCTGCGGATGATACGGAGGACCCGAATCATCACAACCTGCACCGCTGGCACTATGATTATATGGAAAATCCGCCGGTGATGACCTATGCTGTGCTAAAGCGCATTACGGATACCATCCGCAAGGTTTGTGCAAGACTGTATCCGGGCAAGAAGGTCTTTATCGGTGAAACCTTTGACCCGGGTCCGGAGTTTGCGGTTTCGACCTTTAAATATCAGCGCCACCCGGAAATTCTTGCCGGTGAAAGCATGGGTAAGGCGAGTATGGTGTTTTGCTATTCTACCCTGCACGCCGATGATACCGCCTATGCAGCATTCCCGGACGGCATCAAAGAGGGGACACCGTTTGCGACCTTTTTAGGCGCGCAGTCGAATGCATATCTGTCGGATTTGGGGTTCGACTTTTTGTGGCTGTCCAACGGTATGGGCTTTGGTATGGAAAGCTGGCGCACAGAGGGTGCGGTATTTGATGGCTACGAGTTCCATACAGAAAAGCTGCAGATGGTTAAGGATAAAATTCGTGAATTCTGGAGTCTTTTAAAAGAGGCAATGCCGGACCATCCGATTTTGGTGCGCGGCACGAATCTGGTTTGCGGCATCGACTATGCAACGGACGGCACGCCGATTGACGCGCTCTACAGCGAGGAGTACGATATTGTTGCGCCGCCGAACTCGCCGTGGGCATCCATTGACGGTGACTTTGGCTTGGAGCTTGCCGGCTATATGTCGCGTATTGCGCATTTGCCGCAAAAGGGGTATATGTTCCGCTATTATGTACACGACCCATGGTGGATTAATTCTCCGTGGTACGACCGCTACGAGGGGCAGCCGCACGATATTTATCTGCCGATGTCCATCGGTCGTATCGACGAAAACGGCAAGGTGGATATTCCGAACTACTTTAGCCTGCTTTCGATTGACAACTCCTTCGGCGATTTGCCGGACAGCTGTGCAAACGAGCCGATTCCGCACTACTTAAAGGCATACAAGGATGCGCCGGACGCACCGTCGCCGGTGGTTTGGGTATATCCGTTTGACGAGTATATGAACGCAAAGGACGAAGCGAGCCTCAAGGCAATGTTTGCGCAGGATTGGTTTATCCGCGATGCAGTCAATGAGGGCTTACCGCTTTCCAGCGTGGTTTCGACAAAGAACTTTGCAAAAACTGTAGAGCAGGGCATTTATGATGCGAGCGTGCTTGTAACGCCGGTGCCGGAGGCAGACAGCGCATTTGAAGCCTTGATTTTAGACTATATTGCCAAGGGCGGCAAGGTGGTTTTCTACGGCAGCGTAACGCGCGCAAGCAAGCGCTTTCAAAAGCTTATCGGTGTAAAGCTCGGCGAGGCTGCAGAGGGTGAGTTTACGGTAGACCTGCCGCAAATCGACAGCTTTATGGATAAAAACAGTCCGGCGGTGATTCGCCATGAGGCGCTTTTAAGCGACGGTGGCATCGACACCTTTGCAACCGGTGAAGCGGAGATGCTGGCAAGCGCAGAGCAGGACGGCGTAAAGCGCGCAATTATGACCTGCGGCAAGGGCTTTGTGTGGCTGCGCACGATTGTATCGTGTTATTATACACGAGAAATGAAGATGCCGAAAAAGGAAGACGGCAACAAGTATCTGATTGCGGAAACCCTAATGCGCCGTGCGCTTGAAAAGTTCGGTATGCACATTTCGTTTGAAAAGCCGTATGCCGGTATGAAAACGCCGGTGGTGATGTGCGCAAGAAGAGAAAACGGCTATTTCTTCTCGACCTATATGCCGGATACGGCAACCGCGCTGAAAATGAAATTTCCGCTCGGTGCACCGCTGGTGCTCGGCTATGAGACTGTGTTGGAGGAAGGCAAGAGCGTATACCGCCTGCCGCGCGCCGCACATTTAGAGTGCCGCGTATTTGTCGAGCAGGAGAGCGGCCATGTGTACAGCCGCGAGCTGACACCGGCAAGCTATCAGTACCGCCGCCGCATCGGCGTGGGCGGACTTAAAAATGCAACGGTACGCTTCTTTGCGGAGACCGAGTGTATGGACAAGGCGGTTGTGAACTTAAACTATACGAAGAACTGGTATTTAGAGGATGAAAGCCTCGACAGTGAAATCATCACCGATGAAAACGGTACTTATTTAGAGGTACGCAATGTCACCGGCGAGCTGACGCTGTATATGCCGTTTATCAGATAATGAAAAGCACCTTTGGCGTTACGCCAAGGGTGCTTTTTTTCTGTATTCGGACGGGCTGATGCCGTGCTGCTGTTTAAATACTCTTGAAAAGTATGCATAGTCCGGAAAACCGCAGCTTTGCGCGATTTCGCTGAGCGTCAGCTTTGTGTAAAACAGCTGCGTGACAGCCTGCGAAATGCGGAAGTTTAGAATATAACGGTGCAGGGAAAGCCCGGTCTGTTTTACGAAAAGGCGATTGATGTAGTTGGGGTGATAGCCGAATTTGTTGCCGATGGCGGCGTTGTTTAATGCACGCGCGTAGTTTTCGGCGATGTAGTCAATAATTGCATCAACCAGGTTTTCGCTTTGCTGCGGGGCAGCTTGCAAAAGCAGAATTTCCGAAATGACCGCGATTAAAAGTCCTGCACAAATGCGGTCGGCATAGAGCTTTTGCTTTTCAAACACTTCGCAAATTTCGCGCAGCTTTGGATAAAGACTGTCCGCCTCGTGGAGAAGAATCGGCTTTTCTAATGCGGGGGCATCCTCGAAAGGCTGTTCAATGCCGAGCGGCTTTCGAATCTGGTTTTCGAACATCGGGTGCAGCAAGCGTGTGTTGGTATTTTCGTCAAAGTGGTAATCGAAATTGATACCGATGATCTTTGCCGGTGCTTTCGACAGCTTATAGAGGGTGCCGCGCGGCAACAATAGCACGCTGCCGGGATGCGCGGTATATGTTATATGATTGACTGCAATATCGCAGCTGCCTTCCAAGATATAGAACAAACGGTTGTCGGCGGTGCAGGCAGTTTTCTTTATAAATTCCGCATCGCTGAAGCTGTGCGCAAGGCGGATATAAGGCTGAATTTCGCGTACAAGCATATTTTGCCTCCGAAAAAGTTTATTTTCTCCAAATAAAAGTTTACTTTGTATATAGATTATAGCAATTTATAAGTTTAAAATCAATAGTGTAAGGTTTATTTTCGAAAAATGCAAACGGAGGTATTTACAATGATTGAAAGAAAAAAGAAGTTAACAGCCCGCATTGGTGTGTTTGCTGTGGCACACGCAACCTACTGGGACCAGTTTGAAGGTCTTTTAGACAACATCATGGGCTATCATAAGGATTTTTGTAAGAAAACAGAAGGCTTCGGTGTTGAAGTCATTGACTTCGGTATGGTCGACTCGAGCGAAAAGGCATATGCTGCAGCAGATGCAATTTTAGCGGCGGATGTGGATGTGGTATTCTGCAATATGGTGACTTATGCAACCTCGTCCGTGTTTGCGCCGATTGTGCGCGCGGTGAACAAGCCGATGGTGCTCGTTGCGCTGCAGCCGAGAGAGGCAATGGACTACACAAAGGCAAGCACCTTTATGCAGCTTGAAAACGATAATATTTGTTCCGTACCGGAGTTTACGGGCGTAGCGATTCGCATGGGTAAGCAGGTAAACGATGTGATTATCGGCACGCTCTATAACGATGCTGAGGCAGACAAGGAAGTAGAAGAGTGGTGCTCGATTGCAAAGGTGCTGCGTTCCTTAAAGGGTGCGCGCATCGGTCTGATGGGGCATGTACTCGAGGCAATGTACGATATGCACGCAGACCCGACGGCGGTTTCTGCCGCTTTTGGCGTACATGTACCGCTTTTAGAGATTGACGATGTTGTCGAGCTGTATAACACCGTAACCGAAGCAGAAATCGAGGCAAAGACCGATTTGATTCGCGCAGAATTCGATATGCCGGACCCGAAGAGCGACCCGGTAACCATGAAGCTGACCGATGCGGATTTGTATCAGGCGGCAAAGAGCGCAGTTGCACTCGATAAGTTTGTTGAAAAGTACAACTTAACCGGTCTTGCATACTACTATGAGGGTATGGAGGACAGTGTACAAAGAAAGGTTGCAACGACCTTTATCGTCGGCAACTCCATCTTAAATGCGCAGGGCATTCCGATGTGCGGCGAATTTGACTTAAAGACCTGCATTGCAATGCTGATTATGGACCGCCTCGACATCGGCGGCAGCTTTGCGGAGTTCCATCCGTTCGACTTTAAGGAGGATTTTATCTTGGTTGGTCACGACGGACCGCACCATCTGCGCATTGCAAACGGCAAGCCGGTATTGCGCAGCTTAACGAAGTATCACGGCAAGCCGGGTGCGGGTGCATCGGTTGAATTTAAATTAAAGGAAGGACCGATTACGATGCTCGGCATCACTCAAACCTATGACGGCAAGTTCAAGTTTGTCATCGGTGAGGGCGAATCCAAGGCGGGCCCGATTCCGCCAACGGGCAACACCAACACACGCGGCTTCTTTGAGCCGACCACGAAGGAATTTATCAAGCGTTGGGTTATGGAAGGACCGACACACCACTATGCGCTCGGTATCGGTCATCACGCAGATACGATTAAGAAGATTGCAGACATTTTAGGCATTGAAGCTGTTATCGTAAGATAGTTTTGAGGGGTGAAGGCAATGGCACGGCTGTATGACTATATTCCGGCGCCGGAGCGCGTCAGCAGCGATTACTACATCGCCTGCCACTATTATCCCGGCTGGGATAAAGACGGCGATGTGTCGCACAAGGGCATGGAGGATATGAAGCTGTATCCGGAGCGCCGCCCGATGCTTGGCTACTACAATGAAAACAATCCCGAGGTGATGGATTGGGAAATCAAGTGGGCGTGTGAGCACGGCATCAACTGCTTTCTGTTTTGCTGGTACCGCTATAAATCCAACGAGGGTAAGCCGGTAACGCGCAAGGATTTAAGACTGGCGCACATCATCCATGAGGTGTATAAAAAGGCGAAATTCCGCGAATATATGGACTATGCCATTATGTGGGAGTGCCAGAAAACCTGGGGCGCGGTTTCGGATGCTGACGATTTGGTGAATCACCTGTTGCCGTTCTGGGTGGAAAACTATTTTACAGACCCGGGGTATATGAAGATAAACGGCAAGCCGATTGTGTATGTATACGACCCGAATACACTTGTTGCGGCATTTGGCTCGGCACAAAAATGTGCCGAAGGCTTTGCGCTGGCAAATGAAAAAATCAGAGCATACGGCTTTGATGGTATTTTGTTTGCCTGCGAGCAATACCGCCCGGATTTATCCGAGCTTGCGCACCTTAAAAGTGCCGGCTTTGACTGTGCCTTCCAGTATGGCTGGTATCCGGAAAAGGCGGATGTGACGGCGGAAATGTACGCAGAGTATTTAAATACGGTTTGTCTGCCGTCCGAGTTTGTCATCGAATTTGAACAGGCGCGCATCAAAGAGCGCATAGAAAGCTTTCCGGGCTTTTGTATGTTTACCAATTCCGTTTCGCGCGATGCAACGGAGAAGTGGCTAAATACCTTCGGCAGAACAAAGCTTTCAAACGGCGAGCTGCAATGGTGCTTGTCGCACAGTGAATACAAGACCTTGCTTGCAAAGTGCAAGACGATTATTGATACCTTGCCGGAAGGCGATATCGGCAAAAAATATGTTGTACTCGATAACTGGAACGAGTGGGGTGAGGGGCATTTTATCTCGCCTTGCGCGAAAAACGGCTTTAAGTATCTGCAGGCGGTGCGTGAGGTATATACCGCGTGCGACAACCTGCCGGATTACCGCACGCCGGAGGTGCTCGGCTTCGGTCCGTATGAGGAATAAGTCATTAAAAGCTCTGAACGCTCTGTTCAGAGCTTTTTGTTTTGTCTCTTTAAAAGAAAATACAAAAAGGTCTTTTCTTTTCCTTGAAAATCATATATAATAATTTAGAATATGAATTTAGGAGAATGCACATTGGGAGCAATCATTTCGTTTTTTACAGAGAATTTTATCGGAAAGATATTAACGACGCTGTTTGTCTCTATGATACCGGTCATTGAGCTGCGCGGTGCGATTCCGATTGGCGTTGGCTTGGGGCTGCCGTATTTGGTTTCCGTTTCGGTGTCGCTGATTGGAAACATCCTTCCGGTGCCGTTTATCATTCTGTTTATCAAAGCAATCTTTGCGTGGATTCGCAAGGTAATGCCGAAGCTTGACGGGTTTGTAACCAAATTGGAGCAGCGTGCGGAAAAGAACAGAGCGACTGTAGAAAAATATGCCTTTTGGGGCTTGTTTCTTTTTGTTGCGATTCCGCTGCCGGGCACAGGTGCGTGGACGGGCGCGCTTATAGCAGCGATGATGGATATGCCGCTCAAAAAAGCCTTTCCTTCCGTGGCAATCGGCGTTATTACTGCGGCAATGATTGTAACAACGGTTACATTTTTTGGATTTACGATTTTTAGTTAAAGGGGAGAACAGCGATGAGAGAAAATCAGAAAATGCGATTTTGGGGAACTTCGGGCGGCGAAGGGATTCCGGCGCCGTTTTGCCGCTGCAGAGTGTGCGAGTATGCGCGCGAGCACGGCGGCAAGGATGTGCGCACACGCTCCTGCTTTCGCATAGACGATCAGGTTTTCATCGACGCAGGTGCCGATTTTGCGGCACAGTCGATGCACTATCGCGAAGACATTTTTGATTTGGAGCATATTTTATTTACGCATACGCACCACGACCACTGCGACGATTATCTGTACTGGTACCGTATGGTGGTCAAGGGCGAGGATAAGCCGACCCATAAGCTGCATATGTATTTTGCGCCGGGCGGTAAGGCAAAAATGGAAAAGGGGCTTGCGCGCTTTGCAAACGACCCGCGCTGCAACCCGGATGTTGTAGAGCTGCACGAATTAGAGTTTTATAAGACAGTGCAGGTCGGCAAATATAAGGTAACGCCGCTGAAGGGCCATCATACGACGAATTATGAGGCACATTCAGCGAACTACTTAATCGAATTCCCGAGCGGCAAAAAGATGTATTATGCGGTGGATTCCGGCATCTATGTCGAGGAAACCTTTGAATACCTTAAAGATGTAAAGCTTGATTTGCTTATCGGCGAATGTACATTTATGACGGAAACGGAATACCCGGGCGGTCATATGAATTTGCATATGGAACAGCTGACGCTGGACCGACTTTGGGCGCAGGGTACAATTGAGAAAGACACGCTTATTTACATAACGCACATTTGCGGCGTATATAAAACGCACGCGGAGCTTGAGCAGTACTGGAAAGAGCTCGATGTGCCATACGATGTAAAGGTCGCTTACGACGGTTTATCGATTGCAGAGGAAGCAAACTTATTTTAAAGCAAACTGAAAAAGGCGGTGTGGAAATTTTCCACACCGCTCATTTTTATTTTACGAGAATTGTGATTTCTGCTGTTTTCGGAAGGGCGCCTTTTCGAACAGCGGTTGCCGTAATTATAGCGGTACCGGCTTTCTTTAAAGTGCATGTGCCGTTTGCATCAATACTGATGATAGAAGCATCCGAGCTTGCATAAGTTACCGTATATGTGCTCAGGTCTACCGCCGCGCCTGCAGGATCGGTTGCAGAGATGTTCACGGTCATTGTGTCGCCGACCTTGCCTTCCGTATCGGAAAGCTTGAAGATGGCATTCCATGCCTTCTGGTCTTCTGCTTCCATTGTAGCATCTGCATAGAAACGGACTTCTGCGTAGCTGTTATATGCGCTGCCATCGCTGTTGGAGATGGTGTTGAATCGTACATATCTTGCACGTACATCGCCGAGTGCAAACACGGTCGGACCATCTTTAAGCTCGGTTGTAATGCTTGGCAGAAGTGTTGTCCATGTCTTGCCGTCGTCGGAGATATCCACGCTTAATGTAAATGCACGCTTGTTGGAGCCGGTGGTTGAAAGTGCAAAGGAGTGCAGCGGCTTTGCTTCGCCAAAGTCAAAGCTGATCCATTGTTTGCCTTCGCCTGTCCATCTGTTTTCCATACCGGAGGAAATTACGCCGTCTGCGATACCCCACTTCGGATATTTGCCCCAGCCGGTGGAGGAGTCGATGTCCATAATCTGAATGGAGGTCGGGTGATCCGGAATGCCGGTGCTGCCTGCTACAAGCAATTCCATCTTGGAAATAGAGCCTGCACCACCGGTGCCTGCAATGCCTTCAAACGGATTTGGTGTAAAGTGAACATTGTAGTTTACGCCATCGATTGTCACTACAGCCGGGTTGCCCTGCGCTATGGAAACTGCGTATGCGCTACCGTTTGTCAAAGCGGTAACCTCGCCGGCAGGCGCATTGACGTAGTAGTCTTTCATTTCCGGACGGAAGCTGATTTCGTTTGCGCCGGCAAGAACGCGGATGTCGAGCATCTTGCAGGCATCTGCAATTGTATTTTCACTGTAGGCAATATCTTCATCGGAAATTATGATAAGACCTCTGTCATCCCAGAATACCTTCTTACCGAGTGCTTCTGCAAGTGCGCGAAGCGGGATGAGTGTTCTGTCGTTATACGTCTGTGCCGGAACATCCAACATTACGGTTTGTCCGTTCACATTCATTTCCTTGGAGCCGAGTACCATACGGATGACATTGTCGCCGCAGGTGATATCTACAGTCTGTGTTGCCTCTGTCCAGTCTACTCTTGCACCGAAGTTTTCGGCAATAAATCTTACCGGTACGAGTGTTCTGCTGTTTTCCGTAAACGGATAAACATCCTTGTTGGCGGTATCTACATACGTACGTACGCCCTTTGCATATGCGGCAGGGGAGCCGAGCTTGAGTGCGACTACGTTGCCGAGGCGTTCCTCGATGCGCTTTGTTTCGCCTTTGTTTACACTCCAGTCTGCCATCGGCGTTACCACTGTTACATCATTCGGGATGCCTTCGCCTGCGCGCAGCGGAATAAATTCTACGCTCAGCGTCATTTCTGTGATGTTGTTTACGTGAATTGCAAGCTTTTTATCGCCGGTGTAAGCTGCCATGAACTCGCCCTTCTGCTTTGGCGGATTCGGGCTCGTCGGAAGCGGCTCAATCGGCATAACGGAAAATGCTGTATCCGTTGGACCTGCGTTGATTCTCACATACAATCTCTTACCGTTGATTTCCAGGAGTGCACCCTTGCCGTCAGCGGAAAGGGTGATGTCGGCATTGGTGTGCATAAACCAGTAAACTTCGGACGGAACTTTTGTCGAAATTTCGTCCTGCATGACGATTCTTGTACGGTTGTTTGTCATCATCATACCGCGGTGATGCTTGTTTAAGTCATCGCGTGTACGCGTCATATCTAAAATGCCGTAAGAACCGTTTTCTGCAGAATCGGAGTCGAGCAATACTGCGAAACCGTCGTTTTTCTGTCCCGGACCTGAATCCGGATTGATGGTAATGGTGTTATTACCTTCTGTTCTTCTGTAATAGTAGTCCGTACCTTCGCCGTCGTAACCGCTTTCGATTGTGTAGGTGTTGGAAACGGAGTCTTTACCGGTTAAAAGTGCAAAACGCTCGCCCTCCCAGTCGAGTACGAAAGTACCGAGACCGTTGTAGGCGTGGAAGGTTTCGTTGTCGCCACCCTGCATTGCCGCAAAGAGCATTGTTTCTCTGTCCCAGCTCGAACGCATCGAGATACCGTTCGGACCGTACTGGCGGTCGTTTTTGTAGAACTTATCGAGTACAAAGTCTGCAGAGCTTACCTTTTCCGGATTGTAGTACACAATCGCTACGCAGGCATCCATGCCGCCGTAGAGCATAGATGGATCACTCTGATTTTTCGTCAGTTCATACCATGCGTACTGCGGCTGGTCATATCTGTCTGCAATTCTTAAAAAGGCAGGGGACGAAACACGACCACAGGTGGATGCATTATAGTTAAAGCATTTTGTTGCACCGTCATAGTAAATGACGTGGTCAGGTGTCTGTGCAAAGTTTGCCTGAAGTGCGAAGTTTAAGCAATCCGGCAAGGTTTTGCCCGGTGCGATGCATTCTTCAAGGCTTGCAACGCTGGCAATCAGGTTGCCGACGCCGTAGTTCCAGTATTCCATGGATTCCGAAAAACCGCCGTCGTCGGAGATTTCTACGAAGGTGTTCGGCAGATTCTGGGAAATCTCGCGGAAGATATATTCCGAAACGTTCGGCACGAGATCGTTGATTGCGATTGCGAACATAACATAGTCGGTCTGTACGCCCATCGCCTGGTTGTGGTATGCATGAAGCACTGTGTAGCCGTTGGAGAGCAGACCTTTGTATTGCTTCATTACGATGGCTGCTGCTTTATTTATAAGTATGTTTTCAATTTCAGCGCGTTCCTGCGGTGTAAATACATGGTATGCCCAGTCGTAGGCAACAGCATAACCGCGGATGATCTTCGCGCCGACCATACAGGTGCTCTCGCCCCAATCCGGCCAGTTTTCAGCCGCGTTTTTCATTTCTCTGTACGCAAGGTCGGCGTATTTTCTTTCGCCGGTTACGCCTGCAACAAAGCCGAGGATAATGAGTTTGTTGCGGTAATTACCCGCAATGTTATTGATGTTACCGCGGGAGTTTACGCTGTATTCAATATATTCGTTCTTGCTTACATATGTATCTGCACTCGATTTCAGTTTTGCAAACCACTTTGCGCAGTACGGGTCTGTCGCAATTTTTTCGCGAATGACATCCCAGTCGGTTACAAGTACGCGCGGATGTGTTTTCAGCATTGCTTCGCTCAGCCCTGTCGGGTTCGGCTCGATTACATTCTGGTAGTTGAAGGTGCCGTCATAGCTGAAAAGCGATGAAAGCGCGTTTGGCGTGTATATAATGAAATTATCAAAATAGATTACACCGCCGCCGCTTAAGCCGCTGTTGATGCGAATGACAAGCTTGGAGGTATCCGTCAGGGCTAATCCGCTTATGTCAACGCCTGACGCCACGGTTTCGCCATCAATCTCTGCAGAAACCGTCATTGCGGCAAAATCGAATTCATATTTATGATAGTTCCAGTTTTTGCCGTCGCTCACGGTTTTTTTCGTATAAATCGTTTTGGCGGTTGCGCCGTCGTAGAGGGCAACGATGAGCGGACCTTCCGCATTGTTCATCGAAGCAAATTCTAAATAGACCTTCTTCAGTCCGGCCTCGAGCTTCTTTTCGATTTTCGGGCCGTGCTTTTTGGTGTCCGTGTTAAAAAACTTGAGCACCTTGTTGCCCGAAAAGTCTTCGATTTTGATGTAGGTTTTGTTGCCGGTGACGGCAGTGAATTGCTTTAAGGTAAAAGAATCGTTTTTGTAGTCTTCAAAGCTGTCGTTTAAAATGGTGTTCATCTTACTCGGTACACTGAGCGGCTTTGGTGCCTCCGTCGGCGCAAAGCTAATGGTTTCGGTATCTTCCGCGAAAACGGAAATATTTACCGTGCTGAGCAACATTAAAAAAGCCACAAGTACACTTAAGATTTTTTTGCTTGCTTTCATTGTGCCTCCTCCTTTAAATCCATGGGATTATGACGATATTCAGTCTGTATTCCGCACGATTTTTGATATTTATACTCACAATTTTTATTATAGCATAGCCGTACATATCTGTAAATCATTACCTATAATAATATTGCATTATTTTTAAATGTAATGTATAATGTGCTTAGGTAAAGGAGTTGGTTGTATGGAAATTTTGCAACTTCGTTATTTTTTTGAAAGTGCAAAAAACCAAAGTTTTTCTAAAACGGCAGAAAAATATATGGTGCCGCTCTCTTCGGTGTCTGCCGCTATCAAACGTTTGGAAAAGGAATTCGGATGCCCTTTATTTGAAAGATACAGCAACAGAGTGGAGCTCAACGAAAACGGACAAAAGCTGCAAAACTCTCTGTGTATCATTTTTAATGAATTGAGCAATGTACAACACACACTTGCTCCGGACAACACCAAGGATACCCGTGAAGTTAAAGTCGGTGTAGGTGTATCAAGAAGAAAAATTACGGATATGATTATTGAATACCAAACCAGTCATCCGGGTATAGCCTTCAGAACAATTTTTGATTTTTTGACCACGAACGCCGAGGATTTTGATATCATCATTGACGATGATCCGTCGCAGTATCCGAAACACGAAAAATTCGAACTTTTCAGCAGAAGAATCCGTTTGGTCGCTGCCGCCAATCATCCGCTGTGCGATAAAAAAATCTATTTAAAGCAGTTGTGTAACCAACCGTTTATTTCCTTTGGTGAGTATAGTAATACATACAGAATTCTTTTGAACGCTTGCAAGCGCGAGGGATTTACACCGAATGTTGTTGTGCAGACCAATGATTTGTTGTGCTATTATAAATATGTTGATGCCGGCATCGGTATTGGCATCGGCATTGGTACGGCGCGAGACGATACAAGCAACAAAATAGGCGATGAAAGAGCAAAGTTTTTGAATGTTATTGATTTTATAGAGCGACAAACTGGATATGTTTTTTATAAGCCGAATTCGGCATATGGCAATATTCTTGATTTTCTGAATTTTTTAAGAGAAAAGAGCTCCTTGTGATTTTTGTACAATATAATTATAGCAACCCGAGAAAAGCGGACAAGCATTTTATTTCGAGCATGGACAAGTTGTTAAAAAACAAGGAAAAGAATGTTAAGAGACATTTTTGCGGATTGTTTTGCAAATGCAACAAAACATTGACAGATTTGCATATTTTTTGTATAATAATTCCAAGCGTGTCATATTCGGTCAACATATGACGCAAAAACAAAAAGAAAAAGGGGTTTTAAGGTATGAAGAAAAAGACACTTGCCGGTATTATCCTTGGTATACTGGCAATTGCGCTGATTGCGGTTGCTTCGGTAATGGTAAATAACGGCGCAGCAGAAGGCAGCCGTTATGCGGCAACATTTATGTCCTTAGTGCCGCCGGTTGTGGCAATCGGATTGGCGCTGATTACAAAGGAAGTTTATTCTTCTTTGTTTGTCGGTATCGTTTGCGGTGCATTGTTTGCAACAAACTATAAGCCGCTTGGGGCAATGGATGCGCTTTTAAATGAGGGTATTATCGGTGCGGTATCCGGCCTTGCAGGTATTTTTGTTTTCCTCGTAGTGCTCGGTATTTTAGTTGCACTGGTAAACAAAGCCGGCGGCAGCGCGGCTTTCGGCGCATGGGCAAAGAAGAACATTAAGAGCCGTGCAGGTGCAATGCTTGCAACCTTCGTTTTAGGTGTGCTCATCTTTATCGATGACTACTTTAACTGCCTGACCGTTGGCTCGGTTATGCGCCCGGTAACAGATGCACAGAAGATTTCCAGAGCAAAGCTTGCATTTTTAATCGATGCAACGGCTGCGCCGATTTGTATGATTGCGCCGATTTCCTCCTGGGCAGCTGCGGTTTCCGAGTTTGCGCCGGAGGGGCAGGGTCTTTCTCTGTTTATCCAGGCAATTCCGTATAACTTCTATTCCCTGTTGACACTGGTATTCATCATCGCGCTGACACTGATGAAGTTCGACTTCGGTCCGATGCGTTTGCACGAAAAGAATGCACTCGAGCTCGGCGATTTGTACACCTGCGGTGACAGAGCGGAGAGCGCACCGGTTGAGCCGAATAAAAAGGGTAAGGTTATCGACCTTGTATTGCCGATTCTTCTCTTGATTGTGATTTGCGTATTCGCACTCGTTTATGTCGGCGGTATTTTAGACGGCGTTTCCTTCGTGGATGCATTTGCAAACACGGATGCAACCGTTGGTCTGCCGTGGGGCGGTATCATCGCATTGGTGCTGACGATTTTCTACCTGGTAGCAAGAAGAATTATGACCTTTAAAGAAGCAATGGATTGCGTGCCGAAGGGCTTTATCGCTATGGTACCGGCAATTTTGATTCTTACCTTTGCTACAGCACTGAAGAACATGACCGGTCTTCTCGGTGCAGATGTGTTTGTTGCAGGCTTGATGGAAGGCGCTGCAAAGGGCCTTGCAAACTTCCTGCCGGCAATTATCTTCCTGGTAGCATGCTTTTTGGCATTCTCCACCGGTACTTCCTGGGGTACCTTCGGTATCCTCATTCCGATTGTTGTTGCTATCTTCCCGGCAGGCAGCGAAATGCTGATTATCGGTATGTCTGCGTGTCTTGCAGGTGCGGTTTGCGGTGACCACTGCTCGCCGATTTCCGATACAACAATTATGTCCTCTGCAGGTGCAGAGTGCAACCACTTAAACCATGTTTCGACACAGATGCCGTATGCAATCTTTGTAGCAGCGATTTCCTTCGTTGCGTACCTGGTTGCGGGCTTCGTTCAGAACTGGTTGATCGTTCTGCCGATTGCAATTGTGGTTATGATTGCAGCGATGTTTGTAATCAAGGCAATGACAAAGAAGGCAGCGTAAACGCAAAAAAATTAAGGGCATCCGCAAGGATGCCCTTTTTGTATGCTTATTTATTTGTGCAGAATCGGAAAATCTTTAATGATGCCTGTTTTTGCGTAGTGGCACAAAAGGCGACTTTCGGTGGTTACGCGGTCAAGCATTGCCGGATCTGTATGAAACTCTTCCGGATTATCGAACGGCAAATCTGCCTTTACGCCGAAGATGTCGGCATTTTCAAAGCAAGCCTCGGCAAGCTTTACGGAGCGCACCAGATGAAAATAGGAGGTCACAATTGCCAGCTTCAGTCTGCGTGTGCCGAAATATTCGATGAGCATGGACTTGCTGTTGAACATATTTTCGCGTGTGATGGTTGCGAGATGCTCTTCTAAAATGCATTCGGCGGGTACACCTTCTTTAATCATATATTGCTTGATTGCCGCCGTCTCTGAAAGGCAACCGAACGGGGTATCGTGGTACACGCCGCCGGTGGTGATAAACAGCTTGCACTGTCCGCTGTGATACAGCGCCGCCGCAGCCTTTGCGCGCGAATGCATTGCATAGGCACTGCAGCCGAGTACCAATGCGGCATCAAAGCTGTTTTTAGGCGCTTCGTAATTTCCGTAAACAAGTACCTTTTTAATCTCGTTCGGCAGACAAATTGCCTGCTCGCGCGAAAGAATAGATGCCATATCGCCTTCACGGATTTCAGGTACGGTTACTTCCATGCCCTCCGGAATCGCGTTTTTGTTTAAATCTGCAATATTGATGCGCTCCATGTACGCAAGGGAGCCGTTTTCGTCCTGCTTTAAGCGTAGGACAAACGGAAATGCATTTGCGCGCGTACATAAGGTAAAGTCGCGCTCCGGGAACACATCGCGCAGCTCCGGCTTGAAGAACTGTGCACCGTTGGTGAGCTTAAGCTTTTCGATTCTTTCTTCTAAATCCTCAAGCGGCTTTCCTTCGATTAAGCTTTTGATGTATTCGCCGCAAAGGGTGTCCTCATCAGACTGTTTTTTGCCGTGCACACCCATACAAACAAGCGAAACATGCTCCGGCTTGGTATACTTTACATAATCTGCGATGGCTTTTGCCGTTACCAGGCTGCCGCCGATGATTTCATCTGCGCCCAAAGCATTGGCAACGCCCTGCGTGCCGGCGCTGGTGGTATGGATCAGCGTTTTGCCGGTAAAGTCAAGCCCTTCAATCTGTGTCGGAGAATTGCCGTGGTCAAAGCCTTCAACCTTTACGCCGCCGCGCTCGCCGCAAAGAATCGCATCCGGATGCGCCTTTTTGTAGTCCCAGGCGATTTGCAAATCACCGATAGGAATGACCTTTTCGGCACCTGCCGCAAACATATATGCCTCCATGCTGAAGGCACGGAATACATCGATAATGACGGTTAAGCCCTTTGCCTTTTTCGCGCCCTCCACCAGATGTAGAATTTCAACTTTCATCTTTATATCCTCCTGCGTAAATTCTTTGCTATAAGTATAGCGGATATAGGGAGAAAGAGCAAGAATAAAATTGCTTTATTTTCGTAGAATTTTGACTTTAACAAAAGTAAAAGACGGATTTGCATCCGTCTTTTTTTAAAATTATGCTAATTTTTCAATACCCTTTTTAATTCTGGCGATGGTTTCTTCCTTGCCTAAAAGCTCTGCGATTTCAACGCCGCCGCCCGGTGTGAATTTCTTGCCGGAAACAGCCACGCGCAGCGGGAATAAAATCACGCCGTTCTTGACGCCGAGGCTTTCGATGAGGGCAAAGAGTGCATCGTGGATTGCATCGTGTGTCCAGTCTGTAAGACCTTCCAGCACCGGCAGAATCTTTTCGAGTGCATCCTTCGATACTTCCTCGTTGGTCTTCATCTTTTTGTTGACATACAGCTCTGTGTCGTAGTCGCAAAGCGTGTCGATAAAGTCAATATTTTCCGGAATGTCGGAAAACTTCTCCGTGCGGTCGTGCAGGAGAGCGGAGAGCAGATTGTAGTCTACATCGCGCTTTACGGCCTGCTTGTAGTACGGCATAGCCTTTTCGGTAAACTCTTCGATGGTGAGCTTTCTGATGTACTCTGCATTCATCCAGTTTAACTTGTTTACATCGAAAATTGCCGGGGACTTACTGATGCCGGAAACATCAAATGCGGCTACAAGCTCATCGAGCGTAAAGATTTCCTGCTCTGTACCCGGGCTCCAGCCGAGCAGGGCAATATAGTTGATGATGGCATCCTTCAAGTAGCCCTTGTTGATAAAGTCCTCGTACGATGCGTCGCCCTCACGCTTGGAAAGCTTTTTCTGCGCATCCTTCATAACCGGCGAGCAGTGAATGTATTTCGGAATTTCCCAGCCGAAGGCTTCGTAGAGAAGATTGTACTTCGGCGTGGAGGAAAGATACTCGCTGCCGCGGATAACATGTGTGATGCCCATTAAATGGTCATCGATAACATTTGCGAAGTTGTAGGTCGGCAGACCGTCTGCCTTTAAAAGAATGTTATCGTCAAGTGTAGAATTTTCAACAGTGATGTCACCGAAAACCTCATCGTGGAACGAGGTTGTGCCCTCCTGCGGAATCTTCTGGCGGATAACATACGGCACGCCGCTTGCAAGCTTTTCTTGGATTTCTTCTTTCGAGAGTCTCGAGCAGTGCCCATCATACTTCGGCGGCACCTTCGATGCTGTCTGAATTGCACGCAGCTCCTCTAAGCGGTCCTTGTCGCAGAAGCAGTAGTAGGCAGCGCCCTTTTCTACGAGCTCCTCTGCATACTTTTTGTACATACCGCGGCGCTCACTCTGGATATACGGGCCGCAGCCGCCGTCCTTGTCCGGACCTTCATCGTGTACAAGGCCGGTGTCGGCGAGTGTTTTGTAAATCAAATCTACCGCACCCTCGACATAGCGTTCCTGGTCGGTGTCCTCAATTCTTAAAATAAATGTACCCTCATCGCTCGAGCGCGCAAGCAGCCATGCATACAGTGCGGTTCTTAAGTTACCGATGTGCATATAGCCGGTCGGGCTCGGTGCAAAACGGGTTCTGATTTTGTTTGCCATGCTATTCAACCTTTCTTGGGTATTTATACCTCTATATATTATAATTCCCGAAAAAAGTATTGTCAATATTAAAGTTGCATAGAAACGGGTTTGATGGTATACTATGTATAAGAAATTTTAAAGGAGGGCAATGGCGTGTTTGACTTAAAGCAGCAGCTCAAAAAGCTCCCGGAGCTGCCGGGCGTATATCTGATGCACGATAAAGACGATAATGTCATCTATGTCGGCAAGGCAAAGGTGCTTAAAAACCGCGTGCGTCAGTATTTTATGCAGAGCAAAAACCACTCTGCCAAGGTGCTTGCCATGGTCAGCCATGTTGCCTGGTTTGAATATATTATCACGGATTCGGAGTTAGAGGCGCTTGTGCTTGAATGCAACCTTATTAAAAAGTACAAGCCGCATTATAATATTCTTTTAAAAGACGATAAGCATTATCCGTATATTAAAGTGACCATGAATAAGGACTATCCGCGCCTTTCAATTACGCGCAGTATGCTGCCGGACGGCGCGCGCTACTATGGGCCGTATTCCGGGATGGGCGTGGTGCGCCAGACGGTGGAGCTGATTAAAAAAATCTTTTTAATTCCGACCTGCAAAAGAAGCTTTCCGCAGGATATCGGCAAGGGGAGGCCGTGCCTGAATTATCAGATAAAAAAATGCTTTGCGCCGTGCCGCGGCGAGATAACGCAGGCGGAGTACAGAGCGGTATTTGAGCAGATTTGTATGTTTTTAGACGGCAAGAGCGACGAAATTGTCCGCGCACTTGAGGCGCAGATGCAGGCAGCGGCAGAGAATATGGCATTTGAAAGGGCGGCGGAAAAGCGCGACCAGATTGCGGCAATTCACGCCGTAAACGAGCGGCAGAAGATTATTTCCGATGCGCAAACCGACCGCGATGTTGCCGATTTTGTCAGTTATGACGACAAGGCGTTTTTTGAGATGTTTTTAATCCGCGGCGGGCGAATGACCGGGCGGCAGAGCTTTCGCATCGACGGCGTGAGTGATTTGACGGACGGCGAAATTATGGCGGAGTTTTTAAAGCGCTACTACTCTACCGCAAGCTATGTGCCGCCGGAGATTTTGCTCGGCTGCAGTGCAGACGAGGCGGAAATGCTCGAGCTGTATTTATCATCGCTGCGCGGCAAAAGAGTGCACCTTGCCGTGCCGGTGCGCGGCGAGAAAAAGCAGTTGGTGCATATGCTTTTAAAGAACATCAACAATGCAATTGACGACTATAAAATCAGTGAATTAAAGCGCGAAACGGAGCGCGGCGTATTGGAAAAGCTTGCAGAGTATACGCATCTTTCCAAAATTCCGCGCCGCATCGAAAGCTATGACATTTCCAACACCGGCGGTACGGGTACGGTCGGGGTAATGGTTGTGTTTGAAAACGGAACGGTGAACAAAGCGGCAAAGCGCAATTTCCGCATCCAGAGCTTTGACGGGCAAAACGACTATGCCGCAATGCAGGAGGTTGTGCGCCGCCGTATGCAGCGTGCACACGCGGAGCTTGCCGCAATTGAGGCAGGCACACTATCCAAAAAGGATGCAAAGTTTTTGCCGTTGCCGGATTTGATGCTCATTGACGGCGGTAAGGGGCATATTCATGCGGTGCTCGAGGCGCTTGCGCCGTTTGCACAGAGCTTTGGTATTTTCGGTATGCAAAAGGATGACAAGCATAATTTTTCAGAGCTGATGAATGCGGAGGGCGCAGTGCCGCTGCCGAAGAATTCGGCGGCATATCGCTTAATCGGCGCAATTTGCGAGGAAACGCATAATACCGCCATCGGCTATCATAAAAAGGTGCGCAGGCAAAATGCCTTCCGCTCGGAGCTTGCGGAAATTCCGGGCGTGGGCGAGGTGCGCAGAAAGCAGCTTTTGCGCGCTTTTAAAACGCTCGATGCCGTTGCGCGGGCGAGCGTAGAAGATTTGCAGGCGGCAGGCCTTGACAGGCGCAGCGCGCAAAATGTATATGAGTATTATCATTAGGAGAGCATTATGCAAAAAGGTTTTGAAAGGCATAAAAAAGGAAAATTGGTGTATTATACCGTACCTGCATTTACAAAGACAGGGATGGTGCGCCACGGGTTTTCAACGCGACTCGGCGGTGTGAGCACCGGCGAAACGGCAGAGCTGAATTTGGGCTTTTATCGCAAGGATACGCGCGAGAATGTGTATGAAAACTTCGGCATTCTTTGCAATGCGCTCGGCATCGAGCGCGACAGGCTTGTGCTCTCTAAGCAGGAGCATCATGATGGTATTCGCGTGCTTACCGCGGCGGATTGCGGCAAGGGCATCGTGCGCGAAAGCGACATTACCGACACGGATGCCTTTATCTGCAACACGCCCGGCGTGCCTGCTGTTGTGTTTTGCGCAGACTGTGTGCCGGTGTTTTTGCTCGATGTAAAAAAGAAGGCGTTTGGCCTGGTGCACTCCGGCTGGCGCTCGACCGTGCTGGAGATTGCGAAAAAGACGGTTTTGAAAATGCAGGCAGAATTCGGCACAGAGCCAAAGGATGTGCTTGCGGCGATCGGGCCGTCCATCGGGCAGTGCCATTTTGAGGTGGATGAAGATGTGGCTGCGCAGTTCGGGGAAGCGTACCGCAAGCCGGTCGGCGAAAAATATCATATTGACCTTTGGTCGCTGATTGCCGATCAGCTAAAATCGGTCGGCGTGCGCGAGAACGCGATTACGCTGGCAGAGCTTTGCACCTGCTGCCACTGCGACGAGTTTTTCTCCAATCGTGCCCACAAGGGGAAAATCGGCTTGATGGGCGCGCTGATGGAGCTGCAAGGGAATAGTGAAGAGTGAATGGTGAAGAGGTATGGCAAGAAAATGCAGAGCATTTTCTTTTGAATTAAGGATGTTAACGATGAAAAAGAGTGTTATTTTTACAATTTTGATTATGCTTTGTGCCGCAATGCTTGCCGGGTGCGGCTGTGCGCGCAGAGACGGGGACGGTGACCGCGTTATCTACAAGGAGGGCGGTACAGGCGTTGTCAGCCTGCCGCTGACGCACTTTGACACCTTCAACCCGGTGCTGACGCAGTCGGATACGGTGCTTGATGCGATGCGCTTGGTGTATGACAGCCTGTACAGCCGCGGCGCAGACGGTGTGCTTTCGCCGGTGCTGGCAGTGAAAACCGATATTTCGGCAGACGGGCTTGTGTATACGGTGCAGCTGCGCAACGATGTGAAGTGGCACGACGGCAAGCTGTTTTCTGCCTATGATGTAGCCTATACGCTTTCTGCCATTGAAAAGGCGGAAAGCTCAAGACTGAAAGCTTATTTGTACGGCATTGCCGACTATACGGCGAGAAGTAACTTTGTTTTTGAAATTCAGCTGACCGAACCGAACAGCTGCTTTATAGAGCAGCTGGATTTTCCGGTTATTCAGCGCGGAACGGATTGCACAAGTGTGCAGGCAGACTATGTGCCGATTGGCACATCGGCATACCGATATGCGCCGGTGCTGCCGGGCAAGGCTCATATTCTGGAAAAGAGCCCGAACTGCGTAACACAACAGCAGGGCAAAATTGAGCAGGTGGTTTTAAAGGAGCTGCCGCGTGCGGCGGATGTGATGTATGCGCTGGAAAACCGTGAGGTCGAGGCGGTGCATGTCGATGCAGAGCTGCTTCGGACTTACAGCCCGAAGGGCAATGTAGTCACATTTCCTTATACCAACAGAAGATTTACCTTCCTGGGCATCAATGCCGAGGGCGCGCTGGCAGATAAGCAGGTGCGTCGTGCGATTTCACTTGTTTTAAACCGCGAGGAAATCAGCAAAAATGCAATGTTCGGTCGCCTGACGGCATCCGAGCTGCCGTTTTTGCCGGGCAGCGCGTATAACTTGCCGCCGGAGGAGAATACAGCGCCGGAGGACCCGGCAGCAATTTTAGAGGCGGCAGGGTATACAAAAGCGACGGACGGCCGATGGGAAAAGGAAACGGAGGAAGGTATACAAAGGCTCTACATTCCCATCTTAGTCAATCAGGAAAACGAGGTGCGCTGTGCGGCTGCGGCGGAAATTGTAAAGCAGCTGCGGGCATTCGGCATCGGTGCAGAGGTGCAGAAAACGGATTTTGAAACCTACAATCTGTGGGTAGAAGAAAGAGAATACAGTATGTTTATCGGCGAGACGCTGCTCGCTGACGATTTGGATGTTTTAGTGTTTATCGGCAGCGGTGCGCGGTTTGCCTCGGCAGGCAGTGCGCGTATGGATACGCTGTATGCCAATGCGCAGACAGCGGTAACGCAGTCGGACAAGGCTGCGGCGTTTTTAGAGCTTGCGGATGCGTTTTCGGATGAAATGCCGATTATATCCATCGGCTTTGGGCAGAATGCCGTGATTGTAAACGACAGAATTGAGGGCGAAATTATTCCGGCTTACGGCAATGCCTTTGCAAGCTTTTTTGCCTGGAATGCAAAGTGACAATGGCTTGACTTTTAGAGCAGTTTTGTGGTATACTGTTTTATCCGGAACTATGTAAATAAAGGATGAAGAAAAACCATAGAACAGGAGCAGAAAAATGATTAAAAGTATGACAGGCTACGGCCGCTTTGAGGGCGTAGTCGGCGACAAGAAAATCTTGGTGGAAATCAAGTCGGTGAATCACCGCTATGCGGACTATAACATTAAGGTGCCGCGTTATTTCGGCTATTTGGAGGACAAGGTGCGCGTGTACGCATCGGGCTTTATCAACCGCGGTAAGGTGGATATCTATGTGGCGATGGAAAGCTTCGGCGAGGCGGACAAGGAGATTACCTTGAATGTGCCGCTTGCGGAAAACTATATCGATGTTTTGCGTGAGCTTCGTGATACCTTCAGCCTGCGCGACGATATCAGCGTCGGCTCGGTTGCGCGTTTTTCGGATATTTTCTTAACCGAGCGCAAGGAAGAGGATGCAGAACACATCTGGTCTTTGGTTGAGCATGCGCTCTCGCAGGCGATGCGCGATTTTATGGATATGCGTATGCGTGAAGGCGAAAGAATGCTGGCGGATTTGCGCCAGAGAAGCGCATTTATGCTTGAGCGTGTGGCTGAAATCGAGGTGCGCTCTCCGCAGTGCGTGGAAGAATACCGTGCAAAGCTGCGTGCGCGCATTGAAGAGGTGCTGGAGTCGACGAATATCGACGAGGCACGCATTTTGACAGAGGCTGCGATTTATGCAGACAAAATTGCGGTGGACGAGGAAACCGTTCGCCTGCGCAGTCACTTTGACGAGCTGGAAAACATCTTAAGCTCCGGCGAACCGGCTGGCAGAAAGCTCGACTTCTTAATTCAGGAAATCAACCGCGAAATCAACACCATCGGCTCCAAGGCAAACGATATTGAGATTGCAAAAATTGTTGTCGACTTAAAGGCGGAGCTGGAGAAGCTTCGTGAGCAGGTGCAAAACATTGAGTAAGAGGTGAGCGTATGAAGCTGATTAATATCGGTTTCGGAAATATTGTCGCAGCGGAAAGGCTGATTGCAATTGTCAGCCCCGGCTCTGCACCGGTCAAGCGTATGGTGCAGGAGGCGCGCGAGCAGGGCAACCTGATTGATGCCGCCTACGGCAGACGCACGCGGGCGGTATTGGTAATGGACAGCGGCCATATCGTGCTTTCGGCATTGGCACCCGAAACGGTCGCCAACCGTATGGATGCGGATATGGTACAAGCACAGGAGGATGAAGATGAGCAGTAACCGTGGTATACTTTATGTTGTATCCGGGCCGTCCGGCGCCGGAAAAGGAACGATTTGCAAGGCGCTTTTGGAAAAGAGAGACGATGTGGTTATGTCGGTATCGGCAACCTCGAGAGCGCCGCGTCCGGGTGAGGAGGAAGGCGTACACTATTTTTTCCTCAGCGAAGCGGAATTTGAAGAAAGAATCCGCACCGGGCAGATGCTTGAGCATGCGGCATTTTGCGGCAATTACTACGGCACGCCGAAGGCGTTTGTCGAAGAAAAGCTCGCAGCCGGCATCAATGTGATTTTGGAAATCGAGGTGCAGGGCGCAATGAAGGTGCGCGCTGAGCATCCGGAGGGCGTGTACATATTTGTTTTGCCGCCATCGATGAAGGAGCTGCGTGCGCGCTTAATCGGGCGCGGCACAGAGCCTGCTGCGGTCGTGGAGGAAAGGCTGAAAACCGCAGCCTGGGAATTCGGCCACATTCAGAAGTACAACTATATTTTGTTAAATGACGATATAGAAAAAGCCGTCGAGCGCTTCAGCGGTATTATGGATGCCGAGCGCTGCAGAACGGAAAGAAATCTTGAATTTATTGAAGAGGTGTGTAAAAAATGATTTATCCGGCAATTTCAAAACTCGTAGAAAAGACAGGCACAAGATACTCACTTGCAGTACTGACAGCGCGCAGAGCGCGTCAGCTCGGTATGCAGCAGGAGGGGTCCTTTGCCGGCAAGTACGACGAAGCGATTTTAGAAGCTATCGGCGAAATCGAGAGCGGCAAGGTGAAGGCTGTTCCGAGCCTGAACGCTGTACTCGGCGATAAATAATTTTCCGTAGAAGGGCGGGAAATCTATGTTAAAAGGCAAGTGTGTTGTTGTAGGCGTGTGCGGCGGTATCGCCGCATACAAGGTTGTGGAAGTGGTCAGCCGACTCAAAAAGCTCGGCGCAACCGTGCATGTGATTTTAACGGAGAGCGCAAAGGAATTTGTCGGTGAGCTGACCTTCCGCACTATGTCGCAAAATCCGGTCGCATTAGATATGTTCGGTACGCCGGAGCGCTGGGAGGTAGAGCATGTTTCCCTTGCGCAAAAGGCAGACCTTTTCTTAGTTGCGCCCGCAACGGCAAATACGATTGCAAAAATGGCATACGGCATTGCCGATAATATGCTTTTGACGACCTACCTTGCAACGAAAGCACCGGTGCTGATTGCGCCGGCAATGAACAAAAATATGTATACCCATCCGGTCACGGTGGAAAATATGAAGAAGCTCTCTGATGGCGGCTGCAGCTTTGTGCGCGCCGGTGAGGGCTTTTTGGCATGTGGCGATGTTGGCGTAGGCCGTATGGCAGAGCCGGAGGAAATCGTTGAGGCGGTGGTCGATGCCATTGCATATCCGAAGGATTTGGCAGGCAAGCGCGTGCTGGTTACGGCAGGGGCAACGGCGGAAGCGATTGACCCGGTGCGTTTTATTACAAACCATTCCTCCGGGAAAATGGGCTTTGCGATCGCGCGTGCGGCAAAGCAGCGCGGTGCAGAGGTTGTGCTCGTGCGCGGCAAAAGCGCATTGCCCGATTTGCGCGGCGTAGAAACCGTAAAGGTGGAGAGCGCGCAGGAGATGTGTGATGCAGTGCTTGCCAGAGCAAAGGAGAGCGACATTATCGTTAAGGCGGCAGCCGTTGCGGATTACGCGCCGGAGACCGTCAGCGCGCATAAAATCAAAAAAAGTGACGCAGATATGACGATTACCTTAAAGCGAAACCCGGATATTCTGGCAAAGCTCGGCGAAAATAAGCCTGCCGGTCAGGTGCTCGTGGGCTTTTGCATGGAAACGCAGGATTTGCTTGTAAACGCACAAAAGAAGCTTGAGAAGAAAAACTGTGACATGATGGTAGCCAACAGCTTAACCGAGCCGGGTGCAGGCTTTGGCTGTGATACAAATACGGTCACGATTTTGAAGAGAAACGGCGAAAAGCTTACGCCGGACAATATGGCAAAGGAAGCGCTTGCGCATATTATTTTAACGGAGGCGCTGAAAGGATAAAAGGGAAAACGGATGGTAGCGGAGATTATTGTTTCAAAGACGGCGCGCGAGGTCGATAAAATATTTGACTATAAAATCGGCGAAGCACTTGCACCGAGCATTTGTGTGGGGATGCATGTGCTGGTGCCGTTCGGCAAAAACAATATGCTGACGGAGGGCTTTGTTGTTTGCGTAAAGGAAAAAAGCAAAAGCAAAAGCCTCAAGGAAATTCACGCGCTGGCATCGCCGAAGCCCTTGTTTGACGAAAAGGGGTTTGCGCTTGCAAGCTATATCCGCGAAAGCACGCTCTGTACCTATGCAGAGGCGCTGCACCTTTTGATTCCTGCAGGCGCAGGCGTGCGCCTGGAAACCTGGGTGCAGCTGACGGACGGCGCAGCTGCTGAAAAGCTGAAGGGCAGGCAGCGCGCGGTTGTCGAGCGCCTGTCAGAAGACGGCGGTGAGATGGAGCTTGTGCGCCTTTTAACCTGCTTTGAAACCAATGTGCGTCCGGTGGTTACGGCGTTGGAGGAAAAGGGCGTTGTCAGTTTAAAACAGCTGGAAGGCAGCGCCATTAAAGAAAAAACGGTTCGGTTTGCGCGGCTGTGTGTGGACGCTGAAAACCTCTATGCGGTGGAAAATGAATTGAAGCAGCGCGCACCGGTGCAGAGCAGAATGCTCAATGTACTCAAATACAATGAAAGCGTTGCGGTTTGCGATTTGGTTGCAATGACTGCTGCAAGCTACAATGCAGTGAATGCCTTAAAAAGCAAAGGCTATATAGAATTTTTTGACAAGGTCATCCGCCGCACGGAAGCGGCAGAGCCGTCCGGCGAAGTGCCGCCGGAGATGACGCAGGAGCAAAAAAAGGTGTATGCTTCGGTTTCGGAAGCGCTTGATGCGCGCCGTATGCAGGCGTTTTTACTGCGCGGTGTGACGGGCAGCGGCAAAACAGAGGTCTATATGCGCCTGATTGAGCGCGTGATACAGCAGGGCAGAGGCGCAATCGTGCTTGTGCCGGAAATTGCGCTGACACCGCTGATGACCGGGCGTTTTACGCGTCGTTTCGGCGATGCAGTCGCCATTTTGCACAGCGGGCTTTCGCTTGGTGAGCGCTATGACGAGTGGAAGCGCATTCGTGAAGGGCGTGTGCGCGTGGTGGTCGGTGCGCGATCGGCAATCTTTGCGCCGCTTGACGACATCGGCATCATTATTATGGATGAAGAGCACGAAAATGCGTACAAGTCGGAAAGTGCGCCGCGCTATCATGCGCGCGATGTGGCAAAATTCCGTTGTATGCAGCATAACGCCGTAGCGCTCTACGCATCGGCAACGCCGCTGGTGGAGAGCTACTATAAAGCAAAACAGGGCGAATACACGCTTCTGGAAATGCAGAAGCGTTATAATCAAAGCGAGCTGCCGTGTGTTGACATAGTCGATATGCGTGAGGAGCTTAAAAGTGGCAACCGCAGTATGTTTTCTGCGCTGCTGCGCGAGGAAATGGAATATAACCGCACACACGGTGAGCAGACGATTCTGTTTTTAAACCGCCGCGGATTTTCAACCTTTGTGTCGTGCAGAGAGTGCGGCTATGTGGTTACCTGCCCGCACTGCAACATATCGCTGACCTATCATCGTTATACCGACAAGCTGACTTGCCACTACTGCGGCTATACGCAGGACAACTATAAGGCTTGTCCGAGCTGCCAAAGCAAGTATATCCGCTTTTTCGGCGTCGGTACGCAAAAGGTGGAGGAGGCGCTCGAGCAGGAGTTTGCAGGCATCAGCGTTGTGCGTATGGATGCAGACACGACCTCGACAAAGGCGGCGCATCAGAAGCTGCTTGATAAATTTGAAAATGAAAAAATTGATGTGCTTTTGGGCACGCAGATGGTGTCCAAGGGACTTGATTTTCATACAGTGACGCTCGTCGGTGTTTTGGCGGCAGATTCTGCGCTGCATATCGACGATTATCGCAGCAGCGAGCGCACCTTTAACCTGATTACGCAGGTGGCGGGGCGCGCCGGGCGCGGACATTTGCGCGGCAGAGCCATCGTGCAGACCTATTCGCCGGAGCACTATGCGATTGTGCACGCGAAAAATCACGATTATCTCGGCTTTTACGCGGAGGAGATTGCTTTCAGGCGGGCAATGTGGTATCCGCCGTTTTGCGAGCTGGTTACCGTTTTGGTCAGCGGTGCAAACGAAAATCTCGTGCGCACCCACATCCGGGAGTTGGCAAAGCTTCTGCACGCGCGCTGCGACGAAGGGCAGTGCGGTCGCGTTTCGATTTTAGGACCGGTCCCCGCAGGTATTCCGAAAATCAAGGATAAATTCCGCTACCGCATTGTAATAAAGTGCGAAAACGCGGAAAAGCTCAGCGGTGTGTTGCGAGAAGTCTTAACGCTGCATATGAAGGAGCCTAACCGCAAGTTCTTGAGTTTGGTCATAGATAAAAACCCAAATTCACTATTATAAAAAAGGGTAAATTCAGCGCATTGCGCCGTCGAAAATCGGGATAAAAAAATGATGTTTTTGAGATAGATATGAGGAGAGAAGAAAAATGGCAATTCGATTAATCAGAAAAGAACCGGATGAGGTGCTGCGTAAAATCAGCCGCGAGGTGACGGTATTTGATGACCGTCTCGGGCAGCTGTTGGATGATATGTTTGACACGATGTACGACGCAGGCGGTGTCGGTCTTGCGGCGGTGCAGGTCGGCATTTTAAAGCGCGCCGTTGTTGTGGACACGCGCGAGGAAGGCGAGCGTTATGAGCTGGTTAACCCGAAGCTTGTTTATAAAAAGGGCGAGCGCGAGGTAGTGGAAGGCTGTCTTAGCGTACCGGGGAGCAGCGGCTATGTAAAGCGCCCGGAAAAGGTTATCGTTCGCGCGCAGGACAGACACGGTGAAACCTTTGAGGTGGAGGCAAAGGGCCTTTTGGCGCAGGCGTTCTGCCACGAAATTGAGCATCTGGACGGTGGTCTGTTTATTGATAAGGTTACCGAATTTGTGAAAGACTAAGATAAAGGCGTGTGAATTTGATTGAAAATTCTTTTTATGGGAACAAGCGATTATGCGGTAGTGTGTTTGCAGGCTTTGGCGAAAAGCGGACACGAGGTGGTTTCGGTTGTCAGTCAGCCGGATAAGCCGAAAAACCGCGGTCATAAATTGATGCCGACGCCGGTGCACGCGGCGGCAGACGAGTTGGGGCTTTTGGTGCACCAGCCGGAAACGCTCAGGGACGGCGCGTTTTTGCCCGTACTGGAGGCGGAGCAGCCGGACTTGATTGTGGTTGTAGCCTATGGCAAAATCCTGCCGAAGTATATTTTGGAATATCCGAAGCTCGGCTGCATTAATGTGCACGGCTCGCTTTTGCCGAAATACCGCGGCGCGGCGCCGATTCAGCGCGCAGTGCTTGCGGGTGAAAGGGTGACCGGCGTAACGACGATGTATATGGATGTCGGCTTGGATACCGGCGATATGATTCTGAAAAAGGAAACCGAAATCGGCGAAGACGAAACCGCGGCAGAGCTGTTTGACCGTTTGGCGGTTTTGGGGGCGGAAGCGCTTATAGAAACCGTTGCAATGCTTGAAAACGGTACGGCGCCGCGCGAAAAGCAAAATGATGCGGAAAGCACCTATGCGGCAATGCTTGATAAAGCGCAGGCGGAAATTGACTGGTCGCTTTCTGCGGCGGAAATTAAAAATTTGGTGCGCGGTATGAATTCCTGGCCGCTGGCGTACACATACTACAAGGGTGCGCGTGTGAAAATCGGCAGCGTGCAGGTTTTGGAAAACGAAACGCGCGGCGCGGCAGGGCAGGTGCTTTATGCCAACCGCACGGACGGGCTTTGCGTGCGCTGCGGCGCGGGTGCCGTTTTGGTGCAAACCGTGCAGTTTGAAGGTAAAAAGATGATGGATGTGAAAAGCTATCTTCTTGGTAACTCTATAGAGGAAAATGTGATTTTAGGAGTGTGAGCACATGTTTGACGGGTACTACAGCTCGTATATTTATGTATTAATTCCTTTGATACTTTCTATTTGGGCAAGCTCGAAGGTGAACTCCACCTTCAACCGCTACGCCAAGGTGTTTTCTGCGCGTGGCTACACCGCAGCGCAGGTGACGCGTATGATATTGGACAATGCGGGGCTTCGTCATGTCGGCGTTGAGCGCGTAAGCGGTAATTTGACAGACCATTTTGACCCGCGCGGCAATGTGATTCGTTTGTCGGATTCGGTTTATAATTCCACCTCGGTGGCGGCCATTGGTGTTGCGGCGCACGAGGCAGGACATGCACAGCAATACAGAGACGGGTATCTGCCAATTAAGATTCGCTCATTTTTGGTGCCGATTGCAAACTTAGGCTCGCAGATGGCAGTGCCGCTGCTGCTTTTGGGTCTGGTTATGGGTTTTGTCGGCTTGGTTGACTTTGCAATCTGGCTGTATGTTGCTGTGGTTGCTTTTTCCGTAATCACCTTGCCGGTCGAGTTTAATGCATCCTCGCGTGCACTCAAAACGCTGGAGGGCTACGGCATTTTATCGGACGAGGAAAACAAGGGAGCAAAGAAGGTGCTTTCGGCTGCGGCGATGACCTATGTGGCATCTACACTGGCGGCCATCGGCTCGCTTTTGCGCCTTTTGGCCATTTCCGGCAGGAGACGAGACTGATGGGAGAAAGAAGAGCTTCTGATGCGCGTATGGCGGCGTATAAGGTGCTGTATGCACAATTGACGGACGGTGCTTATGTCAATCTGGCGCTGAACGAGGTGCTGAGCGGCACGCATTTGAGCGGCGCGGACAAGGGGTTGGCTGCGGCAATTGCCTACGGCTGCGTAAAGTATCAGATTTATTTGGACTATATCATTGGTAAGTTTTCCAGTGTAAAAATTAAAAAGCTTTCGGCGAATGTGCTGGTGCTTTTGCGCATCGGTATCTTTCAGATTATGAAGCTCGACCGCGTGCCGGACAGTGCGGCCGTGGATGAGTGTGTGCGCCTTGCGGGTAAGCTGGCGTACCGCTCGAAGGGCTTTATTAACGGCGTTTTGCGCAGTGTGGTGCGCGAAAAAGAGAACATCGCTTTGCCGCAAAAAACGGCAGAGCGCTTATCGGTACAGTATTCGTTCCCGATGCCGCTTGTGGAGTACTTTATCTCGCTTTACGGTGAGGACAGAGCGGAAGCCATGATGGAGGCGATGTGCCGCTCACCGCAGATGCATGTGCGTGTGAACACATTAAAGGCGTCTGCCCGGCAGGTGCGTATGCAGCTGGAGCAGGCAGGCGTTGCGGTTGCTGACGGTCGCTTTGACGATGCGCTGATTTTAAGCGGCACGGATATTACGGCGCTGGAGGCGTATAAGGCAGGGCAGATTACGGCGCAGGGCGCAGGCTCAATGACGGCGGTACGCGCACTCGATGCAAAGCCCGGGATGACGGTGCTGGATATGTGCGCCGCGCCGGGCGGCAAAAGCGTGTATATAGCGCAGCGCGCAGAGGATGACTGCAAGCTGCATGCCTTCGATATTCACGAGCATAAAATTGCTTTAATTGCGCAGACGGCAGCGCGGATGGGCATAAAAAGCATTGTTTCCGCGTGTGCAGATGCAGCCGTACCCATGCCTGTGTTTGAAGCGCGTGCTGACCGCGTTTTGGTGGATGCACCTTGCTCGGGTTTAGGTATTATCGGCAAAAAGCCGGATATAAAATACGCCTGGAGTGCTGAAAAGGAAGAAGCGCTTGCGGCGCTGCAGCTTAAAATACTTGACACCTGCAAGTCGTATGTAAAGCCGGGCGGCATATTGGTTTACAGCACCTGCACCATAGGCGAGAAGGAAAATCTCGGTGTGGTGCGCGCATTTTTGGCAGAGAACCCCGAATTTTCGCTTTGCGATATGACGGAGGCATTGCCGTGCGGTGTGCAAAAGCCTACCGCAAAGGAAGGCTATGCGGCGTTTTTCCCAGATACCGATGGGATGGACGGATTTTTTGTATGCAAAATGATGAGGAAGTCGTATGGAGAAGATTGATTTAAGAAGTCTTACATATCAAGAGCTGGAGGACCTGATTGTGCAGGCGGGCGAGAAAAAGTTTCGCACGCAGCAGGTGTTTTCGTGGCTTCACGAAAAAGGCGTTTCCTCTATTGAGGAAATGACAAACCTTTCGAAGGCATTTCGTGAAAAGCTTTCCGAAATTGCCACAATTCATCGTGTGGACATTCTGGAAAAGTATGTTTCCGCAAAGGACGGTACGGTGAAATATCTGATGCGCCTTTCGGATGGGGAATGTATCGAAACGGTTGTAATGGAATATAAGCACGGCACGACCATTTGCGTTTCCTCGCAGGTCGGCTGCAGAATGGGCTGCCGCTTTTGCGCATCTACGCTCGGCGGTAAGAAGCGCGATTTGCTGGCAGGCGAAATTTTAGGGCAGATTTTATCTGCGCAGGCTGACCTTTCCAAGCGCATATCCAATATTGTGATGATGGGCATCGGTGAGCCGCTCGATAATTTTGAAAATGTGCGCAGATTTTTGCTTTTGGTCAATGACGAGCGCGGTTTAAATATCGGCTACAGACATATTTCGCTTTCTACCTGCGGTCTGGTTGAAGGGATTGAAAAGCTGGCAAAGCTGGATTTGCCGATTACGCTTTCAATTTCGCTGCACGCGCCGAACGATGAGATTCGAACGGGTATGATGCCGGTCAACCGTGCGCACAATATTGCGGAGCTTTTAAAGGCTTGCCGCGCGTACCAAAGCGTGACGGGCAGACGCATTTCCTTTGAATACGCAATGTGCGACGGCGTTAACGACAAAGCGGAGCACGCGCGAGAGCTTGCAAAGCGGCTTGCGGGTATGCTTTGCCATGTGAATCTGATTCCGGTCAATACCGTCAAAGAACGCAGCTACAGAAAAAGCAAGAAAGAAAACATAGAACAGTTTATAGATATATTGGGCAAGAGCGGCATCACCGCTACGGTGCGCCGCGAGCTCGGAAGTGACATCAGTGCTTCGTGCGGTCAGCTCAGACAAAAGACGCTGACGCAGGCATGAGAACAAGTGAGGTGATTACCGATGGAATTTATAGCAAGAACAGATGTAGGCCGTGTGCGTGAAGACAATCAGGACAGCGTATGTGCGTTCGTGCGTGCCGGATTTTTGGTCGGCATCGTTGCAGACGGTATGGGTGGTGCAGCCGGCGGTGCAACCGCGAGCAAAATGGCAATCGAGAGCTTGAAAGCAACGCTGCTCTCGCTTTTGAAACCGGAATCGACTACGGACGAGGTTAAGGAAATTTTGCGTGTGGCGTACAGCACGGCAAATGAAAGGATTTATACAAGAGCGCAGGCGGATGCAACGCTCTATGGCATGGGAACAACCTTGACGGTTGCATTGATTTATGAAAATCACTTGCTCGTTTCCAACATCGGTGACAGTCGCGCTTATTTGTTAAACGATAATCATATTGCGCAGCTTACGGTTGACCAAACGCTGGTGCAGCGCTTGGTTGACAGCGGTGCAATTACGCCGGAGGCGGCGAGAATACATCCGCAGCGCAATGTGATTTTAGAGGCGGTCGGCACAAGCGAAACGATTGCGCCGGAGTTTTATGAAGTAAAGCTAAGCGGAGGCAGGGTGCTCCTTTGCTCCGACGGCTTGAGCGGCGAGGTGGAGGATGCACGGATTTTAGAGACTGTGCAGGCGTCCGGCTCGGTAGCAGAGGCGGCGGAGGCGCTGGTTCGGCAGGCAAACGCTGCCGGCGGCAGGGATAACATCTCGGTTGTGCTGCTTTCGGTGCAGCAGGATTCGGCGAAAGGATGCGTGGACAAATGAGTGAATATATAACAGTTGGAACGGTGTTAAACGATCGCTATGAAATATTGGAAAACATCGGCAGTGGCGGTATGGCACATGTGTATAAAGCGCATTGCCGCAAATTAAACCGCAATGTAGCCATTAAGGTTTTGCGCAGCGAGTTTACGGGCGATGAGGCGTTTATGCGCCGTTTTGTGACAGAAGCGCAGGCGGCGGCTGCCATCAGCCATGCCAATATTGTGGCAGTTTATGATGTTTGCAGCACAGACGATTTGCACTATATTGTTATGGAATTGATTGCCGGCAAAACTTTAAAGGAATATATTGCCGAGCGTGGCGCACTGGATTGGAAGGAAGCCGTGCAGCTGGAGCTGCAGATTTGCGCGGCGCTTGAATGTGCGCATAAGCATAACATTATTCACCAGGACATTAAGCCGCAGAATATGCTCATCACGGAGGATGGCACCTTAAAGGTGACGGACTTCGGCATTGCGCGTGCAACCGGTTCTTCCACAACGGTAGCCGGCGAAGCCGGCGGGGCGCTCGGCTCGGTGCATTACTGCTCGCCGGAGCAGGCGCGCGGCGGTTTTACAGATGCGAAGTCTGACTTGTATTCCGCAGGTGTCGTTTTTTATGAAATGCTGACGGGCAAGGTGCCGTTTGACGCGGATACGCCGGTGGCGGTTGCGATGAAGCATATGAATGAAACGGTTGTGCCGGTGACGGAGCAAAAGCCGGGGCTGCCGGCGGATTTGGATGCGATTATTGCAAAGAGCATCAATAAAGAAAAGCGCTGCCGCTATGCATCGGCAACGGAAATGATTCAGGATTTGGAAAATGTGCTGCAGGGTGCTGCGGTAGCACCGGCTGCAGAGGAAGAAGCCAATGTGCCGAGACGGCGTCAACGCAAGGGCAGCAGCGATTCGGGCAAAAAGAAGATGAAGCTGAAAAAAAGCGATATCTGGATTATGATCGGTTCTGTTTTTTGTGCGATTGCGTTGGTTGTCGGTATATTTGTGCTGTTTATGTCCAGCGGCGGACAGCGTAATGAGGTGAAGGTGCCGAAGCTTTTGGAGCTGACACAGGAGCAGGCAGAGGAAACACTGAAGAAAAGCAAGCTGAAAATGGAAATTGAGGAAATTGTCTACGATACCAAATACGAGGAGGGTATCGTTGTAGAGCAGAACCCGATTCCGGGAAAGACCGTGCAAAAAGGGTTTAAGGTGAAGGTGCGCGTCAGCGGCGGTGAGCCGGATTTGAAAATTCCGAGCGTTGTAAATATGCCGGTGGATGATGCGGTAGAGGAATTAGAGTCGTTCGGCTTCAAGGTGGTTCGTCGCTCGCAATACAGCGACACTTTGCCGAAGGATGCGGTTGTGCGTCAGAATCCCGAAGGCGGGAAGGATGCGCAAAAGGGCGATACGGTAACGATTTATGTCAATGATCAGATTGAAGAGGGCGAGGTTCCGAATTTGAAAGGCTTGACTGTAGCGGCTGCCAAGTCAAACCTGGAGGCCGCAGGGTTTAAGCTCGGGTCGATTACGGAGGAAGCCTCCGAGATAGAGAAGGGCTTGGTTATCCGCCAGTCGCCGCAAAGCGGTACGCCGGCGGAAAAGGGTGACAGCATCAGCATTGTTGTCAGCAGCGGCAAAGAAGAAGAGAAGCCACCGGTTGAACCGCAGGAGCCGGAGGAGCAGATTAAGGTGAAGACCATCAGCATACCTGTGCCGCAAAATAAGGATACGACACGCATTCGCGTTGTCGCAAACGGCACCGTTATCCACGATGCAATGCACAGCAAAACAGAGGGAACCTTTGACTTGCGTGTGACGGGTAAAAGTGAAGCACTGCTCGAGATTTACCACGATGACGCCTACAAGGGTGTGCAGAAAATTTACTTTTAATTCAGAGGGAATTTTATGGCAGACGGCATAATCACAAAAGGAATAGGTGGCTTTTACTATGTGCAAACGGAGACAGGCACGGTAGAGTGTAAGGCGCGCGGCGTGTTTCGAAAGGAAGGACAAACGCCGATGGTCGGCGACCGCGTGCGCATTGCTGAGAAAAACGGCAAGGGGAGCATTGAAGAAATTTACCTGCGCAAAAATCAGCTGATTCGTCCGGCGGTTTCAAATATTGACCAGCTGGTGGTAACAGTTGCACTCACCGATCCGGCACCGAATCTGTTTTTGGTGGATTGCTTCCTGCTTCTGGGCGAGTATGCCCAAATTGAAACGGTTTTGTGCTTTAACAAAACGGATTTAACGCAGGATACCTCAGCGGCGGACATTTATGCGGCTGCGGGCTACGATGTGATTTTAACCAGTGTTCAAACCGGAGAGGGTATTGCACTTTTAAAAGAGAAGCTTAAAGATAAAACAAGTGCGTTTGCCGGCAACTCCGGTGTTGGCAAATCGAGCCTTTTAAATGCACTCGGTATCAGCGGTGAAATGGAAACCGGTGCAATCAGCGAGAAAATCAAACGCGGCAGACATACAACGCGCCATGTGGAGCTATTAGGGCTTGCGGACGGCGGTTATGTTTTCGATACGCCCGGCTTTTCCAGCTTTGAAGCGCCTGCAATCCCTGCCGATGAGCTTGCGATGTATTTTCGTGAGTTTGCGCCGTATCTGGGCGGCTGTCGTTTTCGCGGCTGTGCGCATGTGCAGGAGCCGGACTGCGCGGTCAAAGCGGCCCTGGCTGAAGGCAGGATTTCCGAGAGTCGCTATAAAAGCTATTGTGATTTGTATGCAGAGCGTAAGCTCGTAAAGGATTGGCAAAAATAAAATTATATATAATATATGAAGAAACAGAGGGGATAGTATGGTAAAGATTGCACCGTCTATTTTAGCGGCGGATTTTTCAAAACTGGGAGAGGATGTGCTTGCAGCGGTACGCGGCGGCGCACAGTATATGCATATTGATGTTATGGATGGCGCATTCGTGCCGAATATGTCTATTGGTCCGTGTGTGATTGCGAGCCTGCGTCCGGTAACAGATGCGGTATTTGATGTGCATTTAATGATTCAGGCGCCGGAACGCTATGTGGAGGCGTTTGCAAAGGCAGGCGCAGATATCATCACCGTACATATTGAAGCAACCGAGGATCTGGATGCGTGTATCGACAAAATTAAATCGCTTGGCGTAAAGGCGGGCGTTTCGATTAAACCGGGAACACCTGCAGAGGCGGTTTTCCCGTATCTGGACAAGCTGGATATGGTTTTGGTTATGAGTGTCGAGCCGGGCTTTGGCGGGCAGAAGTATATGCCGAGCGCGGAGGAGAAGCTCAGAAAGATTGCAGCGGTTGCACCGGAGGGGATGGATATTTCCGTCGATGGCGGCATTAACTTAGACAATATTTTGCGCGTTGTGGAAAACGGTGCAAACACAGTTGTTGCCGGCAGCGCTGTTTTCGGTAAGGGCGATATTGAGGCGACAACGAAACTGTTTGTAGAGAAGGCGAACCAGTGAAAAAATGTAATATCGTTTGCGGCGGTGTGATAGAAGATATCGCGCGCACCGCGGCAAGAGTGGATAAAGAGGCGTATACCATATGCGCGGACAGCGGCTATGCCTATGTGCAGGCGCTGGGCTTGCGCGCGGACGCCGTGCTCGGTGATTTTGATTCCTTTGACCGGGAAAAGGTCAGCGCAGAGCAGGTGCAGGTGTTTCCGGTGCGCAAGGATTACACCGACAGCGAAATTGCGCTGATGCACGCGTTGGAGCTTGGGCATACAGACATTACTTTGCTCGGCGCGTTGGGCGGCAGAATCGACCATGCGCTCGGCAATGTACACCTGCTTGCCTATGCGGCGCACCGCGGCGCGCGCGCAACCATTGTTGATGGGGACACGCAGCTGTGGTATTCGGAGGACAGTGTGTGCGTTTGCGGAAAGCCTGGCGATTTGCTTTCGGTGATTCCGCTTGCGCAGGGCGGCAGCTATACCACGGCCGGGTTAGAGTATCCGCTAAACCGGCAACCGCTTCCGTTGACGGGCATCAGCAATGTTTTTACCGGCGATGTTGCCGAGATTCGGGCGGAGAATGCGAAATATTTAGTAGTGCATATTTGTCAATAGTAGTGCAGCTTAAAAGCACCCACAAAATATTGTGGGTGCTTTTTGCGTGTTTTTGGCACATTGCACAAAATCTGTATTTGAATTAGTGCAAAACGACGAAATTCTTACAAAAATGCCTCTGAACTTTAAAAAACTCTTGAAAAAACTGTAATATTCGTGTAAAATTTCATTACAGGGGGATAAAGTGGTATCAAATGTATAACGGTGGGAAATTTTTGGCGCAAAAGTTTCCAAAAACCCGTTGATGACCCCGGAAAAGTGGTGAAAACTTTGTTCATAGGTACATATAACCACACTGTCGATGCGAAAGGCAGAGTGAGCATGCCCGCAAAATTCCGTACAGGAGAAGAGGGCGAGAGCTTTTATGTGACACGCGGCTTGGACGGGTGTCTGTTTGTGTATTCTAAGGAAGAGTGGACAAAGTTTTTCGATAAGCTTTCTGAGCTCCCAAGCACAACCAACAGAATGGCGCGTGATGTTTTAAGATATTTTACCGCCAATGTACACGAGTGCGATGTGGACAAGCTCGGCAGAATCAATATTCCGCAGAATCTGCGCGAAATGGCGGGCCTTGTAAAGGATGTAACGATTATCGGTGCGCGTAACCGCATGGAAATTTGGGATGCTGCAACCTGGGAGACCTACCAGGCAGAGCAAATCAGCGAGGAAATGGTTCTGGAGAGTATGGATTCTCTCGGTATGCAATTCTAACAGGCGGTGAGCGAATTTGGATTTTCATCATATCCCCGTGTTGTTTGAGGAATGCATAGAAGGGCTTTGCATTCAACCGAACGGCATCTATGTCGACGGTACGCTCGGCGGCGCCGGGCACAGCAGTGCGATTGCGGCGCGGCTTGAGGGCGGCAGGCTGATTGGTATCGACCGCGACGAAAATGCAATTGCGGCGGCGAGTGAAAGATTAAAGCCGTTTGCAGAGCGTGTGACAATTGTTAAAAACAACTTTTCGAATATAAAGCAGGTGCTGTCAAGCCTGCAGATTGAAAAAATCAACGGTGCACTTTTGGATTTGGGCGTTTCCTCGCATCAGTTAGATGCGCCGGAGCGCGGGTTTAGTTATATGCACGATGCACCGCTGGATATGCGCATGGACCGCACGGCGGCAAAAAGCGCATACGATGTCGTAAACGGATACAGCGAAGAGGAGCTCGCGAGAATCATCCGTACCTACGGCGAAGAAAATTGGGCAAAACGCATAGCTGCGTTTATTGCAAAGCGACGGGCAATGACACCGGTCCGTACAACCGGTGAGCTTGTCAGCATCATAAAGGAAGCGATTCCTGCCGGGGCTAGGCAGGAGGGCGGACACCCGGCGAAACGCACATTTCAGGCGATTCGCATCGAGGTCAACGGTGAGTTGGAGATTTTAAAGGATGCCGTAAAGGATTTTACCGATGTGCTTGCACCGGGCGGCAGACTTTGCATCATCACCTTCCATTCTTTAGAGGACAGAATCATTAAAGAAGCATTTGCCGCGCTGGCACAGGGGTGTACGTGTCCGCGCGAGTTTCCGGTCTGCGTTTGCGGCGGGAAACCGAAAATCAAAATTATTACGAGAAAACCGATTGCAGCAACGCAGCAGGAGCTGGAGCAAAACTCCCGCTCGAAGAGCGCGAAGCTGCGCATTGCTGAGGTTTTGTAGAGAGGACAAAAACGAAGGGGGAAAACACGTGAGAACAAGTGGCAATTTGGCACTGAATCCGGCATATAGACCGCAGTATCAGCCGTCGCATACTTCTTTGCGCAAAAAGGCGGATGTCGTTTCCGCGAAGCGCGCGAAAGCAAAAAAGAAATCGAATTTGCTTGTAGCGCTCGTTTATATTGCTGTTATTTTCTCCATTGCATTTTGTTTGGTTACACGAGAGGTTCGCCTCTACGAAAAGAGCAACCGGGTCAATGCACTGCAAAGCCAGCTCGAGGATGCAGAAACTGCAACAAAGCAGGCGATTGTAGCGTCGGAGCAGGCGGTTGATTTGGCAACGATTGAAGCAAATGCCACAACGAAATACGGCATGAGCAAGCCGCAAAAGCATCAGATTATTTACATCAATGTTCGTCAGGGGGACTATGTAGAGAAGACAGCGGACAAGCAAGTTGGAGAAGAGCTTTATGCCGGCATGAATGCAGTGTTTGGCATATTCGGTATTCGATAAGCTTATATATGATAATGGTAAAAGCATCTTGAGGCTTTTAAAAAGAATCGGATGAACAGGTTAAGGGCGATTTGGATGTAACAAACTTCCTCTTAACCTTTTTTTGTCTATAAATGCAAATTGCGTTCGGAGGCGCTTTGGGTCGATGAAAAATCGGACGAATATGGGAATCAAAAACAGAATATTCGCCTGTACGCTCGTAGTGGTTTTGCTATTGGGCGTTCTTGGCGTTCGTATAGGCTATTGGCAGTTGATTCGCGGCGAGGAAATGCGCAAGGAAGCCATGCTGCAGCAGACGCGTGACCGCGCTATCACCTCTAAGCGCGGCACAATTTACGATCGAAACGGTAAGGAGCTTGCGGTCAGTGCATCCGTAGAGCTTGTGAGTGTTTCGCCGGTAGAGATTAAGAAAAACGAGGGTGAGGAGATTGTTGCCCACCATTTGGCGGATATTTTAGAGCTGGAGTATGACGATGTGTATGCAATGGTAACGAAAAATCTTTCCTATGTTACGGTTGCGCGCAAGGTTGAAAAAACAAAAACAGATCAAATTCGTGCGCTGAAGACTGCCGAGGATACAAAGGAGTATTTCAGCGGCGTGTACTTAGAGGAGGATACAAAGCGCTATTACCCGTTCGGCAATTTTGCTTCGCATCTCATCGGCTTTACGGGCACTGACAATCAGGGCTTGTACGGCATTGAAGCAGCGATGAATGACGAGCTTTCCGGCGTTGCGGGCAGAGTGATTTCCGTGAAAAATGCAGCCGGCTCCGATATGCCGTTCCAGTATGAGCAAAAATACGAATCGCAGGACGGCCTGAATGTTACCTTGACGATTGATGAAACCATCCAGCATTTTGCTGAAAAGCATCTGCAGCAGGCTGTAGAGGAAAATAAGCCGGCGCAGGGTGCATTTGCAATTGTTATGGCGCCGAAAACCGGTGAAATCTATGCGATGGTTACAAAGCCGGACTATGATTTGAATGCGCCGTTCACGCTGGTGTCCGAGGAGAAAAAGGCTGAAATCGAGGCAGAAACGGACGAGGAGAAAAGAAGCAAAATGCGCAGTGATGCGCTTGCGCTTCAGTGGAGAAACAAAGCCGTCGGCGATACCTATGAGCCTGGCTCTGTATTTAAGATTTTGACGGCAGCAATGGCGCTGGAGGAGGGTGTGGTGACGCCGCACGATACCTTCAACTGTCCGGGCTTTATGATGATTGGCAATGTGCGCATCAACTGCTGGAAAACTGTCGGTCACGGACATGAGAATTTTAAAGAGGGATTGCAAAACTCCTGCAACCCTGTGTTTATGGAGTTGGGCAATCGCGTTGGCAGAGAGGCGTTTTTCCGTTATTTTGCAAACTTTGGCTTAACCCAGCCAACCGGCATTGAGCTTGGCGGCGAGGGTGAAAGTGTATATTATACGGCGCAGTATCTGAACGCAACGGAGCTTGCAACCAGCGCCTTCGGTCAGAGCTTCCAGGTTACACCGATGCAATTGATTACAGCGGTATCTGCTGTGATTAATGGCGGCAATCTGATGCGTCCGTATGTGGTTAAATCCCTGTCCGACAGTGAGGGAAATGTTGTAAAAACCTACGAGCCGGAGCTGGTTCGTCAAGTGGTTTCGGCGGAAACCAGTGCAATTATGCGCGACTTTACGGAGGGCGTTGTTGCCTATGGTACAGGTAAGAGCGCGCAGATTAAGGGCTACGCGATTGGCGGCAAGACGGGTACTTCCGAGAAACGCCCGCGTAACCAAAGAAAATATGTTGCATCGTTTATCGGTATGGCACCGGCAGATGATCCGGAGCTGATTTGCCTTGTGGCAATTGACGAGCCGACCGGAGATTTGTATCAAGGTAGCCAGATTGCTGCGCCGGTGGCGCGCAATATTTTAGAAGATACGCTCGGGTACCTCGGCGTTGAAAAGCACTTTGACGCTGATGAGGACACGAGTCAGGTCATTGTACCTGAGGTGCGTAATCTGAATACAACTGAAGCGGCGAAGGCTGTGGCTGAGCTTGGTTTCGGGTATCAGATTATCGGCGATGCAGAAACGGTAGATGAGCAGCTGCCAAAGCCGGGCGCAAGCCTTGCAAAGGGCTCGACTGTGCTTTTATATACAACCGGCAGTGAGATACAGCAGGTGACCGTGCCCGATTTCACGGGGCAGACGCTTGCAGATGTGCGTGCGCAGATGCAGGATTCGGGCTTGAATCTTGAAATTATAGGCGCAACGGATGACAGCTGTGTTGTGCAAAAGCAGGCACCGGCGGGCGGCACGAGTGTAAATCCTGCAACAACCGTTCGTGTAGAGTTTGTTTATATGGGCGGCGATTGATAAAAAACGACAGAAGGTGTGGTGTTTGACATGAAATTATCCGAATTGCTGAAAAATGTAAATATCTTGGGCGGCGATACGGCGCTGGAGGTAGGCGGGATTGCCTATGATTCGCGCGCAGTAAAGCCGGGAGATGTGTTTGTATGTATCAAGGGTTTTGCCACGGATGGGCACAGCTATGTGCAAAAGGCAATCGAAAACGGCGCCGCTGCCATTGTGGCGCAGGATGCGGTTGAGGCTTGTGTACCGGTTGTGTATGTGTCTGACAGCCGTATGGCGCTGGCGCAGATGTCCAAGATTTATTATGGCTGCCCGGATGAAAAAATGCAGGTTATCGGCATTACGGGGACAAACGGCAAAACCACCGTCACCTATTTGATTAAGCATATTTTAGAGCAGACCGGCGCAAAGGTTGGCTTAATCGGTACGAATCAGAATATGATTGGCGATGCTGTTTTACCGACAGAGCGCACAACACCGGAGTCGAAGGAGCTTTACGCCATGTTTGCAGATATGGTGGAGGCAGGCTGCAGCCATGTCGTAATGGAGGTTTCCAGCCACGCGCTGGAATTAAGCCGCGTGGGCGGTGTTCGCTTTGCGGTAGGTGTGTTTACGAACCTGACGCAGGACCATCTCGACTTCCACGGCGATATGGAGCATTATTATCTTGCAAAGGCAAAGCTGTTTTCCGTATGTGAAAAGAGCGTTATCAATACAGACGATGTCTACGGCAAGCGCCTGGCGGCAGCAGCACCTGCGCTTTTAGGCTATTCGATTGAATGTGCCTCCGCGCTGCAGGCGACCGAAATTGAAATTTCGGCGAAGGGCGTTTTGTATGATGCAATTTATGCGGGCAAAAAAACGAGCGTGCATATCGGCATTCCGGGCAAGTTCTCGGTGTATAATTCCCTGGCGGCGCTTGGGGTAGCGCTGCAGCTTGGTATCGATATTGATACAGCAGTGCGTGCGCTTTTGACAGCGAAGGGCGTTAAAGGAAGAGCAGAGGTTGTGCCGACGGCAACGCCGTACACGGTGATTATCGACTATGCACATACGCCGGACGGCCTGGAAAACATTATCTCTACGGTCAATGAGTTTAAAACGGCGCGCGTGATTACGCTGTTCGGCTGTGGCGGCGACCGCGACCGCACGAAGCGACCGCTGATGGGTGAAACGGCGGCGCGCCTTTCCGATTTCGTCATTGTCACCTCCGATAATCCGAGAACGGAGGACCCGGAGCGCATTATTGACGATATTATGCCGGGCGTATTGAAAACGGATTGTCCGTATGTTCGCATTACAAGCCGCAAGGATGCCATTGCTTATGCGCTTGCACATGCGCAGGCGGAGGATATTATTGTGCTTGCAGGTAAGGGGCATGAAACCTATCAGATTTTAAATACGGGTAAAATCCATTTTGACGAGCGCGAGGTTGTGCACGCGCTGTTAAATGCGTAAAGACACAAATCTATCTGAAAAGAAGGGCAGCTTATGAAGTCTTTAAGTGTAGAGCAGGTATTGGAGGCAACCGGTGGTATACTGGTGAGCGGCAATATGGAACAGAATTTTTCAGGCATCTCTACAGATTCGCGCAATGTTGCATACGGCGCGCTGTTTATACCGTTTGTCGGAGAGACCTTTGATGCGCACGATTTTATCGACAGCGCATTAAAAAGCGGTGCCGGCGGCGTTTTAATCAGCAAGGAGCTGACCTTTGATACGGAGAGCGCGGTGATTCGCGTGGCAGATACAAAAAAGGCGTACGGCGATATTGCGCGGTATTATAAAAGTAGCCTCAATCCGAAAACCGTTGCAATTACGGGCTCTGTCGGCAAAACGACAACAAAGGATATGATTGCCTGCGTGCTGGCAACGCAGTTTAGCTTAACGGCAACGGAAAAAAATTACAATAACGAAATCGGTGTGCCGAAAACGCTTTTAAGCTTAAAGCCGGAGGATACGGTGGCAGTTGTGGAAATGGGGATGAACCATTTCGGCGAGATTCGCTATCTGGCATCCATTGCCCGTCCGGATGCGGCGGTGATTACCAATATCGGTATGTCGCATATTGAAAATTTGGGCTCGCAGGAGGGCATTTTGAAGGCAAAATTAGAGGTGCTTGACTACTTAAGTGAGGACGGCGTGCTCTTTGTCAACGGCGATGATGCGCTGCTTTCGGGCGTCACTGCAGAGCGGAAAATCGTTCGCTTCGGCTTAGATGAAAGCAAATGCGATATTTATGCAATCAACATCTGCCCGGGCAGCGAGGATATCAGCTTTGATGCAGTATATAAGCATAAAAAGACACGCGTGCACCTGCGTGTGCCGGGAGAGCATAATATTTATAATGCGTTGGCGGCGATTGCTGTAGGCGAATACTTTGGTTTAACGCTTGCCGAGGCGGCAGCCGGTGTCGGCAAGTTTATCCCGAGCGATAAGCGTATGAACATTATCCGTACGGATAAGCTGATTATTTTAAACGATTGTTATAATGCTTCGCCGGCGTCGATTGAGGCGGCGGTGCATGTGCTGTGTGGCTTGGAAAGTGCAAGAAAGGTCGTTGTTTTGGGCGATATGAAGGAGCTTGGCGATTTTGCGCCGGCGGCGCATGGCAAGGTTGGCAAAAAAATTGCCGGCTTGGGCGTGGATTGTGTAATCGCCATCGGCGACAATGCAAAGTTTGTTTGCAAGGGTGCCAAAGAGGGCGGCGTTGCAGAAGAAAATATCCATTGCTTTAAGACGCGACAGCAGGCAATCGAGGCATTGCCGCAGCTGATTTTGCCGGGGGATGCCGTTTTGGTGAAGGCGTCGCGCGCAATGCAGCTGGAGTATGTGACAGAGGCGCTTAAAGCGTTTTAAAAGCGAAAGGGGAAGCAGCGTATGATGCAGATTTGGGATGTTTTAAAAATTTCGGGGCTTGCGGCAATTATTGCATTTTTAATTGCGGCACTTGTCGGCCCGTTGCTGATTCCGTTTTTGCACAGACTCAAGTTCGGTCAGGAAATTCGTGAAGAGGGACCGAGCTGGCATCAGAAAAAGAGTGGTACACCGACGATGGGCGGCATACTTTTTATTGTTGCGAGCTGTGTGGCAGCTGTGCTGTGCTTTCGCAACACACAGCTTTTCAGCGTGCTTTTGTGCAGCCTTGGATTTGGTGTAATCGGTTTTATCGACGATTTTATTAAAGTGATTTTAAAAAGAAACTTAGGTTTGCGCTCCTGGCAGAAGCTGGCGCTGCAGATTTTGGTTTCCGTTATATTTGTAGTTGTGCTGCATGCAAATGGTGCAGTAAAAGCGGCTTGGGCACTGCCGTTTACGGATTGGATGCTGCCGCTTGGCATTTTGTTTATACCGGCATCGGTGTTTGCAATGGTTGGCTTCAATAATGCCGTAAATTTAACCGACGGCTTAGACGGTCTGGCAAGCAGCGTGACGGTGGTTGTCAGTCTGTTTATCGCAGCGGCTGCTTATGTGAAGGGCAATCTTGCACTTTGCGTATTTTCGCTTGCCGTGTTTGGTGGTCTTTTGGGATTTTTGCTGTACAACTGGCATCCTGCAAAGGTGTTTATGGGCGATACTGGCTCGCTGTTTTTGGGTGGATTTGTCGGTGCTTCGGCGGTGATGCTTGAAATGCCGGTGATTTTCATTTTGGCGGGCTTTGTGTATGTTATGGAGGCGCTCTCCGTTGTGCTGCAGGTTGCCAGCTTTAAAATGACAGGCAAGCGTATTTTTAAGATGAGCCCGATTCATCATCACTATGAGATGTGCGGCTTATCCGAAAAGCAGATTGTGTTTTTCTTCAGTGGCGTAACCCTGCTGGGGTGCGTGCTTGCGCTGGTTTCGATTTTATAAGAACGATTAAAAATGAAAGGGAGGTTTTGCTATGCCACAGACAAACAGAGTGCATCGCGCACAGCCGCGTATGCAGAGCAGAAAAAATAATGTAGTGCACCTGCGGGATGCAAAACGCCCGCAAACGAAGCGTGCTGCCGACAAAAAGAGCGCGCCGAAAAAGAAGAAGCAGCAAAGCAATTTTGCGCAGTTCTGGGAGATGCTTACGGGCGGCTTTCATACGCGCTCGGTCGACAGAACGATGCTTTTGGTGATTATTATATTGGTTGTATTCGGATTGGTTATGGTCTTTTCCGCGAGTGCGCCCTCTGCGAGCGCATATCAAAACAGTCCGTATTATTTTATCATCCGCCAGGCGGCCTTTGCTGTCGCGGGTATGGGGATTATGTTTTTCCTGTCCTACTGCGACTACCACCATTTAGGCAAGCTTGCGTTTCCGATACTGGTCTGTGCATTCGTGCTTTTGGTATCGGTGTATGTGCCCGGTCTCGGTGTTGTGCGTAATAATGCGCGCCGCTGGATAAATCTCGGCTTTACAAACCTGCAGCCTTCAGAGGTTGCAAAAATGGCGTTGGTGATTTTCTTTGCCTTCAGCTTAAGCAAGGTAAAGGATCAGCTGAAGTTTTTTTGGAAGGGCCTTTTCCGTTATATTGTAATTTTGGGTATTTTTGCAGTTCTTGTGGCAATTGAGCCGCATCTGAGTGCGACACTGATTATTGGTATGACCTGCGTGATTTTATTGTTTGTTGCAGGGGCAAAGATATGGCATTTTCTGGTGATGGGCGTGCCGGTGGCCGGCATTGGTGCGATTTATATTGCAAGCAACCCGTACCAGTGGGAGCGTGTAACCACATTTTTAAATCCGTTTGCGTATAAAAACGACGAGGGCTTCCAGGTAGTGAATTCCTTGTATGCGATTGGCTCGGGCGGCATTTTCGGTCTCGGTCTCGGTCAGAGCCGCCAAAAATATCTGTATTTGCCGGAGCCGCAAAACGACTTCATTTTTGCAATTGTATGTGAAGAGCTCGGCTTGCTCGGCGCGCTTTTGGTGCTGTTTTTGTTCGGTTGCCTGATCTGGAAGGGCTACCGCACAGCGATTGAAGCGCCGGATTTGTTCGGCTCACTTTTGGCAACCGGCATCACCTCGCTGATTGCAATTCAGGTGGTTATGAATGTTGCAGTTGTAACCTCGTCTATTCCGGCAACGGGTGTTGCCTTGCCGTTTTTCAGTTATGGCGGTACATCTTTGATGATTTTGCTTGCAGCAATGGGCATTTTGCTCAGCATCAGCCGCCAGACAGTCGGCAGAGTTTCGGATCGTGAAAAGCTTTAAAATGAAGGAGAGGGAAAGTGCATGAGAGTTTTATTGGCAGGCGGCGGTACAGCCGGGCACATTAACCCGGCTCTGAGTATTGCTGACCAGGTGCGTATGCACCATCCGGAAGCGGAAATATTGTTTATCGGCAAGCGCGGTAATATGGAAGAAAAGCTTGTAACGAAGCACGGCTATGCCATTGAATTTATTGATATAGAGGGCTTTAAACGCTCGCCTTTAAAAAACATCCGCGTCGTGTGCAAAACATTCGGCGCTATTGCACAAAGCAAAAAAATTATAAAGGCATTTCGTCCGGATGTTGTTGTAACAACCGGCGGCTATGTCAGCGGACCGGTGATGATGGCGGCGCATCTTCTGAAAATTCCGTCTCTGATTCACGAATCGAATGTTTATCCGGGTGTTGCGGTAAAAATGTCAGCCGGCACGGCGACGCGCATTTGTGTCAGCTTTGATAAAACCTTAGAACTCATCAAGCAAAAGCATAAGTGTGTAAAAACCGGCAATCCGGTGCGCGCGGAAATTCTTAAAACCACGCGCGAGACCGCCAGAAAGGCACTGCGCATCAAAGATAAGCCGCTTGTGCTGGTGTTTGGCGGCAGCTTGGGTGCGAAGCGCTTAAACGAAGCTGTTTTGGGCTACATTGACCATATTAAGAATGCAGAGAATGTCCAGCTGATTTTCGGCACAGGTGAGCGGAACTACGGTGATGTTATGGCAGCGCTTGCCGAGCAGGGTGTGAATGTGCCGGAGTGCAGCCATATTAAGGTTTTGCCGTATATTTACAATATGAACGAGGCGATGGCAGCAGCGGATGTTGTTATTTCCCGCGCCGGTGCAATTACCATTGCGGAGCTGATGACGCTCGGCAAGCCATCGATTTTAATTCCGTCGCCGAATGTGGCTTATAACCACCAGGAAACCAATGCGCGTCAGTTGGAGAAAAACGGTGCGGCACTGGTGCTGACAGAAAATGAGCTGACCGCACAGAGTCTTAAGGAAAAAATTGACCTCTTGCTTTCTGATGCAGAAAAGCTGTATACTATAGGTGAGCAGGCGAAAAAGATGGGCACCCCGGATGCAACGGAGCGTATCTATCAAATTATAGAGGAAATTCGCCTGAAATAATTCGTAACCGAAAACAAACCTGCGGCATACTATGGGAGTATAAACAGGCGCAGTATTGACTTGCGGCTGTGTCTTGGGGGTGTTTTCGTGTCTGTAATCATTGTAAACGGCGGTCACAGATTGGAAGGAACAGTTCGTGTGCAGGGATCAAAAAATGCCGTACTGCCGATTTTGGCGGCAACGGTGCTCTGTCCCGAGGCCTGCTTGGTTGAAAACTGTCCTGCGCTGAGCGATGTGGAGGCTACTGTGCGTATTTTAGAGCATTTAGGCTGTAAAACAGAGCGCAGCGGCGGTAGCATCTTTGTGGATGCAAGCGGTGTGCACGGCGGCGATATTCCGGAGCAGCTGATGCGTGAGATGCGCTCGTCTGTTATCTTTTTGGGCGCAATTTTAGCGCGCTTCGGCCAGGCAAGGGTGGCAATGCCGGGCGGTTGTGAGCTCGGCCCGCGACCGATTGACCTGCATCTGGCGGCATTTCGTGAAATGGGTGTACGAATTGACGAAGCACACGGCTGTATACAGTGTGAATGTACAAAGCTGCATGGTGCAGCAATTCATTTGGGCTTCCCGAGCGTTGGTGCAACGGAGAATATTATGCTGGCGGCAACGCTGGCAGAAGGCACAACTGTGATAACGAATGCGGCGAAGGAGCCGGAAATTGAGGATTTACAAAGCTTTTTAAACTGTATGGGCGCACGAATTTATGGCGCAGGCAGTGATATGATTGTGATTGAGGGCGTGCAAAGGCTGCACGGCGCGCAATACCGCGTGATGCCGGACAGGATTGTCGCGGCGACATATATGGCGTGCTCTGCGGCGGCCGGCGGCACGATTGAGCTTACGGATGTTTGTCCGCAGCATATGGAGGCGGTGCTGGCGGTTGCGCGCAGCTACGGTGCTCGGCTTGAAATTGAGCCGACGCGTATTTTGCACGAAGCGCCGGAAAGACCACGCGCTGTAAAAATGATTCGAACAATGCCGTATCCCGGCTTCCCGACGGATGCGCAGGCACCGATTATGGCGGCGCTCTGTTGTGCAGAGGGTACGGGAATTGTTACGGAAACAATATTTGAAAACCGTTTTAAGCATGTAACGGAGCTGATGCGCATGGGCGCTGACATTACAGTCGAGGGCAGAATTGCTGTCGTTCGGGGGGTGGAGCGTTTGAGCGGAGCACATGTGTGCGCTATGGAGCTGCGCGGCGGTGCGGCGCTGGTTGTGGCGGCGCTCGGTGCACAGGGAGAAACGCGCATCGGGAAAACATGCTATATTGAACGCGGCTACGAAGACATTGTGGGTGACTTGTCGGGTGTAGGCGCAAGTATCAGAAAGGAAACAGAGGATGAGAGCGACGAGAAGCAAACATGCAATATCTGCCGGTGACGACATTCGTGAGCGTCATCGCAAACGCCAATTGAAGAAGAAGCGCGTCCGCTTTACGGTTTTTTGCATCTGTATGGCGTTGCTTGTGTTGCTCGTGGCGAGTGCGGTCGTATTTTTGACGCCCTGGTTCCATGTTGCTGAGGTGCGGGTCAGCGGTAACAGTCAAATTGAGAGTGCGACGCTGATTGAAGCCAGTGAGATTAAAAAAGGGGAAAGTATATTTGCGTTTAGCATGGGCAGTGTAGAGGAGAAGCTTTTAAAGGTGCCCTATGTAAAAACAGCCGGCGCAAAGCGCAAGCTGCCGAAAACGGTTATCGTTGAGATTACGGAAAGCCGTGCGGTGGCATATATTCAAAAGGATAATTTGAAAATTTGCATTGATAATATGGGAGAGGCGGTTTCTGCAAGCGCTGAAGCGCCGGAAGGGCTGATTTCAGTTGCCGGTATGGAAATCGACAGCTATACATTAGGCGAGCCGCTTGTCAGCAAAAATCCGGAGCAGACAGAAACGCTTATGGAGATTTTGCGTGTGGCAGAGGAGAGCGGCTGCTTGAGCGGTATACACAGTGTTGACATCACACGCGAGGAAAATATTTCCTTTACCTACGGTCAGGGGTTGACCGTGCTCTGCGGCGACACTTACGATTTACCCCGTAAAATTTTAACTTTTATAGAAATTAAGAACCAATTGCCGGAGAATGCAAAGGGTGAAATTGACCTGCGCATCGATGGAAGAGGCTATTACAGACCTTAAAATGGCGAAAATATGAACTTTTTGAAAATATTTAATAATTTTTTAATAATTTCTATTGAATAAATGAAAAAAATGGTGTACAATAATATTTGATTAAATATTGATTACATTTAAGTTACAGATGATAATGCAAGGAGGAGCTTACATTGTTTGATATGGATGTGGAAATCGGCAAGGGTGCCAAAATTAAAGTTATCGGTGTCGGCGGTGGCGGTAACAATGCCGTAAACCGTATGATTGAGGCCGGCGTGAAATGTGTGGACTTTATTTCCGTAAACACAGATGCGCAGGTTTTAAAGGATTCCAAGGCTACAGAGAAGCTGCAGATTGGTGAAAAGCTGACCCGCGGTCTGGGCGCAGGTGCAAATCCGGAAATCGGTGAGAAGGCTGCGCAGGAGAGCCGTGACGAGCTTGAAGAGAAGATTAAGGGCGCAGATATGGTATTTATTACTGCCGGCATGGGCGGCGGTACGGGTACCGGTGCGGCTGCAGTGATTGCGGGCATTGCTAAGGATATGGGCATTTTAACCATCGCAATCGTAACAAAGCCGTTTACATTTGAAGGTCGTCCGCGTATGCTGAAGGCGGAAGCGGGTATTGCAAAGCTGCGTGAAAATGTGGATGCAATTATGACCATTCCGAACGACAACATTTTAAAGGTTGTTGACAAGACAACGACACTTGCAAACAGCTTCTTGATGGCAGACGATGTTCTCCGCCAGGGCGTACAGGGTATTTCCGATATGATCGTCGGTACGGGCTACATAAACGCTGACTTCGCCGATGTGAAGAGAATTATGGAGAATTCCGGCGTTGCACATATGGGTGTCGGCGTTGCAAAGGGCGAGAACAAGGCTGTAGAAGCAATCAAAATGGCAATCGAAAGTCCGCTGCTTGAAACCTCGATTCAGGGCGCGAGAAATGTGCTGGTTAATATTACGGGTGACAAGAATCTTACCCTCTTTGACGCAAACGATATTATGCGTACGGCAAACGAGCTGGTGGATTCCGACGCAGAAATCATCTTCGGTGTGGTTATCGATGAAAACCTCGACGATGAAATGCGCGTAACGGTTGTAGCAACCGGCTTTGATGATGTTATGCCGAAGCCGCCGATTATAGATACGGTACAAGAGCAGGAGACGCCGAAAAACATTTCCACGAATCCGTTTGACCAGTTGAAAACACAAACGAGGGAGGCTGATGCAGAAGCAGAGGCTGAGCCGTCGTTTAGCCCGGCTGCAAATGTAGAGCTGGATAATGTTGATATCCCGAGCTTTTTAAAGAACAAAAATCTCTAAGATGTTTAGAAAAGGACGGCGACCGCCGTCCTTTTTAATGAAAAAGGATACTGTATGAAAAAACCGAATCTTGAAAATATGTCTATGCAGGAGCAGTTCGAGCTGGCGAAGAAAAAAACAATAGAGATTACACAGCGGCGCCGCAAGACAGCCAAAGAGCTTACAGACAAGCTTTTGCAGCTCGGCTTTGCACCGGAGGTGTGCGAAGCAGGCGTATTATGGGCAGAGGAGTATCATTTTATCGACGATGCCCTGTATGCGCAGCTTTATGTGCAGGATGCCTCGCGCAAATACGGCAAGCGCAGAATTGTGCAGGCACTTCGGTTTAAAGGCATTGCGCCGGAGCTGATTGAGGACGCATTTGCAGAGGTTGATTTTGCGGAGGCGAAGGACAAGCTTTATGCGGATGTGCAGCGTCGGCTTGGCGGCAATTTCGAGAGAAAAAACATAGATAAGGTTGTTCGCCATTTTTTAACGCGCGGCTTTAGCTACGATGATGTGCGAGATGCGCTTGATTTGGCAAAACAGGATTGGACACCGGAGGAGGATGACTTTGGGGCTTAAAATTGCGGTTGCGTCCTTAGGATGCGCCAAAAATCTGGTGGATACGGAAAATATGCTCGGCCTTTTGTTGCAGGCGGGGCATACACTTACGGTGGACACCGCCGAGGCGGATGTGATTTTGGTCAACACCTGCGGCTTCATCGGCGATGCAAAAAAGGAGTCCATCGATACAATTTTAGAAATGGCGGAATATAAGCAATCGGGCAGCTGCAAGGTCTTGCTGGTTGCCGGATGCTTGGCAGAGCGCTACAAAGAGGAAATTTTAGACTCTATCGAAGAGGTGGATGCCGTTATCGGCACGGGCGATTTCGACCGCATTTGCGATGTGCTTTCGCAGGTGCGCTCCGGCGAGCGCGTTGCGCTGTACGGTCACGCAGATGCGTACTGCATGGAAAACCTGCCGCGCGTAACGACAACGCCGCCGCATACAGCGTATTTGAAAATTGCCGAGGGTTGTGATAATCACTGTACCTACTGCGTAATTCCGGCGCTGCGCGGGAAGTTTCGCTCGCGCAGTATCGAGGATATTTGTGCGGAGGCGCGCGAGCTTGCGGAAAACGGCGTAAAAGAGCTGATTTTAATCGCACAGGATACAACGCGCTACGGCGTAGATTTGTACGGCGAATATGCCTTAGACAGGCTTTTGAAGGCGCTTTGCGCAATTGAGACGATTCGCTGGATTCGCTTGCATTATATGTATCCGGAGGCGATTACGGATGCACTACTTAAAACGATTGCCGAAAATGATAAAATTTTGAATTATTTTGATATTCCCGTACAGCACGGCAGTGATGCGGTGCTCAGGCGTATGGGCAGGCGAACAAGCGCCGACGAGATGCGTGCGCTGTTTGAAAAGATTCGTGTCTGCTGTCCGGATGCCGTATTGCGCACAAGTGTGATTGTCGGCTTCCCGGGGGAAACGCAGGCAGAATTTGAAGAACTTATGGATTTTGTGCGCGAGATGCGCTTTGACAGGCTCGGTGCTTTTGCCTACTCAAGAGAAGAAGGCACGCCGGCAGCGAAAATGCAAAACCAGGTGCACCATCAAACGAAGCTTGCACGGCAGCGCCGCGTGATGACGCTTGCGCAAGCGATATCCAAAGAGAAAAACGATGCACGCCTCGGCAGAAGCATTGAAGTACTCTGTGAGGGCTACGATGCAGAAAACTATATGTACTACGGCAGAAGCCGCGGCGACAGTCCGAATGTGGACGCGCTGGTTTACTTTGCAGCTTCGCGCGACCTGAAGGCGGGGGAATTTGTCCGTGTGAAGGTTTTGTGCGTTGAAGAATATGATTTAATAGGAGAGATGGAAAATGAATTTACCGAATAAACTGACACTCATTCGAATTGCACTCATCCCGGTGTTTCTGTTCTTTTTGATGACAGAGCTTGTGCCGTACTCGATGTATATCGCATTGGCGGTGTTTATCATTGCGGCGGCAACCGACGCCTTGGACGGGCACATTGCGCGCTCCCGCGGCCTGGTTACGGATTTCGGCAAGTTTGCAGATCCGCTGGCAGATAAGATTTTGGTGCTTTCTGCGTTAATCGGTCTGATTGAAAAAGGACACATCGGCGCGATTCCGGTTATCATCATTATCGCGCGTGAGTTTATGGTTACAGGACTTCGCATTGTTGCCATCGGCTCGGGCAAGGTCATTGCGGCAGGCTTTTCCGGCAAGCTCAAGACCGTGCTTCAAATGATTGTCACCGTGTTTTTAATGGTTGCGGCGCCGTTCAGAGCAGAGATTTTTGCTTTGGAGGTTATCGCGCAGGTCGGCATCTGGGCAATGGTTGCGATTACGGTTTACTCCGGCGCAGAGTACATCATCCAGAACTGGAGCGTTATTGACTACAGAAAATAATACATAAAAAAGACACCCGACTGGGTGTCTTTTTTATGTATTACAGTATATAACCGCCGTTGTCTAAAATCTTTTTGCGCAGAAGCTGCACATCAATGCTGTGTACATCGTGGCTTTCGCTTACAGCTGCCATTGCAGCGGCTCTGCCCGCAGCTTCGCCCATCGCAAGGCAGACCGGCATAACTCTCGTGCTGCCCTGCACGGAGCGGTCGGTGGAAATCTGTCTGCCTGCCATAAGCAGGTTTTTGATGCCCTTCGGCGTTAAGCAGCGATACGGTACACCGTGCGACTCGCCCTTTTCGTAGCGAAGCGACTGGTGCCCGGTTTCCTTCTGTTCTTCATCGCTCATATGAATATCCAAATAATAGCTGTTTCTGCAGATTTCATCTTCAAAGGTGCGGCGCGCAATGTAGTCTTCCTTGGTTAAAACATAGTCGCCGATAATGCGGCGCGTTTCGCGGATGCCCATCATCGGTGCAGTCTGCTCCACATGCGCATCGCCAAAGGCTGCAGGATGGAACTCGCGCAGTGCTGCGCAGTAGGCTTCTGCCTTGCGTCTGCCCTCGATGAGTGCTTTCGATACGCTGATGGGGTCCGTGTTGTCCACATCCCAGATGTGCCCTGCGTTAAAGCCGACCACGCGCGGCTTAATCATGCGCTGACACAAATGGCTGTCGCTGATATAGTCATACTTTTTGCTCGCTAAAATAGCATAAATCGGGCTGCCCGGATTGGAGGTGTGCATATTCGGGCCATTGATATACGCCGTTTCGTTTACGCCGCCGAGCTCGAAGCAGTGCGTCGATGCCTGCACATTGCCCTTGCCGTCGCCCATAATGTATTCTGCGCCTGCGCTTACGGCAACATCGCCGTCACCGGTACAGTCGATAAACACCTTTGCGCTGTATGCGCTAAGACCTGCCTTGTTGGAGACGATAATGGCATTTACGGTACCGTCCTCGCTTTCAGCGCAGGAGAGAAAGGTGTTAAAAAGAACATCCGCGCCGGCTTCGGTCACCTTATCATCATAGATGCGCTTGAGCTTTTCCGGGTCGATACCGACCCAGTCCATTAAGTTTTGGTCGATATAAGGCATCGCTTTTTTGAGCGTAACGAAAATTTCCTCTGCTATACCGCGATACACCATCTTTTCTCTATCCGAGAACGGACACCATGTCGGTACCATGCCCATGGTGCTCATACCGCCGAGGCTGCCCTGCGCCTCAATGAGAAGCGTTTTTGCGCCCTCGCGCGCGGCTGCAATCGCTGCGGCGCAGCCGGCAGGACCGCCACCTGCGACGATTACATCATATTCGTCATTTAACGGAATTTCTCTTTGCGTTAAAGTGAAATTTTTCATCGAATCACTCCTTTTGTCTGTATTGTACCTTTTTGCATACGGCAAAGTCAATGCACAAATGTGAGCGAAAAGAATGTAAGATTTGTATAATAAAACAGCCAGAGCGTTTGCTTTGGCTGTTTTGGTTACTTTATCCATTCATAGGCTTTTCGCGGGTCGCCGTCGGCAAGGTAGATGATGCCACGGTACTCAAAGCCTTCTTTTGTAATTGCATTTTGCATCGGGTAATTGTCGTGATGCGTGTCGATGCGCAGATGCGTGTGCCGTTCGCGTGCAAACGCGACGCACTCGGCAAAAACGCCCTTGCGCGTACCGTCGCTTGCGACCTTGTGCATTGCGGCATACGGTGCATCGGATTTCCAGCTGCCGCCGTCTATTCTGCCGTAGGTCGGGTCAATGCCGGGAATTAAGGCAAAGCAAGCGCAAATGCCGCCGGCCTCGTTTTCGAGCACATAGAGCGTTTGGCGCTCAATGTCTGAAAGCAAATCTGCCGTTCCGGGATAGTCGCCTGCCCATTGGTGCAGATTGCCGTGCGCACGCATAAAGGCGCGCGCCGCAGCGTAGATTTCCAAAATTTCGTCTAATTCTTCTTTTTTAGCGTGTCGTATCATTATTTCATTACCTTTTCTATCAGATTTTCCAAATATGTATAGCTGATGCCTGCGCCGTGTGTGGCAGCTTTTTCGGGCGTGTATTCGTCAAACGGAATGATGCGGAGGTTTCGAAAGCCTGTATTATAGTGATTTACAAGCGGCTCGAATACCACATTTTCGATGCGTTTTTCCTCGCCTTTTAAGACGAAGTCAAACCGAATTGCGCCCTCTAACTGGCTGACGGGCGCTTTCTGCGCGGAGATAAAGTTGCCGAGCGAGTAGACCACCAGCGTGTCACCGATATACTCTACCGGCTGTACGGTGTGCGGATGCGTGCCGATAATGACATCGCAGCCTGCCTCGGCAATGGCTTTTGCCGCCGCCCTTTGTGCCGCGTTTGGCGCATTCTGGTATTCCTCGCCCCAATGCACACAGCAGACAACGAAATCCGCCGGCGCCTTTGCCGTGCGTACAGCGTCGGCGATTTCTGCGCCGTTGTTTTTTGCATTTGCTACCGGCACATGGTAGGCACTGTTTTTGGAAATCGAGAGTCCGTTGGTGGGGTAGGTGTAGTTTAAAAAGGCGATTTTGATGCCGTTTTTCTCTACAATGCGCACTGTGTTTTCGCCCTTTTTATATATGCCGACCTGCGTCACAGATGGGTGCTCTGCAAAAAACTGATATGTGTTTTTAAGGCCCGCTTCGCCCATATCGAATACATGGTTTGTCGCAAGCGAGAACACATCAAACCCGAGCGCAATCATATCGCGACCGCATTCCTGCGGCGAGTTAAAGGTCGGATAAGACGATAGCCCGAGTTCGGTGCCGCCGAGGATGGTTTCCTGGTTGATATATGCAATGTCTGCCGCGGCAATATCGTCTGCGACATATTCGTACATCGGCGTAAAGTCATAGCCATTACCGCCGGCATATTCCGCCGCGCGCCAGTAAACGCTGTTGTGTATTAAATTGTCACCGACGCCGTAAAAGGAAACTCTGTATTCAGTCGGCTCTGCCGGCGGTGGTGCTGTGGTTTCGGTCGCATCCTTTCGCGCACAGCCACAGCTGAGCAAAAGGAGCGCTGAAAACAGTATTATAAGCGCTTTTTTCATTGCAGTTACCCCCTGAGGGACTATTATAATATATAGACAAACAAAAAGCAAGGCAAAGCCTTGCTTTTTCATCAATTAAACTGTGAATTGTACAGCGTGCTGTAGAAGCCGCCCTTGGCAAGTAGCTCATTGTGGTTGCCCATTTCGGTGATTTTGCCGTCTTGCAGCACTATAATTTTGTCGGCATTCTGGATGGTGGAGAGGCGGTGCGCAATCACAAAGCAGGTACGCCCCTGCATCAGCTCAGCCATCGCCTCCTGAATTTTAATTTCCGTTCTGGAGTCGACATTCGAGGTGGCTTCGTCTAAAATCAGCATTTCGGAGTTGGAAATCATCGCGCGGGCGATAGTGATCAGCTGGCGCTGACCTTTTGAAATGTTTACGCCGTCGTCCGACAAAAGCGTGTCATAGCCGTTTGGCAGGCTTTCAATATAGCTGTCGATGCGCGCTGCCTTTGCGGCTGCTTTGACCTCTTCTAAGGTAGCACCCTCCTTGCCATAGGCGATGTTGTCGAAAATTGTGCCATAGAACAGCCAGGTGTCCTGCAGCACCATTGTATACGCGTGGCGCAAGGATTTTCTTGTGATTTCGCGCTCGTCCGTGCCGTCGACGGTAATTACCCCGTCGTTTACATCGTAAAAGCGCATAAGCAGGCTGATGATGGTCGTCTTGCCGGCGCCGGTCGGCCCGACAATGGCAACTGTTTCGCCCGGATTTGCCTTAAAGGAAATGCCGTGCAGAATGGTTTTATCCGGCACATAGCCGAATACAACATCCTTAAACTCCACTTCGCCGTTTGTGTCGGACAGCGCGATTGCATTTTCGCTGTCTGCAGGCTCGGGCTTTTCGTCAATAATTCTGAACACACGCTCTGCCGCAGAAAAGGAGGACTGCAATTCATTTAAAATGTTGGCAAACTCGTTAATCGGGCCGGTGAATTTTCTGGAGTATTGTACGAACTGCGCCATACCGCCGAGTGTGATGAAAAACAGTGTGCCTTCCGGGGCAGCGCCGTTTTGCGAGAGCATATACAAAATACCGCCGAACATCATAATCAAAGACAGGGAGATGTTATTAATCAAGCCGATGAAGGGCATCATGCTTGTGCCGTAGTAGTCTGCTTCATAGTAGGCGTTCATCGCATCGGCGTTGCGTGCGTTGAAGCGCTCGCCGATTTCATCCTCACGCTCGTACGCCTGAATCGTGCGCAGTCCGGTCAGCATTTCCTCCGCGTAGCCGTTAAGCTCGCCAAGCTTTATGGAGCGCTTTCTGAACAGCGGGCGCACACGCTTGGTACGAATGCGTGTAAACACAATCGTTGCAGGCACGGTAATCGCAAAAACAAGAATCAGCGGCTTCGAAATGTTCCACATAAAAACAAGCGAGCCGATGACGGTGTATAAGCTGGTCATAATTTGCACAAAATCGTGCGAAAGCGACATATTTAATGTGTCAATATCGTAGGAAATATGGCTGATGATTTCGCCTGTCGCGTGCGTATCAAAATAGCCGACCGGCAACTGCGTGAGCTTTTCAAACAGCTGCTTGCGGATGCGAAATGCAATTTTCTGCCCCAAAAACAGCATGAGTACGGAAAGCACATAGGAAAGCGCAGCCGAGGCAATGTAGCAAATGAGCATACGGGTAACATTATACCATACGCCATCAAAATCCACGCCGCCGGCGCGCGCGATCGCATCAATGGCTTCGCCCGAATACTTCGGTCCGAGCAGCGCAAGCTGATTAGACAGAAGCGTCATCGCGACTGCCGGCAAAAACAGATACCAGTAGTGCAGAATATAGCCGAACAGACGCAGGAGAAGGCCCTTCGCTGCTTTGGCATCCAGCTTTTGGTTGTGATACATCGGCTGTCCTTTCTTAGGCGGTTCGCCGCCCATTCTGCCGCCCGGTCCGCCGTGTCCCATTGGTCCTCTACTCAACGAAAGCACCTCCCATCTGTGAATCGCTGATTTCTTTATATTCGATGCAGCTTTCAAGCAGCTGCTCGTGTGTACCGATGCCGATGATGTTGCCGTCCTCTAAAACGAGGATTACGCTGCAGTCCTTTACGGAGCTGACGCGCTGTGCAACCGTAACGAGGGTGGTGTCTTGCATATTTTCTGCCAGTGCACGGCGCAGCGCGGCATCTGTTTTATAGTCGAGTGCAGACGAGCTGTCGTCCAAAATCAGAATTTGCGGCTTTGCGGCAAGCGCGCGTGTGATTAAGAGGCGCTGCTTCTGACCGCCGGAGATGTTTGCCGCGTGCTGGGCGAGCATATGCGCGTAGCCGTCATTAAAGCCGTGAATAAATTCTGTTGCCTGCGCAATTTCTGCAGCTTTTTCAATGTCTGCATCGGAAATGTCGCGCCCGAAGCGGATGTTTTCCTTTACGGTGTCGGCATACAGAAAATCGTGCTGCTGTGCAGAGCCGAACATCGCGTAGAGGCGCTCCTTTTCAATGGTGCGCACATCCTCACCGTTTATGTAGATGCTGCCTTCGTTTGCATCATAAAAGCGCAAAAGCAGCTTTACAATCGTCGATTTGCCCGAGCCGGTTGCGCCGATAATGCCGATAGAGCCGCCGGCAGGCACCTCGAAGCTGATATTATTTAAATTATTACGCTTGCCGTTATAAGAAAAGCTTACGCGGTCAAACTTGATGCGTGCATCTGTGTCTGCGTCCGGAAATTCTGCTTTTGTATGCACCAATATTTGTGTATCGGCGGTAAGCACCTCTTCTATGCGGTTTGCCGAGGCAGCGCATTTGGTATACATCGTAAACATACGCGTCACCGTCATCAGCGACATGGAAATCTGTGTGAAATACTGCATAAATGCAATGATGGTTTCCGGGTCGGAGAGCCCGTTTTGTACGCGACCGCTGGCAACGGCAATAACGGCAACGCTGCCGATGTTCATAAACATCGTCATAATCGGGTGCACGCTGCCCATAATCACGCCGGCGCGCGTTTCGCTTTTGACAAGTGTGCGGTTGACCTCTTCGTAGCGGCGGTGCTCGTAGTCAGTTTTGGAAAGCGCTTTGATAACGCGGATACCCTGCACATCCTCGCGCACCACACGCACCATTTTATCTACGGCAGTCTGCACCTTTGCATAGAGCGGTATGCCGTTTTTGGAGACAAAGAAAATTGCGCAAAAGGTAATCGGTATAATGGCAATCATTATTAAGGAAAGATATGCATCCATCAAAAGCGTTATACCGATACCGCCGATAAGCATAATCGGCGCGCGAACACCCATGCGCTGTGCCATACCAACAAAGCGGTGCACATTGTAGGTGTCTGACGTGATGCGTGATTCAAGTGACGGAATGGTAAATTTATCCGTTTGCGCTGCGGAAAGATGCAAAATCTTTTTAAATAAATCCTTGCGCATCGTTTCAGCAAAGCTGCTGGAGGTGCGCGCCGCAATGCGGTTTGCCCATACATTAAATATGCACGCCAGCGCCGCAAAGAGCATCATAATGCCGCCCCAAAGTAAAATGTCGCCTACCGATTTGCCGAGAACGCTTTTTAAAACATAGCTCAAAATCATCGGCAGCATCAGCTCGGAGAGTGTGCCGAGTGATTTGATGACAAAGCCGAAGGATATTTTTTTGTAGTAGGGCTTTAAGTATAAAAGCATCGTTTTCATTCGCGCGCACCTCCCGACTCTGTAATTTCTGTTGCACGGATTTGTATTTTATCGAGCACATTTAAAAATGTGTCCATTTCTTCTTCGCCGATGCCTTCGGACAGAAGCGCGGTCCATTTTTTCGCAATTTGCACGACCTCGGCGTGGATGCTTGTCATTTTCCCGGTCGGATACACCAGCATTTCGCGCTTGTCTGCTTCGCTTGGCTTGCGCTCGATGTAGCCGTTTTGCTCTAAGTACGCCAAATGTCTGGTCACGCTGCTTTTTGTCATACACAGATGCTTTGCAATTTTATCCTGCGACATACCCGGATTTTTGCAAATCGCGAACACATAGCTGTGATAAATACCGGGAAGCTGCACGCTGGAGTTTTGCGTGCGATACATACCGGCGCATCTGGCAATGATGTTTAGTTTTCGCATAAACATAGCCATAAAATCACCTGAATTTTAAATAGTTGCAGATGAAACTGTTTCATCTGCAACTATTTTAGCATAGCCCAAGTGTGGTGTCAACAAAAAGCAAACAATTTCGAAAATTTTTCGCACAGAAACCCGTTGACAACATTTTTTTCAGAGCGATATAATTATGATAGGAAGATAGAAATTGAAGCGACTTTTTTGATGCGGAGATGAGAAAAATGAAAGCGATTGTAAATGCAAGCATTGTGCTGGAGAGCGGTATTCTCTATGATGGCATTCTCTTAGAGGAAAACGGCAAAATTACCGCAGTCGGCAAGGCGAAAGATATCGAAATTCCGGCAGGTGCGGAAATCATTGACGCCGGCGGTGCGTATGTCGGACCGGGCTTTGTGGACATTCACGTGCACGGTGGCGGCGGCTATAATACATACGAAAACCCGAAGGCAGCGGCAGAGCACTTTTTAAAGCACGGCGCGACGACGATTTTGGCAACACCGCTGTATTCACAGACCTTTGAAGAGCTTATCGAAAGTTTTCGCCTGATTCGCGAAGAGATGAAAACGAACAAAACCATCAAGGGCATTTATTCCGAAGGACCGTACACCAATCCGGACTACGGCTGTAATTCGCACCATAACCCGTGGCGCGGTGCAATTGATATGGACAAGTGCAAGGCGCTTGTTGATGCGGCAGGGGAGGATGTCCTGGTCTGGACGGTTGCGCCGGAGCGTGAGGATTTGAAGGCGTTTTTGGAGTATGCGCGCAAAGTGAACCCGAAGGTCATTTTCGCACTCGGTCACAGTGAAGCAACGCCGGAGCAAATCCGCGAGCAGATGCCGTTTCCGTATCAGCCGACGATTTTGACGCATGCGATGAATGCCACCGGCACCATCGGCGAAAGCCACGGTCTGCGCGGTCGCGGACCGGATGAATACTGCGCGAAGGACGATGAAATGTACGCCGAGCTGATTTCCGATTCGTGTGCAATTCATGTACACGCGGATATGCAGCAGATGCTTTTGCACAACAAGGGCGTGGGCAAGGTGATTTTGATTACGGACTCGACCACCTTCGACGGTGCACCGCCGGAAAAGTACAGCCATGTAACGGATTTAAGCTTTGACGACCGTGGCGGTATTGCCGGCAGCCGTATGACCATGGAGCAGGCGTGCCGCAACATTATGCAAAACACCGCTTGCGGTATTGCACAGGCGTGTTTGATGGCATCGACCAATCCGGCACGCGCGGTAGGGCTTTATGATACACTCGGCTCGATTGCCGTAGGCAAAAATGCCGATTTGGTATTTGCGGACGATATGTTTAACATTTTAAAGGTAATGCAGGAAGGCGAAATGGTGGTATAAACGATGAAAGCGATTATCAATGCAAACATTGTTTTGGAAAACGGCATTTTGTGGGACGGTACGCTTTTAATTGAAAAGGACAGAATTGCCGCTGTCGGTAAGGCAAGGGATATTGCAATTCCGGAAGGCGCACAGGTGATTGACGCGGGCGGCGCATATGTCGGGCCGGGCTTTGTGAACATTCATGTGCACGGCAAGGAGGGCGACGCCTTCTACGGCGGTGATCCGAAAGCGGCGGCGCAGTTTTTCTTAAAGCACGGTGAAACAAGTCTGCTTGCGGCAGCGACCACGAAAAACACCTATGAAGGACTGCTTGAAGGTATCCGATGCGTGAAAGAAGCGATGAAAACGCAAAAGAATATTAAGGGCATCAATATAGAAGGACCGTACATCAGCGACAAGTACGGTGCAAGTGCAAATATGGAGCTTTGGAACTACGGGCCGATTGATGCGGCGGAGTATGAGCCGCTGCTTGATTTGGTGGGAGAGGATTTAAAGCTGATGAGCGTTGCGCCGGAGCGTGAAGGTCTTGTGCCGGTGATGGCATATGCAAGAAAGGTCAGCCCAGATGTGGTATTTTCTGTCGGGCACAGTGAGGCAACGCCGGAGCAGATTCGCGCACTGGGTGCAAAGTTCAGACCGAAGCTGACAACGCATATGCTCAACGCCACGGGCAGAACCGGCGCAAGTCACGGCATCCGCGGTCGCGGACCGGATGAGTACTGTCTTGCCGACCCGGAGATGTATGCCGAGCTGATTTGCGATTCGCAGGGCATTCACGTACACCCGGATATGGTCAATATGGTGTTGAAAACGAAGGGACTTTACCGTACAATCCTGATTACGGACTCGACACCGTATAAGGGCTTTGCATCCGAAAACTTTCCGGATGCGATTGATTTGAATTTTAATGAAATCGGCAGACTTGCCGGCAGCAAAATGACGATGGATCAGGCGTGCCGCAATATTATGACGCATTCGAATTGCGGCATTGCACAGGCTTTTATTATGGCATCGCTGAATCCGGCAAGACTTTTGGGTATGGATGGCGACATCGGCTCGATTGAAGTCGGGAAAAAAGCGGATTTTGTTTTTGTTGACGATAAGTTTAATGTAGGCAAGGTGATGCTGGAAGGCGAGCTTTGTGTAGGATAAAAGGAGGCAACAAGCATGAGCAAATTGCAGGTAGGTTATGCGGAGGTCAACATCAATCCGCCGCTCGGCATCGGCGTGCACGGTTATTTTGTGCCCCGCCATGCGAAGGGCTTTTTAGATGATTTAAAGGCAAGTGTACTTGCCATTCGTTTGGGCGAAAAGACAGTTATGATGATTGCCGTGGATGTTTGTCTGATTGAAAATGCGGATGCAAATTGCATTTTGCAGGCGATTGAAGCGCAAACGGGCATTGAAAAGGAAAATATATTTATGACGGCGTCTCATACGCATACCGGCCCGATTCTCAATGCAGCTCCGCTCTTTGATGTGGAGAAAAGTGTGGTTGCAGCGTATAAGGCGTTCTTTACGGCGCGCATCGCAGATGCGGCAGAGCTGGCGCTTAAGGATTTCAAACCGGCGAAGATGGGCTTTTGCACGGGGTATGCGCCGGAGAGAGTGGCTTACATCCGCCGCTATAAGATGAAGGATGGCACAACCATGACCTGCCCGCCGATTAACGACCCGAATATCGACTATCCGCTCGGCGAATTGGACCAGAGAGTTCATGTTGTGCGCATCGACCGTGAAGGCGGTCACGGTATTGTTTTGATGAACTACGGTCTGCACGCAGACACCATCAACGGGGAACTGCTTTCCGCCGACTGGCCGCATTGGATGCGCACGACGATTGAAAAAACGCTCGACGGCACAAAATGTATGTTCTTTACCGGTTGTGAGGGCGATGTCGGCTCGACGCATGTATTCCCGGCGCCGGGCGATATGAACGATACGGAAATCAGCTTTGATAACGAAATGAAGAGCCCGGGCATGGCGCGCTTTGTCGGCAGAGCTTTGGCGGGCACAATTCTGCAGGTGTACGACAAGGTGGCGTACTTTGATGTGGACGATATCGGCATTGTACATAAAACTATCAAGCTTGCGGCAAATGTGCCGGACAAGAAGGATATGCCGCTGGCGTATAAGTATAAAGAGCTGCACGATGCAGGACGCGATTGCGATATTCCGTATGAGGCGATGGAGCTGACGACGGTGGTTGCTGAAGCGCTTCGTATGTGCAGACTTGAAAATGGTCCGGAATTTTTTGAAATGCCTTTAATGGGCTTGAAGCTCGGCAAAGTGGCATTTGTAGGTATTCCGGGCGAGCCGTTTACCGACGTTGGTGTTGGTATCAAGGCGGCAGAAGGCTGGGATATGATTATGCCGTGTGCGCTGACCAACGGCTCGATGGGGTATTTTCCGATGAAATCCGCTTACGATGAAGGTGGCTATGAGGCACGTTCGTCGAATTACAAGGCAGGCGTTGCAGAAGCCATTATCGAGGGCGGTAAAGCCATTTTGGAGGAATTAAAAAAATAAACATATAAACGGAGGAATGAAGGATGAGTAAATTATTGGCAGGCTACGCTGAGGTCAATACAACTCCACCGCTCGGTATTCCGATGCGCGGATATTATATCCCGCGTTATGCAAGCGGTGTGATTACGGAGCTGCAGGCAAGTGCACTTGTGCTTGAACTCGGCGCAAAGAAGATTGCCATTGTTGCAGTGGATTTGTGCGCAGTTACAAAAAAGGAATTAGATGTATGGTTTGCGGAAATTGATAAGAAAACCGGCATCGGTACAGAGAATATTTTCCTAACCGCATCGCACACGCACACCGGTCCGTTTATCGCATCGGAAGGGCGCGAAGGCGCGGAGGCGGAAATGATTGATGCTTACAATGCTTTTGTCGGTGCGCGTCTTGCAGATGTTGTGGCGCTGGCAATGCAGGAAATGAAGCCGGCAAAGATGGGCTATTGCACAGGTTGGGCGCCGGAGAGAGTGGCATACATCCGCCGCTATAAGATGAAGGACGGCTCTACCTTTACCTGCCCGCCGATTAACGACCCGAATATCGATCACCCGATTGGCGAATTAGACCAGAGAGTACACGTACTGCGCGTAGACCGCGAAGGCGCGGAGAGTGTTGTATTGATGAACTACGGCGTACACGCGGACACGACCAACGGTGACCTGATTTCCGCCGATTGGCCGCACTGGATGCGCAAAACCATAGAAGCTGCGCTCGACGGCACAAAGTGTATGTTTATGACCGGTTGTGAAGGCGATGTCGGATCGACACACGTATTCCCGGCACCGGGCGATATGAACGATACCGAAATCAGCTTCGATAACGAAATGAAGAGCCCGGGTATGGCGCGCTTTGTAGGACGTGCGCTTGCAGGTACGATTCTGCAGGTGTACGATAAGGTTGCCTACTTTGATGTAGACGATATCGGCATTATCAAAAAGACAATCAAGCTTGCGGCAAATGTGCCGGACAAAAAGGATTTACCGCTTGCGCATAAGTATAAGGAGCTGCACGAAGCGGGCAGAGACTGCGATATTCCGTACGAGGCAATGCAGCTGACAACGGTTGTGGCAGAGGCTCTGCGTATGTGCCGCCTTGAAAACGGACCGGAATTCTTTGAAATGACACTGACCGGCTTAAAGCTCGGTAATGTTGCCATGCTGGGTATCCCGGGCGAGCCGTTTACTGATATCGGTGTCGGTATCAAGGAAGCAGAGGGCTGGGATATGATTATGCCGTGCGCACTTACAAACGGTTCTATGGGGTATTTCCCGATGCAGTCTGCATTTGACGAAGGCGGCTACGAGGCATGCGCTTCCAACTACAAAGCAGGCGTAGCAGAAGCAATTATCGAAGGCGGTAAGGCACTTTTGGATGAAATGAGGAAGTAAGATGAAAGCGATTATCAATGCAAAGGTAGTTTTAGAGAACGGTATTATTTGGGACGGCGTGATTTTAACCGAGGGCGATAGAATTGCCCAGGTCGGCAATGCACGCGAGACGGAAATCCCCGCAGATGCCGAGAAAATAGATGCAAAGGGCGCATATGTCGGCCCGGGACTTTTCGATATTCATGTGCATAGCGGTGATAAAGCGACAACCTTTGCCGATCCGCAGGGCGCGGCAGATTATTTTGTAAAACACGGTACAACCAGCTTTTTGGCAACGCCGTCCTACGGCAGAAATTTTGATGAATTTATGGAAGCGTTTAAAAATGTGAATGCATCGCTCGGCAAGGTGAAGGGGCTGCGCGGTATCTATGCCGAAGGGCCGTACACCAATCCAAAGTACGGCGCAGGCGCGGCGAGAAATCCGTGGCGTCATCCGATGACGGAGTCGGAGTATAAGGCGCTGGTGGATGCTGCCGGCACGGGCATACGCGTGTGGACAATCGCGCCGGAGCGCGAAGGCTTAGAGCCGTTCTTGGATTACGCAAGACAGGTCAACCCGAATGTTGTATTTGCACTCGGGCACAGTGAAGCAACCCCGATGCAGGTGCGTGCGCTCGGCAAAAACCGCCCGATGATTATGACGCATACCTTTAATGCAACCGGGCGTCAGACCTGCGATAGCGGCGGTATACGCGGCTACGGTCCGGACGAGTATTGCCTGAAAACACCGGAAATGTATGCAGAGCTGATTTCGGATTCTGCCGGTAAGCATGTGCATCCGGAATTGCAGCAGCTGCTTTTGTTCTGCAAGACTGCAGAAAAGATTATTTTGACTACAGACCGCGGTACCTCGGCGGCCGGCAAGGTGGAGACCAGGCCGGAGTATATGCAGTATCCCGATCTCAATTTCGGTCCGAACGGTGAGCTTGGCGGCAGTCGACTCACGATGGATCAATGCTGCCGCAATATGATGGCGGCAACCGGCGCAAGCATTGCGCAGGTATTTAGAATGGCATCGGGCAATCCGGCGCGCGCCGTCGGCTTATATGAAGAAATCGGCTCGATTACCGCGGGCAAGCAGGCAGACCTTGCATTTGTTGATGATAAATTCAATGTGCTTAAGGTTATGCAGGCAGGCGAAATGGTAGAAATATAAGATTAAAAAAGCGACTTACGGACATTGTCCGAAGTAAGTCGCTTTTTGTTTTGGGTAAGAGTGCATATTTTGATACAAATCTCAACACTTGTTTTAATATAATTTTTTGACCACCATTTTAAAAAAAGTGACCATCGTTTCATTTTATGAGACTTATTGCAGGTAGACTAAATACCATTGTTATTACAACGAAAACTACTCTATATCCAAATTGAGAAATCTTTTTAATGTTTTATCTAATTGATGATCTATATCTTCCTCGAATTGATTTAATGCGTCGAAAAGTTCCTTTAATGTATTTTGTTTAAAGCTTCTTAATTTTTCGTAGTACTCGATAAATCTCAATTGCATATCTCTATCTATTTTTCCATCCTTAGTAGGCACGCATATTACTATTTGTTCTAAATAACTATTGTTTGCTTTAAACCTAAAGTCTAACGAATATTGCTTTTTCATATCCTGTATATAATAATATACATATTTAGGATTGATATCAGGATTTTTTACCTTAAACGCTCTTCTAGATGTATTTATATAGAAAGGAGATTCATGATAAAATATATTTGTTCCCGCAGTGCCATCTCCATCTGAAGCGAAAGAAATCAGTGGAGATTCATTAGAACACGAAATAGGACTGATTTTAAAATTACTAAAATAAGCAACTGGTTTACGTGCGGCAGTATAAACAGGAATATCTTGTGGGTTCTTCGTATCTAATACAGCATACTCTTTACGTGTTAGCCCTAGCCCTGCCGGAAAAAACTCAAATGTGTCTTTGTCTGTTAAAGAGTAAGATATATATTCCGTATCATCAACCTTGATTTCACTAATTAATCCCAACAAAGAGGATTTAACATTATTAAATTTATGAACACTACGATCTATTTCCTCGATTATATCATCTGATGTTAAATCTCGTTCTTCGCCTTTTAATCCCAGCTCTATCAATTCATCGTTATCCCAATAATTTTCAACTAGCCAATTAAAATTTGCATTTATTTTTTCAAAAGGGATTATCTTAATTCTTTTACTTGTTACTTGATATGATTCACTATCAAAAATGAATTTTTTATACTCTTTTGAAATTTCTAACAAATCATTTTTTTCACAAGGAATCCTATCTGAATCTAACGTTTCTCCAATTTGACTAACCAAACCTAAAAAAACAGGAGCTTTTTGAATTTCGTTAGCAGAGCTTTTCTTTGTTAAACACAAAATATAAGTTTTTTTGCTGGTGGCATAAAAAGTCTTTAATGGTAAAGAGATTATACCATCAATATAACATTCAGAAATCATCTTTTCTTTTAAAGCATTATCTGTTGGACGATAGAAAAATCCATCTGGTAAAATCACAAAAGCTTTTCCGTTCGGCTTCAATTCGGCAATTATTTTTTGTAAAAATAATCCTTCTTTTCCTATAGCTGTTGTATTATAATGCTTCTTTAATTCTGGTCTATCATCTATATACTTTGTATATAAGCCTTTACCAGATGAAATGTATGGCGGATTTGACATTATCAAATCATACTGATATTCTTTTACATTTTCCAAAGATCCTATAATACTCTTGTTTTGTAATTGAAATACATTTGAGAATATTTCCGAAAAATTTTCTGTCAAAGAAGCATTTTTTGCAACTAATTCTATTAATGTTATCAAGTAATTTGCCTTAGCTAATATTATTGTTAACTCATCATAATCGGTTCCGTTGTAATCAATAGATGTTATGATTTTTCCGTTTTTTACACTATAGTCGTTTATTCCATTAGCTCGCCTATTTAAGACAGCTTCAGAAATAAACCCGCCCACTCCACATGCCGGATCACAAATAGAAGAACCATTAGGCAAATTTTTCACGTTCGCCATTTCAACTATAGCCTTTACAACGTTTCTGGGGGTGAAGAATTGCGCTAATTGTTTTTTGCCTGTAGTGCTCTTTAGGAAATCTTCAAACAATCTACTTTTGAATGCAGGGTCAATATTATCTAGTCTTCCGTTTTCTTTGAAAGCTTTTAACACATCAAAAAATAACTCATCTTGATTTTGATCCTTCTTTAAACTTAAACCATTAATTATAGTAGTTCCATCATTTCCTACAGGAAAAAGTTTCTTTATGTATGGACGTACGTTGCTAAGATAATATTTCAGGCAAAAATTTTTACCCTTACCGTAAACCGTTTCAAAATCTATTGAATTTCCATTGTCATCATACTTTAGTATCTTTTTGTCGCTTAAGAATTTAAAGATGAACAACTCCGTAAATGTCATTAAACATTTTTTAGGGTCATCTCCTGTAGACATATATACAGACTGCCATACTTTTTTAGCCAAAACAGATGGCGAAATCATTTGAGCTGGCCTAATTAAATGATTTGTTTCATTAATTGTGTCACAAAGAAGTTCTACTATGTTGATTGATTCAGCAGATGTCGAGTCAAAATATTCCTTAAAATAAGTATTGTTTTCGTTGCGAATAAAAGCAAATCCTCTTTCCCTATTATCTTCATTATCAAAATATGTGTAATCGCAGCTGCTTTTGTCCGCCCTTGGGTTTAACCAAAAAAATTCATTTCCATCAGTTACAATGCAAATTTTGGCATTACATACTTGGGCATAATTGTTGCATTGTTCAAAAGCTATATATTTTTTATTCTCAGTATTAAATTCAGAAGGCAACTTATACTCTACTACACAAATTACCGTCGGATTCTGCTTGTTTCTCCTATCACAAACGAGGGCATCAGGAGCTTTTCTTTTGTAGTTTCCCCATTCTAGTTTAGGAACAATTGCGTGTTTTTCCAAGTCAGAAAAATTTGTTTTTCCTATATTATAGTATTCATACTCTCCGAAACGCTCTCCGTGTTTTGTATAGCCTTTTTGTATTAATTCTTCACTCATATTCTTTCTCCTTTTTTTTCAAATCTTTTGAAAGGATTTCAGTTAAATATTGATTAACGCTATATCCTCGTTCCTTCTTCTTTCGTTTCTGTACTTTGCTCATCATTTGATCATAAATATTAGGGGGTAATCGCAAAGGAATCATTACCTTTTGATGGGTGGGCGTATCCGAAGTATTCACAATATCACCTCTTTTTGATATCATAATATCTTGATATTATGATATCAAAAATAAAATAAAATGTCAAGTTTTTTTCTTAATAATTATGATTGTATCTATTACACGCAAGTAAGCAGTGCAGTTTTCATTTATATTTTTAGGTTTTTTCCACAAATTGAACAGCAGGTATTAATAATTTAAAGCCTAATATACAAAACAAGAAGATATAAATGAAATACAAAACTTGAACGATTACCCATAAATTAAACGATTACTCTAATAAAAAGCAACAAAAAAGCCGTAAGGGATTAAAAATTATCCTTACGGAACATTTTATAAATGTTCACAAAAATACAAATTGTTGAAAAACCTAGTAAAATCAAGGTTTTCAAGGCAAAATAAAAGAACGATTATTTGTATCAAAATAATCGTTCTTTTTTGGTGGAGGCGAGGGGAGAAGCCGCTTCGCGTCTTGATTGCTTGTCCACCCAAGCCTACGGCTTCGGTACCGGACTGCGCACCTTTTCGGCGGCGAACATGTCACAGGCATGTCCGCTGTTCGCCGAAAACCCTCTCAGGGTTCGACTCCCTTCTAATGCACGCACCAAAATAAAAAAGAGCACCTGACGGTACTCTTTTTCATTTTGGTGGAGGCGAGGGGAGTCGAACCCCTGTCCGAAAACATATTCATACAGGCATCTCCGGGTGCAGTTTGTGGTTAACATTCCCTCAGCTGCAGGTCCACAAACAAACCTGCAGCCTCAGTAGCTTCATTAGTCATGTTTAGCGCAAAGCTTAGCTAAATCACGTTCACCGCTGTTTGACGCCTGCACCCAAGCCGCGGTCCTCCCGGGGCAGACGGCTGCCTAATTAGGCAGCGTAAGCTAAATTCTTATTAGCGTTTAAATTTAAAATAGAGCTTTTAAAGTGGCGCCCCACCACTACCCGCTTCCCGTACTGCAACATCCCCGTCGAAACCATTACGCCCCCATAAACTATGCCAAACGCAAATGTGCTCGCCGAAAAGTGCGCCTTTACGGCAATTTGCACTTTGTCGTCCTCGCCAGGCGCGAGCCTTGCCTCGTCCTCCGCGCTGCAACTTGCTCGCAAATGCATCCCTTTTGCGTCTGAGCCCACTTGTGTTTGACATAGTTGTCTGTAAAATACGAACAAAAATGCTTAGCCATGGCATGCTTGGCCGTAAAACATACTGAATGTTTTGTACGAAAAATATGAAATTATCTGTTTCTTTCGCGCAATGCGCGGTCCATATTTCTTTTTGCATCGCGCTTAGCTGCATCGTCGCGCTTATCGTAGAGCTTTTTACCCTTGCACACGCCGAGCTCGACCTTGACGCGCGAGCCCTTAAAATACAGCGAAAGGGGGATTAAGGCATAGCCCTGCTGCTGTACGGTGCCCATCAGCTTCAAAATCTCTTTCTTATGCATCAAAAGCTTTTTGGGGCGCATCGGGTCGCGGTTAAACACATTGCCCTTTTCATAGGGACTGATGTGCATACCGTGCACATACATTTCACCCTCGCGGGAAATGCTTGCATATGCATCTTTTAAATTCACACTGCCCTGACGGATGGATTTGACCTCTGTGCCGAACAGCTCAATGCCGGCCTCGTAGGTATCCTCCACGAAATAATCGTGGCGTGCTTTCTTGTTCAGTGCAATGATTTTTTTTGCTTCGCCCATGCGCTCACCTCCGTTCTGCGATTTGCGCGGTAAAATTAATATTAACATATTTTAAAGAAATAATCAAGCACGACACATAAAAACAAGGCAAAATTCACATAAAAGTAATATAGAAGTTAAAAAAGTTGGTTAAATTGTGAATTTTTTTAAAAAAGCGCAAAAAAGGCTTTGCTTTTTTGAAAAAGTGTTGTATAATCATTATAACAATTATAATGGGTGAGAATTGGTTTTATAATTGTCGCACATTTAACAAAGCTTATCTTTGTACAATAAGAAAGGGGTAAATAAAATGAACGCTTTAACAAACAACAAAGCAGTTTTAACATGGCTGGACGAAATGGCAGCTATGACAAAGCCGGAATCTATTGTATGGATTGACGGCAGCGAAGAACAGCTTGAGGCACTCAGAGCAGAAGCCGTTGCAACCGGCGAAATGATTAAGCTCAACGAGGAAAAGCTTCCGGGCTGCTACTATCACAGAACAGCTGAAAACGACGTTGCTCGTGTAGAGGACAGAACCTTTATCTGCACACCGACTAAGGAAGAAGCAGGCCCGATCAACAACTGGATGGATCCGGCTGAAATGTATGCAAAGCTGACAAAGCTTTACACAGGCTCCATGGCCGGCAGAACAATGTATGTAATTCCGTACTCCATGGGTCCGGTTGGCTCGCCGTTTTCTAAAATCGGCGTTGAGCTGACAGACTCCATCTATGTTGTACTCAACATGGCTATTATGACCAGAATTGGTGCAAAGGTTATGGAAGCACTCGGCGACAGCGATGATTTCGTTAAGTGCCTGCATGCAAAGAAGGATGTAAATCCGGACGACAGATATATCGTTCAGTTCCCGCAGGATAAGACCATCTGGTCCATCAACTCCGCATACGGCGGTAATGTACTTCTCGGTAAGAAGTGCTTCGCACTCCGTATCGCTTCCTACCTCGGCTGGCAGGAAGGCTGGATGGCTGAGCATATGCTTATCTTAGGTCTCGAGAATCCGCAGGGCGAAGTAAAGTACATCTGTGCTGCATTCCCGTCTGCTTGCGGTAAGACCAACCTGGCAATGCTCATTCCGCCGAAGTATCTGCAGGAAAAGGGCTACAAGGTATGGACAGTCGGCGATGATATCGCTTGGCTGAGAATCGGCCCGGACGGCAGACTCTACGCAATCAATCCGGAAGCAGGCTTCTTCGGCGTTGCACCGGGTACAAGCGAAAAGACAAACTTCAACGCATTGGCTGCAACCAAGAAGAACACTATCTTCACAAATGTTGCAATCAACAATGACGATATGACAGTATGGTGGGAAGGTCTCGACAAGAACCCGCCGGAAAATGCAACCGAGTGGAAGGGTGCAAAGGTAAACGGCAAGGCATTTACTGCAGAAGGCAACAAGCTTGCGCATCCGAACTCCAGATTTACTGCTCCGGCTGTAAACTGCCCGTGCATTTCCTCCGAGTTTGAGAACCCGCAGGGCGTGCCGGTAGAAGCAATCGTATTCGGCGGCCGTCGTGCAAAGTGTGCTCCGCTGGTATACCAGTCCAGAGATTGGAACCACGGTACCTTTGTTGGTGCTACAATGGCATCTGAGACAACTGCAGCTGCTGCAGGTGCAGTTGGCGTAGTTCGTCGTGACCCGATGGCTATGAAGCCGTTCGTTGGTTACAACATGGCTACCTACTGGGGTCACTGGCTCGAGATGGGTAAGAAGCTCGGTGAAAAAGCACCGAAGATTTTCCATGTTAACTGGTTCCGTCGTGATGAAAACGATAACTTTATGTGGCCGGGCTTCGGCGACAACATGCGCGTTCTGCTCTGGATTTTAGACAGATGTGCCGGCAAGGTTGGCGCTGAGGAAACAGCAATCGGTTATGTACCGATGGTAGAGGATATCGATGTTGAAGGTCTGGATATGACTGCAGACGAAATCAAGGCTCTGCTTGCCGTAGATAAGGCAAACTGGATTGAGGATATCGAAGATCCGAACACCGGTATTAAAAAGTACTTCGAGCAGTTCGGCGATAAGCTGCCGGCTGAAATCAAGGCACAGCTTGAGACACTCGAGGCAAATCTCGCAAATATGTAATTTTAGTGCAAACGCACATCCCAAAGGGCATCGGATTTCTCCGATGCCCTTTTTATATGCTTGGATTTACAGTAATATTTCTAAAAACCACAGTAATATTTCATTAAATTCGCTATTGTTGCTTTTGCCTGCGTGTGTTAAAATATAAATAGGATTTTGAAGGAAAACGCTTTAAAGTGTCTGTTTTTTGAAAGAAATTTATTAAAAAATGATATATGGAGGCGATAAGGATGAAGAAAGTTAAAAAGCTGACAGCGTGGGTCGTGACGCTTGCGATGCTTTTGACGCTTGTGCCGGCAGCTTCGGTGTTTGCGGCAGAGGAAAAGGTTGTTTTTATGGACGACTTTGAAGCCTACGCGGCAGGTGCAAGCATCCCGACCGGTACAGCTGCAGAAATGTGGAACACCAAGGTAGAATCTGCAACGGCAACAGCGCAGGTCATCAAGGATGCGAAGACACAAGTGCTGTGTTTTTCCAATTCTGCTGACAAACGCGGCGGACCGCGTGTGGAGAAGAATTTTTATCTGGGTGGGGTAGATGAGATTACCTTTTCTTATCGCGTGCGTACCGAAAGCGATGACAGGGCGATATTTAGCTTGATTGCAAACGGTACCACCGTTGTGGAAGTCAAGGATATGTATGCGGAATGGACGAGCATTTCCGTGCAGCTGGACATAAAAAACAGCACATATACCGTATCGAAAAACGGTGTAGCAGAGGCACCGGTGAAATACAGTGCTTGTGTAACAGAGGGGTTGAATATGCGCGTGTCGGCATCGGTCAAGGACAACAACCGTATCTGTTATGATGATTTTACGGTTAGAGCTGTGACGGATTTAGAGCCGGAAAAGCTGTTTGACAAAACCAACACGGCGGCGAGCAGCGCAACCTATGACCCGAACGATTTTCCGCACAAAGCGGATGCGGCGGGGTATAAGAAGGCAGCAGGCTACAAGTCCAAGGTATCCGATTATCAGACAACCTTGTTTGAAACTGATTTTGAAGCTGATGCCATCGGTGCGTGGCCGCTGATTATGGCAAATACGGTTGGCGCGTGGAGCACGCGAGTGACCTCCACCACGGCCTCCATTGCCGTGCAAAATGTGGATGGTAGTCAGGTTGTGCGCTATAACAACATTGCCACGAAGGAGGGCGGCCCGCTTTTAACGAAGAAGCTTTATAATCCGGGCATGACCAAGCTGGGCATTTCGTTTATCGTTCGCTCCGAGGGATGCAATATGGCGATGAGCGTGCAAAATGCAGCGGCGCAGAATTTATGCAATCTAAATCAGAACTTTGACACCTGGACGGCGATAGATGTCTTGCTGGATTTTGAGAAAAAGACCTTCGATATTCAGGCAAACGGTGCCTCGATTAAGTCGGGCGCACTCCTTGCTGAGGTTGACGGTGAGTTTACCGTGCGCTTAAACACGGCGCATATCAACAACAACGAAAATGTGTACTACGACAACATCCGTATTGCAACGCCGGATGCGGTGGATGTGCAGATTGTCAATGTCGGTATCCCGGAGGCGCAGCGTACGAGCGCCGAGTATGCCGAATTTGTCGGCAAAGCATATGACGGCAGCCTGCCGCAGGCAAACGCGGCCTTGGGCGGTGCAAAGCAGCTGTTTAACTACTACAGCAACTACGGTGGTCAGCGCATTGCAACGGACTCCGAGGCAAGCTGGCAAAAGGTTACAGGCTCGCTTCTGGCATTTACCGTCGGCGGTAATGATGTGATTGCGGCGGTCAACGGCAGTATGGCAAAGAAGAAATCGACTCTGCAGAAAACCGTAAGCCTCGGTCTGGATGCAGCCGATTTAACGGTGGAATACAATGTGTACTTTGTCGGCAGCGGCTCGATTGCGCTTAGTTTAAAGGATGCAACAGATTCGGCGACACTTTTACCGGGGAAGGCATATGCCAATGCAGATTTGAAGGCGGGCTGGAACAATTTCCGCTATGAAATTGATTATAAGAATGCAAAATACAGCGTGTATGTGAATGGTGCGGCGGCAGAGAGCAATGTTGCGTTTGCAGAAAAATCCGCAAACTACAGCAGCGCAAATCTGTATTTTGATTTAACAGCGAACACGGCAAACGATGCCGTGCTGATTGACAACATTTCAATAAGTACAAAAACGCCGATTCGTTTTGAAGGACAGTTTTACGGCATAGAGGGCGTGAACTGGGATGCAATCCAGGGCAGCGCGATTACGGAAAACAGCTTTGTTTCCAACCTGCGCGCGCATCCGCGTATTTACATCACGGATTGGGACGATGCAAGAAACAAGATTGCAACCGACTATACCTATCAGGTGATTTATGAAAAACAAAAACAGACGGCAGATGCGCTTTTGAATGAACCGGTGACGCCGTATGTATTCAAAAACGGCAGAAACTGGCTCTGGGGCGCAAGACAGGTCGAGGAGCGCGTAAGCGTTTTAGCATTTGTATACGGTATTTCGGGCGACGCGCGGTATAAGGACCGCGCAATGGAGGAAATCCGCGCTGCAGGTGCGTATCCGGACTGGTCGCCGTCGGCGCCGATGATTGCGGCGGAATGTATGGGCGGCATTGCCATTGCTTATGACTGGATGTATTACGGTTTAAGCGCGTCTGAAAAGCAGGAAATTATCACGATATTAAAAGAAAAGGCGCTTTGGCAGTATGCGCGCTCCTACGAGGGCGTGACCAGCGTGGAGATTGCACTTGGCGTGACCAACAGAACGCTTTTAGCCAATGCCTGCGGCCTGATGTGTGCGGCGGCAATTGCCGACGAGGCGCCGGTGCTTGCAAATTACTTATATGAAAATGCACTGAAATATGCAATGCAGTGCTTCACGGAATACGGTGAGGACGGCGGCTTCCCGGAGGGTACACGCTACTGGGAGCTGGCGACCGATTATGCGACAAAGTTTATCGGTGTGCTTTTAAGTGCACCGAAAGAAGGTGCTGTACTGGATGCGCAGGCGCAGAAGTATATGCAGCTGCCGAATATGCGCGAAACGGGCAAGTACTATATGTACTTAAACTCCTATAATAAGAAGTTCAGCTTCGGTGATGCGGAGGATGGCTTTATTTATCCGAGCTCGACGATGTATCTGCTTGCGCAGTATGCAGAAGAGCCGATGTATCAGTGGTACATGGACTACATTTTAGAGCAGAAAAACAAGACGGATTTAAGTTATATGCGCTTTGCGTGGTATGATGACAGCATCAAAACCGATGTTTCGGATATCCCGAAGGACATCGTGTTTGACTCCGAAACCTCGTCCGTTGCGACAACGCGCTCGTCCTTTACGGACAAAAATATGCTTTTTGCGGCATTGCAGGGCGGAACGAATACAACAGGGCATATGTACTATTCGCTCGGCAACTTTGCCGTCGATGCAAACGGACAGCGCTTTATCCAAACGGCAGGTCCGGCGGATTATAACTATCAGTTTGCAGCGGAGCAGTATTATATCAAGCGCGCCGAGGGGCAGAACACGCTTGTGTTTAACCCGGATTTGACCGCAGGTCAGAACAATACCGGTCACGCAAGATTTGTCGACTCTGCGCAGGATGCAGATGAATTCTATGCAGTGCTGGATATGACGAGCGCTTATGCCAATGCAGAGTATGTAAAGCGCGGTATGTTGATGACCAAGGGCAGACAGTCTGTGGTTATTCAGGATGAATTTAAGATGACAAAGCCGAGTGAGGTGTACTGGTTTGCACGCACACCGGCAGATATCGTGCTTGCAGCAGACGGCAGAAGTGCGCTTTTGACCATTGGCACAGAGCGTATGCTTGTTGTGCTTTCGCAGGCACCGGCAGGCGCAAAGCTTTCGATTATGGAAACAAAGCCGCTGCCGACCAGCCCGACGGCGAAGGACGAAGCCTATACAGACGGCTTTAAGCTTGCTGTGCATGGCATGAATGTAACCGAGGGCGCCATCCGTGTGGAATTTATTCCGCTCGATGCCGGTGAAGCACCGGAGCTGATGCGTATAACACCGTATCTGCCGATGGCGCAGTGGGCGCTTTCGCCGGATACAGCCGAAAAGCCGGTAGCGGATGTGCTTGCGGACAGCGTAGCCTTAAAGCTCGGCAGCCCGGTTGCCTTTGCAAACGGCGGCAGAACCTATGTGGATACAACGAATTATGATATTTCCGCATTCACCGAAAACGGCAGAACACTTGTACCGGTGCGCTTTATCTCCGAAAGCTTCGGCGCGAGAGTCGGCTGGGAGGATGCTACGCAAACGGTTACCGTCGTGAGCGGCATCAACACCATCAAGCTGCAAATTGGCTCAAATGTGATGACAGTCAACGGCAAGGAGACCTACTTGGATGTGCCGGCGCAGACTGTAGGTGGCAGAACGATGATTCCGCTGCGTGCACTTGTGGAGGCGCTTGGCAAGTCCGTATTCTGGGACGACAGAGGCTTGATTATCATCAACAACCATATGCCGCAGCCGGACGAAGCACAGATTCAGCGTGTGATTGATTATTTGGAAACACGCGTGCAAATCGGCGGTGCAGAAATGACAAGCTTTGATTTGGATAAAACGGTATATGCTATGCTGCCGGCGGGCGATAACAGTATTTGCGTAACCAATCGCGGCGCAGCAGTACCGGTGGAAAACGGCAGATTCACTGTCGCCGGCAAGACCTACACTATCGGATTTGCAAATGACAGCTTTGCAGGGCTTTCGGGCACAAATACACCGGATATCATCAGCCGCGTCAATGCAACAGCCAAGGCAGCGGGTGCGGTAGAAACTGTACCGAATTATATTCCGGTTAAGCAGGTGACAATGAGCACAGGTCACGATAAGTACCTGCCGAGCGGAACGATTGATAATCTGATTAACGAGGAAATCATCAACCGTTGGTCGGGCAACGGCTCGGGTGCAAATCTTACATATGATTTCGGCGAGGTGAAAACCCTGCATTCGTTCGGTATTGCGACCTTGAAGGGTGACGAGCGACAATTCCTCTTTAAGATGGAAATTTCCAACGACGGTGTAAACTGGACAGAGGTTTTAAATACACAGACGAGCGGTACAACAACGCTGTTTGATATTTATAGCATCGGTGCAAGTGCACGCTTTGTGCGTTTGACCGGCTATGGGGACAGTGATGGCGGAACCTATAACTCCTGGACAGAGGTGCGTTTCTGGGAAAGTGCTGCGCAGCAGGCGGCGGATAAGGCGGAATGGTCTGTAACCAAGCTTGCCGGCGCAGAAAGCTATGCTGTGGGAACGAGCCTGCAAATGCAGACGGAAGCGTACAACGCGCGCGGCGAAGCCATGCCGTGTCCGACTGTGACCTATACAACCTCGGACGCGAAGGTTGCAGTTGTCGATGCAAACGGTAAAATTACCGTAGTTGGCGCAGGTACGGCGGTAATTACCGCAACCGTGCACAACGGCTACAAAAATGTTTCCGGTATGGCCGTATTAAACTGTAAATAGAAAAAAGCGACTTCGCCAGAAGTCGCTTTTTTTTACAAAAGATTCACACATTATTCATTGCAAATGCATAAAAAATGCGGTACAATAAAAGCAGAGGTGAGAGGATGAAAAACATAGATGCATTCAAGGATGCCGAGGCATTCCAAAAACATATAGAGGGGTATTTTGGAGAAGAATTTATCGAAGAGGCACGCGAGCATGCGCACGAGTTTGCAAAGATGATGTCCTATTACCGCTGCGCGATGATGGAAATTGAAACGAAATTCAATGTCCTAAACGAGGAGTTTTCCCTGCGTTTGGACAGAAATCCCATCAGCGATATTAAAAGCCGTATCAAGAGTATGTTCAGTATTCGCGAAAAGCTTTTGGGCAGAGGTCTGCCTTTTACGATGGAGGCGATGGAGGAAAATCTGCACGATATTGCCGGTGTGCGCGTAATCTGCTCGTTTCCGCAGGATGTGTATACGCTGGCGGAGGCGCTTTTGAAGCAGGATGATATTTGCCTGATCGAGAAAAAGGACTATATTAAGAATCCGAAGAAAAACGGATATCGCAGCTTGCATTTGATTGTGACTGTGCCGATTTTTTTGGCACACGAAAAGCGGGAAATGCGTGTTGAAATCCAGCTGCGCACTATTGCGATGGATTTTTGGGCGAGTCTGGAGCATCAGCTGCGCTATAAAAAGGATTTTGCCTTCAGCGCGGAGATGGCGGAGGAGCTTTTGCAGTGTGCAAATCTGAGTGCAGAGCTGGATGCGCGCATGGATGCGATTCGAAGTCGTGTGCACGACGGAGAATAAATTTGACAAAAGCCATACGGCGTTGTACAATATTAGAAAGCGCATTAAAATGGGGGAATGGGAAAATGAACTTTTTGGAAAAGCGCATTTTAAAGGACGGCGTTGTGAAGCCGGGCAATGTTTTAAAGGTGGACAGCTTTTTAAATCATCAGATGGATATTGCGCTGCTCGATGAAATGGGCGAAGAGTTTTACAGACGCTTTCAGGACAAGAAGATTACAAAGGTGCTTACGATTGAAGCCTCCGGTATTGCCATTGCGTATCCGGTTGCGCGCTGCTTCGGTGTACCGATGGTTTTTGCAAAAAAATCGAAGAGCGTGAATATTGACGGGGATATGTATGTAGCGACGGTAGAGTCGTTTACGCATAAAAATGTAAATCAGGTGATTGTATCCAAGCGTTTTTTGACGGCAGACGATCATGTGCTGATTATTGATGATTTTCTGGCAAACGGCTGTGCCCTGCAGGGGCTCATCTCCATTGCAGAGGAGGCAGGAGCAACCGTAGAGGGCATCGGTATCGCCATTGAAAAGGGCTTCCAAATCGGCGGCACGGTGATTCGAAATCTCGGCTATCAGCTTGAGTCGCTTGCTATCGTTGAGTCGATGGATGCCGAAAAAGGAACAGTAGAGTTTCGCAAGCAATAACAGTGGAGCAGCCCGGTTTCGGGCTGCTTTGTAATATGTGCAGTGTAAGGGAGGTCAATAACTGTGTATGAACCGAAACCGATAGATACAAGTGATGTGTTTTTGCCGGAGGAGCTCATTGCTTTAACGGAGAAGATCGCAGAAAATGTGCATAATGTGTGGGCGGCGGGCAGAATTGCTGAGGGCTGGACCTACGGCGAGAAAAAGGATGCGGAAAAGAAAACAACACCGCTGCTTATCCCGTACGAAGCGTTGCCGGAAAGCGAAAAAGCATACGACAGGAACACGGCATTTGAAACCATCAAGTATATCATCAAGCTCGGGTATAAAATCTCGAAAGCATGATGCAAAAACGGAATTTTGCAAAAGCAGCCACGGCAATTGCTTCGGCTGCTTTTTGTATGCCTTTATGGATTTTGTTGAAAGACAGATGACTTTTGCAAAAAACTATTGCATTCTATGATTCTGTGCGTGTATAATTATTATATAAAGATTCCTGCTCTTCGAGCGTTCGGGCGCTTAAAAGCAGGAAACGACTTTTGAATTCAAAATCAGCAAAAGGGAAGAAGGATTGGAAATGAAAAGAATCATCAGTATGCTTTTATGTGTATGCATGCTAATCGGTATGATGCGTGTGCCCATGTTTGCTGCAGGTGCGGTCAGAGCAGGAGAAAAGGCAACTGTCATTACAAACTGGCAGGTGTTTGAAAAGCCGGACAGCAGCAGTAAGGTTACCGGATATCTTAGCGCAGGCAACGAGGTGGATGTGCTTGAAGCATACATCAGCGGAAAGGGCGGTATCGACGGAAAATGGCACAAGATAAGCTATAACAATAAGATGTTGAATCTTTCCGGCACCGGATATGTTGAGGCGATGTTTTCTTCCAGCCAGGAAGCTTTCAAAACAGAGCATACTGTTGAAAAGGAAAAGGTATGCGCAACTATCTTTGTTGACGAGCCCCTTGCAGGAAAGAAGCCTTATGATGATATCGAGTTTGGCGATACAGCCGATATGACGATGGAGGATTACAAATGGGTAGGCGAGCTTGACGGTAACGGCTGCTTTAAAGAGGGTGTGAAATATACCCTTGTCGTGACGCTCAGCTTAAAAGACAGCGCTGAGAACAAAGTATTCAGTTCGAGAAGTGCAGACCATATGGTCAACAGATTTCCGCCCACAATCAAGCTTTCAAACGGCAATCGCACGGTTGAGCTGACTTATAAGTTTACGGCAACTAAAGCGCCGGAGGTCGAAAATGCCAATGTGCCCAAAAAGCCGGCATCCACGGCTTGCACCCCTACAAAGGTTGACAAATTTGAAGTGGGCGACTACGGAACGATGAAGCTGATAAGCGGTGGCTACTCGGTATATCACGAGCCGGACTCAAGAACGATGTATGGCAGCAGCCAGAACACCGAAGCAACAATATATGTTTTAGAAGCAGGCGTTGACGGTGTTGACACAGATGCCGTTTATTATGCCATCTGGAATGAGCATCATCAGGAAACAGAATATGTAAATATGAATGATGCGAAAGCAACCTTCGGAAGCTTCGTGAAGGAAGGCAACGACCCGGAAAGAACATATAATGAAAAGTTTGCGGAAAAACGAGCAAAAGACAGACAGCATTTTAATGAAATCACTGAAATTGAAGCGGATTTTCTCTATGCAACAGCGTGGCAGAAGCCATATATGGCAGATTACAGTACGGGAGAGCCGCTCACCGCATTTGTAAATACTGATGAATATGCCTGCACAGGCGTGGTGTACAGCACGACAGAGGTCCCCAAGCTTTACTCAATGGTAAAAGCCACTGCAACCTATGTTGCAAAAGACCCTTACCATTTTTCAAAGGATGTAAAGTCCACCCGGGATAAAAAAACCAAAGCAGTTTTTTCCGGTGACAAGAGCTCAATGATAATCAATACATACAGTATCAATTATATAGACGAAAAAAAGATAGAGCTTGTTTACCACGAATATATAGAGCGTGTAGACCATACAGCTTTTTCCAACGCCCCTACACAGGCTATGCAGGACTATAATGAAAGGCATCAGCATCAGAGAGGCAATGCCATGCCGGTTATAGGAACATCGAAGCTAAGCGACCATATACTGCCTGTAGGTGCGTACCTTTGGAATTATCCTATTGACTACACAAAGGCATTTGAAATACAGCCCGGTCAGATTATTGAGATTATCGACTGGGATCTCACCGATGAAATTCCCGACATCACCGGCGATTGGTGCAGAGTTAGGATTGGAAGCGGTATGGGATTTGTACCCCAGGCATACCTTACGGAAGTTGTAATGACCGATTTCTGGCAGGGTGCGCCGGCAACAAATCACGACAGCCCCTATGTATTTGCAGGGGGAAGCGGAACCAAAGAAGATCCTTATCTCATAGAAACCCCGGAGCAGCTCGATGCAATACGCAAGGATTCGGCTAAACACTTCAAGCTGATAAAGGACATCGACCTGTCAAACTGGGGCAACTGGATTCCAATCGGCGGCACACCTGCCTACGGCGGCAACGGCGATGATGTCAATAATAAGGCACAGTTTGGTGCGGATGCTTTCAGAGGTCAGCTTGACGGAAACGGTCATGTTATTTCGGGTATGACCATAAAGATAAACGAAGAAAAGCCCTTTATGCAGGAACAAGGCAATTCCCGTTACTTCGGTCTTATGGGATATATGTCAAACGGCCTTGGAAACAGTGATGCCGGAATACGCAACCTGGGACTTATAAACTTTAATATCGATGTAACCTATTCGGCATATTCCAAGCCCTTATATATCTGGGCAGGCGCATTTGCTACACATGCGCTGGATGCTACGATTACAAACTGTTATACTGCAAACGGAAAAATCAACTTTAATATCACAAAAGATCCCAAGGCGAACCATCTTGCGACTTTGCATTTTATTTCCGGCGGCTTAGCTGCGGAAATTGCCGGGTGCAGCGTAACAAAATGCTTTAATGATGCGGATATTACGGTGACATCGGGTGATGATGACATATTTGAGCTCATAGCGGGCGGTCTTGCCGGCGATATTCAAAAGTCGAATATAAGCGAGTGCTACAATTCGGGCGATATTACACTCCCGTTAATGGACTGGGTTAACGGCAACAATTCGGTTGCGTGCGGTCTGTTTGTCTACGCTGAAAAATATGGTGATATCAAGGCTGTAGAACATTCCACCGTTACCGATTGCTACAATTCGGGTAATCTGACTGCAAATGTCGTTGCAGGGCTTGCCAATTACGGCAGAACAAACTGCAACTGTGCATTTACGAACTGTTACAATGTTGGCAAGCTCACCATTGACGAGGGAATTGCCGTTATGGGCTTGCCCGGCAAGGCAGACCTTGTATATCTGCCGGATGTCACATTCACTACAAGTAATTGTTATGCAAACGGGAATTCCGTTTCGGGAAGTGCATGGAAAAACTCTGCTTCGCTCGGCAGAAAGGTCCTTGCTGCCATTCCGGAGGACAGCTTTACAATCCCGAAGGTAGATGCAGTTGCATCTGTACCAAAAGCGGAAATCGTGGGCACCTTTGAGGATGTTTTGGTGAGCGCGTGGTATGCTGAGCCTGTAAAATGGGCTGTAGATAAGAAAATCACCGCGGGCACCTCGCCTACAACCTTCTCTCCCGATATGACCTGCACAAAGGCGCAGATTATCACCTTTATCTGGAGAGCTATGGGAGAGCCGCAGTACACAATTTATAACAACCCATTTACCGATGTAAACTACAAGGACTACTACTTCGTATCCTCCTGGTGGGCATATGAGAAGGGCATGGTTGAAAAGGGCAGCTTCGAAGCCAATAAGCTTGTTACCCGCGCAGACACGGTTGTTTATCTTTGGAAAATGTCAGGCGCACCTGATGTGGGCACCACGAATGCCTTTACGGATGTTCCTGCCGATGCGCCATATGCCAAGGCGGTTGCTTGGGCAGTGGCAAACGGTATTACCTCAGGTATGGGCGACGGAACCTTCGCGCCGGATATGACTTGTACAAGAGGGCAGATTGTAACCTTTTTACAACGCGCCGTAAAGTAGTATTGCATTAAAAAAGCACCGCTTTGACGAAAGTCAAAACGGTGCTTTTTGGTGCGGATGACAGGACTTGAACCTGCACATCGGAGATACCAGAACCTAAATCTGGCGCGTCTGCCAATTCCGCCACATCCGCATATGCTAAATTGATAATTGAGAATGGAAAATTGAAAATTAATGTTTAGAAGATTTTACTATGCTTATCAATATTTTTTCCAGCTCAATACAATCAGTTAAAATTGATGAACATTCTTCTTCGGAAAGAAAGTTTGTTGCTTGCAAAAGATTAATCCAATACTTTGTTTCGGAAGTTTCTTTTAATGCAATATTCATTATCAACTTTCAACTATCAATTATCCATTCATTTCCGCCGCGCCCGCGTGACGACTTTAGAATTATAGCAGAAAAATGTATTTTTGTCAAGGTTTACGAAAATTTACGAAAATTTACGAAACAGTCGAAATTGGGAAAACAATATGCTATAATGTGAATAGATTACATAGAACGGAGAGAAAGAATATGCAAAGAGCAATTGACAAATTAGACGCTTTTCAAAAAGCGATTGCAAAGGCGCATTTGGCATCTGCAGGCATCAGCATTGATGCGTTGGACACAAAGCCTTTAATTGCGATTGCGAACAGCTGGAACGAGATTTGCCCGGGACACGAGCCGCTTAGAAAGCTGGCGGAGGAAGTGAAAAAGGGTATTATTGAAGCCGGCGGTGAACCGATTGAGTTTAACACCATTGCGATGTGTGACGGCATTGCGCAGGGACATTCCGGTATGCGTTACTGCTTGCCGCACAGAGAATTGATTTCCGACTCTATTGAGGCGATGGTTGTCGGCGAAGGCATCTTCGATGGCGTGGTATATATGGGCTCTTGCGATAAAATTATTCCGGCGATGCTCAACGCTGCAGCAAGAATCAATTTGCCGTCCGTAGTGGTTACGGCGGGACCGTGCTATGCGGAAATCAAGCCGGAAGAGTCGAAGAAGGCACGCGCTAAATTTTTAGCAGGTGAGATTACGGAGCGCGAGTTGATTGAGGAAACGCTGCGCTATTATACCGGCCCGGGCATATGTCCGTTTTTGGGAACGGCGAACACGATGGGCTGTATTGCAGAGGCGGTAGGTATGATGCTGCCGGGCGGAGCATTGATTCCCTCCTCCACATCAATGCGTCGATTTGCTGCAAGAGATGCCGGTAAAGCATTGATGCATATGGTTGAAACGAATATCAAGCCGTCGGATATTATGACACAGGCGGCACTTGAAAATGCGGTAACGGTGCTGAGCGCCATCGGCGGTTCTTTAAATGCGATGCTGCATCTGCCGGCGCTGGCGTGCGAGCTTGGGTTAGAGCTTTCATGGGATGCGATTGCAAAAATCACATCGAAAACACCGGTTTTGACAGACATTGTGCCGAACGGCAACAAAACAGTTATTGAACTGTATCAGGCGGGCGGCATTCCGGGGATTATGAAGTCTCTTGGTGAGCTATTGCATACAGATGCGTTGACTGTGACAGGTAAAACGGTTGCGGAGAATCTTTCCAAGGCTGCTATCAAGAACAAAGAAACCATTCGTCCGCTTGACAATCCGTTTAAAAAGGCGGACGGCATTCAGGTGCTGTACGGCAATCTTGCACCGAAGGGCGCATTGGTAAAAACCTCAGCCGTGCCGGACGAGTTGAAGCGGTTTAGCGGCAAGGCCAGAGTGTTTAATAATGAAGATGAGTGCTATGAGGCATTCCATAAAAATGAAATTGTTTCCGGCGATGCGCTGATTATCCGTTATGAAGGACCGAAGGGCGGACCGGGCATGAAGGAAATGCATCGTGTGACGGAGATTGTGAAAAAGATTCCGAATACGGCGGTGATTACCGATGGTCGTTTTTCCGGTGCAAGCGGCGGTCTAAGCATTGGCTACATCTGTCCGGAGGCAAAGGATGGCGGCGCGATTGCGCTGGTAGAAAACGGCGACGAAATCAAGGTTGACCTTTATGCGGGTACGATGCATTTGTGTGTAAGTGATGCAGAGCTGGCGGCGCGCAGAGCACGCTGGACACCGCACGAGCAGAGCGGGGTATCAAAATTCCTTGCACGATACAGCGAAAGTGTAGAGCCGTCGGATAAGGGTGCAGTTTTAAAATAAGAAGGGGTGCGAAGTATGAACAAGATTTTTATTGAAGTTTTTGAAGGCATGAGCCGCGAAGAGCAGTTGATTATGGCAAAGGAAATCGGCTATGAGGGGTATTTCAGTAATCCAGACTGTGCAAGCGACACAAAAGAGCTTGCCAAATACCGCGAGCAGGGTGATGCGCTCGGTCTTACATTTGAAACCATTCACGGCACGATTCCGGGCTGCTCGGACATCTGGTTTGAGGGTCAGGCGGGCGATGATTATATTGAGGTGCTTTTGCGCGAAATCGATAACTGCGTTACCTTTGGCGTGCCGATTCTAATCATACATGTGCAGACGGATATGCGCGAGGGTACGAGGTTTGAGCTTGGTGCAAAGCGCTATGAGCCGGTGATTGCAAAGGCGAAAGAGAAGGGCATCAAAATTGCGATTGAAAACGCAGACGATGAAGCGTATCTCTATAAAATGCTCGAGTACTTTGACGAGCCGCATGTGGGCTTTTGCTATGACAGCGGGCACGAGTCGAGCGTAACGCAAGGCGCACATTACCTGCCAAGAGTAGGCAACCGCTTGTTTTGCACGCATCTGCACGATAACGACGGCACAAAGGATCAGCATAAGCTGCCGTTTGACGGCATCATTGATTTTGAGCAGATGGCAAAGGACTTTAAGGCAATTGGCTGGAAGGGAAATCTGACCTTTGAGCTGCGCTACGATGATGCGTATGCGCAAAAATACTCCAAGCGCGAATTTTTGGAGGAATGCTACAAGCGCGCAGTAAAGCTTCGCGATATGATTCATGCATAAATAATTAAGGGCTACAGTCAAGAAATTGACTGTAGCCCTGCTTTTTGATTGTTGGTGCAAAGAGTTATATGAAGTTGGGCACCATCTGTTATTCCGGATTACTTCAGTATGCCTGCGGCGCTGTCTTCATCGAGATAAAGGATGAAATCCTTATGTTCTTTCAGAAGCGTAGCGGGAACCATATTTGTTGTTGCTTTTGCCTTGACTGTGTTTTCGACAGCCTCTGCCTTTACTGCATAGGGAACGCAGGAAACGATTCTTTCGCACTGCATAATCTGGTGGGTTGTCATAGACACTGCCTGCTTCGGTACATCATTTATTGTAGAAAACCAGCCCTCGCCCAGCTGCTGTTGCTTGCAGCGCTCGTCGAGATTAACGATGATGTATGCTTCCTTGGTTTCAAAGTCAGCCGGAGGGTCATTGAATGCAATGTGCCCGTTTTCGCCGATACCGATAAGACCGATGTCAATGGGGGACTTTCTGATTTCTTCGGTAAGCTTTGCGATGCATTCCTTTGTGCCATCTACAAAGTGTACGGCCTTCAGTGTGCCGACCTGATTCACAAATCTTTCCTGCAGATACTTTCTGAAGCTTGCACCATGTGTAATAGGCAGGTCAACATATTCATCTAAGTGAAACATTTCAACGCAGTTCCACTGGATGCCGGGCTCTTTGACAAGCGCCTTGATTGTATCAAATTGTGATGCACCTGTTGAAAGCACGATTCTTGCGCTTCCTTTTTCTGCGATGCAGTGCTTAAGCACTTCTGCCACGTGCTTCGCGGCGCTCTTGCCGAGTTCTTCGCTGTTTTTGCAAATTCTGATTTCCATTTTGTTCAACCTTTCTTTATTCAAGCGTTTTTCCTTTTATAGTTCCTTTTTATCTGAATATCATTGTAAAAGAATGCGGGGGTAAAAGCACCTCAATTCAGAAGATCGTCATAAAATTCACTGAGCTTAACCTGGCGACCTTCCTGCATGGAAATATTTGCTGCCATACCGATGCCAATCGACATCAGCCCTGCGCGGGTGTCAGCCATCTGGTGCAGCGGATCGGGGAGATGCTTATTTCGAAACAGCCTTTCGCGAATCTGGTCATCTGCACCGCCGTGTCCCTTTGCTGTTTCGGCGGGAATTTCTATATGGATTTCCTCGCCGTTGTAGTTAATGATTTTAACGTTTGTTTCGGATTGGATGTCATATCCCATACCGGTAAGGTCTTTTGTGGAAATTTCAATTCTGCCCTTTGTACCGCTCATGCATAGTCGAAGCCCTTCATAGGGGGAATGTGCCGTGAGCGTATAGGACATGACTGCACCGCCGGAATATTGCACATTAAGGCTTATACTGTCCTCAATGTCAATCACATCGGAGAACACGCACCGATCGCGGATATAGCCGTCCTCGTCCTCGCAGTCCAGAAAAAGCTTCTTTACCATCGCATCCTGACTTATATCAAAATAGTATTTACAACTCTTCTTTTCGGGGCAGTTGAGACATCTGTCTGCCGGAGGCTTTTTTATATCACCGTAGAAGCGGCGTGTGCCGAAAGCATTTACCGCAATGGGGTCCTGCTCCAGATACCAGTTTGCAAGGTCAAAGTGATGCGTGGATTTATGTACAAGAAGCGAGCCGGAATTTTCTCTTATACTGTGCCAGCGGTGAAAATAATCTGCGCCGTGGCTTGTGTCGAGAAGCCACTCGTAGTGGATGCTGCGGATTTCACCGATTGTGCCCTCTGCAATCATTTCCTTGATTCTTTTGAAAAAAGGATGGAAACGCAGGTTGAAGGTAACAGTGACATCCTGTCCGGTTTCTTTTTGTGCTTTTCTTATGGAAAGTGCCTTTTTAAAGGTGGTTGTCAGCGGCTTTTCGACAATGACATCACAGCCCGCTTTCATCGCCTTTATGGCATAGTAGTCGTGCGCGCAATCCTTCGTTGTAATGATAACGACATCCGGCTTTACACGCTCGAGCATTTGATCAAAGTCGTTATATACGGGAATTTCTTTTCCTGCAAATTCGCTTACAAGCTTTGCTCTTTTTGGATTGATATCATACACACCGCAAAGCACGCCGCAATCTGCGTACGCCTGCACCAGCGGCACTGCATATGCATATGTTCCCCTGGTTCCGCAACCCACCTGAACATACTTTTTCATTTCAGCAACTCCTTATTTGTGTTTGACAGGTTTATTATATTGTGATATGATTTGTTTGTAAAGTGAAAAAAATGTGTTTTATTGTACGAAATTGCAATAAATGCTTGTTTTTAAAGTGCGTATTTTAGCGGGATGATGACTTAATCAGGACTATATTGCATTTAATAAGACGAAATTGGAGGAGTTGCCCTTTGGATAGCAGGTTTATTTCCTTGAAAGAGCTTACTATAATGCCCGAAGCGCTTTATCTTTATGTGCCCCCGATTGTGTGGAAAGGCTATGCTGTCGGTCATATAGGTGAGTACGATGTTTTTTTCTGGGTGCTTGAAGGCGAGTGCTTTTTGCGCATAGATGCGCAGAGCTATATCATCCGTCCCGGACAGCTTGCATATCTTCCCAAAGGGAAAATGCGGGCGTACACCCACACCTCCGAGCGTTTTTCTATGTATGAAATGGCATTTTCTGCCACAGCCGGCGGGAAAAGCCTTATGGAAATTCTAAAGCTGACTGAGGAAAATTTCGTGGTGGATATTCCTGATAAATCCGATATGAGTAAGCTTTTTGAAAGCTCTCACCGCAAGGAAATGTTCAAAAACCCTCTTTATGATGTTGCTTTGTGCGCTAACATTGCCAATGTAATACGCATTTATGCGGCAGAAAGAGAAAAGCTTCAATCGGCTGAAAGCCTTGCCTTTAAGCCGGTGCTTGAATATATGGCGGAAAACATAGGCGTAGCATTAAAGACGGAGACGCTTGCTTCGCTTGTGTTTATGCAGCCGACTTACTTTATAAAAAAATTCCATAAACTATACGGGATACCGCCAATGGCGTATTTCAACAGAATGAAAATATATAAGGCGATGGGGCTTCTTGCAGGGACGGATATGAGCATTGAGGCGATAGCCAAAGCCATCGGTATTACGGATACCGCATATTTTACCCGCCTTTTTAAAAAGCACTGCAACATTACCCCGACAAAGTACCGTGCGGAATTCAGGTAGAGTGCAAAGATTATGTAAAAATGAAAATCGAGGACGATTGCTGTTTCAATCGTCCTCGATTTTGCCTTTTATTGCTCCGGATAGTTTTGTGACAGACTTTTTTTATACTGTTTAGGCGTTATACCGGTTTCTTTTTTGAATACATAGTTAAAATACGATTGCGAGCCAAAGCCGCAACGGTGGGCGACATCGGCAATGTTTTCGCAGGAGACAAGCAATTTCTTTGCGCGCTCCATCCGCTTGGAGAGAATATGCTGATGCGTGGTGATACCGGTGGCAGACTTGAACAGATTGTGAAAGTAAATTTTCGTTAAATGCACATGTGCCGCAATGTCGCCAAGCTCAATATTTTCCAGATAGTGCGCATTTATGTAATCGATGGCTTCTTCAATCACGCGTTCATTTACACTGCTGAGATGGACATTTTTTTGCAGGTGCTCCGTTTCGCGCACAAGAAGAGATAACAATTCGAAAAGCTTTGCGTGACAATAGAGCGTGTTTTGCACCGATGGCGTTTGATGTGCATAGATAATCGCTGTGAAAATTTCTTCGTATTTTTTGCGCTGCGCGGGGCGGAAAAAATCCGGCAGCTTATTTAAAATGCTTTTGGTGTAGCTGTCGCGCACAATCAGGTGGATAAAATAGGCGCGAATGGGCAAGCGCGAATGTCGGGTTTGCCCCGGCTTGGCGCACAGCACTAAACTGGAATCGAGCGGCTGGACTGTGTGGTTGATATAGCTGATGCCGGTTTCGTCAATCGGCAGCTCGAATTCGTAGATAGACACCTTGCGGTTTTTTGTTTCCGCCACATTGCCGAAGGTCAGACGGCTGTCAAACACGCCGCAGCTGACCAGTTCAGGGATTTCTATAATCTTGTTATCCAACCTCTACACCTCCAAAAACAGTAATATTTCTAAAAAACAGAATAACATTCTATATAGAAATTGTCAAGAGAACATGCTAAAATTAAAACATAAAGGAGGTTTTTGTATGAAAGTAACGGATGTAAAAACTTTTGTTGTGGACTGCTTTCGCACCAACTGGGTGTTTGTAAAGGTCTACACGGACGAGGGCGTCACCGGTGTCGGCGAAGCGACGCTGGAGTATAAGGAAAAGGCGCTTTTGGGTGCGGTAGAGCATATCAAGGAGTACCTGGTGGGTAAAAATCCGCTGGATATTGAGCAGCACTGGCACTCGATTTACCGTGATGCATACTGGCGCGGCGGTGCAGTGCTGATGAGTGCGCTTTCCGCGGTGGAAATGGCGCTTTGGGATATATTGGGTAAGCACTTGGGCGTACCTGTGTATCAGCTTTTGGGCGGCAAGGTGCGCGACAGCATCCGCATCTATGTCAACGGCTGGTTTGCAGGTGCAAAGGAGCCGGAGGAGTTCGGCGCGAAGGCGAAGGAAGCTGTAAAGCGCGGCGTAACTGCAATGAAGTGGGACCCGTTCGGCAAAAATTATCTTGAAATTTCCAATAAGGAACTGGATAAGGCACTGCGCAATGTAGCGGCTGTGCGCGAAGCGGTCGGCAATGAGGTTGACCTCTTAATCGAAGGCCACGGCAGATTCAATATTGCAACGGGCATCAAAATTGCGAAGGAATTAGAGCAGTTTAAGCCGATGTGGTTTGAAGAGCCGGTACCGCCGGATAATTTGGATGCATTAAAGGCCGTGCGCGATAAGTCGCCGGTGGCGATTTCAGCTGGTGAAAGACTGTATACGCGCTGGGATTATAAGCGTATGTTTGATTTGATGGCGGCAGATTATATTCAGCCGGATATCTCGCACGCCGGCGGTATTATGGAATTAAGAAGATTGCGGCAGAGGCAGAGTGCAGATATGTTTCCTTTGCACCGCACAATCCGTCCGGCCCGGTAGCGAATGCGGCAAGCCTGCAGCTGGCAGCATCCTGCCCGAACTTCAGTATTTTAGAGATTATGTACTCCGATGTGGAATGGCGTAAGGATGTTACAAATGAGAGCCTGACCTATAAAGACGGTGAACTGATGATTCCGGACAAGCCGGGTCTCGGTATTGAAATTGACGAGGAAGCCTGCCTTGCGCATCCGTATCAGGTGCACACACTGCGTCACTATACCGGTGCACTTACGGACATTCGTCCGGCAAAGACAGAGTTTTATTTTTAATGAGGTGAAAATATGAAAAAAACAGCTTTGGTTACAGGTGCTTGTATCAACACAGGCGTTGCAATTGTTGAAAAGTTTGCAGCTGAGGGCTATGATGTTGTGTTTACCGGCAGAGATGCAGCGAAGGTAGAGGCGGCGCTGCAGAGCTATCAGGCAAAATTTCCGGATGTGAAAATTTCAGGCTATGCCATCAATTCGCTTTTAGACGAAAGAACGGTCGATGAGCAGGCGGTCATTGATTTGTTTGACGATTTGGACAAAAAGGGCATTTTTATTGAAACGCTCGTGTGCAACGCGGCTGACCAGGGACTCGGTATGAAGATTTTTGAAAATCCGCTGACAGATTTTATGCGCGTGCTGAACACAAATATCGTTTGGAATTACTGCCTTTCCGAGCACGCGGCGAAGCGTATGAAGGCAAACGGCGGCGGTAATATCGTGTTTGTAAATTCCAATACTGCATATCGCGTCATTCCGGACAGAATTGCGTATTCGACATCGAAGGGCGGTCAGCTCGGTATGATGCGCGCACTTGCCTTTGACTTGGGCAAGTTCAACATTCGCGTCAACGCCGTGTTGCCGGGAATGATTCGCACGGACCGCTGGGAGAAAAATCCGGACTTTTACAAGGATGTACCATCGCGCTACACGCCGATCGGCGATGTGGCAGACGGTGAAGATGTTGCTGATGCCGTATTCTATTTTGCGGCGCACGCCAGAAATACAACGGGCGCAGAGCTTGTTGTGGACGGCGGTAATACGATTCAGCTGTATCCGGTAATTCCGAAAGAATAAAGGAAAAGAAGCTTTGCATTTTCGTGCAAAGCTTCTTTTTTTAAAAGCTGTGTTTTATATACTCTGCGACATCGGCAGCGCCGGCTGCATAGATACAGTCGCCGGCATCACAGAGTAGGTCAAGCGCTTGCGAAAGGGCTGGATCTGCGCTGTTATCTACTACAATCAGTTCGAAATCGCCGTCCGGGTTTTGCTCGTATAAGAGATTTAAAAGATTGGCAACGCTGACGCGACAGTTTTCGCCCAGTGTATTGCCCGGGATGAGTACAGTCAGCTTTGCGGGCAGCGTGTTTTTGAACATAAAATAGCGCACAATATCGCAAAGCATCAAAAGCAGACCGGCAATTGCAAAAAACCAGAAAACAATGTCCCACCAGAAATTTCCGCTCATAGTCATCACTCCTTTGTATCATTCTATGCATTTTGCATTTGTTTCGTGCCTTGCAAAAAAGATGTAAATGTGGTAGAATAGATTTAACATTGTTAAATCTATTCAGCTAAATTCGCTAACGCGAGCTAAATTGAGCAAGCTCAGCTAAATTGTCTGCGACAGCTAAATGTGCTTCGCACGCTTATGGTGAATTTAATTTAGCTATCGAATGAAATGAGATAATTTAGCTTTGCAACTTGTTGCAAAATTTAGCTAAAGAGCATTATAGGAAGTGAAGATATGGCAGAAAGCATAATGCTTGATAAGGCAAAGGATTTTGCAGTTGAAATTATAAATATGTGTAAGAATATCAAAGAAACCAAAAAGGAAAGTGTATTGACTAATCAGCTTATGCGTTCTGGCACATCAATTGGTGCGAATATACACGAATCAAAATATGCTCACGGAACTGCTGATTTTATATCGAAAATGCAAATAGCTTTAAAAGAGTGTTATGAGTCAGAATATTGGTTGGAACTCCTGAACAGGACAGGATATATAGATAATGAACAATACAAAAAGATAACAAATGATTGTGGACAAATTCGCAGAATGTTGATTTCATCAATTAACACAGTTAAAGAGAAAAATCAAAAATGAGGTTTTTGTATGAAATACGGAGTAAAAGTAATATATACTTATTCTGTTGGTGAAGATTGCAGAAAATTTTATGAAGAACAAATATTATCTGTAAATGCAGAGTCTTTTGATGAAGCATATGAAAAAGCAGAACAATATACTGCTGAATATGATACAGAACATACAAACCACAAAGGTGAATTGGTTAAGACAGAAAAAGTTGAATTTGTAGATTGCTTTCTTGCATTTGATGAAGAGGGAGATGTGCAGGAAATATATTCTTCTACAACTAAAAATAAAACTTCATTAACTGATGAACAGTTTTATATTGCAATTAGCAATCAATGTACGAATGAAGAATTATATGATTTGAGATATGAAGAATTTAACAAAAAATAAGTGGCATCCAAATTATGCACTAATTTTAGAATAGACTTAAAACACAGGAAAGGAGCCCGGAGGGATGAATCAAAAGAAAATAGCAACGCGCATTTTGAGCGGAAACATTGTTTTAACCGTGGTTTTCAGCCTGGTTTTAGTCATTGTGACCGGGCTTTTGATGAATGTTTATGTGGATTACCGCGAGGAAAGCGAGCAGCAGGTGCGATTAAATCATGTATCCAAGAGCCTGGACATTCAGGTCAGCACGGCGCAGGAGGTTACCAATGCGCTGTACTGGGATGCAGAAATTCGTGAGATGGCAACCATCGGCGCCGGCAACATAGATGCAGAGGCAGTTCGCCGCATAGTTCGTCTGCGCACAGACGGTGCGAGTGCAAAGAATATGGAGATGTATGTTTCCTTACTCGAGCATTCACTCGACAGTGTTATCGGCGCAGAGCGCGTTTCCAGTGCACTCAGCTTTTTGAAGTCGGAGGGGTTCGGTTCGATTTCGGCAATGGATATTGCAAACTATTTTGTCACAAATTCAACAGATATTTACTATCGTCTGATGGAGGAGAGCAGCACGGGTGCATTGGGCAGCCGATTGGCGATTGTGGAGCGTAAGCTGTATAATTCCGTGCCGATTTATTTTTTCACCTTTGTGGATTTGAATGAGTTTTTAAATGCAGAGTCGACAACGGACACCGTGATGATTATGTCGGATGAGCTGCTTTTGGCAAGCACGAACTACAGCCAGGGCGCGCCGCGCAAGGGTATGTATGCGCTTCTGGACCGTATGGGCAGTTTTCAGGCGATTTTAGATAAGCCGTATACGGAGGGCGGCTACCGCTATGCCGTAAGCCAATCAGAGGTTATGAGCTGGTATTATGTGATTGCCACGCCGTATAACTATTTTTCTGCATTGCGTATGAATTTGTATTTGCTTGGACTGGCGGGGCTTTTGTTGGTGCTGGCGGTCGGCATCGTTTTATCGCATTTTTTGCGCCGCTATGCATATGCGCCGCTGGCAAAAACCGTAGATGCGATTTCGGCGTACACAAACGCCCGTTGTGACGCAGAGGATAAATACATTTGTGAAACGGCGAAAGCGCTTGCTGACCAGCGGCAGACGCTGGCGGAGGAAAATACACGCTATCGCAAGCGTGAAAACATCGAAATGCTGCGCTATATGCTGCGCGGCATTAAGCCGGATGAGGACACGCAGCGTGAGCTGGAGAATAGCTTTTGCGCAGATACGGACGGACCGTATCGTGTATGCGTGCTGGAATTTTCAAAATATGCGCAATTGCAGGAAACCTTTTCAGAGGAAATGATTTATGAAATCCGCCGTCAGATTGTTGAATTTATTGTGCAGCAGCTGGAGGAAAATGTCGTTGCCAGTCCGATGATTATGGACTATAAGAGCTTTGTCGTGATTACGGCGGGCACGGAAATGCGCACGCTGCGTGCGAAGCTGATGAATGTAGTTGCAACGGTCAGCGGCAGCTTCGAGGCAGAGCTTGCCGGCGCCGTGGGCGAGCTTTGCGAGCGGCTTTCCGATGTTGGCAATTCGTATAATTCGGCACTTAAGATTTTAGATACGCACTACAGTCTCGGCAGCCGCAACGCCATCGTGACCAGTGAGGATGTCGGCGTGAATATGGGCGGCAGCGGTTTGTATTTTCCGATTGATACGGAGCGCGAGCTGATTGCCGAGGTGATTCGCTGCCACGAAGCGGAGGTTGCGGAAATTTTAACGCAGCTTTTGGATGAAAACTTTGAAAAGCATGCACTGACAAAGTCGCGGCTTGACTCGTTTTCGTTCTCGATTGCTTCGACGGTCAACCGCATTGCCGACACGCTCGGCAAGAGTACGCAGGAGATTTTCGGCGAGGGCAATATCGTTTTCCTCGATTTAAAAATGTGTACGGATAAAATGGAGGTGCGCAGTATGGTTTACGGCATCTTCAACACCTTAATTGAGTTTGTGCAAAAGCAAACACCGGATACAGAGCGCGATATATCTGTTTTGATGTTGGATTATATTCACGCGCACTATAACGAGGATATTTCGCTTTCGTCCTTAAGTGCTGCGTTTTCGCTGTCTTTGAGCTATACGAGTACGCTGTTTAAAGAAACGACAGGCGAAAACTTTAAGGACTATTTAAACCGTTATCGCGTGAAGCGCGCGTGCGATATTTTGCTTACAGAGCCGAATATTAAAAACACGGAGCTTGCGCGTCGCGTTGGCTGTAATACAGTTGCTACGCTTTTACGCTTGTTTAATAAATACGAGGGTGTTACACCCGGACAATATGGGAAAAAAACGGAATAAAAACAAAGCAAGGTCGGATGCGTGGGGGACACGCATCCGACCTTGCCGGTTTGGGGAAAAGGATTGACCCTTTCGTGTTTCGCCGTCGGTTGGGGTTAGACCGTCGGCGTGCATCGAAAATGTATTTTGTGAGGTCATTTTCAGTATGAACCTTTTTTGCATGAAATATGCATGGTTTATAAAATAAAAAAGAGGCAGCGCCTCTTTTTTTATTTTGCCTGTATTTGCATTGTAATATCCATTTCGTTTTTGCCGACGACAACAAGCTTGTAGAGCGTGTCCGTATGCCAGTTTTTAATGATTTTTGCATCCGTCAGCGGTACGGGTTCAATGCTGCAGTTTGCATCGGACGGCAGTGTGATTTTTACGCCTTCGAGCGCAAGGGTGTTGTTTTCGAGCATTTGCGGCTGCTTTGCCATATAGTATTGCAAGCGGATTTCACCGTCTGCTTTGATGCTTTCGTGCAAAATCAAGCTGTTTTCGGTTACGCTTATCTCACGCACACAGCTGCGTACGGTTTCGTTGCCGTATGCGCTTGTGTATTCCACGCTTGCCCCATTTTCATCTGCTGCAAAGCGGTCTGCACTGTAGTTTGCGCCGACCTTTTGCGTATGACCGTTTACAATCGGCAGATTGTGGTATTCGGATGCCGTCGGGAACACCTCATAGCGCTTGCTGCTGAATAAATCCTTGGTATAGGTTGGTGCGCCGATATCGATGAAAATTGGTTTACCATTATGCAGAATAATGCAGTTGCCGACATCGTTGTGGTTGTGGCTTTCGCCGTTATGTCCACCCTTGATGGCTGCGCAAAAGCCACCCTTGCGCCATACGGCAATCTGCAGATTCGGCAGACAGTCAAATTCAGCAGGCGTGTAGTCCGTTTGCGCCGGGAGTTCGGTGCAAAGGTTTTTGAATGTGCGGTAGTTGTGGCCGCGGCTGGCATACGGGAATTGCAGTGACGGTGTCATTTGCGCTGCAAAGCCGTACAGCTGTGCGTTTTTCGTCTTTTTTGCCATACGCAGAACATAGGGTAGTCCGTCTTTATATAATTCCGGTGCGGCGTCGGCAAAGGTAGTGAAATAATTTCCGGTCATATGCACCTTGCGGATATAGTCAAACATATTATACACAAGCGGTGTTTCGAAAATTTCAGGACAACCGCCGGTTAAATCTTCTAAAATTTCAAAAATGTCCAAAAGTCCGCCGGAGGCTTCGCTCCAGTAGTGCGGACCTTCGTTACAACCGCCGTCTTCTGCATAAGGGTCGATAAAAGCATCTAATATGCGCAGCGCTTTGTGGGTGATGCGACTTCTTTGCATATCGTTTGCTTCGGTGCAGGCACAGCACAAAAGCACATTGGAAATGATCCACGGGTTCCAGTTGTTCGGCCTTTTGCCGGTCTTGCCCATCCACCACATATTTTCCATACGCATAAACGGCTTGAGCACACGTTCGTTTACGGCATATACAATGCGGTCATTGACGGCATCGGGCACCTTTGCCTCGATTTTATCCTTTAAAAAATAGTATACTAACGATAAAAGCGCGCCGGTTTCCGCGGAAAACAAGTCAATGAAGGTATAGGTTCCGTCATAATTGAGCGGTAGCGGCGTGTATTTTGCATCCTCGGCTATGAGACTGTATTCCTGATGGTTGTGCGCAGGAATAACCCAGCTGGTTTCTTCCGTCATCAGCCATACGAGGTCGATGATTTTGTCTGTGTAACGGTTTTGGTTTTCTGTAATTTCGCCTAAAAGCAATGTACGAAGCAGAGTGCGGCGACCAAAGTAGGCATCTTCGAACTCTGTGCGGTTGCCGTCCTCGACAAAGCGACGGTAAACGCTTGCGTATAGTTGCGGAATTTCGGCATGGAGCGCTTCGTCTGCGGCTTTGATAATTTCTTTTCCGAGAGCGCTGTCTGCTTTCGGAAAACCATCTGTATCCGAAAACAGCTTGAATTTACTTAAAGGCAGTGTGTCATAGATTTTATTTTCAAAAAGCTTCATTTTACAGTTCCTCCAATAGTGTCGGAATTTCTGACAGTAATTTTACTGTGTGTTCCGGCTGTATGTCTGCAGGTGCAGTATGGTCGTGCGGATTAAACCAGCAGGTGTGGATGCCCGCAGCGATGCCGCCTGCGATGTCAGACGATAAGCTGTCGCCGATTATGATGGTTTCTTCTTTTTTGAAATCTTCGATTTTAGAAAAACAGCGGTTGAAAAATTCTATGCTCGGTTTGTTGACGCCGACAATCTGGGAAATAAAGATTTCCTCGAAATAACGCGCAATGCCGGCGCTTTTAATGCGTCCGGTCTGCACATGGGTTGTGCCGTTGGAGGCAAGATAGAGCTTGTATTTTCCGTGCAGGGCTTCTAAAAGCGCCTCCGCGCCGTCGATAAAATAATGCCCTTCGCCGAGGTTTGCTTCGTAGCTGGTCTTGACCTTAAAAGCATCGCAGTCTATACCGAATTCTTCAAAAAGCACCTTAAAGCGGTTGAGTAAAACCTGTTCGCGCGTTACCTCTCCGCGCTCAAGTGCTTTCCAGAAGGCTTCGTTAATTGCGCTGTAGCGCGCAACAATCGTGTCCGTCGGCGCAAGACCGTGCTCTGTCAGCGTTTTAGACAGAGCCGCCGCCTCTGCTTTTTTAAAATCGAAAATTGTATCGTCTAAATCCAAAAAAACAAAATTTATCATAGTTCTCCGTATAGGGAAGGGCGATGTATGCATCGCCCTTCTGCTCATTTTTAAAGATTAATAGCCTAAAACTTCCGGCACTAAAATTACGGTGATTCTCTCCGGCCATTTTACGCAGGTATGTACGATGCTTGTGGTGTTGCACATACGAGCCTTGCAGTCGCAGTCTACACAAACGCCTGTTTCTGCACATGGCGTATTATGACCGATGCGCTTTGCGTTGAGCGGTGCAACCTTAAAGCTTCTGTCGATGCCCTCTGCGATATCTTCTACGATTTTGTTTACGCCGGCAATGACGATAACCTTCTTCGGGCCGAAGCTGATACAGCCAACGCGATTGCCTGTGCTGTCGGTGTTGACAAGCTCGCCGTTTTTCGTTACGGCATTTGTGCTTGTTACAAACCAATCTGCAAAATAGCCTTCGCGGTATTTGTCCATAATGATTTCGAAATTCGGCTGATGGTAACGGTCAATCCAGTTATACTTGCCGCTGTTTTCGAGCAAATCCTCAACGCCGGTCTCAATCAGCGTCACAGAGCCGCCGACAGCAACGGTTGCCTTTTCGGGAATCATTTCTTCTACAATGCCGCGTACTTCATCAGCGCTGTTTGCGATGACAACGCCGAAGTGCTTTTTTCTTAAAGCCTCTGCAACTTCATTTACTTTGTTTTGCGCGTCCCATTTCAGTACTTCTTTTGCATCCATTTTTGTTTCCTCCTTATACTAACGGTTCCGGTCTCATAATCAGGTGGCTGATGTTACCCTCCGGGTCTGCAAAGAAGAAGGTCTTGATGCCCTTCGGGGAAACAACTACATCCGTGATTACCTTTACGCCGTCTGCCTTGAGCTTTTCAACCATTGCGTCGAATTTGTCGTCGTCGATGGCGAGCGCAAGGTGGCGAATACCTGCGGTTTTGTCGGTTGCAGTTTGCATCGGCTCTGCTGCCATGCAAAACTCAATCATATCACCGCTCTCGAAAGCAAGGAAGATTGTGCCCTTACCGTTGTTGTACACCTCACGAAGACCAAACATGTCCTTGTACCAGTCTGTGAGCTTTTTTGTGTCTGCAGCAAAGATTGCTACATGTTCCATACCTTTTACCATGTGTATATCCTCCTAAAAAATTAATTTACCTTTTGCATAAACTGCCGTTCTGTGCGGCAGAACGCATTCTGCGTGAAATTGCGGCTGATATTTCTCAATTGCCTGCACCACCAAATCCGGTTTGATGTTCTTTTCGTTGCCGCACGGCAGCTGCATTTCGAAAATGCATATGCCGTCTTCGACAGACAAAAGCGCAAGCTTTTCAATGTCGGGTTTGATGTCAATTTCCTTTAAGCCCTTTTTTGTTTTTTTTTCAATCAAGATTTCGCCGAGCGCTAAAAATGCATTTACATCCGGCGCAGCGCCCGAATATTCTGCGCGCACCGTGTAGCTTGCAGAATCGATATCGCGGAAGGGGACAGAGGCTTGTGTAACCTCTTTTGCCTCAAGCACGCGGATGCCTTCCGGGAAGGTGGCATCTAAGTGCTTTGCTAAAAATGCGGTGTCCTGCTTTTCGTCAAAGTCGATGTCGATGCACTCGTATACACTGGTTGTGCCGACCGGAATCGGCGCGGCAACGGTCATTACCGGGTGCGGATTGAAGCCGACCGTGTATGTCACAGGCAGGCCGCTTCTGCGCACCGTGCGGTTTAAGACGCGCACGAAATCCAATTGTGAAATGTAGCGCACATTTACGCCCTTTTCGTAGAGCAGGCGGTAGGTGTAGTTACCTTTCAAAGCAAACACCTCCTCCAAAGCAGCTTGCGCCGCAGCCCGTGCACTGCTCGCGGCAGTTCGGGGTAACGATGCCCTTGTAAGCAAGCTCGCATTCCTTCTGCAAAAATGCCTTGGTTACGCCGACATCTATATGATCCCACGGCAGAATTTCATCGAAGCTGCGCTTGCGGTTGTTATAAAATGCAATGTCGATGCCGCAGTCTGCAAAAGCCTGCATCCAGCCTTCAAAATTAAAGTATTCATCCCAGCCGTCAAACTTGCAGCCGTGCTTGTGTGCAGCTAAAAGCACCTTGCCCAAACGGCGGTCGCCGCGCGCAAATGCGCCCTCTAAGATGGTAACCTTCGATTCGTGCCAGCTGAAGCTGATTTGTCTGGAGCGGATGGCGCTGCGCGCCGCCTTCTGCTTTTGCAAAATGGTGTCTAAATCATCCTGCGCTTCCCACTGGAACGGCGTAAACGGCTTTGGCACAAAGGTCGATGCACTCACGGAGATTCTCGGACTGCCGTGTCGTTCTTCCTTCGGCTGTGCATAGTAGGCATCCAGTACCTTATGCGCCAGTGCGCCGATGCCGCGCACATCATCCTCGGTTTCTGTCGGCAGACCAATCATAAAGTAAAGCTTTAAATTTGTCCAGCCGCCTGAAAACACCATAGAAACAGAGCGAATTAAATCCGCCTCGGTTACACCCTTTTTGATGACATCGCGAAGGCGCTGTGTGCCCGCTTCCGGGGCAAAGGTGATGCCGCTTTTGCGCACGGTTTGCACCTTATGCATTAAATCGAGAGAAAAATTATCAATACGAAGCGACGGTAAAGAAAGGTTGACTTTCTGCTTTTCGATTTCTTCCAAAAGACCTTCCGTGAGCTCGTTTAACTCGCGATAATCACTTGTGGAAAGCGAGCAAAGCGAAATTTCCTCGTAGCCGGTTGCCTTCATCAGCTTTTGGGCTAAAGCTACCAGCTTTTTTGCGCTCTTTTCGCGCACCGGACGGTAGACATAGCCTGCCTGACAGAAGCGGCAGCCGCGAATACAGCCGCGGAATATTTCGAGCGTTACGCGGTCGTGTACGGCTTCGCCGAACGGCACGATAATGCTTTCGGGGAAATATGAATTGTCAAAATCCGTAATGATTCGCTTGCGGATTCTGTCCTTCGCGTGTACATTATTTTTGGTAAAGGACTTGATTGTACCGTCCTCGTTGTATTCGACATCGTAAAACGACGGCACATAGATGCCCTCTAATTCTGCAATGCGCTCCAAAAAGGCTTTGCGGTTCTGCTTTTTTTTCTTCCAGTCCGCATAAGTCTCCATAACCTCGTTTAAGATTTCTTCGCCCTCACCTAAAATGAAAAAGTCGATAAAATCCGCAAGCGGTTCACCGTTGTAAGCGCATGCACCGCCGGCGCAAACAAACGGATCGCCCTCACCGCGGTCGGCGGCAAGCATCGGCACGCCGGATAAATCGAGCATATTTACAACATTGGAGTAGCACATTTCGTACATCAGCGTAAAGCCGATAAAATCAAAATCCTTTACGGCAGATTTCGTTTCAATGGAAAACAGCGGCTCGCCGCGCTCGCGCATTTTTTCTTCCATATCCGGCCACGGCGCAAATACGCGCTCGCAGTAGGTGTCTTCGCGCTCATTTAACAGATGATACAAAATCTTCATACCCAAATGCGACATGCCGACCTCGTAATTGTCCGGAAAACAAAAGGCGAAGCGAATGTCGACGGCATTTATATCCTTTTTTACCATGCCCAGCTCGCCGCCGGTGTACTGAATCGGCTTGGAAACGGACATCAATAATCTATCGTCAATCATATTTTTACCGCTTTCTTTTAAATTTGAGTTGCTAAACTGTATTTTAACACAGAAATTCATAAAACGCAACGAAAACGCGGTAAGTGTCGAAAAAAAATTACTAATAATTATATATTAATGAAAAAAAGTTTTGACAAAGCGTCCGTTTTGTAGTATGTTAGAAAAAGGGTTTTATATCCGAAAGGATCAAAAAGGACGGTGCGCGTGCAATGGACAGAAAGCTTTTATGGATTTGGCTGACGAGCTTGGACGGCATTACCGGAGCGAAAATCAGCGCACTTTTGGAGCGCTTTGATACAATTGAGGACATTTACGCTGCCGACGAAGCGGCACTTATGCGCACGGAAAGGATTACCGGTAAGGATATACAGGTCATCACGGCACACGATTTATCTGTTGCCGAGAGCGTATTAAAGCGCATCCGCCAAATCGGGGCGTGGGTGCTTTGCTATGACGATGCAGCTTATCCGTCCGCGTTGCGCGAGTGCAGCGACATACCGTATGTGCTCTACGGTATGGGTGAGATTTTAAATTGGGACAGACTTTTGGCAATCACCGTTGTCGGTACGCGCGATGCCACGGAGTACGGCTTGAAGGTGACCGAGCAGCTCGCGTATGATTTGGCGCAAAACGGCGTGACCATCATCGGCGGTATGGCGCGCGGCATTGATACGGTGGCGCACAAGGCAGCATTGGCCGCCAGCGGGAAAACGGTTGCAGTGCTCGGTTGCGGCATTGATGTTGTTTATCCGAAGGAGAACCGAAAGCTGTATGCACAAATTATCAAAAGCGGTGCAGTCATCACCGAGTTTGTGCCGGGAACCGCTGCAAACGCGCGAAATTTCCCGCGCAGAAACCGCATTATGGCGGCGCTTGGCGCAGGTACGCTGGTAACGGAGGCACCTGTAAAGAGCGGTGCGCTGATTACGGCGAGCCGCGCACTGGATATGGGCAAGGATGTATTTGCCGTGCCCGGCGATTACAACCGCCATTTTTCGCAAGGCTGCAATGATTTGATTCAAAACAGCGGCGCGAAGCTTTGCAAAAAGGTAGAGGATGTTTTAGAGGAGTACCCGTATCAGCTAGAGCTTTTGCACGGACCTGACTATAAAATCCGCAAGGGCAAGCGCTTTTTGAAGCCGAAGCCGGAAACGGTCAAGCAGGTGGTGCTTTCGCAAAAGAAACTGGAGCCGCTCGATGAAACGAGCCGGGAAATCGTTGTCCTTTTGGCGAAAAAGAATATGCACATCGACGAGCTTTGCAATGTGCTTGGCAAGGATGCGGGCTTTGTCGGTGCACTTTTAACGATGCTGGAGCTGTCGGGCTTGGTCAAGAGCCTCGGCAGCAACAATTTCGGCATTTTGGTTGAATAAGAAATTGAAGTATAGAACAGACGGAGGAAGTTATGGGAAAGAAACTGATTATTGTAGAGTCTCCTTCAAAGGCAGACACCATTAAAAAGTATCTTGGGTCTACCTACAGTGTCGAGGCATCGGTCGGTCATATTATTGACCTGCCGAAGAGCCAGATGGGTATTGATATTGAGGACGACTTTGAGCCGCATTATATCACGATTCGCGGCAAGGGTGAAATTCTCGGCAAGCTGCGCAAGCTTGCAAAGGAAGCAGACCAGGTTCTGCTCGCAACGGACCCTGACCGCGAGGGTGAGGCAATCAGCTGGCATTTGGCAAATGCGCTCGGCCTTGCGGCAACGGAAAAAAACCGTGTCACCTTTAATGAGATTACGAAGGATGCCGTGAAAAAAGCGGTGAAGGAGCCGCGCAGCATCGATCAAAAGCTTGTAGATGCGCAGCAGGCAAGACGCGCGCTCGACAGAGTGGTGGGTTATCAGCTCAGTCCGATTCTTTGGAAAAAGGTAAAGAAGGGGCTTTCCGCCGGCCGTGTGCAGAGTGTGGCAACGCGCCTTATCTGTGACCGTGAGGAGGAAATCGAGGCATTTATTCCGCGCGAGTACTGGAGTATTATTGCATATCTTTTACCGCAGGGCGGCAAAAAGAAGGTAAAGGCAAGCTACTACGGTACTGCGGGCAAAAAGGTGGAGGTTGGCGACGAAGCGGCTGCGATGGCAATCGTTAACGCAGTTACCGGCAAGCCGTTTTCGGTAGCGGATGTGAAGCAGACCGTGGCACAAAAGAGTCCGGCACCGCCGTTTACGACCTCGACTCTGCAGCAGGAGGCTTCCAGAAAAATCAACTTCCAGGCCAGAAAAACCATGGCGACGGCGCAGATGCTGTACGAAGGCGTGAATGTAACCGGTATGGGCAAAATCGGTTTGATTACCTATATGCGTACGGATTCTGTTCGTATTGCGGTTGAGGCACAGGCTGCGGCGAAAAATCTGATTATGGATAAGTACGGCGAAAAGTACGCACCGAAGTCCTTCCGCGTATATAAGACAAGAAAGAATTCGCAGGATGCGCACGAAGCCATCCGCCCGACGAATGTGCATTTGACACCGGAGACGGTTAAGGGTTCTTTGACCAATGACCAGTACAAGCTTTATAAGCTGATTTGGGAGCGCTTTGTAGCCAGTCAGATGGAAAATGCAAGGGTGGAAAACACGGTAGCCGAGATTGTATGTGAAAAGCACAATTTCCGCGCAACCGGCACAACGGTGCTCTTTGACGGCTTTATGAAGGTATATACAGAGGGCAGCGATGCGGAAAGCGAAAAGCAGACAGCGCTGCCGCCGCTTGCAAAGGGCGATGTGCTGAGCTTAGACAGTGTAGAGCCGGAGCAGCACTTTACTGCACCGCCGCCGCGCTATACAGAGGCGACGCTTGTTAAGGCGCTGGAGGAAGAGGGCATTGGCAGACCGTCGACCTATGCGCCGACGATTACGACCATTCTGGCGCGCGGCTATGTAACACGCGAGAAAAAGTCGCTCGTGCCGACAGAGCTCGGTAAGGTTACAACGAAGCTTTTGAAAGAAAACTTTGAAAATATTGTCGATGTGGAATTTACGGCAAATATGGAGTCGCGCTTAGACGATGTCGAGAGCGGCAGTGTTGCCTGGAAGCAGATTCTGCGTGATTTCTATCCGGACTTCAAAGCGGATTTGGACCGCGCCGAAAAGGAGCTTGAGCATGTGAAAATCGCAGATGAGGTTTCGGATGTGGTTTGCGAAAAGTGCGGCAGAATGATGGTTTATAAACTCGGGCGCAGCGGCAAGTTCCTGGCGTGCCCGGGCTTTCCGGAATGCAGAAATACAAAGTCGATTCGCGTGGAGGCAGGTGTAAGCTGTCCGAAATGCGGCAAGCCGCTTTTGGTAAAGCGTACGCGCACGGGCAAGACCTACTACGGTTGTGAGGACTACCAGAATTGTGATTTTATGACTTGGGATACACCGCTCAAGAGCCGCACCTGCCCGAAATGCGGGAAGGCGCTGTTTACCAATATTTCGCGCGCGGGGCGCAAGACCGTTTGCCTGAATCCGGGCTGTGATTTTGAGGAAAGCTTGAAAAAAGGCGGTACGAAGAAGTGAAGGTAAATGTAATCGGCGCAGGCTTGGCAGGCTGTGAAGCAGCCTGGCAGCTTGCAAACAGAGGCGTAGAGGTAACGCTGTATGAAATGAAGCCTGAAAAGCGCTCGGATGCGCACCACTACGACCATTTTGCAGAGCTGGTGTGCAGCAATTCGCTGCGCAGCAATCAGCTTGCAAATGCCGTAGGACTTTTGAAAGAGGAAATGCGCAGACTGGATTCGCTGATTATGCGCTGCGCGGATGCAACGGCAGTGCCTGCCGGCGGAGCACTGGCGGTGGATCGTATCGGATTTGGCGAAATGGTGACAAAGCACATTCGCGGCCACGAAAACATCACCGTGGTGCACGGCGAGGTGACAACGCTGGACGTAAGCGTGCCGACCGTTGTGGCGAGCGGACCGCTGACCTCGGATGCATTAAGCGAGGAGATTCAACGCATTACCGGCAACGACTATTTGCACTTTTTTGATGCGGCAGCGCCGATGGTGACCAAGGATAGCCTGGATATGGAAAAGGCGTTTTTCGCTGCGCGGTATGACCGCGGCACGGCAGATTATATCAACTGTCCAATGACAAAAGACGAGTATGAGGCGTTTTACGATGCGCTCATTCATGCTGAAACTGTGCAAATGAAGACCTTCGAAAGCCTGAAGGTTTTTGAAGGCTGTATGCCGGTCGAGGTGATGGCATCGCGCGGACACGACACGCTCTTGTTCGGGCCTTTAAAGCCGGTGGGTATCACAAATCCGAAAACGGGCAAGGACGATTTTTACGCCGTGATTCAGCTTCGTCAGGACAATGCGGCAGGCTCGCTTTACAACATTGTCGGCTTCCAGACGCATTTGACCTTCGGCGAGCAGAAGAGAGTTTTTTCGATGATACCGGGTTTGGAAAATGCCGAGTTTGTGCGCTACGGCGTGATGCACAGAAATACATTTTTAAATTCGCCGAAGCTTTTAAACAATGCCTATCAGCTGCTTGCGCAGCCGAATCTTTTCTTTGCCGGGCAGATTACCGGCGTGGAGGGGTATGTGGAGTCTGCGGCGAGCGGTTTAACCGTCGGTATCAATATGGCGCGCTATCTTCAAAATCAGCCGTTTGTCGATTTTACGCGCTATACGGCAATCGGCGCACTGGCGAATTATATTTCGGATGCGAGTGTGGAAAAATTCCAGCCGATGAATGTAAACTTCGGCATTATGGAAAGTTTGGATCGCCGCATTAAAAACAAGCGTGAGCGCTATGAGCAGATTTCTGCGCGCGCACTTGAAAGGCTTGGCGAAATCCAGGCGACATTTTCAGCAATGTAATGCATAGGATACTACAGGGGTGAAGAAAAATGAAAAAACAGATTTGTGTAATTTTCGGCGGCGCGTCAACAGAAAATATAGTTTCCTGTCGCTCCGCGTATACAATTCTTTCAAATATCGATCAAGCGCTTTACGATATTCTACCCGTCGGCATCACGATGGAGGGGCAGTGGTATTTGTACGAGGGCGCATGGGAAGCCATTCGGGACAATATGTGGATCGGACCGCAGAACAAGCGCGTTGTGCTGTCTGCGGCACAGAAGTGCCTGTATGTTTTAGGCGACGGTACCTTCGAGGCTTTGCCGGTGGATGCGGTGTTCCCGGTGCTGCACGGCAAAAACGGAGAGGACGGCACCATTCAGGGCTTATTTGAATTAGCGAAGCTGCCTTATGTCGGTTGCGGTGTGCTTTCGAGTGCCGTGTCGATGGATAAGGTTTATACAAAATTGATTGTCGACGGTCTCGGCGTTGCGCAGGCACCGTATGTCTATGTGCAGAGCGCGCAGGAGGTCGAAGACTTAAAGGAACAGATTCAGAGTCTGTGCTTCCCGGTCTATGTCAAGGCAAGCCGTTCCGGCTCGTCGAAGGGCGTATACAAGGTGGAAAGCTATGCGCACTTGAAGGCGGCAGTTGCGGAAGCCTTGCACTACGACAGCAAGGTCTTAATTGAAGAGGGTATTATCGGTCGTGAAATTGAGTGTGCGGTGTTCCAGAGCGGCGAGGAATATATCGCTTCCTATCCGGGCGAAATTTTAGCAGACGATACCTTCTACAGCTTTGATGCAAAATACAACAATCCGCAGTCGCGCACCGAGGTGCAGCCGGAGCTGCCGGATGGGGTTGCAGACGAGATTCGCGCTGCTGCAATCGCAATTTTCAAGCGTTTGGATTGCCGCTCGCTTTCGCGCGTGGACTTTTTCTTAGAAAAGGACACCAACCGTGTGATTTTCAATGAAATCAACACACTGCCGGGCTTTACATCGATTAGTATGTATCCGATGATGATGCAGCAGGCAGGTATGGATATAAAAACGCTGGTTAACCGCCTGATTGCGGATGCGCTGGACGGTATAAAGAGATAATTTCAGGGAGCCTATAAGGGCTCCTTGTGCATATACGGAGAAGCCTATGGATGAGCTGATGATAAAACCGATTGCGTATATAAAAAACGCTTTTACAGAAAAATTTGCGCTGCCGCGCCAGAGCGGACTTGTGCCGGAAATTTCCGGTACACTTGTGTTTGAAAAGGCATATGGCGTCAAGGAAGCCTTTCGCGGGCTGGAGGGGTATTCGCACCTTTGGCTGGTGTGGGGCTTTAGCGAAGCCTTCGGCGCAGAATGGTCGCCGATGGTGCGTCCGCCGCGCCTTGGCGGCAACAAGCGTATGGGCGTGTTTGCAACGCGCGCACCGTACAGACCGAATCCGCTCGGGCTTTCGTGCGTTAAAATTGAAAAAATAGATTTGGATGCACCGCACGGACCAATCATCGCGGTGTCCGGCGCGGATTTAAAGGACGGCACACCGATTTACGATATTAAGCCGTATTTGCCGTATGCCGACAGCTATCCGCAGGCACGAGCCGGCTTTGGCGGTGAAAAGCTGGGCTACAAGCTTTCGGTGGAATTCCCGAAGGACTTGCTTGCGCGTATTGACGAGGTGCATCGCGCAGCGCTCATTGCTGTTTTAGAGCAGGACCCGCGCCCGGCATATCAAAGCGATGCGGCGCGCGTGTACGGCTTTCGGTATGCAAGCTATGAAATTAAATTTACGGTGGATGCAGGCACGCTTTGCGTGTGTGAGGTGCTTTGCCTATGAAAAAGGATATGAAGATTATTAAAAAGCTGCCGGAGCTGCTGCTGCCCTGGTATGCAAAAAATGCGCGAACCTTGCCCTGGCGCAGCGACAAAGAGCCGTACCATGTATGGGTGTCGGAAATTATGCTGCAGCAGACGCGCGTGGAGGCGGTTATCGGCTATTATGCGCGCTTTCTTGAAGCCCTTCCCGATATCCGTGCGCTTGCCGAAGCGCCGGAGGCACAGCTGTTAAAGCTTTGGGAGGGTCTTGGATATTATAACCGCGTCCGTAATTTGCAAAAGGCGGCGCAGGTTATTCTGGAAAAGCACGGCGGCGTATTTCCGCAAAGCTACGAAGAAATCCTGGCACTGCCGGGCATCGGTGCTTATACGGCAGGGGCAATTTCGTCGATTTGCTTTGAGCAGCCGCACGCCGGGGTAGACGGCAATGTGCTGCGCATTTTATCGCGTATGACGGCATCGGATGTGCCGATTGATTCAGACGAAACGAAAAAGGATTTTGCTTCTAAACTGGAGATGGTCTATCCGCAGGGGCAGTGCGGTGCGTTTACGCAGGCATTGATGGAGCTGGGCGCTTGCGTTTGTACGCCGAAATCGCCTTCGTGCGATTTGTGTCCGGCGCAGGAGATATGTAAGGCGCGAAAGCAAAACAAAATGACGGACTACCCCGTTCGTTTGCCGAAAAAAGAGAAAAAGCTGCAACAGCTCAGCGTGTTTTTATTAGAATGTGACGGGCATTTTGCGTTGACGCAGCGCGACCGCGGCGGGCTTTTATCCGGACTTTGGCAGTTGCCGAATACACAGCAGGTCTTCTCGGATGCGGATGCTGCAGTTGCGTATATTGCTGCGCAGGGGGCAGCGCCGAAGCGCCTGGTGCGCACGATGGACCGCGTGCATATTTTCACGCACATCAAGTGGGAAATGCGCTGCTATCACATTTTGTGCAATAAAATGCACGGGGATTATACCTGGGTGCGTCCGGAAGAGCAGCGCAAAAGCTATGCGTTGCCGACGGCATTCCGAATGTTTTTTGAGGACTTGGAATAGTCTTTCATTTCAGTAAGGAGAAAAATATGATTTGTCATCCGTTTCCGCCATTGTATGACGAAAATTCGAAAATCTTGATACTGGGGAGCTTTCCTTCGGTGAAATCGCGTGAGCAGCTGTTTTTCTACGGGCATCCGCAGAATCGTTTTTGGCGCGTGGTGGCGCAGGTGCACGGTGCGCCCGTGCCGCAAAGCATCGAGGAAAAGCGTGCATTTTTGCTTGCACGCGGTATTGCGCTTTGGGATGTAATTGCAAGCTGCAGCATTACCGGCAGCGCGGATGCATCCATTAAGGATGTGTGTGCCAATGATTTAACACCGATTTTAAACGGCGCAGGCATTGAGCGGATTTTCGTAAACGGCAAGACGGCGGAAAAGTATTATAACCAATATATAAAACCGAAGCTGGGCAGAGAAGCGATTTGCCTGCCCTCGACCTCGCCTGCGAATGCGGCGTGGTCGGTTGAAAAGCTTGTCGAGGCGTGGAGTGTGATTCGATGAAGATATGTGTGCCGGATTATTATAATGCCTTTGCCTGTATTGCAGCAGATTGTAAGCATAACTGCTGCATCGGTTGGGAAATTGATATTGATAAAGATACCTATGCTTATTATAAGAGTGTGCCCGGGGCGTTTGGCGCGCGATTGAATAGCAGCATTTGCGCCGGTGAAACGCCGCATTTTGCTTTGGGCGAAAATGAGCGCTGTCCGTTTCTGAACAAAAGCGGGCTTTGCGATATCATCACAGAGCTCGGTGAGGACAAGCTGTGCCAGATTTGCAGCGACCATCCGCGCTTTCGAAACGATTATGATGACCGCACAGAGTATGGGCTCGGCTTATGCTGCGAAGCGGCGGCAAAGCTGATTTTAACCAAGCGGGAAAAAACGGAGCTTGTTTGGCAGAATGGCGACAGAATATCGACAGAGGAAGCAGGCTTTTTTGCCTTCCGTGCGCGAGTGCTTTCTGTTTTGCAGAACAGGGAAAAAAGTATGCAGTCGCGCATAAAAACGCTTTTGGCGCAGTATGACATTCATTTGCCCGAAAAAAGCCTTGCACAGTGGTGCGCATTTTATAAAAGCTTAGAGCAGCTGGATGCGGCGTGGACAGAAAGATTGCAGACGGCGCAGGAAAATGCGTATGTGCCGGGCGACGCGATGCTCGAGCAGCTTGCTTGCTATTTTATCTATCGCCATTTGGCAGGTGGACTGGAGGACGGTCGCTTTACGGAGCGCATCGCCTTTGCCTTGCACGCGACAAGGTTTATCTGCGCACTCAGCACAAGTGAGGCGGATTTTTTGGAAATCGCAAGAATGTACAGCGCGGAAATTGAGTATTCCGAGGAAAACACGGAGGCTGTGCTTTCCGTAATGTAATAAAAAAACACCGTGTACAATGCACGGTGCTTTTATTTTACTTATTCCTCTACGCGCTTTAGCTTCATAATAACCAAGCGGATGTAGAGCACGGCGGAGGCAAACACCAGGCAGGCAAGGAAAGATAAAATCTGCTGTGCGTAAATATTCATGCCGAAAACCTGATTGCCGTTTGCCTGCACGGCATCGACAATTTTTGCGCCGACGAGCGTTGCAAGCACGCTTGCAAGACCGCCGACCGTGCCCTTGATGCCGATGGCGCCCGTGCGCAGGTGCGGCTTTGCATAGTCAAATACAATATTGGTAATACCGCTGTTCGAGCCTGCGGAGTAAACGGCAATGAACAGTATGTAAATCGTGTAGAGCACAAGTCCGTTTGACGGGCGGGTGAAGGCGTTAATCAAAGAGCCGACGGAAGCTAAGGCAAAGCAAAGCATCAGCGAATTTGCCCAGGAGGTCTTATCTGCAAAGCGCCCCATCGGCTTGGAAACTAGTGCGCGCGCCACGCTGCTGACCATAGAAATGGTTGCAATGGTGGTTAAGCCGAGTGCAAGCTCGTTGTTTAAGTATGTACCCATAAACGGCGTACAAATGCCGGTTGCGACGCGGAAAAGCACATCGAGGTAGATGATTTTTCTGAAGGTTTTGTCGCCGAGCGTGCCCTTGATGGTTTCACGCACGGAGGACTGCTCAGCCTCCTGCGCCGGCGCTTTTAATTCCTTCACCGGCAGATAGCACAGCATAATCAGCAGGCTTAATACAAAAATGGTTATACCGCAGATGATAAAGCCTGTTTGCTGCTGACCGATTTCGTCGCAATGGTCGATGACAGAGCCCATCACCCAGGAAAAAATCATACCGCCGATTAAGGAAATGATTTCCTTTGTTGCGGAAAAGCTGCCGCGCTCGCGCGGATTGACATAGCTCATTGTCCAGTTCGTGCGAATCGGACCGATTAAATACTGAATAAAGGAGCCGCACAGATATAAAACCATAAACAGTGCGGTTTTAACGCCCTGCGGCACCTGCACGAACGGCACAAGGTAGAGCGTTACAAACAAAAGCTGTGAAATTACATGTGTCGTTGCGACCACGCGCTTTGCTGAGTGCATACGCCTGGTTAAAAACATAGCAAAAAACTGCGCAATATAGCCAAACGATGCCAAAGAGGAGGTAATGCCGACCAAGGCATCCGGCACGCCGATTTTCGTCAGCAGTGATGCTAAGAATGCGCCGGAGAGCAGAAGGGCGCCAAAGTATTCAAATGCATCTACGAGAATTGTAGAACGCTGTGCAGTTTTATTGATTTTGTAAAGCTCGGGCGGCGTAAGTGTGCTCGGATGAATCAATGCGCGCGCCTCCTTTGTCTGTTTTTTAACTATTATACACCCAAGTACAGAGGAAAAGCAATGCGAAAAATGACGGAATTGCCTTTCTTTTGTTGCCTTTTCTTGTTTAAGATGTTACAATAAAACAAGAGGTGAGTTTCATATGGAGCCTAAAAAGGGGATTTATAAGCATTATAAAGGCAATTACTATCAATATATCGGCATTGCAAAGCACTCCGAAACCTGCGAGGATATGGTAATTTACCGCGCACTCTACGGCGATTGCGCATTTTGGGTGCGCCCGCTGTCGATGTGGGATGAGGAAGTTATGGTGGGCGGCAAAGCCGTGCCAAGATTTCAGTATGTCGGTGATACAAAATAAAAAAGACGGTGGATGCGTTCCACCGTCTTTTTGTTGTTTATTTTTGTTTGCCGAAGGCTGCCTGGTTTTGTACCGGGCTGCTTCTTGCACCGAGATTCGGTGCGCGGTGTTCAAACGCCGCGCGAGAGATTTCAATGTCTTCGAGTGCTTCCAGTTCGTTAAAGCAGCCGACGGTGACCATATCGCAGTCGCGGATGGTTGCCCAGGAGAAATTGAGACCAATAAACGGCGTGGTTCTGCCTGCTGCCATCGGCTTAATGGTCATTACCGGCTTTTTCGCGTTGCGAATGATGCGGTTGACGGACTCGACCTCCACCTGCATTAAAAAGCCCATGCAGTTGTAAATCTGAATGTAGGTTTCTACATCGTATTCGTTTAAATCGCTGTAGACCACCAGCTCCGGCATATGCGCGGAAAGCCCCGGGATGAGACCTTCGTCACGAATCATTTTGGTGTAGTCATCGAGGCGGTCCATCGTTTGTGCGCCTTTGTTGACAAGCTTTTCGGCAGCGGCGTGGTGAATGAGGCAGAAGTCTGCGCCCATTTCGCGGCTCTGGCGGATTTTTGCCTGCGCCTCGCGGCGACCCTCGGCGCTGTCCTCTACATTGATGTTCGGCGTGTCGACCAAAATCATCTTTTTGCCGAGCTTTTCCTCGGTTTCGCGTACCGCCTGCAGCACAACGGGTGCGCCGCCAAACGGTGCCATAATGGTGTCGACACCGTTTTGCATAAAGGCTTCGAGCATCGGGGTAATGGTTGCGGTTGTGCTGTGGCGCGCCTTAATCATCGCGTCTGCAGCTGCGCCGGTATGACTCCAGCCTGCGAGCCAGTTTGTGCCGATAATCATTCTCGATACGCTTTTTCCGCCGACGGTGGTTCTCGGAAATTTGTAATCCATTTTTATCACTCCTTTTTTGAAGATTTTTCTTAACTCCATACTATAAAAATAAATCCGTATTGTCAATACAGTTTCCTTCTTTTTTGTGTCTTGGCTGTTTTTGCAGCAACGGTTGAAAAAAGAGCGAAGCTGTGCTAGAATATATTTAACAAAGTTAAAGCTATTCAACTAAAAAATTTGGCATCCAAATTATACAGCCTTTACTTACCATATAGGATAAACGGCGGAGCGAAAGGAGAAGGAAAATGACCTTTGAAAATATTGTGGGGCTTGTGCTTATGCTCGTGGTCGGCGGTCTTGGGCTTTTGGGCTGGGAAAAGACGCGCATCTGGGGGAAAATTTTGCTTACGATTTTGGCGTGGGCCGTTATCGGATATTTTAGCTTGCTCTTCCTTGTAGCCGCCATGTTTATGGATGAAGGCTTTTATGCGGTGATGACGGTTGCATTTTCTGCTTTGCTTATAGCGCTGATTCTTTGCAGCTTGTGGGGCGCAATCCGCAAAAAGGCGGTATGGATTCCGCTTTGCAGCTGCCTTGCGGTTTGCATTCTGGCAACCGGTATCTACGCAGGGTATCAGGCATACATAGACAGCATTCCGGTTGTGGCGGAGCAGGGAAATGAAATGCTGCATACTTACGCGCCGTACGGGGAAGAAAGTAGGGTGGCAAGCCTGGATGCGGAAGCGGATTTAAAGCTTTCAGAGAACCTGCCGCGGATGGACGGTGCAACGGCGCTGTACCCGATTTATTCTGCGTTTGCAAAAGCAGTTTATCCAAAGGCTGTGCTTGAAACGCCGTATTATAACAGCGCATATGTGATGTGCCATACAACGACCGGCGCATATGAAAGCATTGTGACCGGCGATGCTGACATCATTTTTGCGGCAATGCCATCAGACGAGCAGATGGAATTTGCCAAAGAACAGGGCGTTACGCTGGAATTTACGCCCATTGGTAGAGAGGCGTTTGTTTTCTTTGTGAATGCGAAAAATCCGATAGAGGACATAACCTTTGAACAAATTCAGCAGATTTATGCCGGCGAGCTTACGCAGTGGGAAGCTTTGGGGGTAAAAGGTTTTGGCAACATCCGCGCGTTTCAGCGCGACGAAGGCAGCGGCAGCCAAAGCACGCTCGTGCGCCTGATGGGCGAAAAGCCGCTGATGACACCGCCCAAGGCGGATGTCGTAGACGGTATGGGCGGCATTATAGAGCAGACGGCGGATTATAAAAACTATAAAAATGCGATTGGCTATTCCTTCCGTTTTTATGCAACGCAAATGGTGAAAAACGACCAAATCAAGCTTTTGCGCGTAAACGGCGTTGCGCCGACAACGGAAAATATCGAAAACGGTACATATCCGCTTGCATCGCACTTTTATGCGGTAACGCGCAGTGATGCAAGCGAAAATACAAAAAAGCTACTTGAATGGATTTTGAGCGCACAGGGACAAGAATTGATTGAGCGCACCGGCTATACGCCGCTGCAGTAGGAGGACAGACATGAATTACCGTATTGAACATGACTCGATGGGCGAAGTAAAGGTGCCGGCAGACAAGCTTTGGGGCGCACAGACGCAGAGAAGCTGCCAAAACTTTGAAATCGGTGTCGGTATCGAAACGATGCCGGCAGAAATTATACACGCCTTTGGTGTTTTAAAGAAGGCTGCGGCGCAGGCAAACCACGAGCTGCGCGCAGAAAAAATGACGAAGGAGAAGCTTGATGCCATTGCAGGCGCTTGTGATGAAATCATCCAAGGCACATTAAACGAGCATTTTCCGCTTGTTGTGTGGCAGACCGGCTCGGGTACGCAGTCGAATATGAATGCAAACGAGGTCATTGCCAACCGCGGCAACGCTCTTGCAGGCGAGAAGCTGTTGCATCCGAACGACGATGTGAATATGAGCCAGTCGTCAAACGATACCTTCCCGACGGCGATGCACATTGCGGCGGTGCTGATGATAGAAGACAAGCTTTTGCCGGCGTGTGAAAGACTGATTGCAACATTTAAGCGCTTGGAAAAGGAAAATGAGGGCATCGTGAAGAGCGGCAGAACGCATCTGCAGGATGCAACGCCGATTACCTTCTCGCAGGAAATCAGCGGTTGGAGAAACAGCCTTGAGCGCGATATGGCAATGCTGAAAACGGCACTGGAGCCGCTCTATGCACTGGCGCTCGGCGGCACAGCGGTCGGCACGGGGTTGAACGCACCGAAAGCCTTTGGCGCGGTGGTTGCCGACAAGGTTTCTGCGCTGACGGGCAAGCCGTTTGTGACGGCGGAAAACAAATTCCACGCGCTCACCAGTAAAGATGAGCTTGTGTTTGCGCACGGCGCAATCAAGGCGCTTGCGGCGGATATGATGAAGATTGCAAACGATGTGCGCTGGCTGGCGAGCGGCCCGAGAGACGGCCTGGGTGAAATCTTTATCCCGGAAAACGAGCCGGGCTCGTCGATTATGCCGGGCAAGGTGAATCCAACACAGTGCGAAGCGGTAACGATGGTTGCCGTGCAGGTCATGGGCAACGATGTGGCGGTCGGTATGGCGGCATCGCAGGGCAATTTTGAATTGAATGTGTTTATGCCGGTGTGCATTTATAACTTCCTGCAGTCGGCAAGGCTGCTTTCCGAGGCGATGGTTTCGTTTGACAAAAACTGCGCTTCGGGCATTACGGCAAACAAAGAAAAAATGCACCACAACCTGCACAATTCCTTAATGCTGGTTACGGCGCTCAATCCGTATATTGGCTATGAAAATGCCGCAAAGACGGCGAAAAAGGCGTATGCAGAGAATATCTCCTTAAAGGAAGCCTGCGTTGCGCTTGGCTTTTTAACGGCGGAACGGTTTGACGAAGTGTTCCATCCGGAAGAAATGGTATAAACTAAAAAACTCCCCATCGGGGAGTTTTTTAGTTTTATTCCGAAAGATTCTGCAGTACCTCGTCAAAAATTTTGTCGAGTGTTTCCTTTTCCATAATGTTTTCTTCTAAAAGCAAGTCATAGATGCGCTTGTTTTCCTTCAGTGCGCGCTTGGCGATGGAGGAGGCTTTCGTGTAGCCGATGTACGGGCAAAGTGCAGTGATAATACCGAGGCTGTTTTCAACCGCTTCCTTGCATTGGTCTTCGTTGGCGGTGATGCCCTCGACACAGTAGGCAGTAAATGCACTGATGCCGTTTGTCAGCATTTCAATCGACTCAAAGAAGCAGTAGAAAATGACCGGCTCGAAGGCGTTTAACTCCAACTGTCCTGCTTCTGCTGCCATTGTAACGGTCAAATCGTTGCCGATGACATTAAAGGCAATCTGGTTCATCAGCTCCGGCATAACGGGGTTGATTTTGCCTGGCATAATCGACGAACCGTTCTGGCGCGGCGGAAGGTTGATTTCGCCAAAGCCGGTGCGCGGTCCGGAGGACATCAAACGCAGGTCGTTGGAAATTTTCGAAATCGTTGCCGCGCAGGATTTTAAAATGCCCGAAACATAGACAAACTCATCTAAATTCTGCGTTGCATCTACCAAGTCATCTGCCTGCGACAAGGAAAGGCCGGTAATGTCTGCAATGTTTGCGACGATTTTTTCTATGTAGCGTGCATCGGCTGTGATGCCGGTACCGACTGCTGTACCGCCCATGTTCAATCTGGAAAGCGCAGCTGCGGCATCCTGGAAACGCTTCACATCGCGCCCAACGGATTTTGCGTAGGCGCCGAAGGTTTGTCCGAGGCTGATCGGTACAGCATCCTGCATCTCGGTTCTGCCCATTTTTACGATATTTTTAAAGGCCTCTGCTTTCTTTTGCAGTGTGTTTTCCAGCTGCATCAGCGCGACATGTGCCTGATTGAGCAGGCGGATAACGGCAATCTTGCCTGCGCTCGGATATACATCGTTTGTTGATTGACCGCAGTTGACGTGGTCGTTCGGGTGCACGATGGAATAGTCGCCCTTTTGTCCGCCCAACAGCTCAATGGCGCGGTTTGCCAGGACCTCGTTTGCATTCATATTCAGTGAGGTACCTGCACCGCCCTGAATGGTGTCGACGATAAACGCATCGGCGAATTTGCCGTTTAACACCTCGTTGCCGGCGCGGATAATTGCGTTTGCAATGCGCGTATCCAATACGCCGACCTCTGCATTGGTCATTGCGGCAGCGATTTTGATTTCGACAATGCTTTTAATAAACTGCGGATGCACGCGCTGGCCCGTGATATTAAAATTTTCGTGAGCGCGCATGGTCTGCACGCCGTAGTATGCATCGATTGGCACCTGCATTGTGCCGATTGCGTCCTTTTCTAATCTGTACCCTTCACTCATTTTAAACACCCCTCGTAAAATATGGGTTGATTATAACACCGGTGTATGGTATAATCAAATATATATTCAAACATAACTGTTATAGCTTCAAAATTATAAATGGAGGTGGGCGACTTGTTTAAGAACAGAGCCTATGTGCTGGAGGTATATAAAGAGCAGAGTTTTTCTGTTGCGGCAAAGAATTTGTATATCTCGCAGCCGTCTTTGAGCGCGAGCATAAAAAGAATAGAGGACAAGGCAGGTGCGCCGTTTTTTAATCGAGCGACCACGCCGATTACGCTTACGGAAATTGGTGAGCAATATGTACAGTGCGCACATGAAATCGATAAAATTGAGGCGGGCTTTCAAAGCTTTGTGCATGACCGTTTAAATCTGATTAAAGGCGAAGTGAAAATTGGCGGCAGCAGCTTGTTCTCTTCGTATATTTTGCCGCCGGTCGTTTCGGCGTTTAATGCGCAGTATCCGCATATTGAATTGGATATTTATGAGGGCAGTACAAAGCATCTGATGTCGCTTTTGCTCGATGGGGAATTAGACATCGTGCTTGACAACAGCATCATTGTCAACGAATATGTTTTCTCGCAGGTGTACCAGTCGGAAATGCTGCTGCTTGCCGTGCCGAAAAATTTGTATTATGACGAGAAAACGGCGCTGACGGTAGGGGATATTCAAAGCGGACTGCACCGCGCCAAGGACACACCTTGCGCAGAGCTTGAAAGCTTTTCTGCGCTGCCGTTTATCTTCTTAAAGCAGGAAAACGATACGGGCAAGCGTGCAAAGCAGCTTTGCAAAAAGCACGGCTTTACGCCCAATGTGCTTTTCTCGCTCGACCAGCAGGTGACGGCGTACAACATCACATGTACGGGTATGGGCGTAAGCTTTGTGTCCGACACATTGATTGCGCATTTGCACGAAACGCCGAATGTGGTATATTACAAGCTTTCGGATGCGGAAATTCACAGAGATTTATATTTCTATGTAAAAAGCAACCGTTATCTGAGTACGGCATGCAAAACCTTCATTGAAAGTGCACTGAAGCAAGAAGGTGTAGAGCTGAAATAAAGGAGAATTTCTTTTATGAAACGAATTGCAGCGGGTATTCTGGCGCATGTGGACGCCGGAAAAACAACCCTGTCTGAGGGATTATTATATTGCGCGGGCGAAATTCGAAAGCTCGGGCGCGTGGATGCGCAAAACACATTTTTGGATACGGATGAGATGGAGCGCCGTCGCGGCATTACCATTTTTTCAAAGCAGGCGGTTTTGAATGTGGACGATGCCGTGATTACGCTTCTGGATACACCGGGGCACATCGACTTTTCCGCCGAGGCGGAGAGAACCTTGCAGGTGCTCGATTATGCGGTTTTGGTTATCAGCGGAACGGACGGCATCCAAAGCCACACGACCACGCTTTGGAATTTACTTTCAAAGCACCGTATTCCGACATTTGTGTTTATCAACAAGCTCGACTTGGCGGGCGCGGATTATCTGGGCGTGATTGAAGAGCTAAAAAGCAGCTTTGAAGAAAACTTTATTGATTTTACGGATACAGATGCAGAACGGCTTAACGAAAACCTTGCGATGTGCGATGAAGCCCTGATGCAGGAGGTTTTGGAGGAAGGCGCGGCGCGCGAGGAGAGCGTTGTGCGCGCAATTAAAAGCCGCCATGTATTTCCGTGCTTTGGCGGCGCGGCGCTGAAAATGGAGGGCGTGGAGTCGTTTTTAAAGGCGTTTGCGCGCCTGACGCATCAAACAAAGCCGCTTGCCGGCTTCGGCGCGCGCATTTTCAAAATCGGTACGGATGAGCGCGGTCAACGCCTGACGCATTTGAAAATTACCGGCGGTGCGCTCAAGGTGAAAAGTATGATTGCCACCGGGGTGGATTTTGATGAAAAGGTCAACGAAATCCGCATTTATTCGGGGGATAAGTATAAAAGCGTTGATGAGGCAGAGGCAGGGTGTGTCTGCGCTGTGACCGGGCCGAAGCAGTCCTATGCAGGGCAGGGGCTCGGCTTTGAGGAAAATGCGGACAAGCTGACGGCGGAGCCGATTTTTAACTATCGCATTATCCTGCCGCAGGGCGTGGATGCCGCGGCGGCGCTTGCGCAGCTAAAGCAGCTCGAGCAGGAGGAAACCCAGCTCGGCATTGTGTGGAACGAGCATTTAAAGGAAATTCAGCTCCGCTTGATGGGCGAAATTCAGCTTGAGGTCTTAAAGCAGATGATATTCAAGCGCTTTGGTATGGAGGTCGAATTCGAGCAGGGCAGAATCGTGTATAAGGAAACAATTGAAAATACGGTCGAGGGCGTGGGGCACTACGAGCCGCTGCGCCACTACGCAGAGGTGCATCTGGTATTAGAGCCGCTGCCGCGCGGCGCGGGGCTGCATTTTGCAGCAGAGGTCAGCGAGGATGTGCTCGATAAAAACTGGCAACGGCTTGTTTTAACGCATTTGATGGAAAAGCCGCATATCGGCGTGCTGACCGGCTCGCCGGTGACGGATATGAAAATTACGCTAAGGGCAGGGCGCGCACATTTAAAGCACACCGAGGGCGGCGATTTTCGCCAGGCAACATATCGCGCGGTGCGCCACGGCTTGCGCAGTGCAAAAAGCGTTCTCTTAGAGCCGTACTACGATTTTATTTTAGAGGTGCCGGTGGATAATGTCGGCCGCGCAATGACGGACTTGGACCGTATGGGTGCAAGCTTTGCGATGCCGCAAACGTGCGGTAATGTCACAAAGATTGAAGGCAATGTCGCCGCAGATGCCATTCGGAATTATCAAAAGGAGCTTGTCGGCTATACGCACGGCGCAGGCAAGCTTTCGTGCAAATTCAGCGGCTACGATGTTTGCAAAAATCCGGAAGCAGTTATTGAACAGATTGGCTACGATTGCGATGCTGATTTGGAAAATACGGCGGATTCCGTATTCTGCAGTCACGGTGCAGGCTATGCCGTAAAGTGGGACGAAGTGACGGCGCATATGCATTTAGACAGCGTATTAAAGCCGAAAAGGGCAGAGGCAGAAGCGGTGCAAACCGTGCGCAGCGGCGGCGTTCTGGCAAGCGACAGCGAGCTTTTGCGCATTTTCGAGCGCACCTACGGCAAGGTTGAGCGTAAAATCCCGCAGCAGGCGGTGCGTTATACGGCAAAAACAGCCGAATACAAGCTGGCGAAGTCGAAAAAACAGCCGGAAGAGTCGTATTTGCTCATCGACGGCTACAACATTATTTTTGCGTGGGACGATTTAAAAAAGCTCGCGCAGGACAGCTTAGAGGCGGCGCGCAATGCGTTAATTGAGCGGATTTGTGCCTATAAGGTGTTTAAATCGTACGAGATTATCATCGTTTTCGATGCGTATAAGGTGAAGGGCAACCGCGGCGAGCTGGAGCGGATTAACGGCATTACGGTTGTGTACACCAAGGAGTCGCAGACGGCGGATGCGTATATCGAAAAGGCGGTCAAAGAGCTGAGCCGTAGCTACAAGGTGACGGTTGCCACCTCGGACGGCTTGGAGCAGATGATCATTTTCGGCAGCGGTGCTTACCGTATGCCGGCGCGCATTCTCTTAGAGGATGTCGAGCGCGTGGAGGAAAGCGTTATGCAGATGGTCGAGCAGTACAACTTAAATGTTGAAACCTCGGACTATTTAAAGGTCCTGGAAAGAAAGCTAAAGGAATTGGAAGTTGAGGAGTCGGTATGAAAAAGAAAGAATTGCAAGACGATTGTGCAAGGGTTATCAAAATTAGTGGTGATGCATTGTATGAACTGATTTGTGAGCATTTTGGCGATAAGCTGGAAGCGTATATGGATGCGGAGCCGACACAAGTTATGCAGTATTGCGGTATGGATTGGGAAAACGGAAGCTTCATTTTTTGTGTAGCAAATGTCGGAGATGAGGATGCAGCTCCAAGTGATTGGGGATTGCCGAACGATATTGATATAGAAAAACTGCATAGGCTGTTGCCGGAAACGACAACAAGTTTGTATCAGCCGAATCGATACAAGGAGTATACATTTGAAGAATTGCGAGAAATGTTAAAGGAGTCAGTATGAAGCTGTATTTTGCGCCGATGGAGGGCATTACAACCTACACATACAGAAATACGCATGCGCGCTTTTTCGGCGGATGTGATATGTACTATGCGCCGTTTATCGTGCCGAGTGACAAGGAGCGTGTCAGCCGCAAGTGCCTGCGCGATATTTTACCGGAGAAAAACGGCGATACACCGCTTCGCGTGCAGGTTTTAACAACGCAGGCGGATTCGTTTGTGAAATTTGAAGAAAAGATAAAGGAGCTTGGCTACAGCGAGGTGAATCTAAACCTCGGCTGCCCGGCGGCGAGAGTGGTGCAAAAGGGGCGCGGCAGCGGCGCACTTAAGGACAAGGAAAAGCTGGAAGCGTTTTTGCTGGAAACCTTTGAAAAGACGAATTTTAAGGTGGAAATCAAAACGCGCATCGGCTTTGCGGACAAAGGTGAGGCAGATGCACTTTTAGAAATTTACAACAAGCTTTCGATGGAGCGGCTGATTGTGCATCCGCGCACGAAGATAGACTATTACGGCGGCGTGCCGCACGATGATGTGTTTGAAAAGTTTTATGAAAAATCCAAAAACAAGCTCTGCTATAACGGCAATATATTTACCCTGGCGGATTTTAAGCGCATTGAGGCGCGCTTTCCCGAAATCGAGGGCGTGATGCTCGGGCGCGGTGCGATTGCCAATCCGGCGCTGTTTCGCGAAATCCGCGGCGGCGAGAAAATCACAACGCAGGAGCTTGTGGAATTTTCCGAAAAGCTGATTGAAAACTATTACGCTGTTTTACAGTCGGAAATCTTTACGCTGCAAAAGCTGAAGGAAATCTGGGTATATGTGCTTTGGAATTATCCGGAGGAAACGAAGATTGCAAAAGCGATTAAAAAATCGGCGAATTTAGAGGATTTTAAAGCGGCAATCCGCAAATTGCCGGAATTATGATGAAAAGACTGTCGGGGATTGACCTCGACAGTCTTTTTTTGTTATTTCTTTTTCAGTTGCTTACAAAATACACAGTTTTCATCACCGCAAAGCATTGCGTACGGGTCCTCTTTATGCATCTGCATGCCGATTTCGTAAAGCTCGCGCAAACGAATTTTGTACAGCTTACCGATGCCGAGCTCTGCCTCGGCTATATGCAGACCTCTGCGTACGGCTTCTTTGTAAAAATAGGAATCTGCGCCACTGTAAAAGCTTCTGCAGCCGCCGGGAAATTCCGGGAGAAGGCCTGTTTTTTGGTTGCCGCTTTCGTCAATATATGCGGCAAGCGCCGTGATTAAAAACGGTGCTTCTGCCATCGCTTCGATGTAGTGCACAAATGTGTTTGCACCTATGCTGCAACCGATAAATACCACCGAGCCGTCTAACTCGAGCGCTTTGGCGAGCGGACTGTTTTTGCCGCACGGGCTATCGAGCAGTGCGTGACCGGAGGTGCAGTATTCTGCATTTTTGCCGATGGCGGTCCATTCGTGACTGATGTGCCCTGAACGGAAGGCCTCTTTGCGCTTAAGCATCGTTTTCGGTAGTGCACCTGTCCAGATTGCCTTGTCGCGCAGGGCGCCGTTTGGGCGCGTATCGTACGGGCGGTATTCGTTAGAACGGTTTGTATAGCCATCCGAATAGATAAACGGTCTTAAAAATGCCGGTGCAAGGAAGGTGCCGTCTTCGCCGACGGTTTGCTTTAGTGCATCAATTACGGTATTCGCGCCGCCTTGCACATAGCCGAGTTGTGTTAAGGATGTATGCACCAACAGTGTCTCGCCTTCGGTAACGCCTACGGCGTGCAGGGCATTTGTGATGTCCTTCACGGTGAGCGGATTTTGGACTTGCATACCTAAATGCTCTGTTTCGGCAAGATAAATACAAGTGGTTAAATAAACAAAAATCTCATATTCGGAAAAGATTTTGCCCATATCCCATTCGATTTCATCGAGGATGTCTTTAAAGGTCTTTTGTCCGTCCATACGGGAAAGGACATCTGCAAAATCGCAGTAGGTTACGCCACCGGGGAGAATGCGTCGTTTCTCAGGTGGCAGATTTGCAAGGTCGTGCGGAAAGCCGATGTGGCTTCTGGAAAATACGAAGCTTTGCGCATAATCGTACCAGCGATGCGCCTGCTCTACGATGATATTTTCCGGCTTCGGCAGTGTAACTGCATCGCAGGCTGCTTCAATTTCCGGCAAAGTCGCATATAGCGAAAGACCGCGCAGCTTTTCCTGCTCTCGATTTTGTACAAAGCGCAGACGCGCAGTCAAATCCGCATTAGCGCGCACCTTTTGTTTTGCAGCTTCCTGTAAAGCTTCGTTTGCGCGTTTGATGCAGCGCGGCAGCATTTCCTTGATTTCCTCTTTCGTTACGCCTGCCATATAGCGAAGCAAGTCAAAGTGAATGGCGAGGTGCTCTATAAGCGCTTCTACATTCAGAATAGAAGGGTCTTGCGAAGAATGATGGTGATAGCCACGGTGCGTATGGCGAAACCACAGCGTCGGCAGACCGACCGTTGCATCGGACAAAAAGCAATCGTCTGCATAGCGGTGATCATGGTAATGGATTGTAAGGTCGGGGCAGGCGGCTTTGATATGACTGCAAACCTCGCGCATAAAAATGTTGCCGACAAAGCCCGGAAGGTCAGGCGCTTCCGTGGGATTAATCTCGCGAAATGCCGCGCCTCGGATGGTGGCCTCCGAGCCGTCGGTGTTGATTGCACCGATGCAGCGCTTAGATAAGTTACCGCCGAAATGCTCTGCAACGGCGCTCATACCATACATTTCCGATGCGAACACAAGGCGGGTGCTGTATTTTAATTTGATTTTGCCTGCCTCGGCAAATTTACGCAGTGCCTTTAAGATGGCAATGCTGCCAATGACGCCGTTGGCGTTGTCGTCGATGAGCGGTTCGTACATGTGCGATAAAATCCAGACCTCGCGCTTGTCCTCGCCGGGCAGAAGCGCCGTTACGGCATACTGCTCCGTTTCGATGCGCTTTGCATCCGAAAAGGCTTTGACATAAACGATGCCTTGCTCGCAGGCGGCGCGCAAAAAGTGCGCCTGTCTGGGCGAAATCTGATAGCCGATAAAGTCGCGTTCATTTGCAAGGGTGCTCCACGAGCCGTTTTCTGTCGCGGCATTGCACCAATATACGGAATCAATATCCTCGGTTAAGCCTTCTTCCTGAAAATCGGAAATCCAACCGATGGCACCTAAGTCAAGAAGGAGCCGGATAATCGGCATCATCGGTCTGGTGCTCGGATTCAACAAAACAAACGCGCCCTCGGCATATTCACCGGTTTTAAGCTGGTTTTCCGTAATGACGTGAGTAGTGATGCCCTCCGGCGGCGTGGAAACAGAATGCTTTGCACAGGAAAGCGGCTCTTTTTGATAATCTGCAAGCATAGGATTTTCGATGCCTGCTACCTCTGAAAGCAGTTCAAGGCGCATATCGGATACTTTCCAGCCGATGGGGCAGGTTTTGTCCTGATACACGGTTTTGCCGTCTGCGGGGAAGGCGAGCAGCTCGGCATCAAAGCCTTCGTCTTTTAAAAGCGTATATGTATATTCTGCTGCCTGCTTGTAAGCGGTAAAGTTTTGCTTTCTTTCCAGTTCGTAGAGTGCAAGTATGTGCTTTTCAAGCCACGCGCTGTCTGCTGTATTGATAAAATCACGGATGAAATTCATAAAGAGTTCCTCCAAAGGTTATAATTTACCTTATTTTATATTATCAAGGTTTTTCGGTCAAGGCTTTTCGCCACTTTAGAAACGATTTGAGAAGTATATCGTAATTTTTGGGAAAAGTGGCGTTTTGTATACAAATGTTATCCAATTTTATATTGAAAACAAAAAGACGATTTGTTATAATAGGGACATTAAAAGCGTAGTTGGGTGTGGGTGACGGTATGCGTTTATACCTGCGTCGCTCTTTTGATAACGCATTGACTTATGAGGTGAAGAAAATTGAAGAATAAAAGAATTGCTTTTGCGCTGATTGCGCTCTATTTTTTGCCGTGGGGTATTCAGTATCTGATTAATAATTTTATGTCCGTCTATGTGGCATCGCTTCCGTTTGCAACGGAAAAAACAGTCGGTGAGGTTATTGGCCTCGGTGCCATTATTACCTGCATTTCGCAGACGGTCTGGCCGTATTTTGCGGGCAAGGCGAAAAACAAAAGCAATGTACTGTGCTTGTCGCTGGTATTGCTTGCTTTCATTTCGCTTCTGTTTTTAAACGGTGCAATGACCAAGCTTGTATTGTTTGGCTGTGTCGTATTGTTTTACAGCTGTTTTATGGTGCATCAGCCGCTCATTGATACCATTTGTTCGGAAATTCACCATAAGACGGGCTTGGGCTTTGGGTTTTTCCGCTCGTTTGCTTCGCTCGGTTTTGGCCTTTTTGGCGTGATTTTAATGTTTTTGCCGCACGATGACCCGAAGGTTTTCTTTGTCTATATTGCAATCCTTGCGGCGGTATCTGCGCTTGTTTCCAAAACGGTGCGTGCGCCTCGCGTAGAGAATGCACCGGAGGAGCAGAACAAAAATGTATTTAACGCGGCCTATCTTAAATTTTTGGCGTATACCTTTGTTTTGTTTATCGGTTGCGCAGGAACAACAAATTTCTTTTCCGTATACTACACTGCGAAGGATGGCCTGAGCGGTAATATGGGAACGCTCAGCCTGATTTTGGGACTCGATGGTATTGCGGAATGGCTGGTAATTATGGCTATATCCAAATTTGCCCATAAGTTCAAGTCGAAGCATATCTTTACTGCGATTGCATTTTTGGGTGTCTTTCGTAGCTTTATTGTTTACATTGCACCCGGACCGGGTGTGGCGGCGCTGTCTATGCTGTTTAGCTGTAGCTTTTACGGACTTTTGTGGGCAACGCTTGCACCGTACATTAAAAGAATTGTGCCGGCAGAGGGGAATGCCTTTGCGCAGGGACTTTGGACTGTGGTTGCCTCCGGCGCCGGTACGTTTGTCGGCTCGTATCTGAGTGGCGTTTTTGCAGAGGCCTTTGGCTTGAAGCTGCTGTTTTTAGCACTGGCAATTTTAATGACAGTGCTTACGGTTTGTACACCGTTTTTGATTGAAGATTAAAATAAAAAGAAACCTCGCCCGGCGAGGTTTCTTTTTTGCTTAAAACTTATCATACACAACAACTTCATCCAAAGCTTTATATTCGCTATGCAGCGGAAGCGGTGCGGCATCTTCTGCGGGGTAGCCCATTACCAAAAGTGCAACCGGCTCGATGCTTTCGGGGATGCTAAATACTTCGCGCATTTTCATTGGGTTAAAGTGCATCACCCAGGTTGAGCCGATGCCGAGCGAGTGCGCCATCAGCATCATATGCGTGGTCACGATGCAGGCGTCCACAGGTGCGCTTTGCGCCCCGTCGTACGGGCGCGTCCAGGTTTCGTCTTTGTTGTAGCAAACAAGCATGGCTGTCGGCGCACCAAAGTGGCATTTGGTGCAGTCTTTGAGCTTTTCGATGCTTTCATCCGTGTTTAAAACCAGAATGCGCTGCGGCTGATAGTTGCAGCCGGTCGGCGCAACATGCCCTGCGGCAAGGATTTTGTCGATTACTTGCTGCGGCAGATGCTTGTTTTCGAATTTGCGTACCGAGTAGCGCTCGGTGGCAAGCTTTAAAAAGTCCATACTTGTACTCCTTTATAAAAGTTTAAATTGTTTTTATCTGATTGTATTGTACTACAATCGGGGGTTAAAAGCAAGAAGCGGCAAGGGAAAATGTGCTTTGGTTGTGCAGAAAAACAATTTTGTGCCGGACGGCAATGTTTTCCACAGACGGCAGAATTTTAGATTGAAATTTCTGAAGCACTGTGGTACAATATCACCGTAGAACTTTTTGCGGAGGAAAAGGGAAAATGAATATTGCACAGAATATTAAATATATCGGTGTAGACGATCATGAGATAGATTTGTTTGAAGGGCAGTACATTGTGCCGAACGGCATGGCATACAATTCCTATGTGATTTTGGATGAAAAGGTTGCCGTGTTTGATACGGTGGATGCGCGCTTCGGCGATGTATGGCTGAAAAACCTTGCAAATGCGCTTGGCGGCAGAGAGGTTGACTATTTAATTGTACAGCATATGGAGCCGGACCATTCGGCAAATATTGCTCAATTTGCGAACGCATATCCGAATGCGAAAATTGTTGCATCGGCAAAGGCGTTTGTGATGATGAAAAATTTCTTCGGTACGGATTTTGCAGACAGGCAAATCGTTGTCGGCGAAGGCAGTACGCTTGCGCTCGGCGAAAGAGAGCTGACCTTTGTTACCGCGCCGATGGTGCATTGGCCGGAGGTCATTGTCACCTACGACAGCAAGGATAAGGTGCTTTTCTCGGCGGATGCGTTCGGCAAGTTCGGCGCACTTGATGCTGACGAGGACTGGGCTTGCGAGGCGCGCCGCTACTACATCGGTATCGTCGGCAAATACGGTGCACAGGTGCAGACACTTTTGAAGAAAGCGGCAGGGCTGGACATTGAAATCATCTGTCCGTTGCACGGGCCGGTTTTGAAAAATAATTTGGGCTATTATCTCGATTTGTACAACACATGGTCAAGCTACGGCGTGGAAAGCGAAGGCGTTTTGATTGCATACACCTCGGTGTATGGCAATACGAAGGCGGCAGTTGCGCTTTTGGCAGAAAAGCTGAAGGCAAACGGCTGTCCGAAAGTTGTCGTAAACGACCTGGCGCGCTGTGATATGGCAGAGGCGGTGGAGGATGCATTCCGCTACGGCAAAATCGTATTGGCAACCACAACCTATAACGCAGATGTTTTTCCGTTTATGCGCACCTTTATTGACCATTTGACCGAGCGTAACTTCCAGAACAAGACCGTCGGCATTATCGAAAACGGCAGCTGGGCAGTTACAGCTGGTAAGGTGATGCGCGCGATGCTGGAAAAGAGCAAGAATATCACCTATACGGATACGACCGTAACCGTGCTGTCGGCACTCAATGCGCAGAGTGAAGCAGCCATTGAAGCGCTTGCAAAGGAGCTTTGTGAATAAAACTGTAATTTTTTTAAAATAATAATAAAACGGAGGTAATGAAAAATGAAAAAGTATGTATGTGATGTATGCGGTTGGGAGTATGACGAGGCTGCTGGTGCACCGGATTTAGATATCGCACCGGGCACAAAGTTTGAGGATTTGCCGGAGGATTTTGTTTGCCCGCTTTGCGGTGTAGGCAAGGACCAGTTCTCTGAAGCATAAGCCAAATCCCCGTCTGTTGACGGGGATTCTTTGTCTAAGGGGGAGAAAATCATGGAAATGGTACTCATTACGGCGCTGGGCGTCGGCGGTGCAACTGTTATCGGTGCCCTGATTGGATTTGTTTTTAAAGAGATGTCGCATAAGTTTTCCGACATCATTTTGTCCTTTGCGGCAGGTGTGATGCTTGCGGCGGCGGTGCTTGGATTGATTATGCCGTCGCTGGAATATGGCGGCACGTACGGCATTGTCATTACAGTGCTTGGTATCTTTGCAGGTGCACTGTGCCTGAATTTAATCGACAAGCTGGTGCCGCATTTGCATAAGCTGGTCGGTGCGGATATTGAAGACCATAACAATGCGAGCTTGAGCAAGGTGCTTTTGTTTGTTCTGGCGATTGCGATACATAATCTGCCGGAGGGTATCGCGGCAGGTGTCGGCTTCGGTTCGGGCAATATGTCGCAGGCGCTCATCATTGCCGGCGGTATTGCGCTGCAGAACATTCCGGAGGGTATGGTGATTATTGCGCCGATGCTGGCAGCGGGCGTAACGCCGAAGCGCACTTTTATTTGCGCGATGCTGACAGGTGTTGTGGAGGTTATCGGCACGCTGATCGGGTATTTGGCGGTCTCATTTTCTACGGCAATTTTGCCGTTTGCACTCGCGTTTGCCGGCGGCACGATGCTGTATGTCATCAGCGACGAAATGATTCCGGAAACACACGCCCACGGCAGCGAGCGCGGTGCGACCTATGCGCTCTTAGTCGGCTTTTGCGTGATGCTGATTTCGGATGTGTTGTTGGGATGAACAAATAGGTTGACTTATGTAGGCGGGTGTGGTATACTCACGGCGATGTACAAGTTTTGTAAGTTACGGAGGAGACAGTCATGGACCTGAAAGTTGTATCCTATAACATAATGTCCGGCAGAACCAACGAATTGGTTTCCAGACGCAGTTATGATTTTTCGGGCGAGGTCATTCGTGAAATTGCGCCGGATATTATCGGCTTAAATGAGGTTGGAAGACATGCAACTGCAGGCTTCCCGATTCTGGAAATGGAGAAGGAGCCGGCGGCGTATCTGGGCGACAAGCTGGGGATGTACAGCTACTTTGCGTGCGCAAAGGTTTTCGGCGGATGCGGCTACGGCAATGCGCTTTTATCCAAATATCCGATTAAGAGTGCAAAAACCGTGCTTATACCCGATGTGGAGCACGATGAAGAGGATGAATTTGCCGATTACTATGAAACGCGCAGTATCCTTGTGGCAGAGGTGGATGTGTGCGGTGGCATTGTCGTGCTGGTCAGCCATTTCGGCTTGATGCCGCAGGAAAAAATTAACGCGGTAAACACCGCTTTAGATATTGTAAAATCGACGGATAAGCCGGTTTTGCTGATGGGCGATTTTAATATGCTTGCAGACGATGAAACGCTTGCGCCGATTTTTGATGCGCTCCATGATACGACAAACGGTGAAAAAGAGCCGCATACATGGCCATCCAATCCGGAAAAAGAGGTTCATTCCTACGAGGCAAAGATTAAGAATATCAAAGGAAAAGAAGGCTCTCGCAAAATTGATTATATTTTTACTTCCAAGCATTTCGACACCAGGAAGGTCGAGGTGTTTGAAAGCGTTGCCTCCGACCACAAGCCATATATTACATACCTTACGTTAAAGGAGGATTTGCTGTGAGCGAAACCTTGATGTATCAAATCACTGAAACCAGTAAATTCATGATGTCCTTTGTAATTATTACGAAGCAGAATAACGCCATCGTCATCGACGGCGGACGTGAGGACGATATGCCGCTTTTAAAAGAGCACATCGGCGGGCGGCATATTTGCGCATGGATTTTGACCCACGCGCACGATGACCACATCAGCGGCTTTGTTTCCGAGGTGGAGAAAAACGGTCTTGCGGATTTTGACGTGGAAACGATTTATTACAATTTTCCGCCGTACGAGCTGATTGAAAATCACGATGTGCCGGATTATGAGAATTTTAAGTCGGACATTTTGGATTGCCTGCCGCGATTTAATGCAATTTTGCCTAAGATTCGAGAGAAAACACACATTACATATCAGGGGGAAAGCCTGCGGGTGGACGAGGTAAAAATTGATTTTATTTTCTCGTATCACGCGGGACTCAACAACAATCTGATGAACGACAGTTCTCTGGTATTCAAGCTGTCTACGCCGAATACCTCGGTGATGTTTTTGGGGGATATCGGTCCGGACGCGGGCGATGTGCTCTGCTTTGAGTCGAAGCATCTTTTGAAGGCGGATATGGTGCAAATGGCGCACCACGGCGGCTTGTGTTGCGGTATGGAGGTTTATGCGGCTGTGGAGCCGAAGGCGTGCCTTTGGTGCTGCAGGAAGGAAGAATATGAAGGTACAAGGGTACACCCGGTGCTTTCGGATAAAGAAACGCTGATAAAGCGTAAGTGGATTCGGATGCAATCCGTCGGCACTGCGCGAAAATGGATGGAACAGCTCGGCGTGCGCGAGCATTATGTAACGGGCTACGGTACAAATAAAATCGTATTATGAGTTAAGCAGTCGCGTAAGCGGCTGCTTCTTTTTGCATTCTATTTAGAAAAAAATCTAAATAGATATTGACAAAGTTGGGCAGGGGATGCTATAATCTATTTAGAAACATTTCTAAATAGTATGAAAGGAGCGACTTGTATGGGGATGAATGAAACTTTAAAAGCCCTGGCGGACCCGGTCAGACGCGATATTTTGTCGATGCTCAAGAGCGGCAAAAAATCTGCCGGAGAAATTGCAGAGCATTTTAATCTGACAGGGGCGACGGTTTCATACCATTTATCGAAGCTGAAGGCAGCGGATTTGGTTGCAGAGGAAAAATACAAAAACTACATCTATTATGAATTGAACACTTCCGTGTTTGAAGAAGTGCTTACATGGATTTATGCGTTGGGAGGGAAGAAGGAATGAAATTTATAAAGTGGAAAAGTCTGATCATTACTTGCGTTATTTGCCTTTTGCCGATTTTTTTAGGTCTTGCTTTGTGGGATAAATTGCCGGAGACACTGGCAATTCATTTTGACATAAACAATAACCCGGACAATTTTGCCTCAAAGAGCTTTGTGGTGTTTGGCTTGCCTGTGCTGATGGCGCTTTTGCAGATTATCTGTTGCTTCATCAATGATATCAATGCGTATAAGCATGGGAATCGCATTAAGTTTGAACGTGTAACAAAGTGGATTATTCCGTGCATGTCTGTTATTTTGCAGACTGTTACCTTGGGCTACGGGCTCGGTTGGAATTTAGATATCCGCAAAGTTGTTGCGTTGCTTGTCGGCGGTATTCTATTAGTGATTGGTAATTATCTGCCGAAGTTTGACTATATCAAAAACAAAGATATTGACACAGGTAAGGCGCGCAAAATCAACCGCTTCATTGGCTATGAAACTGTGGTAATGGGTGTGCTGTTTATTATCAGCGCGTTCCTGCCGTCGATTTCGACGGTGGTGTGCTTGATTTTACTGATTCCGTATGCCATTATCGGCGCAATTTACGGCATCTGTGTCGGGCGAAAATAAAAGCGGATTTGACTTGCTTTTGTATTGCACATATGCTATAATCATTTTGCTGGCGCGGAGGGTTGCGCATTCAAAGGAAATGCAAAACCGGATAAGGCTACGGATTGAAATATCCGTTTTCTTATCCGGTTTTTTGTTAGGAGAAAAATATGCATATTCAGTTATCTGATCATTTCGATTATAAAAAATTATTGCGGTTTACATTCCCGTCAATTGTGATGCTGGTGTTTACCTCGATTTACGGTGTTGTAGACGGTTATTTTGTGTCTAACCTTGTCGGAAAAACGCCGTTTGCCGCGGTGAATTTCATTATGCCGGTATTGATGATTTTAGGCGCCATCGGCTTTATGTTCGGTACGGGCGGCAGCGCGCTGATTGCAAAAACCATCGGCGAAGGGGACCGCGACAAAGCAGACGAGCTCTTTTCGCTTTTTGTGTATGTAACGGTTATTATCGGCATTGTATTTACTCTGCTCAGCATCGCATTTTTGCCGCAGATTGCAAGGCTTTTGGGTGCACAAGGGCAGCTGCTTTCCGATTGCGTGCTCTACGGCAGAGTGTTTTTGCTGGCACTGCCGTTTAATATGCTGCAATTTGAGTTTCAAAGCTTCTTTGTTACGGCGGAAAAGCCAAAGCTCGGCTTGTATGTGACGGTTGCCTCCGGTGTTACCAATATGGTGCTCGATGCGCTGTTTATGGCGGTTTTTAAATGGGGCTTGGTCGGTGCCGCACTTGCGACGGCCTTCAGCCAGGTGGTCGGCGGCGCAGTACCGCTGTTCTATTTTGCTAAACCGAATATGAGCCTTTTGCGCCTGACAAAATGGAGGTATGACGGAAAAGCACTTTTGAAGGCCTGCACCAACGGCTCCTCGGAGCTGATGAGCAACATTTCTATGTCCGTCGTCAGTATGCTTTACAACATTCAGCTTTTAAAGTACGCCGGTGAAAACGGTATTGCGGCGTACGGCGTTTTGATGTATGTAAACTTTGTCTTTATTGCAATATTTATCGGCTACAGCGTCGGCAGTGCGCCGATTGTGAGCTATCATTTTGGCGCGCAGAATCACGCGGAGCTGAAAAGTCTGCGCAAGAAGAGCACGGTTATACTGTCTGTGTTTGCGCTTGCGATGTTTGTGCTCGGTGAGCTGTGCGCATATCCGTTTTCCAAGCTGTTTGTCGGCTACGATGCGGCGCTGATGGATTTGACGCTGCATGGCTTCCGGATTTTCTCGTTTTCATTTTTGTTTGCCGGCTTTGCTATTTTCGGCTCGGGCTTCTTTACGGCGCTCAACGACGGTCTGACCTCGGCTATCATTTCGTTTCTCAGAACGCTTTTGTTTCAAAGTGCGGCTGTGCTATTAATGCCGCTTATCTGGAAAATAGATGGTATATGGTTTTCGGTTGTTGCGGCGGAAGCAATGTCGGTTGTGATTACGGGTGCATTTTTAATCGCAAAACAAAAGAAGTATCAGTATTAAAAAAGAGCCATCGGCTCTTTTTATGCTTCATTTATGATTTTGCCCGTCATATGCTCAATTTCCAGTTCCAACACGACGGTGTTTTTTGCGTACTGTGCAATTTCGCTTTCGATGTAGTCTGTGTCCTGCGTAAATTTTTTGCAGAATGCGCGCATCATATCATAAGACCAGTTTTCGACCGGTTTGATTTTGCCGAACACTATCACGCTGCGGATGTCGAGCGACCAATGGTTTTCGCGGCGCTTACCCTTGTCGTATACGCAAAAGGATACTTTCGTGTGCTTTTTTACAGCATCCATCTTGTGTCCTTCTTTGCCGGAGTGAAAATAGATTTTGTGCGCTGCTTCATCGTAGTAAAAGTTTATCGGTACAGCGTATGGATAATCGTCATCACCGAGCACGGCGAGCACGCCGCGCAGCTCGGCTTTTAAAATTTCAATACACTCGGCGTCGGAAAGGGCTTGCTTTTTTCTTGCAATTTCTCTGAACATATGTATCTCCTTTATTGTGTCATTACAAAACAAATTATAGCAGACATTTTTGCAATGTTCAATACTGCAGGCGCACTCTGCGAGAAAAAAGATTGGAAAAAATTTAAAATTTTTTATTGACAAAGCGAGTTAGTTATGGTAAACTGTTGCAGGAGTTAAGGAGAAAGCCCTGAAAAGCAGGCTTTTTTGATTGACTCGGAATCAGAAAACAGGTGATGGACATGAATTTAACGGACGCAGTTGAAGGCAAGAGCTACATAATTAAAAAAATCGAGACTGACGATGAAGAGTTAAATGCGTTTTTGTTCTCGCTCGGCTGCTACAGCGGAGAGGAAATTGCAGTTGTGTCGCACTTGAAGAGCGGCTGTGTTGTGTCGATTAAGGATGCAAGATACAATATCGATAAGCAGCTGGCAGAGGCGATTATTATCATTTAAAAAAATCAAGACAGAATTGGTTTCATTATTTTTTTGACTTTGAGTTAGCTTTAACTAACCTAAGCATATAGATTCAGAACATTTTATACAGGGAGGAAACGAAAATGAGAATTGCTTTGGCGGGCAATCCGAACTCCGGTAAAACCACGATGTACAATGCCTTAACCGGTTCGAATGAAAAGGTTGGCAACTGGGCGGGAGTTACCGTTGAGCTTAAAGAGCATCCAATTAAGAAAGTGTATTGTAAAGGCGAGGAGACCTTAATTGCGGTCGACCTTCCGGGTGCATATTCCATGTCGCCGTTCACAGCGGAGGAAAGCATTACGAGTGCCTATGTAAAGAAGGAAAATCCGGATGTAATTATCAACATCGTTGATGCAACCAACTTAAGCCGCAGCTTGTTTTTTACAACGCAGCTGTTGGAGCTCGGCATCCCGGTGGTGGTTGCACTGAACAAAAGCGACATCAACGAAAAAAAGGAAACCAAAATCGACACGGCTGCATTGGCTGCAAAGCTTGGTTGCACTGTTGTAGAAACTGTTTCGACTTCTGCAGATGGCTTGCAGGCAGTCGTTGCTGCTGCTGTGGAAAAGGCAGGCAGCACGCAGCCGGCAGTGTATCAGCAGGGCGATGTGGATCTTACGAGCAAGCAGGCGGTGGAGGCAGCTGACCGCAAGCGCCTTGCCTTTGTTAATAAGATTGTAAAAAGTGTGGAGACGCGTAAGGTGCTTACGAAGGATAAAAACTTCGGCGATAAGATTGACGCTGTAATTACAAACCGCTGGCTCGGTATTCCGATTTTTGCGGTTGTGATGTATCTGGTGTTCCAGATTTCGCAGGTCTGGGTCGGCACGCCGATTGCAGATTGGCTGGTTGGCTGGCTGGAAACCTTCCAGGGCTGGGTTGGCGAGCTGATGGCGGATGCAAACCCGCTTTTGTCCGCACTGTTGGTTGACGGCGTTATCGGCGGCGTTGTAGCGGTTGTTGGCTTTTTGCCGCTGGTGATGGTGATGTATTTCTTAATTGCCCTTTTGGAGGACTGCGGTTATATGTCCCGCGTGGCAGTTGTATTAGACCCGATTTTTAAGAGAGTCGGTCTTTCCGGCAAGTCGGTCATTCCGTTTGTTATTGCTGTTGGCTGTGCTGTGCCGGGTGTTATGGCGAGCCGCACCATTCGTAACGAGCGTGAGCGCAGAGCCGCAGCGATGCTGGCACCGTTTATGCCGTGTGGCGCAAAGATTCCGGTTATCGCTTTGTTTGCGGGTGCGTTCTTTAATGATGCAGGCTGGGTCAGCACGGTTATGTACTTATCCGGTATTGTGTTAATTTTCCTTGGCGCTTTGCTTGTGAATAAAATTACGGGCTATAAGGCGAGAAAGTCCTTCTTCATTATTGAAATGCCGGAATACAAGGTGCCGTCGCTTTGGGGCGCGTTTAAGTCGATGTGCAGCCGTGGCTGGGCGTACATTGTAAAGGCAGCGACCATCATCCTGCTCTGTAACACGGCTGTGCAAATTATGCAGACCTTTACATGGAGCTTTGCAGTAGCCGAAACGGCAGATACCTCGATTTTAGCATCGATTGCAAGACCGTTTGCATACCTGCTTGTGCCGATTGTCGGTGTGCTCAGCTGGCAGCTGGCTGCAGCAGCGGTTACGGGTTTTATCGCAAAGGAAAATGTTGTCGGCACACTGGCGGTATGCTTTGTCGGTCTCGACAATTTGATTGATGTTGAAGAGCTTGCTCTGATGGAAGGTGCGGGCACTGAGGTTGCAACTGTGTTTGCAATTACAAAGGTTGCGGCGCTGGCGTATCTGATGTTTAACCTTTATTCGCCGCCGTGTTTTGCGGCAATCGGTGCAATGCATGCGGAAATGAAGAGCGCAAAATGGCTCTGGGGCGGTATCGGTTTGCAGCTTGCGGTCGGTTATACCGTGGCTTATCTGGTGTATACCATCGGCACACTGATTGTTGCACCGACTGAACTGGGCATCGGCGCGGCAATTGCAGGCGGCGTGGCAGTTGCGGTTATGGCTGTAATTGTTGTACTTTTGATTGCAAGAACAAATCAGAAGCTGAAGGAAGAATATGCATTAAAAGCGAAGAAATAAGGTGTACGCAATGAAAGATATTCTTATAATTCTCATACTGCTTGCTGTTTTGGGCGGCGCGGCTTTGTATGTCTACAAAGCAAAGAAGAGCGGCGCTAAGTGCGTCGGCTGTCCGTATGCAAAATCGTGCGGCAGCGCAAAGTGCAGCTGTAAATTAGCTGAGAAAAAGAAAGATTAAAGGAAAAAGAGGGGGGATTCCCCCTCTTTTTTATGAAATTATAGTAATGCTTATATTATATTTAAATTGAAAAAGCAGCCATCTCTGAGAGCACTCGCCCTTCGATGACTGCTTTTTTGTTGGGATACGCTGCATGGGCTTTGGCAGAGTGTTAAGCCTGACGCGAAATTGCGCCTGCTGCGACGAAGCCTGCGTGGGTTCTCATCGTCACCCCTGCAAAACAAAATCGTACATATTCATTATAGCTTGTGTCCGAGCGATTTCATATAGGCCTTGACTTCTCTTCCGTCTACCGCGGCAGGTGCAATTCCTTTTTCTGCGCATTTTGCAGCGGCATAGCCAGCGGCTTCACCCACGGTGCCCATATTCGCAATCATTCTGTAGGAAGCAAACGGATAAAAATCGCCTGAAATCATTCTTCCGGCAAGAAGAAGATTATCAGAGCCTAAAGGAACAAGGCAGCGGTAAGGAATTTCATAAGGCTGCGTCTTAATGCCGCGCTGAAGCTCATGTGTGTCATTTTCGTGCAGCTTATGCACATCCACCGTGGATTCAACAGGGCAGATACCGTCTTCGAATTTCTTTCCGGCGATAATATCTTCGTTCGTCAGTCTGTATTGACCGAAAACTCTTCTGCCTTCTCTTACGCCTAAATATTCTACAGTTTTGTTTATGCGCACATTTTCGAAGTCTTTCAGTTTTCTGAGTGCATCTACAGTCTCGAAGCCTTCCTGTCTGCCGTGAATTACCGCTTCTGAAAATCTTTCGATATCATCAGGGAAAACGTTATATTCAAAATTATAGCCGAAGCACCATTCTCTGAGATTCGGGAGAATTCTGAGACAAATATGTTCATTAGAGGTGTGGATATTATTATCTTCAAGCAGTTTGCCATACTTCGCTTTATCCTCTTCCGTATCTGTTCCGTAGAAGCTCGGGTCGAGCCCGCTTAACGTCACACCAAAGCTTGCAGGGTTCGGCGGATTTCCACATTCCCACTTCAGGTCGCACAATTCGGAAAGATTTCCGTTGCCGGTTGCATCGATATAAACATTGCCTTCGAGCTCATAGTTTCCGCAATACGTAGTGATCATTATTTTGTTGATATGACCGTTGGTATGATCAACGCCGCACACGGTACTGTTATAAAGAATTTTAACACCTGCATCTTTAAGTACTTTTTCGAAGAAGTATTTTGCGTATTCGATATCATACATTTTACCCGGGATTTTCTTTCCGTTTTCGTCAAATCTTGGACCGTTATGCGTCATAATAAGCTCGCGCTCATGCAAAAACATCATCAATTCCTTGATCATACCGCCTTTGCTTTTCGCATCCATAATGCCGCCCATAAGACCTACTGTTGCGGTGCCGCCGAGTGCGCCGTAGCTTTCGATTATAATGGTGGATGCGCCGTTTCTTGCTGCCGAAAGTGCCGCACCGATGCCGGCAATACCTCCGCCGCATACAACAACATCATATTTTCCGAGGCTTTTGGTTTTGAAATTATACATGCTTCCTCCTTGCTTTTAAGGTGAAATACACCATTATTTTACAGTTTATACTTTTAATTATAGCATATAACAAAAGAAGTGTAAACCTCTTAATGTTGCTAAAATTTGTCCAAATGTCGCTTTTGGATGCGCCTGCTACGACGAACCCTACGTGGGTTCTCATCACCACCTGGCAAAACAAAAAACAGCCATCTTTCGTATTGCCACTTTTTGATGCATTTTTTGGGTTTTCGCTAGAAAAGTGCTAGAAAAATGTTAGATAAAAAGTAAAGGATAAATATTTTCAAAACATATCGGCAGATAGTGCGGTACATGGGATGCAAATCCTCAATTGTAAAGTGAAATGC
>JAZQCN010000090.1:0-3979 GCA_045546315.1 Clostridia bacterium | reverse complement strand
TTTCACGGAGCTGGTTAATAAAGATTGCAATTGTGTTGGATTTGTTTAAAATACCTGCAAGCTTACGCATTGCCTGGCTCATGAGTCTTGCGTGTGAGCCGACAACCGAATCGCCCATTTCGCCGTCAATTTCAGCCTTTGGCACAAGCGCTGCAACGGAGTCGACAACAATAACATCGATTGCGCCGCTTCGAACGAGAGCCTCGGCGATTTCAAGCGCCTGCTCGCCGTCATCCGGCTGGGAAACGATTAAGTTGTCCGTATCTACGCCGAGCTTTTTTGCATACTCCGGATCGAGTGCGTGCTCAGCATCGATGAAAGCAACCTCGCCGCCGATTTTCTGCGCCTCTGCAATGACATGCAGGGTGAGGGTAGTCTTACCGGAGGATTCCGGCCCGTAGATTTCAACGATTCTGCCGCGCGGTAAACCGCCGATGCCGAGTGCCAAGTCCAGACTCATAGAGCCGGTCGGGATTGCGTCAATATTTAACTTTGCGTTGGCGCCGAGCTTCATAACGGAGCCTTCACCGTATTTTTTTTCAATGCCGGCCATAGCGGCTTCCAATGCTTTTTTCTTTTCGGAAATCTGTTCAGCCATAATATACATCCCTCTCTAACAAACATTTGTTCTGTTATTATTATACATATTTCGTCAAAGCTTGTCAACACTTTTTTTATTTTTCTAAAAGATAGCGATAAATCAGCAGATAAGCATTGATTGCAGCGCGGTTTCGGATGCGCTCACGACTGCCTGCAAAGTGACATTCGGTTACACTTGTGTGCGTACCGTCGCATAAACCGATATAGACGAGACCGACCGGATTGCCCTTCTCGTCGGAATCGGGCCCTGCAACGCCGGTGATGCTGATGGATAAATCCGCACCGCTGATTTTAGATAAGCCCTCTGCCATCGCTTTGCAAACTTCAGCGCTGACAGCGCCTTTCTCGCTTAATACATCTGTAGCCACACCGAGAATCTTTGCCTTGGCTTCATTGCAGTAGGTGACATAGCTTTCTTTCAGCACGCTTGAAGCACCTGCAAAGTCTGTAAGCTTTGCGGCAAGCATACCACCGGTGCAGCTTTCTGCAAAGGAAACGGTTAAACCGCGCGCTTTCAGCCTATCGAACACGCAGCTGTAAATTGTATCGTCGTTTATGCCGTAAACCGCATCGCCGAGAATTGCACGGATTTTTGCCTCTGTCGGCGCGATGATTTTTTCGCCATCCTCATCGTTTTTACAGCGTGCGGTTAAGCGAAGCGTTGCCTCGTCAGTTTTCGCGTAAGGCGCAACAGTCGGGTTTTCGCTTGTTTTCATAATATCGGATAAAAGCTCTTCAATGCGCGACTCGCCGACGCCGGCAACACGCAAGGTTTTTGAATATAAAATGCTTTCGGTGCGCTCTAACAGATAGGGGCGCACGCTCTCTGAAAACATCTGTTTCAGCTCACGCGGCGGGCCGGGCAAAAAGATGGCGATTTTGCCGTCCTTTTCAACGATGCCGCCCGGGGCAGTACCGCAGTTGTTATCGAGAATGATGCCGTTTTTCGGCAAAAGCGCCTGCTTTTCATTGACCTTTGCCATTTCACGATTCATCTGCTTGAAAAAGTCCTGAATTCGCTGCAACGAGCGCATATCCATTTCAAGCTCTGCACCCATAGCCTCGCAAACGACTTCCTTGGTAATGTCGTCGCTCGTTGGGCCGAGACCGCCGGAGGTGATGAGCAAATCTGAGCGTGAAAGTGCGAGGAGCACGGCTTCCTTCAAGCGCTGCGGATTGTCGCCGACAACGGTTTGATGAAAGACATTGATGCCGAGCTTCGAAAGTTCGCTTGCCAAAAACTGCGCATCTGTATTTACGATTTCGCCGAGCAACAGCTCTGTGCCGACGGAAAGAATTTCTGCAACCATATAAAACTGTCCCTTCTTATAATGTGATGGTTTCCACGCCTGCAACAGCCTTTTCAATCAGCTCGTCAATCGGCAGCACGGATTCGGATTTTAAAATAATATCCAGCTTCGGCTTTGTTGTCGGGTGCTTCGGTGTAAACACGGTGCAGCAATCCTCATACGGCAGTATGGAGGTTTCGAATGCACCGATTTTTCTGGAAATTTGTACGATTTCCTCCTTGTCCATACCGATAAGCGGTCTGAACACAGGCATATTTACGGCATCATCGGTTACAGCGAGTGCCTGCAATGTCTGGCTGGCAACCTGACCGAGACTTTCACCTGTAATCAGTGCCGCACTGCCGTTTTTGCGCGCCACGATTTCAGAAATCTTCATCATAAAGCGGCGCATAATCAGCGTTAAATGCTCCTCCGGACAGTTGTCGCGGATGGCGAGCTGAATTTCTGTAAACGGTACGATGTGCAGGTTGATTTTTGCTGTGTATTCACCGAGAATTTTTGCCAGATCAATGACCTTTTCCTTTGCACGCTCACTCGTGTAAGGATAGCTGAAAAAGTTAATCGCATCCAACTCCAGACCACGCTTTGCCATCATATAGCCGGCAACGGGGGAGTCGATACCGCCGGACAAAAGCAGAGATGCTCTGCCGCCGGTGCCGGTCGGCAAGCCACCCTGACCTGCCTGCTTGCCGCAGTATACATAGGCTGCGTAGTCGCGGATTTCCACCATAACCACATTTTGCGGATTGGTTACATTCACGGTGAGGTCTTCGACCTTATCGTGCAAATAACCGCCGACTGCGCGGCAGATTTCAGGCGATTTGTAAGCAAATTTTTTATCTGCACGCTTTGCCTCTACCTTAAAGGTTGTACCGCGAAGCGTTTCGCCGCAGTATTCTACGGCAGCCTTCATAATTTTATCTAAATCCTTTTCAACCACGCAGGCGCGGGTAACGCTCAAAACGCCGAAGACCTTCAAAAGCTTCTTGGAAACCTCGTCCATATCCGTATCTTCGGCAGGCTCAATATAAATCGTTGCCTGCGCGGCATAGATTTTAAGTCCCTTAAAGCCTGCGAGTGCACGGCGGATGTTTTTAACCAGCACCGCTTCGAATACCGGGCGATTTAAGCCCTTCAATATAATTTCACCGTATTTTACCAATAATATTTCTTGCATGATTTTACCTCTTATCTTACATATTTGCGGATTTCCGCAACTTCCTTTACAAGCACGCGGATGACCTCTTGAATTTCAAGCGCTGTGTTAAACTCTGAAAAGCTGAAGCGCAGAGCGCTGTCAATTTCCTTTGTGCTTTTACCCATTGCCGTCAGCGTGGCAGACGGCTTCGGTGCGTTTGATGCACAGGCAGAACCGGAGGAAACAAAGATGCCGTTTGATTCCAAAGCGTGCAGCAGAATTTCCGAACGCACGCCGATAAAGGAAATGTTTAATATATTTTCTAAACACGCGTCGTCACTGTTGATGACCGTGTTTTCAATTTGCGTCAGCACGCCGGAGGCGAGCATATCGCGCATCGCGCGGATTTTTGCCTGCTTTTTCGGGTCCTTGAATGCAAGCTGCGCTGCTACGGCAAGACCGGCAATGCCCGGTGTATTTTCTGTGCCGGAGCGCAGGTTGTTTTGCTGGTGACCGCCGTAGAGAATCGGGCGGAGCAGCGTTTTTTCTTTCACATAGAGTGCGCCGATGCCCTTAGGTCCGTGAATTTTATGCCCGCTGATGCTCATCATATCAATGCCGAGCTTTTCCGGTTTGATAACGATTTTACCGAACGCCTGCACAGCATCGACAAAGAGTGCGGCATTCGGTGCTTTCTTTCTCATCAGCGGTTTAAGCTTTTCAATCGGCATAATCGCGCCGACTTCGTTGTTGACATACATAATTGCCGCTAAAATCGTATCCTCGCGCAGCGCGGCGTGGAAGTCCTCTGTGCGGATACGCCCATTTTCGTCCACACCGAGATATGTTACCTCAAAGCCTTTGTTTTCGAGCTGCTTTACGGTTTCCAAAACGGCAGGGTGTTCTACGGCTGTGGTGATGATGTGCTTGC
>JAZQCN010000089.1:0-31713 GCA_045546315.1 Clostridia bacterium | reverse complement strand
TTGTGATACTGCATATAGTAACAGGTATCTTTTTTATTTTACTAAACAAAATTGAAGCTCCATTCATAAAGGAAATAATGATACTGTTTGGAATATATTCAAGTATTATGTTTATTTCTATGCTCCAATGCTGTAAACCTGTTGCTCGTTTTCTCGATTTCGTAAATAAGTATTCTTTTCAGATTTACTTATTACACACCATATTTACTGCCGGAACAAGAATAATCCTGCTTCGATTGAATATAACCCAGTGGTGGATTCATATTCTTTTGGGAACTGCCATCGGATTAGCATTTTCGGTGTTAGCAGCAGTAATTGCAAAGAAAGTTAAGTGTTTGAATTTCTTCTTTTTTCCTGCTAAAGCATATGCATTGAAGAAAGAATTGCATAGAAATAGCAAATCGCAATAAAAGATTATTACTAAAATACAAGAACTTTTTCTTTCATATTCACAAAAGGCATTTAGAAGAACAGATTATTAAAAAAACAATTAACACAGAAGGGAACGATGAGATTGCTGCAATTCTGTATCTGCATGAGTTTACAGTTGAGTTTTTAATCTTTGTGTGCCTTTCTGAAAGGGCAGAAAAAGTTTATGCTGAAAAGGGAATATCCTCCGAAATCTTTCAAGGCAATATGCTTGATTTAAAATACAAACTGGATGAGTGTAAACTTGTGTACAATATAGTTGGTAGTTTTGTAGCAAACTGGTTTATTGGCTTTTTTAAAGTAACAAGATTTACTTTTGGCAGACTTCAGTTTGAATTAAAAACATTTGGTAAAAACTATGCAAACAACGGAAGAGTTCTTACGCCTGAAAGTAAAGTTATTAATATACATATCCCAAGAAGCTTAAAGCCGCTTGATGAAAAGAGTTGTGACTATGCTTTTTTGATGGCGAAGACGTTTTTTGAAGACGAGTTTGAACAGGATATTCCATTTTATTGTCATTCTTGGCTTTTATATTCTGAAAATAAAAATATTTTGCACGAAAAATCCAACACATATCGCTTTATGTCCAGGTTTGAAATAATTAACGAATATGCAGATAAAAGTTTTAATAACTTATGGCGTATATTTGATACTATGGAAAGATGCCCGGATAAATTGCCGGAGAAAACACCGATGCAAAAGGCCTATAAAACGCATTTGAAAAACGGCGGAAAAATGGGGATTGGAGAGGGTTTGTTTTTTGTTAGTAAGGATAAGTGATTTTTTAACTGTGACTTGATATGCGGAATATGGAGATGTCGAATACTGTCGGAAAATATTTTAAGAAAGGATGTCGAATTATAATGTCAAGAATTATTCCAATAACAAAAAGATGTGTTCTTTGCGATAGGGAACATGAATATCGAGAACTGGCAAGCACAAATGCTTTTGGTGCTTCTGATTTAGATTTGCGTCCTCCAGAGATGAAAAGAAGTACGATGCCTTTATGGGTTGAAGAGTGTCCGTTTTGTGGCTATGTTTCAAGTGATATTTCAAAACTTCCTGTTGATGCATCGGAAGTAAGCAAGGTGATAGATTTTATTTCTAGAGAATCATTTCAGCGCACGGAGAAAAAAGTATTTGCAAGCGAACTTGCTTGTAAGTTTTATAAACAATATATGTTAAGCAGAGAATTTGGAGATAATGAAAAATCATTTTATGCATTGCTTCATGCAGCGTGGGCGTGCGATGATAAAAATGATAAGGAAAACGCAATACTGTGCAGAAAAATCGCTTTGGAGTTTTTGGAAAATTTAATTTTAAATGATAAAGATAACGAGAATTTGAGATTGCAAAAGGCGGACTTATTAAGAAGAAGCGGAGATTTTGATGCTGTTATCAAGCAATATAGTAGCGAGAAATTTTCAAACGAATTATTAAATAAAATTGTTCATTTTCAACTTGAAAAATCAAAACTTAAAGATGATGCATGCTATACAGTTTCAGATGTATAACCTTTTTTGCTCCTAATATGACATAAACTTGCCACCAAAAAAGTTTTGCATCTAAATCTTATGTGTCGCAATATGATTTAGCATATGAAAGAGGTTTTTGAAATGAACAACTTGAAAGCATGCATTCAGCGCTATATGGAAGAGGGGCATTTGTGCAATATCGCTGTGCGCATTGGCAGGGGAAACAAAATCTTAGCGGATATTTTTGAATCGACCGAAAAAAATATTTCTGCCACAACACTTTTTGATATGGCATCCGTTACCAAAATTATGGCAACGACGATGCTGTGCCTGATTGCCATAGACCAAGAGAAAATCGCATTAGAGGACTCGGTTGGTATGTTTTTTGATGCAGATGCCGAAAAACAGAAGATGACCATCAAGGATTTACTTGTGCATACGATGGGCTTCGGGCATAAATCATTGCTTTTTGAAGGCTGCAATTATGATAATGTGCAGGACTTTATACTGAAAATTCCGTCGGATGTACCCATCGGAAGCGAAACCTTATATAGCTGTCCGGGCTACGTGCTTCTTGGGAAAATTCTTGAAAAGGTTTTCGGAAAAAGGCTGGATGCACTTTTTATTGAGAAGATTGCAAAGCCGCTCGGCATGCAGCGCTCCTCGTTTTTGCCCGATAAAACAAACGACATCGTCAACAGCAATGTCTTGCCGGAGGATGCAGGCAAGGTAAATGACTACAATTGCCGCTTCTTAGGCGGCGTTGCCGGAAATGCGGGATTGTTTTCTTGTATGGAGGATGTCCAGAAGTATGTGGACATGCTTTTGCACTTTGGTGATCCATTGATTGGGAGAGAAACCTTTGAGATGGCAATTCAGAATTATACAGAAAAAATGAGTCTTTCCAGAGCGCTTGGCTTTGTGTATGTAGACGATAAATACACACTGACAAGCAACCTTTTTCCGAAGGGCAGCATAGGACACGGCGGCTATACCGGTCAGTCAGTTTTCGTTGACCCGGTAAGCGGATTTTATGTGGTTTTTTTGTCAGATGTCACAGCTTCCGTTATGAAAAAGTACGGTGAAGACCTGCATGACATTGTCACACAAATGAGAGAAGATTTGCATGAAGCGATTAAAAAAGATTTAGAAGAATAGGATGCTAATATGGCGTACACAATTGTGTACGCCGTTTTTTTTATTATAATACGGAATTTTTATACTGTGTTGGTGAAAAGTTCGTGACCTTTTTAAATACCTTCGAAAAATAGTGCTGATTGTTGAAACAGAGCATTTCTGAGATTTCAGCAAAGGTGTATTGGTTTGCGCGAATGAGCTTTTTTGATTCCTTGATTTTTGATTTAGTGATATACTCGCTGATTGTGAGCCCGGTTGCAACTTTGAAAATACCGGACAGGTATGAGCGTGAATAGTTTAATTGTGCACACAGCGTTTGCACGGACAATGATTTATATATATGGCTTTCGATGATGGAAATCATTTCTTCCACCAGGTGATTTTCCATACTTTCCTTTGTCGGAAAGTATGGAATGTGTTCTTTTTCACTGTGCTCACGCAAAAGCATAATCAAAAACTCTTCAAGATGTATGCGAATCATTTGCTGACCGCCGATGGGGGCGTTTTCTTTTAAAACAAGCTCAATGCCGGTAATCGGCATGGCTTCGAAGGTAGACAGACATTCGCTTATCAAAGAAAAAATCTGCTTTTTCATTTTTGCGGAAAGCGTAGAAATGTACCTTTTGAAAAAGTCCATTGAGGCGGACGAGCAGACAAATGCAATAACAAATACATCGGCAGCATTTTCTCCGTCGGTGCAGATGGTATGAAATTCATTTGGTTTGTGAAAGGCAACTTGACCTTGTTTTAGTGTAAAAGCATTTTCGCCGGCACGAATATTTACCTGTCCTTTATCGACATAGACCATTTCCCAAAAATTATGACTTTCACCATCAAAGATAAAGTTTTTTGAAAACTCGTAGTAGTGCACGGTGACAATTTTGCTTATGCTAATCAGATTTGCGAGTCGGTGCTTGGTATAATTCAACTTCATATAATCACCTTTGTTTACAAAAATATACAAACAGAATAAAAAAATACATAGAAATCTTCGCGGAAATATTTTAACATAGTATTAAAGAAAAAACAAGGAGGTATTTTTATGAAAAAAGGAATCAGCATTTGGTCGTTTGCAGAAAGCGACTTAAAGAAGTGTTTTGAAATTGCAAAAAAAGCCGGTTTTGACGGCGTAGAGGTTGCGCTCGATGAAACCGGTCCGATTTCGCTTGCATCTACCAAGGAGGACATTCTTGCCGTTAAGAAAATGGCAGAGGAGGTAGGTGTTGAGCTCTACAGCGTAGCAAGCGGTCTATACTGGACATATAACTACACATCCGATAAAGCGGAAAACAGAGAAAAAGCGAAGGAAATTACGAAAAAACAGCTGCAGGTCGCAGCTTGGCTTGGCTGTGATACAATTTTGGTTGTTCCGGGCGCGGTACATGTTGTCTTTGAGCCGGACAGCGAAGTGATTGACTATGATGTGGCTTATGAAAGAGCGCTCGAGGCTCTGCGTGAGCTTGCACCGGTTGCTGAGAAACTCAAGGTAAGCATTGGCGTTGAAAATGTATGGAACAAATTCCTGCTGTCGCCGATGGAAATGCGCGAATTTATTGACAAGGTAAATTCGCCGTATGTCGGCTCGTACTTTGATGTCGGCAACGTGCTCTACAGCGGTTATCCGGAGCAGTGGATTAAGATTTTAGCTAAGCGTATTAAGAAGGTACACTTTAAGGACTACAGAGTCAGCGTTGGCAGTTTGGACGGCTTTGTGGATTTGCTTGCAGGTGATGTAGACTACGCTGCCGTGAAAAATGCACTCGATGCAGTAGGCTACGATGGCTGGGTAACGGGCGAAATGATTCCGCCGTACAAGCAGTATAGCGATACGATTATCTACAACACATCCAACGCAATGGACAGAATTTTGGGGAGGAAATAATTATGATAAAAGTTGGTTTAATCGGCTGCGGCTTTATGGGAACCATGCACGCGAACTGCTATAAAAATATCGAAGGTGTTGAAATTGCCGCACTGGCGGACATCAGAAAAGAATGCGCTGAAAAGCTGGCAGAAGGCACAAACGCTGCTATTTACGGTGATGGCTATGACTTGATTCAAATGGCAGATGTTGATATTATTGATATATGCTTGCCTACATATCTGCACGCTGAATATGCTATGGCTGCAATGGAAAAGGTAAAGTATGTTTTTGTAGAAAAGCCTGTTGCACTCATGAGCGAAGAGGGCAAGCAGATGCTTCAAAAGGCGGAAGAGACCGGTGCTCACGTTCAAATTGGTCAGGTGATCCGCTTCTGGGACGAATATGTTGAGCTTGCAAAAATCATTGCTTCCGGGAAAATGGGGAAGATGATCAATGCGAATTTCAGAAGAATCAGCCCTGTACCTACCTGGGGTTGGCAGGATTGGCTTTTGAAAAACGAGCTTTCGGGCGGTGCGGCACAGGATTTGCATATTCACGATATGGATTATGTGTTGTCTTTGTTCGGAAAGCCGAATACCATAAAGTCGGTTAAAAACATTCTTGGTGAAAAAGCGTCGTATATTAATTCGCTTTTGAGTTATGATGATTTTGTTGTCAGCGTGGAAGGCACATGGGGCTTGCCGGGCACGCATCCTTTTGAAGCAACCTTCAGAGTCGTATTTGAAAACGGCGTTGTAGAAAATGCTGGCGGTAAGCTTATGCTTTACACGGATGCTTCGGCAGAGGAAATCAAAATCGAAAAGCAAACCGGCTTGGGTGATGGCTTTGAGGGTGGAAATATCTCCGATTTGGGCGGATATTACAACGAACTGGTTTATTTTACGGATTGCGTTAAAAATGGCGCTGAAGTAGAAAAAGCCACCTTGAAGGATGCTGTGGATTCGCTTGATTTTGTGTTGGAGGAAATCAGAAATGCTTAGAGTCGGAATTGTGGGTTGTGGCAATATATTTACGATGCACGCAACGAGTGCGCATCATCTTGAAAATGCACAGATTGTCGGTGTTTGCGATATTAAAAAAGAGCGCGCGGACAAAGCGGCAAAAAAATACAACTGCAAAGCGTATTATGATTATAAAGAACTTATAAACAGGGAAAATATCGACATTGTACATGTATGCGTGCCGCATTATCTGCACCCGATTATTTCAAAGTATGCGATTGAAGCCGGTGTCAATGTGCTTTGCGAAAAGCCTATGAGTATCAAATACGAGGATGCCCTCGAAAATGTTGTGCTGGCAGAGAAAAATAACGTAAAGTACGGTATTATTTTTCAATGCAGATTTAACGACTCGGCAAAGCTGGTTAAAGAGAAAATTGAAGACGGAACACTGGGGAAAATTATCTCGGCAAGAGTCGTGCTGACGTGGAGTAAGCCGGATGAATACTATAGTCTGTCTGATTGGAAAGGTACGTGGGACAAAGAAGGCGGTGGCGTTTTGATAGACCAGGCAATACACTCTGTGGATTTAGCGAACTGGTTTATCAACGATGAAGTTGAAAGTGTGCAGGCACATATGGCAAACAGAGGACATTCCATTATGGAAGTTGATGATACTGCAGAGGGCTTTGTTCGATACAAGGGTGGTGCAACGATGAGCTTTTGGGCGATGAACAACTATGGCTGTGATGATCCGATTGAAATCAGGCTTTTCTGCGAAAACGGAAAGGTAACGATGGATTACGACAATGCGCAAATCATATTAAATGACGGACGGTGCTTTACTGCAAAAACAACTGTCGATCCCAATGTGGTTTACGAAGATGGAAAAGACTATTGGGGATTCCAGCACGTGCGTGAAATTGCAGACTTTTATGATGCTGTCGAAAATGACAGAGAGCCTGCAATCAGCGGCAGGGAGGCACTTAAAATCCAAAAGCTGATTTGCGACCTTTACGAAAAAGGAACGCAGAGCTTTGAAAAGAATCCAAACTGATAATGAAAAGGCGTACACCAAAGTTTGGTACACGCCTTTTAAATATGGTTTAGAATCCCAAATATGCCTTGATGTTGTCACAGCAGATGTTTTTCACAATTGCTGTGAGTGCTTCATCGTCATTCGGGTACTGTCCGCTTTCCACCCATTCACCGAGAATGTTGCAGACAATGCGTCTGAAGTATTCGTGTCTCGGGTAGGAGAGGAAGCTTCTCGAGTCTGTGAGCATACCCACAAATGTACCGATGGAGCTTAAGGATGCCAAATCCTTGAAGTGACGGTTCATACCCTCGTAATGGTCGTAGAACCACCAAGCGGAGCCGAACTGAATCTTACCGCGCACGCCGCCTTCTGCGAAGTTACCGAGCATGGTGGAGAGCGTATAGTTGTCGGACGGCTTTAAGGTGTATAAAATCGACTTTGGCAGCTTGCCGTTTGCGTGCATTGCACCAAGCAGTGCAGAAAGCTTTCTTGCAACGCAAGCATCGTCAATCGAGTCATAGCCTGTATCCGGGCCGAGCTTTTCAAACATCGGTTTATTGTTGTTACGCAGCGCACCAACATGAATCTGTACCGCCCAGCCGAGCTTGTAGTACTTTTCGCAAAGCTTCATAAACACATAGGTTGTAAACATTTCTGCCTCAAGTGCAGTGATTTCTTCGCCGGCAAGTCTCTTTTTGAGAATCTTGTCGACCTCGGCAGTTGTTGCTTCTGCGTACGGCACCTCCAAAAATGCGTGGTCGGAAATGACGCAGCCTACGCTTGCAAAGAAATCAATTCTTTCATACAGGCACGCCATCAGCTTGCCGACGGTGTCAATGTTTTCTGCAGGCAAGGATTTGATGTAGCTTACAAAGCCTGCATCTGCGATGTTAAATGCCTTGTCCGGGCGGAAGGTCGGTAGCACCTTTGTGCCAAAGCCCTCTGCCTTTAACTTAATGTGGTATTCGAGCGAATCCACCGGGTCATCCGTTGTGCAGATAACAGATACATTCGACATGGTGATTAACTGTCTTGCGGTGAATTTGCCGCTCTTTAACTGCTCCGCGATGTTATCGTAGATTTCATCTGCCGTCTTCGGGGAGAGCGGCGTGTAAATGTTAAAGAAACGCTGCAGCTCTAAATGCGACCAGTGGTAGAGCGGGTTGCCGATGATTTCCGGCATAATGCTTGCATAAGCGCGGAACTTTTCTCTGTCCGGTGCATCGCCTGTAATCAGGTTTTCGTCAATGCCGCAGATGCGCATCTGACGCCATTTGTAGTGGTCGCCGCCGAGCCAGATTTGCGTGATGTTTTCGTATGTACGGTCTTCGTAAATCTCCGACGGATTTAAATGACAGTGGTAGTCATAAATCGGCAAATCCTTTGCTACATCGTGGAACAAATGCTTTGCGGTGTCACTGTAGAGTAAAAAATCTTCGTCCATAAATTTTCTCATGTCTATTCTCCTTTATACACCGGAGTAAGCGGAAAAACCGCCGTCTACCGGAATAATAACGCCCGTGATAAATCCGGACTTTGTGCTGTCGGTTAAGAACATCAGTGTGCCTAAAAGCTCGTCTGCTTCGCCGAAGCGCCCCATCGGGGTCGCATTTAAGATTTTGTGCGAACGCGCCGTGTACGAGCCGTCAGCGTTCTTTAAGAGGGCTTCGTTCTGCTTGGTTAAAAAGAAGCCCGGTGCGATTGCGTTTACGCGGATGCCCACCTTTGCAAAGTGTACGGCAAGCCACTGTGTAAAGTTCGAAATCGCAGCCTTTGCGCCGCTGTATGCCGGGATTTTGGTCAGCGGAGTGAAGGCGTTCATTGAAGAAATGTTGATGATAATGCCGTCCTTTGCCTCTGCCATATCCTTGGCAAATACCTGCGTTGTTAAAAGTGTGCCGGTAAAGTTTAAGTCGAATACAAAGCGGATGCCGTCCGGGTCTAAGTCAAAGAAGGTTTTTAATCCTTCGATAGCGAGGTCGCCTTCCTCGTAGTATTCCTTATCCGTTGTGCCGCGCGGATTGTTGCCGCCTGCACCGTTGATTAAGATGTTGGTTTTGCCAAACGCTGCAGCAACCTCTGCGCGTGCTGCTTCTAAAGATGCCTTGTCAAGCACATTGCAGCCAACGGCGATTGCTTTGCCGCCTTCTGCGTTAATTTTATCGGCTACAGCCTGCGCTGCATCCTTGTTTAAGTCCAACAGCGCAATCTTTGCACCGTTTTTGGCAAGCTCTTCTGCAAAGCTGCTGCAGAGCACGCCACCTGCGCCGGTTACGACGCAAACCTTATTGTCTAATACTTTCATCCTTATTTTTCCCCCTTACATACTGCTTCCCATAAGCCATTGATATAGGTTGCGCCAAGTGCGCGGTCAAAAAGACCGTAGCCCGGGCGACCTTTTTCGCCCCAAATCATTCTGCCGTGGTCCGGACGAACATACATCTCAAAGCCAATGTCATGCATCGCTTTCACGATTTCGTACATATCGAGAGAACCCTTCTCAGACAGATGTGCAGCTTCTTCGAAGCAATGCTCGCCGGTGAGCTTGATGTTTCTTAAATGAATGAAGTGCGCGCGGTCGCCGTATTTGCGGATTAAAGTCGGCAAATCGTTATTCGGGTCAGCACCGAGCGAGCCTGTGCAAATCGTAAAGCCGTTGTTGATGCTCGGCTCGATTTCAATCATACGCTTGTAGCTTTCTTCGCTGGTGATGATGCGCGGCAGACCGAAAATCGGCCACGGCGGATCGTCTGGATGGATTGCCATTTTCATATCGACCTCGTCGCAAACCGGGATAATCTTGTGTAAGAAGTACGCAAAGTTTTCCCAGAGCTTTTCAGCGTCAATATCCTTGTACTGTGCCAAAAGTGCGCGCAGGCCGTCCATCGTATAGCTTGCATCCCAGCCCGGGAGAGACAAGTCGGACTCTGCCGGATTTAAAGCATCCACTTCTGCCTGCTTGAAAATCAGGGCAGAGGAGCCGTCCTCTAATTTATAATCGAGGTCGGAGCGCAGCCAGTCGAATACCGGCATAAAGTTGTAGCAAATGACCTTTACACCGTACTTTGCAAGTGTGCGGATGTTGGTGCAGTAGTTTTCGATGTATTCATCGCGATTGCCTGCGCCGAGTTTGATATCCTCGTGCACCGGTACGCTTTCGATGACATCAAATTTAAGACCTGCAGCTTCTACAGCCTTTGCCAGTGCCGCAACCTTGTCCTCCGGCCAAACCTGACCGACAGGGACATCGTAAATTGCGGTAACGATGCAGTGCATGCCCGGAATCTGGGCGATTTTTTCTAAGGTAACCGGGTCATCTGTCCCGTACCATCTGAATGACATTTTCATATTATTTGTATCCTTTCTCTTTTAAAAAGTCGTAGCTCATTTTCAAAGATTCAAACGGATTGTCGAAATTTCTATCCTGCTCGACGAAGATAAATTCCGGATTTAATTCATCGCAGCAAGCGATAATCTTATCCCAATCAAGATTGCCGTAGCCAACCTCGCACATTTCCGGTGCATTGTCTACAACCTTTAAATCCTTGTAGTGCACTGCGCCGACTCTGGAGGCATTCTTTTTCAGAAAATCAACCGGGTTGATGCCTGCAACGGAAAGCCAGTATACATCCACCATCAGCTTTACATTTTCGCTGCATTCCTCTAAGATGTAATCCATAATGTATTTACCGTCGACCTTTACAAACTCGAATGCGTGGTTGTGGTATGTAAATATCTGACCCTCTGCTGCCATTTTGTCTGCAATCTCACTTGCGCGCTTTACGAAGGTGAGGATGCCTTCCTTACTCTCGCGGTATTCCACCGGCAGACCGCCGATGCCCGGCATTTTGCAGTTGTAAACCTTATGGTCTGCAATATGCTTGTCAATATCTGCGTAGATTTCATCAAAATTGCCGTGCGAGGAGGTGATTTTGAAATCGTGCTTATCGCACATTTCCTTTATAAAGTGCGGGTCTGCATTAAATGCAGAGCGCTGTCCGTGTGTGTAGCCGATTTTCTTTAACTTTGCAAAAGTGGCGTCAATGCCCTCGTTTGTTTTTACATAATCGCGGATGGTGTACATCTGCGCGCCGATAATTCTGCTCATTAATATGTGCCCTCCGTTCCGGTTGTTCTTTGTACAACATTCTTTTCCACCTTGGAATTTGCAATCTTTTCCATCAGACGGTTGTAGAAATCCTCGTGGTCGAAATCCTTTGTAGAAACCCACTTATTGCCGAGCCAGTCGGAGTAGTGGATTGCGTTGGACAGTGTCATTTCGTTAATGCCGTCTACACCCGGAGCAATCAAGGCTTCGCCCTTGAGAATTGCGTTGGTAAAGTTCTGGAGGAGGACTGCGTGGTCACCTGTTGCATGCGGCTTCGGTACCGGAATTTCGCACTTCCAGTTTTCAATGTGGCCGAAAATACCGGTGAAGTTTTTATTAAACTCACGCTCGGATTCTACATTGCGATAGAAGGTAATCTTACCGCCTTCGCAAACTACCTTGCCCATATCCGCGGAAATCTCTAAGCGGTTTGTGCCCGGCTGCTCGCCTGTAGAGGTGGTGTAGATGCCGACTGTGCCGCTGTCGTATCTGTAAAATGCAGTAACATCGTCTTCAACCTCGATGTTGTAATACTTACCGTAGTCGCACATACTCATAACATGGTCCGGCATACCGAACATCCACTGTACAAGGTCGAGGTTGTGCGGGTTCTGGTTAATCAGCGTGCCGCCGCCTTCGCCTTTCCAGGTCGAACGCCAGCTGCAGCTGTCGTGATACCCCTGCGGACGGTACCAGTCGGTAACAATCCAGATAAACTTCTTAATGTGACCGAGCTGACCGGACTGAATCAGGTCGCGGATTTTGTTCCAGTCGCCGCGTGTTCTCTGCTGGAAGCCCATCGAGAATACAAGCCCCTTTTCCTTGCCGTATTTTTCATAAGCTTCGTTCATTTCGAGTACCTGCTTTGTATGTACGGCAGCCGGCTTTTCGTTGTAAACATGCAAGCCTGCCATAAACGCTGCGATTGCGAGCTTCGGATGGTCGTAGTGGGGAACGGCGATTAAAATTGCGTCAATTAAGCCGCTTGCCATCATTTCGTCTGCATCGGAAAAAATCTTTACCTCTGCCGGCAGATTCTTCTTACACCATTCGCGTCTTGCCTCTGAAATATCACATACTGCAGTTACAGTCATGTTCTTTACGTGGTCGCGGATGGACTTAAAGTGCCCCGTGCCCATGTTACCCATACCGATAATACCAATTCTTACTGTATCCATTTAAAAATCCTCCTTATAAATTATCAATGATTTCTTTTAAGCTTTCGTATGCAATCTTAAAGCGCTCCTCCGGTGTAAACGGGGTGGACAGGTCGATACTGTCCATGTCGCTTTGCAGATGGTCAAGCCCTGCGAAGCTGCCGAGGTGCGGCTCTAGGGAAACAAAACCTTCATAGCCATTTGCGCTCAGTGCAGCGAGTATTTTGTCGACATTGCCGATGCCTTTGCCTGCTGGAACGATTTTCTTTTCGGTTGTAGCATCCTTAATGTGCATATATACAATGTAGTCCTTTAAAAGGTCATACGCCTCCGGGAAGGTTTTCTGATTGCACTCAACAAAGTTTGCAGGGTCAAACACTGCGCGCAGATGCGGGGAGTTTACTGCATCTAAAATTTCCTTGCAGCGCGATGCTACACTACCATAGATGCCTTTTTCGTTTTCGTGCAGTAAAACAACATCGTTTTCCTCGGCGATTTTTACCATAGCCTTCATGCGAGCAATGACTTCATCCGTGAAATCTTCCGGATTTTTATCATTTGGAATATAAAAGCTGAACACACGGATAAAGCGTGTTTTGAAAATCTTTGCAATTTCAATCACATGTTTTAAAAGCTCTAAGTGCGGCGCAATCGGGTCGGTAATTAAAATTTTACCGATTGGGGAGCCGATGGAAGAAGCTTTGATGCCGTAGTGCTGTGCCAGTGCATGCACCTTTTTGGCTTCCTCGAGTGTCAATTCGGATATATTTGTGCCGTTGACGCCGCGAATTTCAAAGTGCGAAATTCCAAGCTTATTCAGTTCTTCGAATTGGGTTTTGATGTCCGGCGAAATTTCATCGGAAAAGCCGGAATAAATGAATTTTGCCATAAAATATGACCGTCCTTTCGAGCAAACTTTGTAAAATAATAGCCTATAGCTTTAGTATACCGAAAAAGGGGGAATAAGTCTAAACATATTCGAACAAAAAAAGCGAATTCTACAATATTTGATGTTTAGAATTTAACTAAAATGTATATGACTTAAACAAATCTGCAAAATAAAAACAAGCGACTTTTGCGATGAAACCAATGTTTCTCGAAAGCCGCTTGTGAATTATTTGCGTTGATTCATGTATGTTTTTTATAACTCTTAATTCAGCGATACAGAAGGTCGGTCTTCGCCGAGCACCAAATCAATGTTCATTGTTTTGCCTGCGCGAACGATTTTGAGCTTTAAGGTATCGCCGGAAGCGTGTGCATCGCGGATGGTGTTCAGCTCGTCAACCGTTGTGACTTTCTGACCGTTGCAGTGCGTAATTACATCGCCGATTTGCAAGCCGGCCTTCTCGGCAGCGGAGAACTCAACAACGGAAACAACATACACGCCAATCGGCAGATCATAGTATTCGCTGATTTCCTCTGTAATGTTTCTGCCGTTAATGCCGATGAGCGGTCTGCCGCGTACATAGCCGACTGCAATTAAGTCCTCGATAATCGGCTTGGCAATGTCGGAGGGGATAGCAAAACCTAAACCCTCAACGCCGCTGGCGGCAATTTTGGCATTGTTGATGCCAATAACCTCGCCGTAGGCATTCAAAAGCGGACCGCCGGAGTTGCCGTTGTTGATGGCAGCATCTGTCTGCAGTAGTGTATACTCATTACCATCGACCGTTACTTTGCGGTTTGTTGCGCTGATAATACCTGCAGTTACAGTGTCGGCAAGTGTTAAGCCGAGCGGATTGCCAATCGCAATCGCCACCTCGCCGACCTGCACATCGCCGGAGCTGCCTAAAACCGCCGGCGTAAGACCGGTTTTTTCGATTTTAAGGACGGCCAAATCTGTTTTATCGTCTGCGCCGATTAATTCTGCAGGATATTCGTTGTCGGTGTCTAAGGTTACAGTGATTTCATCTGCATTTGCAACCACATGGTTGTTTGTTACAATGTAGCCGTCCGTGCTGATGATAAATCCGGTACCGGAGCCGGCAAAAGGCTGTTCTACCACACCAAACAGCGTTGCGGTTGCGGCTTTGCCTTGGGTAGAGATGCCGACAACCGTCGGGCTGACACGGTTGGCAACGCTGCTGACAGAAAGCGGTTTGCCGTCTTCTGCGTCATCGAGCCCGAGCGCCTGCATCAAATCGATTTTTGTGCGCAGGTCGTTTCCGTCACGATAAACGATGGTCGACTGATCCTTCGGTGTTGTGAAAATATAGAATGCACCGAAAATTAAGGAGGTCAAAATGCTGGCGATTACTGCAGTTGCAACGATGACCGGCCAGAGTTTTCTGCTTTCGGGCGCGGGCGTTTGCTCGTCATCAATACTTTTGTATTCAACATAAAGCGGAATGTTATCATCTTCCGGCATAGAGTCGATAACATCAAACGCCTGGGGCGTTTCGTCAGCGACTTCAGCATCGGGGATAACATCCTCTGCGCTGCCGTCTGCTGCAGAATTGATGGCAGCTTCGGCTTCTGTTGATTCGTTTTGTTCTTCAAAAAAACCGTTGTTTGGATTGTTTTCCATAATAACACCTCGTTTTATTTATTTCAAATTGTATTTTCTTTATGCATCGGCCGGCACGCAAAATTACTTACTGAGTGTTAAGGAGAAAATAAAGGTTGTGCGCCTGTCCGGATGGTTGGAATTACCGTCAAAATCCGCATCGCTCAAATCCTTGCTCTTTACAGCGATGGTTTCGCCGTGCAGCGTCAAAAGGTTTTGCACCAAATGCAGTCCGAGTCCGGTGCCTTTTTTGTCGTTTCTGGATTTGTCCGTTTTGTAAAAACGGTCAAATATATGATTGATGTCGGCAGGATCAATGCCGATGCCTTCGTTAGCAATGGCAACATATGCCTTGCCGTCGCGTGTAATTACGCTGATGTCTAACCTGCCGCAAGGGTCGGAGAATTTGATGGCATTGTCCAAAATGTTTGTAATCACGCGCGTGATTGCATCGCGATCTGCCAAAACCATAATAATGTCTTCGGAAAAATCAATGCTGACATCTAAATGCTTTTGCTCGATTGCATTTTCGTACTGAATCACAATCAAACTGAGCATCTCTGTTAAATCAAACGGCGCTTTTGTAATCGAAAACTGGCCGAGACTGATTTTGGATAAGTCGAGCATATCCGTCACCATACGCGAAAGCCGCTTGGATTCGTCGAGCACGATTTGCAGGTATTTGCTTTGCTGCTCCGGCGGAATTGTACCGTTTAAGATGTTTTCCGTAAAGCCGGAAATTGTTGTCATCGGCGTGCGCAGCTCGTGCGATACATTTGCAATGAAGGAGGTATGCGTATCATCGAGCTTTTGCAGCGATGCAGCCATATAGTTGAAGGTGCGCCCGAGCTCGGCAATTTCATCATTGCCGGTGACTACGGCGCGCGTATTGTATTTTCCGGCAGCCAATGCGCGTGCCGCAACACCGATGTCCTTAATCGATTTGGTCATTTTTTGCGAAAGAATATACATAATCATAAATGCAATGCAGAACACAAACAGTGCTGCGAAAATGAATACGCGAAACAGCGCCATTCTGTTGCTTTGCAGTTTAGGCATCGATGCGTGCACAAAAACAACACCGATGATTTTGTTTTCTGTATGAATGGGGTAGGCAACGGTCAGCACCTTGTTTTCGAACATACCGTCGAAGGTGCCGGTAAAGCGCGAAGCCGTACCGCGAAGCGCATCATCCATATAGCTGCTTGATATTTTTGCAGGTAATCTGTCGTAATCAAGATTACTTGCAAACACATGTCCGTCCGTGTTTGCAATAACAATATCCGAAGCAGTAATCTCGCTCAGTGCCGCGATGGAGGAATCATAAACGGACTTGTTCGTGTGCTGACGCGACTGTGTTTGCCAGAATGTCGTGAATTCAGCCACATTTTCAGCTGTGGCGAGCAGTGACTCTGCTTTGCTGCTTATTGCAAAGTTGCCCAGCAGGCCAAACATAATTGTCCCGAGCAGTACCAGAGCAATCAGCATAATCAGCAGGGTAGACCACATCATTTTTCGAAAAATTGTATTTCGCACAGGTTATTTCACCTCGAATTTGTAGCCGACACGCCAAATGGTTTTCAGCTCCCAGTTCTTTTCGTGTCCCTCGAGCTTTTCGCGCAGACGCTTTACATGTACATCGATGGTTCTCGAGTCGCCGTAGTGCTCGAAGCCCCATACCTCTTCCATAAGCTGCTGGCGTGTGAAGACGCGGTTGGGGTTGGAGCAAAGGAAATACAAAAGCTCTAACTCCTTCGGCGGAATGCTGACGGGTTTGCCCTCAATTTTGAGCTCGTAGTTGGAAATGTTGACAGAAAGATTATTGTAAACGATTTCCTTGTCAATATGTGCCGGGCCGGAGTCATAGCGACGCAGTACAGCTTTGATGCGCGCAATCAGCTCTTTGCTTTCAACGGGCTTGACCATATAGTCATCCGCGCCGAGCTCTAAGCCGAGCACCTTGTCAAAGGTTTCGCTCTTCGCCGTAAGCATAATAATCGGAATGTTGCTGACTCTGCGGATTTCTCGGCAGACCTGCCAGCCGTCGACCTTCGGCATCATAATGTCTAACAATACCAAATCGGGTGTTTCATCCTTAAAGGTGGAAATGGCGGTTAAGCCGTCGTTTGCGATTACGGTTTCGTAGCCTTCCTTTTCAAGACAGATGCGCAAAAGCTCGCTGATGTTTATGTCGTCATCGACAATCAGTATCTTGGCATTTGCCATAATATCCCCTCCTGTTATGTATTTGATTATATTTTATCATAATGTGGCAAAAGAATAAAGAAAATTTTTTGTAAACAAAAAATGAATAAGCCCCTATTTACAAAAATCGTTTTTTGTGGTTTAATAATCGTATTGCTATTGAAAAGGGGTAATAGAAATGAGAAGCAATTTTTCAAGCGCAAACAGAATCGTATTTAAGGTCGGCACTTCGACACTGACGCACGAAAACGGAAAGGTCAACATCCGCCGTGTAGAGTCTTTGGCGCGTGTGCTTTCCGATTTGCACAATGCAGGCAAGGACATTGTACTTGTGACCTCCGGCGCAATTTCCGTCGGCGTGGCAAAGAGCGGAAAAACCGAGCGGCCGAAGGCGGTGCCGCACCGTCAGGCAATGGCGGCAATCGGGCAGTGTGAGCTGATGTATCTGTACGATAAGCTGTTTTCTGAATATAATAATATGGTTGCACAGGTTTTGATTACGGCAGATGTTGTAGAGCATCCTTTGCGTAAGCAGAACGCGCAAAACACGATTGAAACCATCCTGGAGCTCGGCGCTATACCGATTGTCAATGAAAATGACACGGTTTCTACCGAGGAAATTGAGTTTGGTGATAATGATACGCTTTCTGCGCTGGTTGCGGATATGATTGGTGCGGATTTATTGGTGCTTTTAAGCGATATCGACGGGCTCTATGATGCTGATCCGCACAAAAATCCGGAGGCAAAGCTGATTGATTATGTGGGAAAAATCGATGAATCCATCGAAGCGCTCGCCGGTGGTGCCGGCAGCAAGCATGGTACCGGCGGTATGGCGACGAAGATTTCGGCTGCGAAAATTGCGACAGGTGCCGGCATTGGTATGGTCATTCTCAACGGCGATGCACCGGAAAAGATTTATGCGCTTTTAGAGGGCGAACAAATCGGCACATACTTTTGCGCCGAGTAAATACGGAGGAGAATCTATGCAGGATTTAAATACGATTGCAGCTGCAGCGCGCAAAGCGGCGTATGCGCTTGCGAAATGTGATACGGCAACGAAGAATAAAATGCTCGAGCAAATTGCCGAGGAAATTTTAGAAAACAGCGCATACATTCTGGAGGAAAACAAAAAGGATTTGGCGAACGCGAAGGAAAACGGCGTAGCGGAAGCAATGCTTGACCGCCTTGCGCTCAGCGAGGCACGCCTTTGCGGAATTGCAGAAGGTGTGCGCGATGTTGTGCGCTTGCCCGATCCTGTAGGGGAAGTGCTGGAGAGCAGCACGCGTCCAAACGGGCTGCACATAGAAAAAAAGCGTGTGCCGTTCGGCGTAATCGGCATTATTTATGAAGCACGCCCGAATGTAACGGTGGATGCGGCAGTGCTGTGCTTAAAATCGTCAAACGCAGTGATCCTGCGCGGCGGCAAGGAGGCAATCTGTTCGAATACCGCATTCGCGCGTGTGATGCGCTGTGCGATTGAAAAGTGTGGTCTGCCGGCAGATTGTGTCACGGTTTTAGAGGATACGAGCCGCGAAACCGCAACTGCAATGATGCGTTTGAACGGCAAAATTGATTTGCTTATTCCGCGTGGCGGGGCAGGGCTGATTCGCTCTGTAGTTGAAAATGCGACCGTGCCTGTGATTGAAACCGGCACGGGTAACTGTCATATCTATGTGGAGAAAAATGCTGATTTGGCTATGGCAACGGAGATTTTGCTCAACGCAAAAACAAGCCGGCCATCCGTATGTAATGCGGCGGAAAGCTTGCTTGTCGATGCTGATATTGCAGAAGCGTTTTTACCGGGTGCAGTCGAAGCGCTGCAGGCGGCAAAGGTGGAGGTTCGCGGTTGCGAAAAGACGCTTGAAATCTGCCCGCAGGTAAAGGCGGCGACGGATGCAGATTTTTATACAGAGTATAACGACTATATTCTTTCCGTGAAAGTTGTTGAAGATTTAGATACGGCAATTGCACACATAAATACACATGGCACGAAGCATTCGGAAGCGATTGTTACAGCCTGTGCTGAAAGTGCGCAGCGCTTTTTAAATGAAGTGGATGCAGCGGCTGTGTATGTGAATGCCTCTACACGCTTCACCGACGGCTTTGAGTTTGGCTTCGGTGCCGAAATCGGCATCAGCACGCAGAAAATGCACGCGCGCGGACCGATGGGACTGCGCGAGCTGACAACGCATAAATATCTGATTTGCGGCGAAGGTCAGGTCAGAAAATAGAAAAATAAGCCCCGACAGCCATGTGGATTGTCGGGGATTTTTATTTTTTGAAATTAAGGCTTGATTTTTTGTGAATAGTATGTTAAAATAGCATCTGTTCAATGAATTGAATATGCTTGTGTAGCTCAGTTGGTAGAGCAGCGCATTCGTAATGCGCAGGTCGCAGGTTCGAGTCCCGTCACAAGCTCCAAAAAAACAGTATATCCGTATGGATATGCTGTTTTTTTATGTATAAAAGGGACTCGGACCTTGAGAAGGCGCGGCGAGAAAAGCGAAAGTGCCGGTGACACTTTCGCCGATGCCGCGGTGCGCAGACCGGTACCGAAGCCTCGGGCTTGGGTGGTCAAGCAATGCAGATTGCGCAGCAATATGCTGTCCCGTCACAAGCTCCAAAAATCGACATTCTTCGACAGAGGAATGTCGATTTTACTTGTTACCTATTCACTCTTCACTTTTCCTTAAAAAGACTTGTCGATTTTTGGAAGGTAATAGGTAATAGTGAATAAGGAAGAAGTAATGTGCAAACTCGCTTTGGCGAGTTTGTTTGTATAAATGTCACCAATAATGTCACTGATAAATGTCACCGTTGAAACTTGATAGAAACAGCAAAAAGAGGTTGCATCTATTATGTACACGAAAGACAAAAAAACAGTATGTCCGAATGGATATGCTGTTTTTTTATGTATAAAAGGGACTCGAACCTTGAGAAGGCGCGGCGAGGAAAGCGAAAGAAAAGCACTTGCAATTGCAAGTGCTTTTGTGTTATTCAGCTTCAATATATCCAATCAATTTCAGCCATTCTTCAAGCATGCCGCTCCAGCGTGCGATGTAGTCGTTTTTGGTATCTCTACCGTATTTCGGGTCGCCGTCTGCCAGACCGAGACCGTGACCGCCTATAGGGAAGATGTGCATTTCAGCCGGGATTTGAAGTGCGCGAAGCGCTTTTATATAATCCAAGGAATTGATTACGCTGACGCCGGGATCTGTGAAGGTGTGCCAGATAAACGCCTTCGGTGTTCTTTCGCTGACGATGCGGTCCGGACTTAAACGCCAACCGAGCTCAGCGTGTCTTTCGGCAAGCAGGTTTTTGCCGCTACCGATGTGCGTGTTTACCGGGTCTAACAGTTTGATAACCGGATAGCACAGAATTTGCGCATTCGGAATGAAGTCCTCGTTGTCAATTTCGTCAACACCTTCAAATTCAATCGGCTCAAAATAAGTGGAAACCAATGCGGCGAGATGTCCACCCGCAGAAGAACCCATTACGCCGATTTTGTTTTTGTCAAGTCCGTATTCTTCTGCCATAGAGCGCACGGTGCGTATAGCGCGTCTTGCATCCAGCAGCGGCAGCGGGAAACGGTGCGGAGAAACGCGGTAGTCGCAAACAAATGCTGTTATACCAAGCCCTGCAAGGTATCTTGCATATCCGTCGCCTTCATGCGGCGCGCGGTTATGATAGCCACCGCCTGTGAAAATGACAATCGCGGCATCCGATTTCTTTTCATCCGGCACATAAACCGACAGAAGCGGTACCTCTTCGCACAAACCCGGTACATTGTCCCAAAGATTGATGGTCTTTTTTAGTGGATGCAGCATCTTCTTTAAGTTTTCTGCGCTCTTTGTAATGGCAGGGATAGCGTCTTTTTCAAAATCCTCCCACTCAATAACGAGCCACTCTGCATTGTTTGCAATAGCTCTGAACAAAATCTTTTCATTATCTAAAATACCATCGCCGTAGACTTCAGACTCTTTTTTGCCGTCCGGCAGAATTTGCATATCCTTTAAATGTATAAGCGGTGTGCGTCTTAAGATGCTTTTTAAGTATTCACGGGTATCAACGCCTGCATATTCGCTCCAGTAGGTGTCGACTTCGTAAATCATACTTCTGTCGCCCGATAACACAATATCGTATGCATATTCATCGCCGAATTTAATGAACTCGTCGGCGTGGTTGTGCCAGCCGAGTACCATACCGTTTTCGCGGATTTTCTTGTTCCAAACAAGCATATCGGCATTCATCTTTTCCCAGGAGGAACGCTCGTTTAAATCGTATTCACGATTGGGCGCAGGAACGATGATGTATCTCGAGCCGAGTGTTTTGTGATAGGCGATAACTTCATCTAAGTTGTCTCGCAGCATTGTATAACCGACGTGCGCGCCGGAGGATACAAGACCGAGACTGTCTAAATAAGCCTTCAGCTCGCCGGCTTCCATGTTGCCGTAGAAGGTGCTGTCGCCGCAGAATTCAACGCCATCGTAGCCTGCCTTTGCGACAGCTTCGATTGTGCCCTTGAAATCATCGATGACATCTTTTAAACTCCATAATTGTACAGATAATTTTGGCATGCTTTTACCCCTCGCTTAATTTAATAATATAATCCAGATATATTATCGCATAAATAAAGGCATTTGTATATAATTTTATTGCAAAAAAGTATAAAAATTTTTTAAAAAAATGCTTGACACAGAAGGAGTTTTGTTGTAGAATAGCAGAGGTGTAAAGTGAAATGCTTTACAGTGGTGCTGAGGTGAGGCAAGTGGAAAAGGAATTGCATATCGGCGTTTTGCTCGATTATTATAAAAAACTTTTGACAGAAAAGCAGGCGGAATGCATAGAGTTATATTATAATCAGGATTTATCGCTCTATGAGATTTCACAGCTTTTGGACATTTCCCGTCAGGGCGTGCGCGATAATATCAAGCGTGGCGAAAAGCAGCTTTTGGTTTACGAGAAAATGCTCGGGCTTGCTGAAAAATACGAAGAGATTGAGCGTTGCTGCGATAAAATTGACGAAAAGCTTCGCGCGCTGCAAGGTAAGGATACGGCGCTGGAAATTGCAGCGTATACGGATTTGATTCGAAAAACGATTGTATAATTGTTTGATGCAGGAAAGGACCGACCATGGCATTTGAGAGCTTAGGTGAAAAATTAAACGGTATATTTAAAAAGCTGCGCTCCCGAGGCAAGGTTACGGAGGCGGACATCAAGGCATCTATGCGCGAAATTAAGCTTGCGCTTTTGGAGGCAGATGTTAACTTTAAGGTTGTTAAGGAATTTATTGCCCGTGTAACGGAAAAGGCAAGCGGTGCGCAGGTGCTCGAAAGCTTAACGCCGGGGCAGCAAATTATTAAAATCGTTAATGAAGAACTTACGGAGTTGATGGGCAGCACCCAAAGCCGCATTAACTTCTCTTCCAAAGGACCGACCGTAATTATGATGGTCGGCTTGCAGGGTGCAGGTAAAACAACCACCAGTGCAAAGCTGGCGGCGCAGATTAAAAAGCAGCACGAAAAGCGTCCGCTGCTTGTGGCATGTGATGTATATCGTCCGGCGGCAATTAAGCAGCTGGAGGTTGTCGGTGCGCAGGTTGAGGTTCCGGTATTTACCATGGGCGATCAGAAAAGCCCGGTGGATATATCTAAGGCTGCAATTGAGCATGCCATCAAGCACGGCAACGACCCGGTCATCATTGATACAGCCGGTCGCTTGCACATCAATGAGGAATTGATGGAAGAGCTTTCGAATATTAAGGCAAATGTCAAGCCGCACGAGATTTTGCTCGTGGTCGATGCAATGACCGGCCAGGATGCAGTCAATGTTGCGCAAAGCTTTAACGAGCAGCTCGGCATCGACGGCGTAGTGATGACCAAGCTTGACGGTGATGCCCGCGGCGGTGCGGCGCTTTCCGTGCGCCATGTGACCGGCAAGCCGATAAAATATGTCGGTATGGGCGAAAAACTGACAGACTTAGAGCCGTTTTACCCGGACCGTATGGCTTCGAGAATCCTCGGCATGGGCGATGTGTTAACCCTCATTGATAAGGCACAGGCCGCGTTTGATGAAAAGCAGGCGGCAGAGCTCGAGCGTAAGCTCGCAAGCGAGGGCATGGACTTGGAAGACTTTTTAGAGCAGCTGCAGCAGATTAAGAAAATGGGGCCGCTCGAGCAGGTGATTTCAATGCTCCCGGGCGTCGGCGGTAAGCTGCCGGCAGGTTTTCAGGTCGATGATAAGCAGCTCGCGCGTCCCGAAGCGATTATCCGCTCAATGACGCCGCAGGAGAGAAAGAATCCGTCGATCATCAATGCAAGCCGCAGACAGCGTATAGCAAACGGTGCAGGCGTGCGCGTGCAGGATGTCAACGCGCTTTTAAAGCAGTTCGAGCAAATGCGCCAGATGATGAAGCAGTTTAATTCGCCGAAGATGAAAAAGCGAATGAAGCGCGGCGGTTTTCCGTTTTAACTTGTTTATTTTAAATTAACTTAAAATAAAAACTTAATCTTATTTGGAGGTGAAAAGTAATGGTAAAAATCAGACTCAAGAGAATGGGTGCGAAGAAGGCTCCGTTTTACAGAATTGTAGTAGCAGATTCCAGATATCCGCGTGATGGCAGATTCATCGAAGAACTGGGTACTTACAATCCGATGGTTGAGCCGGCTGCAATCAATGTTGATGCTGACAAGGCAAAGCAGTGGATTGCAAACGGTGCGCAGCCGACAGATACAGTAAAGGGCCTGCTTAAGAAGGCAAATGTGCTTTAATCGGAGGTGCCGAACATGAAAGAAGTATTGGAAGTTTTGGCAAAATCTATGGTAGAATTTCCGGACGAGGTTTCCGTTACGGAGATTGACGATGCAAAGGGCACAGTGCTCGAGCTTCGTGTTGCAGACAGCGACATGGGTAAGGTCATCGGCAAGCAGGGCAGAATTGCCAAAGCAATCAGAACCGTTGTAAAGGCTGCAGCAAGCCGCGAAAATAAGCGCGTTGTTGTTGAAATTATCGGCTGATATACGGTCGCGTCTATAACAAGGGCACTTAAGTGCCCTTGTTTGCGTATGCGATAAAAAGAAATGCTTCTTTTTCTTTATTCTTACTTTTTGGAGGAAATTATGCGAAATACAACATTGCAGGTTGGCGAAATTGTGAATACACACGGTCTGCGCGGCGAGGTAAAAATCGTGCCGTGGCTGGATGTGCCGGAGGATTTTGAGCGCCTCAAAACCGTATATGCAGACATCGGCGGCACAAAGGAAACCTTCACGGTCGCTTCGGTAAAGTATCAGAAGGCAAATATCATTGTGAAATTCCGCGAGGTGCCGGACATTGATGCTGCCGAAAAGCTGAAGCGCACAGTTTTGTATGTTGACCGCGAGCAGCTCGGTGAGCCGGAAGAGGGTTACTATATCTGTGACCTTTTAGGTATTACGGTCATTACGGACGAGGGCGTCGAGCTTGGCAAGATTGTCGATGTATTTTCCACCGGCAGCAATGATGTTTACACCGTAAAGGGCGCAGACGGTAAAGAAGTGCTTTTGCCGGTGATTGACGATGTTGTATTAAGCGTGGATATAGATGCAGAGATTTGTAAGGTGCACCTTTTAGAGGGGTTGATTTAAATGCGTTTTGATGTACTTACGCTCTTTGACGGTATGCTCGAGGCGGTGCTCGGCGACAGTATTATCGGCAGAGCGCGCGATAAGGGCATTATAGAGCTGAATTTTATCAATATTCGTGACTTTTCCAAGGACAAGCATAAGAAGGTTGACGATTATCCGTACGGCGGCGGCACCGGTATGCTGATGGCGGCGCAACCGATTTATGATGCGTATATGAGTGTTGCCGGCGACCTTTCATATAAGCCGCTCACGATTTATATGTCGCCGCAGGGCAAAACCTTTAACCAGCAGACGGCGGTAGATTTGTCGAAGGAAAAGCACATTGTACTCTTGTGCGGTCATTACGAGGGCGTTGACCAGAGAGTGCTTGATGAAATTGTCGATATGGAGCTTTCGCTCGGCGATTTCGTGCTTACGGGCGGAGAGATTGCCGCAATGGCAGTGATTGATGCAACGGCAAGACTCATCGACGGCGTGCTTGCGGAGGAAGCGTCCTACACAGGTGAATCGCACTACAGCTCGCTTTTGGAATATCCGCAGTACACGCGCCCGCCGGAGTTTATGGGCAGGGAGGTGCCGGAGATTTTGCTTAGCGGACACCATGCAAACATCGAAGCGTGGAAGCGCGAGAAGAGTTTGGAGGTTACATACAAAAAACGCCCGGAGCTTTTATCGAAGGCGCAGCTTTCGGGGGAGGATATTGCGTTTTTAAGGCGGCTGAAAAAAGGCATAGACACAGATAAGAATGTGTGATAAAATGAAATAAAGTATTATGCACTGAAAGGTGGTCATAATTATGGTAGATATGGTGAAACTGGAAGAGATGAAGGCGTTTGTCCTGCGCAAGCAACGCGAGGCGAGCGAACGTATTGGGGATTTGTTTCCGCATATCAATCCGGAATATAAAGAATACGAATTGTCGGAAAGCGTTGGCTGGACCGGCGGTTTTTATACAGGTGTGAATTATCTTTGCTATGAGATGAGCCGTGACCCGTATTTTCTGCAGGCGGCGCAGCTACCGCTGGAGAAAATGGAAGCACAGCTTAACGAAAAGGGGACGAAGCTTGGTCACGACATTGGTTTTCTGTACTCCTTGGCGCATTATGCAGATTATGTGATTACCGGTAACGAAGACAGCAAGGCGGTTACAATTAAAGCTGCAGAAACGCTCATTAAGCGTTTTAAGACAAACGGCAACTACATTCAGGCGTGGGATATCTGGAGTCCTGCATATGCAGACAATGCAACAAGAATGATTATCGACTGTATGTACAATCTGCCGCTTTTGTTCAGAGCATATGAGCTGACGGGGGAGCAGAAGTTTTATGATATTGCGCTTGCACACGCAAAAACTGCGCAGAAGTATTTAATTCGTGAAGATTATACAACACCGCATACTTTCGTGTTTAATGAAGAAGGTACAGACGGCGTGGAGAGAACACATCAGGGTGCAGCGGACGATTCCTGCTGGGCAAGAGGTCAGGGCTGGGCTGTGACCGGCTTTGCGATGGCGTATCGCTTTACCGGCAATGCTGAGTTTTTGGAGATTGCCAAAAACTGTGCACGTGTGTTCTTTGAAAAGACGGAAGAGGATTTGATTCCGAAGTGGGACTTGATTTTCCAGGGTCAGCCGGAGGTTGCGCTCGATACCTCGGCGGCATCGATTGTCGGCAATGGCTTAATGGAAATCTATGATGCAACCGGTGATGCGTTCTACAAGGAAACAGCATATAAAATGCTTGTAAACCTCTATGATAAATACAGCACAAAAGATGATGCTGCTTGTGAGGGCTTGATTAAGGATGCAACCTCGCACCATCCGGCAGGCAAGGGTATCCGCTCCTGCCTGATTTACGGTGACTATTATTTTGCAGAGCTGCTTTCCAGATTTTTGGGCACAAGCAAGGGTTATTGGTAAAATCCAAAAGCAGACTTCGGTCTGCTTTTTCTTTTAGGTGAATGTTATGAAGCGACTTTTGGGCGCGGTGCGCCGCGCAATGGAAGATTATAATATGATAGAGGCGGGGGATGTGGTTGCGGTCGGCTTGTCCGGCGGCAAGGATTCCCTGATGCTTTTGTATGCGCTTGCGCAGCTGAAGAATTTTTACCCGAAGCCGTTTACCGTAAAGGCAATTACGCTGGATTTAGGCTATGGCCACGATTATAAAGAGATTGCAGCGCTGTGTCGCGAATTGGGTGTAGAGTTTATTGTCGAGCGCACGCAAATCCGCGAGATTGTGTTTGACATCCGCAAGGAGGAAAATCCGTGTGCACTTTGCGCCAATCTGCGCCGCGGGGCACTGCACAATGCCGCAATTGCGCACGGCTGTAACCGCGTTGCGCTCGGCCATCATTACGACGATGTGATTGAAACCTTTATGCTCAGCTTAATGTATGAGGGAAGGGTCTCGTGCTTTTCGCCGGTGACCTATCTGGAGCGCTGCGGTCTTTTTATGATTCGACCGCTGATTTATGTAGAGGAAGCAAACATCCGCCGCTTAGCGCACCGCTTTGCGTTGCCGGTATGGAAAAATCCGTGCGTTGCAGACGGCAACACCAAGCGCGCGGAAGTAAAGAAAACGATAGAGGCGATGTGTGCCGGCGACCGTGATATGAAAAAGCGACTGTTTAACGCTGTGAAAACAAGTGACATTCAGGGTTGGAAATTATGAATATACAAGAAGAATTATTCAAATTACAGGATTTAAAATATAAAGCATTTCATTCGCGCCTTATGCCGACGGTGCCGGAAGAAAAGGTTATCGGTGTGCGTGTGCCGCAGCTTCGAAAGCTCGCGAAGGCATTTTTTAAGGAAGATGCGCGCAAGGCTTTTTTAGAGGATTTACCGCATAAGTATTATGAAGAAGACAACATACACGCTTTTGTAATTGAGCAAATCAAGGATTTTGATACTGCACTTTTGGAAACGGAAAAGTTCTTGCCGTATATCGACAACTGGGCAACCTGTGATATGTTTTTACCGAAGGCGTTTAAGGCGCGCAGGGAAAGGTTGCTGCCAAGCATTCAAAAATGGCTTGTAAGCGACAAAACCTACACAATCCGTTATGGGATGGGTGTTTTGCTTAAATTGTTTTTAGATGATGATTTTAAGCCGGAATACTTAAAATGGGTCGCTAATGTAAAGTCGGTGGAATACTACATTCGTATGATGCAGGCATGGTACTTTGCAACCGCACTTGCCAAGCAGTACGACAGCGCAATTGTGTACTTAACCGAGCAACGACTGGACAGTTGGACGCACAATAAAACCATTCAAAAGGCGATAGAGAGCTATCGGATAGATAAGGAAATGAAAGCGTATTTTAGAATGCTGAAAAGGTAAGGTGAGTATATGAAAAAATTTCTGTGTTTGATTTTAGCCGGCATATTAATGTTTCAAACGATATGCATTGCAGCAGACAGTACAAAAATGGGTGCGGCTTCTGTTGTTGTAAGCCGCTTGAGAAAATTTGAAGAGTTTTCCGAAACGATTGATAATGTATTGTTAAATACAGACGGGAAAATCACGCGCCGTGATGCACTTACAATGGTTATGAATTTATTTGCGGCACCACACGGATTGCCAAATATGACACAGCAGGATAAATTTGTTGATGTTGGAAACGGAACGCATGACTGTGCATTGGTAAAATATGCTGCGAGCTTCGGTTTTTTAAACGGGAAAAGCATTGATGGTGAATTGTATGCCGACTTGGATTCATACATTACCTATTACGAAGCGCTTATACTCATTAGCCGACTGTTTAAAAATGAAAGTATATGGTATGAATTTGCTCGTGAAAACGGCATCGTTGGAGAGGAGTTCAATTTAGAAAAGCAACACGAAGAAATTCCGGCGGATGTATTTATGAACTGTTTTTATAAAGCACTTTATGTGCCTTATTCTAAAGATACCTACGGCGGAAGAATAACGGATTATTATATTCATGATTTAATTCGTTTGGTTGATGAAGGGGAATTGGATAATTCGAAAAATGCCGTTGAAGCACTGGAAGGCTTGTGTATTGCAGATACGGCTTTGTTTGAAAATGAGACCGAAATCCGGCGAGATGATGCGCTTGCGTTGCTGGTGCGCTCTGTTGGAATGATGGTTTCCGTCGGATACGGAAGCTGCTACGGTGGTAGTATTCAACCGGAAAAATATGTGGAATTCTCGGATTTGAGCGAGACTGATGTTTTTAAAGAATGGTATTTAAAAGGCAAGTATACAAAACAAGATACACTTGCTTTTGCATCGTTTGTTCCGGATTTTGTATACGGCACACACGCAAATGAAGATGGTACGGTGACCTTCGATACGGACAGAGCTATTACAACAAAGGAAGCCGTTGCATTTATGGTGCGACTGTTGAATTGCCCGGAGGTGGACAAAAAGAATTTAGATGCTACCTATGCGCATGCATATGAAGTCGGACTTTTAAAAGATACGGATGCGTTTGCAGAAAATCCGGATGCGCCGCTTTCGCCGGAGGAATATTTCATTATTCTGCACAGATTTCTTTATCAGCCCAAGTATATTTATTACGGCAGTGAATTTGTACATTTCGCAACGGGCGACGGTGAAGATTGGATTCTAACGGACAAGGAAGGCACGGAGAAATACATAGATTATCTTTTACGCGTTGTGCCGCAGCTTCTTGAAGCCGGCGCTTTGCAATCCGGCAGCCATTTTGTAACCTACGAATAAAAAAGCTCCCCTGAGTAAGGAGAGCGGAAAAACATAGTTTTGATTGAAGGGGTGTTTTATACATCCCTTTTTATTTATAAAACCTCGGTGTGCCTTGAATCAACAGTTCACGCTGCTTTTGCGTTAACACAATTTTCGCTGCAGACATGGAGTCCTTGAGCTTTTCTGTGCTGTTTGCACCGACAATCGGCATGCAGGGGAAGGCCTCGCTTGTCAGATAGGCAAGTAAAAGCTGTGTTGCGCTGTAGCCGGTTTCTTCGGAAAGACGCATCAGATTTTCGAAGCGTTTTCTGTTTTCGGGGCAGTCATAGCGTTGCTCGGCTTTTGGCGAAAGTGGCTTGCCTGCCACGAGTTTTTGAAAATAGCCTTTGCTCTGCGATGCAAAGCAAACCACCGGAAAATCTTTTTCTGCATAGAATTTATACTCTACAGTATTCATTTCCACTAAGGTCGGGTCATCAATAAAGCTTGGCGCGGACGGCGCAAACGCATACTTAATCTGCGATGCACAAAAACCCTGCTGACCGCTGCTTTTTGCATATTCGTTTGCTTTTTTGATGCGCTCTGCCTTCCAGTTAGATGCGCCAAAATAGCGGATTTTGCCCTGCTTTACAAATTCGTTTAAGGTATCAATAATCGGCTCAACCGGTAAAGCCTCATCGTCGCGATGGAGCCAGTACAAGTCAATTTCATTTGTGGCTAAACGGCGTAAGCTGCTCTCTAAATCTGCTGTAAGCTCTGCTCTTGAGAGGCGGGAGATATGCATCGTTTCCGGATTTGGAAAGCCGCCTTTGGTTGCAATCAAAACATTGTTTCGATTCCCGGTTTTTTTTAACCAATCACCAATAACCTCTTCGCTGCCGCCCTTGGCATAGAGTGCCGCAGTGTCAATATGTGTGCCGCCGAGTTCAATATACAAATCTAAAATGCTTTGCATATCGGCTTTGGTGCAGGCGGGGGATAAAATATCTGTGCCAAGCACGAGTTTGCTGCTTGTCAATGCTGTGTTTTTTATCAGAACCATTTAAGCCTCCGGTTTCGCGTGCTGTTTTTTAAGCTGCCTTGCGCGCGTGCGTCTGTATGCCTTTGCTTTTTCTTTCTTCATTTCGCTCTTTTGCTTAATCTGCGCCAGCTGCTCGGGTAATGCCTTCTGCAGACTGCGGCGAACGCGCAATGCGCCGTTTGTCTGGCGGATAAACTTAATTCTGCCAAGAAATGTGCCGTGCGCCTTGCAAACGGCGAGCGTTACATATTTATCGTTATTTGCAAACCAATCGACTGACGGTGTAAGCGGCGTTTTGCAGTGCGGGCAAAGCAGGACTGTAACCTCTTTGTTCGAAAGGGCTTCGCCCTTCGTGCGAAATGGTCCGAGTCCGCCGTCGCTTTCTTCTTTGCATATATCGGAAAAGCTGCTCGTGCTGTCATAGCTTGCAAGCGCAGACTGCATCGGCAAGCTGGTGAAAATCTTTGCCGTATAATAAGCATCATGACAAGCGTCGTGGAACGGTTTGTCCTCCTCGGGAAGAATACCGAAGTGCTCCATCGCAAAGGCGAGTGAGCGCTGGTTGGAGTTGCCGAAGCATTCCTTGCCGAAGATGAGCTGCAGGTTATACCAGCTTTGAATCCAGCCCGGATCGATGCCGTAGAACTCTAAGTTTTGCTTCATGACATAGATGTCATCGCGCCCCCAGGAAAAGATAACAGCATTCGGTCCGCACCATCCCTGAAACTGCGCAATGGCGACATCAAAACCGATGCCGCCTGTTACGATTTCCTCCTTCAGATGCGTAAGCTTCATTACATTTGAATTCAGTTTTTTATAATATTTTGGTTTGATGACCGCTTTGAAGGTGTCAACAATTTCGTTTTTATCGTTCACCTTTGCCGCGCCGATTTCTATAATCTCGTTGGAAAAACGGTCACCGATTCTCAAATAGGGGTAGCTGTTTTTGGAGACAGGCTGATTCCATTCGAGGTCAAGGATTATGTATTCCATCCTGACGGCTCCCATCATTTTTTCTTTCCGGTCTTTTCAAGAGAAACAACCGATTCGTCGTCGATGCGCTTGATGCTGTCTAAATCGAGCTGCTCGCGGATTTGTGCTTCAATCATTGCGGTAAATTCCGGATTTGCAATCATATAATCACGCACATTGTCGCGCCCCTGACCGAGGCGTTCGCCGTTGTATGCAAACCAGGAGCCGCTTTTTTGGATAATGCCGAGACCGGTTGCAACATCTAAGATGTTGCCTTCTTTGGAAATACCGACACCGTAGAGGATATCGAATTCCGCTTCTTTAAACGGCGGTGCGACTTTGTTTTTTACAACCTTAACGCGTGTGCGGTTACCGATAATTTCCGTGCCGTTTTTAATCGCTTCAATACGGCGGATTTCCAAACGAACAGAGGAGTAGAAGCGCAGCGCACGACCGCCGGTGGTTACCTCCGGATTGCCGTAAATTACGCCAACCTTTTCACGGAGCTGGTTAATAAAGATTG
>JAZQCN010000088.1:0-6971 GCA_045546315.1 Clostridia bacterium | reverse complement strand
GTGGATTCCTTCGCTGATTGTAGTGGTAAAAGGCTAATTTTGTGTAATACTGCGTTGCAGGTGCAAGCCCGTACCTGTAGGGACCGGCGTCCTCGACGGTCCGTTTGTTTTGTGCTCGCCTCTGCGCCTTGTCTTGCATCCGATTTTCCGCTTTTTATGCGGATTGTAATGTTTGGGTTTCTTCGCTGGTTTTACCTTTTTATGCTGATTGTGGCGTTTTGCATAAATGCACGGCGAGTCCGTAGGGCAATGATTTATCATTGCCGTAAGTGATGCGCAGAACTGGCGGCGCGCATAAATGCAGCGCCCTACGCAAAATTATCTCTTTTATGTTGATTGTGGTGCTTTGTACATGCTTCCGACGAGAATGCAGTGGGTTCGGGGTCGCTTACAAAAAATGACAAAAAGTGTAGCTTTTTGGATTTTTCAGTGTTATAATGAAAGAGAAGTGAAAGGGGCGTGAGTTTGTGGAGAATAAAAAAGACGGCAAGGCATGGGTAAAGGAAATTATGGAGAAAAACATGAATACCACAGTGCCGACAGATTGCAGTAAGTTTATTCATAAAACGGACAAGGCGGCGCTCGATGCACTGAAGGCAATTCCGATGTTTGACAAGCTTTGCAGCAAGGTACTGTCGATCATCAACGAGCCGCTCAGGCGTGTGGCGGATATGGCAAACAAAATCCATATCACGGAAAAGCAGATGCCGAAAATTTACTTTATGGTGCAGAGCATTTGCAATAAAATCGGCATCGAGATGCCGGACATTTATCTGGAATTAAACCGAGAGCCGAATGCGTATACCTACGGCACGGAGCGCATTTCGCTGACTGTACACTCCGGACTTTTGGAGTGCTTAGACGATGATGAGCTGTATGCCGTTTTGGCGCACGAGTGCGGACATATCGCCTGCAAGCATGTGCTGTACCACACCATCGGTCATCTCGTGATTGAGGGCGGACATATTGCGATGAGTAAGTTTGAAAATATTTTAAACACCACCTTCATCGGCAGTCTGTTTGCGACGGCGGTAGATACCACGCTGGAGCTGGCGTACTACCACTGGAATCGTATGAGCGAGCTTTCTGCCGACAGAGTCGCGGCGTTTTGCTGTGAGAGCGCAGAGCCGGTTATTGAGACGATGATGCGTCTGGCAGGCGGTACGCTGCATTTGGATGAGGAAATCAACAGGGATTTGTTTATCGAGCAGGCGGAGGAGTATCAGAAAATGACGGCGGGGGATGAACTCAACAAGGCGTTGGAATTCTGGCTCAATTGCAGCTCGTCGCATCCGCTGTTGGCGGTGCGTGCGCAGCAGGTGCGCGCGTGGGCAGGCTCGCAGGCATTTAACGATGCTATAGGAAAATGAACGGTTTGAAAGGGTTGCGGCTGCAGCCCTTTTTTGTTTTGTGCAAAAACAAACGGGCGGTCACTACGGTGTTGGGTTTGATTTGCACAAATTTATGGCGGGTTTTCTTGCCTCCCTCCAAGAGGGAGGTGGATTTTGCGAAGCAAAAGACGGAGGGAGTTTGTCGCTCTTTGCGGGTTGGCGCTATGTTTACGGCGCGGATGAATCCGGCGCCCTACGATGTTGATTTGGAATTTGTATGAATTTGCGGGTGGTGCCTGCAGGCATAAAAACAACGGAAAACGCCCAAAAAATCGTGAGAAAAAGCCGTGAAAGACTTGTAAAAACGAAATAAATATAGTATAATAACTAAGATATGGTAAACTGACGCAAAATGTGCTTTCTAAAAGGACGTGACAGAGATGAAATATATTGTAATCTTAGGCGACGGCATGGCCGATACGCCGGTAGAAGCCCTCGGCGGCAAAACACCGCTGGAGGCGGCAAACAAACCGAATATGGACTACCTCGCAGCACACGGCGAGATGGGTATGGCAAAGACTGTGCCGGACGGTATGGCGCCGGGCAGCGATGTGGCAAACCTGTCCGTCATCGGCTACGACCCTGCTGAGGTTTACACCGGGCGCTCGCCGTTAGAGGCAGTTTCCATCGGTGTGGATTTAGCAGAAACGGATGTGACCTACCGCGTCAACACCGTCACGCTGTCGGACGAGGAAAATTATGCCGACAAGACGATGGTCGACTACTCGGCAGACGAGATTACCTCGGCGGAGGGTGCGGAATTGATCAAGAGCATCCAGGCGGCATTCGGCAGTGATAAGTTCTCGTTTTATGCCGGCACGAGCTACCGCAATCTTTTGGTGGTACACGGGGGCGAGACCGGCTGTAAGCTCACGCCGCCGCACGATATTTCCGGCCGCGTTATCGGCGAGCATCTGCCGCAGGGTGCGCCTGCACTTTATGACATGATGCAAAAAAGCTACGACATTTTAAAAAATCATTCGGTGAACATAGACCGCGTGCGCCGCGGACTGCATCCGGCAAATTCGATTTGGTTCTGGGGCGAGGGCACAAAGCCGGGTGTGACAAACTTTAAAGAAAAATACGGCGTGGACGGTGCGATGATTAGTGCAGTTGACCTTTTAAAGGGCATCGGCTACTGCGCCGGTATGGATGTAATCGAGGTTGCTGGCGCAACCGGCAATGTTGAAACCAACTTTGCCGGCAAAGCGCAGGCAGTCGTTGATGCGCTGCTCGGCGGCAAGGATTTTGCGTATTTGCATGTAGAAGCTGCCGACGAAAGCGGTCATCGCGGTGAAATCGAAAACAAGGTTTTATCTATTGAAAAATTAGATGCGGCACTCGGCAGCATCCTCTCTGCCTTAAAGGCGGCAGGCGAGGACTATTCTGTGCTTTTAATGCCCGACCATCCGACGCCGCTTGCCATTAAGACCCATTCGTCCGATCCGGTGCCGTATGTGCTCTATCGCAGCACCGCCGAAACCGCAGACAACGGTTTGCGCTACACGGAAGCTGCTGCCGGAAGCACCGGCGTGTATGAGCCGGTGGGACATAAGCTGATGCAGAAGCTTTTGAAAAGGTAAAATTGGCGTGTCGGGGTGATACGCCTTGCAAAGATGATTTTCAATATTCGTTTGTTCTGTTTCGAAATCGCTTGCGATTTCACGGAGCGGAGCAAGAATTTATGGCGAAGCCATTTCATGACAACAAAGTTGTCAATTCATTTTAAAGTCGAAAGGCAGGGAGAAAAATGCAAAGCAAAACCTTAAAAATCGCGGGCATACTACTTTGTGTTGTATTGGTGGGCGTTTTGTGCTATTTCTTTTTGCCGACACTTCTGGCGGCGCTCGCACCGTTTATCATTGCCTATATTTTAAGCCTGGCGCTCGAGCCGCTCATCCGCCTGCTGAACGAAAAGCTGCGTATTCCGCGTGCGATAGCGGCGTGCATCAGTACGATACTTGCCATCGGCATTATCGGCGGTCTTTTAACCTGGCTTGTGTTTGCGCTGTGGGCGCAGATTGTGGAGCTGGCGGCAAAGTGGCCTGAGCTGTATGCAGCGGGGCGCGACTATGTGTTTTCGCTAAGCTCCGGGCTGCAGGGCTTTTACGAAAAACTCTCGCCGGAGGTGCAGGCGTATGTCAACGCCGGTGTTCTTGAAATCCGCGACAGCTTAACAAAGCTGATTTCGCCGGTTGCCAACTGGCTGGTCTACCTGGCGCGCGGTATCGTTGCCGGTATTCCGAGCACGATTATCTTCGTGATTGTAACCTTTTTGGCGTGCAACTTTATGTGTGCCGAGAAAAAGAAGCTGCGTTCGCTTTTGTCGCGTATCTTCGGTGCACAGGCCATCGGGCGCACACTCTCCGTTTGGCACGATTTGAAATCGGCACTCGGCGGCTACATCAAAACGCAGCTTTCCATTATGAGTGTATCAGCGGTGATTTTGTTTATCGGCTTTTCCATCGGCGAAATTCCGTTTGCGCTGCTTTTGGCAATTACTGTGGCGGTTTTTGATGCGCTGCCGGTCTTCGGATCGGGTGCGATTTTGCTGCCGTGGTCGCTGGTGGCGCTCTTGCAGGGCGATTATATGACGATGGCGGTCATGCTTGTGATGTATATAACCATCATCATCACGCGCCAGATTTTAGAGCCGAGAATCCTCGGCAAGCATATCGGTGTACCGCCGCTCTTGACGCTGATGAGCATGTACATCGGATTAAAATTTATCGGCATCTTCGGCATGCTGTTAGGCCCGGTGCTGGTATTGGTTGTGAAAAATCTCTACATCGGCGGCGTGTTTGACAGACTTTTGAAAAACGATGTTGCCGAGCAGGAAACTATAAAAACAGAAAGTGAAAATACACCGGGAAACCAACCGGAAGAAGAGGTGGCAGACCATGAGTAAGGGAAAATACTACATTACAACAGCGATTGCCTACGCCTCCCGTAAGCCGCATATCGGCAATACGTATGAGGTGATTTTAACCGACGCAATCGCGCGCTTTAAGCGCAAGCTGGGCTATGATGTTTATTTTCTGACCGGCACGGATGAGCACGGCCAGAAAATTGAGCAAATTGCTGCAGAGGCAGGCATTACGCCGCAAAAGTATGTCGACGGCGTCGCGGGCGAAATCCGCCGCATTTGGGATTTGATGGGCGCTTCGTATGATGGCTTTATTCGCACGACGGACGACTACCACGAGGCGGCTGTGCGCAAGATTTTCAAAAAGCTCTATGAGCAGGGCGATATTTACAAAAGCGAATACGAGGGTATGTACTGCGTACCGTGCGAATCGTTTTTCACATCCTCCCAGCTCGTCGACGGGTGCTGCCCGGACTGCGGCAGACCGGTAACGCCGACGAAGGAGGAGGCATACTTCTTTAAGATGAGCAAATACCAGGACCGCCTGATGGAGCACATCGAGGCGCATCCGGAGTTCATCTGGCCGGAGAGCCGCAAGAAGGAAATGGTGAACAACTTCTTAAAGCCGGGCCTTTCGGATTTGTGTGTATCGCGCTCGACCTTTAAGTGGGGCGTGCCGGTCGAGTTCGACCCGGGGCATGTTATCTATGTCTGGATTGATGCGCTTGCAAACTACATCACCGCCATCGGCTATGACCCGGACGGCAACCATTCGGATTTATACAAAAAGAACTGGCCGGCGGATGTGCATATTATCGGCAAAGACATTCTGCGCTTCCACACGATTTACTGGCCGATTATCTTAATGGCGCTTGGTGAGCCGCTGCCGAAGCAGATTTTCGGTCATCCGTGGCTGCTTGCCGGTAAGGACGAAAAGATGAGCAAGTCGCTCGGCAATGTAATGTATGCCGACGATTTGGCGGAGCTGTTCGGCGTGGATGCGGTGCGCTATTATGTGCTTTCCGAAATGCCGTACGCCGCAGACGGTACGATTACCTACGAAACCATCATCGGGCGCTTTAATTCCGATCTGGCAAATACATTAGGTAACCTCGTAAACCGCACGGTTACGATGGTGGACAAGTATTTTGACAAAAAGCTTTATGCGCCGGAAGTGCGTGAAGCGGTGGATGATGAGCTGAAGGCCTTTGCGGAAAACACCGTAAAGGAAGTGGAAGAAAAGATGGAGGAGCTGCGCGTAGCCGATGCGCTGGAAGCGATTATCTCGCTTGCACGCCGCTCGAACAAATACATCGACGAAACTGCTCCGTGGGTGCTGGCAAAGGATGAAAACGGCAAGGAAAGACTCAAGGCCGTTATGTATAACTTAATCGAGTCCATCCGTATTATTGCAATCTGCCTTGAAAGCTTTATGCCGGAAACCGCAAAGAAGATTTACGAGCAGATTGGTGCAACAAAGACGGATTGGGAAAGCGCGAAGGTATTTGGCGCAACCGAGCCGGGCACAAGCGTAGGTACGGCAGTGCCGATGTTTGCGCGTATGGATGAAAAGAAAAAGCTCGAGGAAATCGAGGCTTTTAACTTAAAGAAATATCCGAAGAAGGAAGAAAAGAAGGCGGCAAAGAAGGAAGAGAGCGCGCCGGCGGAAATCACTATCGACGATTTTGCAAAGCTGGATTTGCGCGTGGCAAAGGTGCTTTCGGCTGAAAAGATTGAAGGCGCGGACAAGCTTTACAAGCTGCAGGTGGATATGGGCAGCGAGCAAAGACAGATTGTTTCCGGCATCGCAAAGCACTACACGCCGGAGGAGCTGGTCGGCAAAAATGTGGTTGTCATTGCAAACTTAAAGCCGGTGAAACTGCGCGGCGTAGAGTCCTACGGTATGATTTTGGCGGCAGCCGATGATAAAACCTTAAAGGTGTGCACATTAGACGGCGATATGCCTGCCGGCACACAGGTTCGATAACAGGGGGTACAAAACAATGCAGAATATGGGTTTAAATGAAATCAGAGAGAAGTTTTTAAGCTTCTTTGAAACGAAAAACTGTTTGAGACTCGACAGCTTTTCGCTCGTACCGAAAAACGATGCGAGCTTGCTTTTAATCAATTCCGGTATGGCACCGATGAAGAAGTGGTTTACCGGCGCAGAGGTACCGCCGAGAAAGCGCGTGACTACCTGCCAGAAGTGTATCCGCACACCGGATATTGAGAGCGTTGGTAAAACCGCAAGACACGGTACATTCTTCGAAATGCTCGGCAACTTCTCGTTTGGCGACTACTTTAAGCACGAGGCAATTGCCTGGGCTTGGGAGTTTTTAACAAAGGTTATGGAAATTCCGGAGGATGTGCTCTGGATTACCGTATATGAAGAGGATGACGAGGCGCGCGACATCTGGATTAACGAAATCGGTGTAAATCCGGAGCGTGTTGTGAAGATGGGCAAGGCGGACAACTTCTGGGAGCACGGCACAGGTCCGTGCGGTCCGTGCTCTGAAATTCATGTCGACCGCGGCATCGAGCACAGCTGCGGCAAGCCGGACTGCAAGCTCGGCTGCGACTGCGACCGCTTTATGGAGGTCTGGAACCTCGTATTTACGCAGTTTGATAAGGATGAGGACGGCAACTACAACCGCCTCGCAAACCCGAACATTGATACAGGTATGGGCCTTGAAAGACTTGCCTGCATCATGCAG
>JAZQCN010000087.1:0-44186 GCA_045546315.1 Clostridia bacterium | reverse complement strand
TGGTACGGCGAGCCGACCATAAAGCCCGCACCGACCTGGTAGCCGATGTATTTTAAATCCTCCAGGCACTTTTTGCGGCTCTCAAGCGTCATTTCCTGCGGATGCAGCTTGCCGTAATGCATTCTGTCCGCCGTTTCGTGGCGCAGAAGATATCTGTCCGCCCCTGCATCGTACATTGCCTTATAGCTTTGATAGCTACGCTCGCCGAGCGAAAGCGTAATTGCGCAATCCGGAAAAGCAGACTTTAAGCGCGAAACTACACCGCACACAAAATCGTCCGTAAATTTCGGGTCCTCTCCGCCCTGCAGCACAAAGGTGCGAAAGCCGAGCGCATACCCCTCTTCGGCGCAGGCAAAGATTTCATCTGCACTTAAGCGATAGCGCGCAACGCCCGTATTGCCTGCACGGATGCCGCAGTACAGACAGTTGTTTTTGCAGTAGTTGCTCACCTCAATCAGACCACGGATGTATACCTTGTTGCCGAAATGCTTTTGGCGCACCTCGTCCGCCTTATCGTAAAGGTAGCACAGCTGGCTTGTATTATTTAAATGCAAAAGCGTTTCAAGCTCCGCCGTCGGCAAATCGCCGGTGGCGGCAAGCTTATCAATAATCAGTTTCATAATGAAAACCCCGTTTTTTTACTTTTCTATATTTTATTCTTATTCTACCCTATTGTCAAGCCAAGAAAAAAGAGATATAATAAATATAAAGGATGTGAGCTTATGCAATGTATTATTGACCGTTTTGAAGGCGATTATGCCGTTATCGAATACGGCGAAAAGCAGTATTTTAATCTGCCGCGCACGCTTGTTCCGGCAGATGCACGCGAAGGTGATGCGCTCGTGATTTCCAAAAGCACCTCCGACCGCAAGGAAAAAATCGAAGGTCTGATGAACAGTTTATTTGAAGATTAAAAAAATAAAAGCCGTCTCGTGACGGCTTTTATTCATTTACTTCAAACAATACACTCTTTTTATATGCGGTCGGCGAAAAGCCGGTCGTTTTTTTAAAGGCACGCGAGAAAATATGGATGCCGGAAAAGCCGAGTGCTTCCGCAATTTCACCGATGCTCATCTGCTCCTCGCGCAGAAGCTTTTTCGCTTCCTGCATTTTTAAATCCGCATAATACGACATCAGGCTCTTACCCGTATGCTGCTTAAAAATCGAGGATAGCTGCGACTTGCCGAGCAGAAAGTGCGTACACACATCCTGCAGCGTCAGTGGCGCATACAAATTTTGTCTTAAATAAGCTTCAATCAGCTCTGCAAGCGAATTTTGCGCAATACTGTGCGCCTCGGCGCTCGCCGTCAGCTTATCGCTCTGCGCTTCACCAACACGAAGCAGATGAATCAAAAATTCGCAAAAATAACAGCTCATCATCTGCGAAGCGGCAAACTGCTCGTGGGAAAAGTCCAAGTCGGATTTATCCTCGTAGCGACTCGGGATTTTGCCAAGCGCATTTTTCGCCTCCGCAATAAACAGCGAAAGCAGTTTTTTTGCCACCTTGTCCAGACTAAAGATTTTTTTGTTAAAAAACGCAAGTTGCTCGCCCTCGGCTGAAAAGGAAATGACAAGCATATTGTTTGCGCCGTGGCGGTCGGAAACATGCGCGTGCACCTCACCCGGCGTATGAAAAATGACCTGCCCCTCCTGCATCGGATAGCCGACATTGTCCGCAAGGGCGACGATATTGCCGCGGTCGACATACACCATTTCCCAAAAGTCGTGCTGCTCGGGCGTATGGGTAAAATGCTTGCCGTGCTCAAAATAGTAAATGCTGTGAAAACCGTGCAGCTGGATATGAACTTGTATCGGCTGAAGCTTAAACATATCTGCCTCCGTGCATATACGAAATTCTTGTCATCATTATATACTACCACAGAGGAAAAGTCAATTTTCTCACACCGGACAAAGCGAAAATCCTCAAAAGCAAATCCGTTACTGTGGAATAAAAGACGAATAAAAGCCGTATACAACCCATGTACACGGCTTTTATATTCTCTGTATCGGAAGAAAAGATAAATTTTGCGGTTGTATTGATAAATACATTTCCGTTTGTTTATTGTATAATGACTTATAGAGAAACCAATGAATTTTTGCGAAGAATTAAATAAGTTTCGGCATTGAAAGCAAAAAAATTGTGTGCTATAATACGGCTGTGTTTTAGTGTACTCTGTTTTCAGGCAGATGCTTGCAGATTAAAACAAAAATTTATATTCCCTATGAGGAGGTTTTTATGATGAAAAAAGTAGCTTGTGTCGGCATTTTAGTTGCCGATGTCATTGTGCAGCCGGTGGCAAAGATGCCGGATAAGGGCGCATTGGAAAAGGTGGATTCCATCACCATTCATTCCGGCGGCAATGCAATGACCGCATCTATCAACTTAACTAAGCTCGGCAATGAAGCCTACATCATCGGTAAAGTTGGCGGCGATGTGTTCGGTAACTACCTGCGCGAGTGTCTTGTAAAAGCAGGCGTGAGCGATAAGGGCTTAAAGACCGACGACAGCGTGCAGACCTCGGCTTCGGTATTGCTGATCGATGCAGCGGCAGAACGCTCGTTTTTCCATACGGTCGGCACAAACGCGGTATTCTCCATTGACGATGTAGACTGGTCGATTATCGAAGAATGTGACAGCGTATTCGTAACCGGCACCTTCCTTTTAAGCACCTTCGACGGCGCGCAGACGGCAGAATTTTTGAAGCGCTGTAAGGAAATGGGCAAAACGACCTTCTTGGATGTTTGCCACGATGCATCCGGCAGATGGGGCGAGATTGTCAACCCATGCCTTAAATACCTCGACTACTTTATGCCGAGCATCGACGAAGCAAAATGCATCGCACAAAAGGACGATGTACAGGCAATGGCAGACGAGTTTATCAAAAACGGCGCAAAGAACATCGTCATCAAAATGGGCGGTGACGGCTGCTTCTATCAACAGGAGGGCGAAAGCAAGGGTAAGATTTTACCTGCATTTAAGGGCGTCAAGGCTGTGGATACCACCGGCGCAGGCGACAGCTTCTGCTCCGGCTTTCTGGCAGCACACGCGCGCGACCTCTCTATGGAGGAGTGTGTGCTCTTCGCAAATGCGACCGGCGCACATTGCGTAATGGAAAAGGGCGCAACCACAGGCATTAAAAGCTATGACGAAATTATGGCATTTATAAAAGAAAGAATTTAAATTTTATAAAAGGAGAGAAACGAAATGGATTTTTTAAGCACAGTGAAAGGCAGCTTGTGCGAGGACTTCTTCCCGAAGGGTTGGGACATTGCAAAAATCGACGCATGCTGTGAAAAGGGTGTTACCCGCGAGGACTTCTGGCACAAGGATTTTACACCGGTAGCGTGTGAAAACATCTACGAATTTGACACATTGATGGGCCATGAAATCGCGCTTTCCATCAAGGAAGCACGCGACAGAGGCGAAAAGCTTGCTATGATTCTGCCGGTTGGCCCGATGGGTATGTACAAATGGGCAGTATACTTCTTAAAGGCTTGGAATGTAAAGTGTGACCATGTATACACCTTCAATATGGACGAATGGGCTGACGGCGAAGGCAACACCTTGCCGAACGACAATCCGGCTTCGTTTGAGTATTCTATGAAGGAAGCTTTCTTTGACAAGCTCGGCGAAAACACAATTCCGCCGGCGCAGCGCAACTTCGCAACAAAGGAAAACTTACCGACTTATCCGGAAAAGATTGCCGCACTCAAGGCTGAGGGCGCAAAGCTTCTTTTGGTATTCGGTATCGGCAGAGTTTGCCACATCGCATTCTGGGAGCCGCATTTTGCAGCAGACTACGCAAGCGTAGAGGAATGGAAAAAGGCACCGTATCGCCTCGGCGCAAAGCTGCATCCGCTCACCATTGAGCAAAACGCAATTACAAGCTTTAAGAGCCGCACAACACTCGTTCCGTGCAGAGCCAACACCATCGGCCCGGGTCTTTTCCTGCAGGCAGATAAAATCATCGGCGGCTGCGACGGTGCGCTCGGCCGCGGCATGGGCTGGCAGGGCATGAGCTTCCTCACTACACTGCACTACGGTCCGGATATGCACATCACATCGACCTTTATCCCGACAATGCCGGGTAAGCTCTTCTACTTAAACGAGCTTGCAGGTCCGCTCGTAGCTGAGTGTAACTAAGGAGGGAGACCCATGCGCGTATTAACACTTCTCGCCCATCCGGACGATATGGAACTGCACTGCGCAGGCACACTTTTAAAGATGAAAAAAGCCGGTCACACCATCATCAACTGCCATGTTGCCAACGGCAATATGGGGCATATGGTGATTATGCCGGATGAGCTTCGCGACATCCGCAGAAAGGAAGCTGTGAAGGCATCCACAATGGTTGGCTTTGAATGTGTAACCGCAGACATCGGCGACTTAACCGTAAATGCGGCAGACGAAGAGCAGAAGATGCGCGTGCTTAGAATCATCCGCGAAGCAAAGCCGGATTTGATTATCACACACGCACCGAACGATTATATGATTGACCACCGCGAGGTGTCCAAGCTTGCATTCGATATGTCGTTTGCGGCAAGCTGTCCGCACTTCCATCCGGAGCTTGGTGAAGCGGTTGACTTGATGCCGCTTTATTACACCACCACTTCGGACAATATGGATTTCCAGCCGACAGAGTATGTCGACATCACGGAAGAATTCGAAACCGTAGCAGATATGCTGCGTTGTCACGAAAGCCAGCTTGTATGGCTTAAAGACCACGACGGTATCGACGTCGTTGAAAACCAGCGCACACTCGCTGCATCCTTGGGTGCGCAGTGCGGCGCAAAATTGGCTGAAGGCTTCGCGCCGTGTACCGTTTCCGGCAGAATGAGAACCTATAGAATTTTGCCGTAAAAACAAAAATACAATCAAAAAAGCACTTGCCTCGCAAGTGCTTTTTTATTTATCCAATATACTTTTTCACAACGCTTGCAATCTGCTTTGCAAGTGCCATATAGCCTTCCTCGGTCTGATGCACGCCGTCACGGCACCACTCCGGATGGTCGACGATTACGCTGTGCAAATCGTTTACCTCAAAGCCGAATTCACCGGCAAGGCGGATAGCCGCCGCATTACGCTCGATGACAAGCGGTGTGCGCTCCGGATGGAAGATTTCCGGCGTTTCCTTAACGCGCACCGGTGTAGTCAGTGCAATGACAATCGGCACACCCGGGAAGATTTCCATCAGCCCTTTTAAAAATGCGCGGTAGTGTGCTTCATATTCCTCTGTAGATAAATGCCAGCCGTGCAGTCCGTTATTTACATGAATTAAATCGCAGCGCTGCATCTGCTCCGCAAACAGCCTGATGCTTTTAAGAAGAAACGGATTATCAAGTGCCTTCGAGGTACGAAAGCCGTCGGCGTGGATTTTTCCGTCTAAAACTTTTCTGATGACTTCACCGTAACCGGCGGAAATCGAATCGCCGATTAAAAGCACGCGTGGCGTTTGTGTATCCTCTGTGTGCTCCCACCAGGTTCTGTCCCATTCATATGTTTCCAAAACTTCTTTTCTTGCTTCTTCCTCATAAGTAAATCCCATTTTTCGTCTCCTTTATTTTGTCAGATTGATATAATTGCGCAGCGTCAGCGCGAAATAATAATCGCCGTAAATCAGCCCCACATCTACACCGGCTTTGCTCGGTCTGTTGGCAACGCCATGCTTTAAAATCGCATCGTAGGCTGCATCGTCTTTCGATGAATAGTTTTCATACAGCGTATTTAAAATGCGCTTTGCGCATTCTAAATAAAAGGTATCCTTTGTCGCTTTATAGACATTGAGCATACCGTATGCAGTAATTGCAGAGGCAGACGTGTCAAACTCCTGCGATGTATCGCCCGTAAAATCCAAATCCCAACGCGCAATCATATCCGGCTCGCACTTTAAAAGATATGTATCAATCAGGCGCTTTGTGCAGTCCAAATACCGCACCTCACCCGTGTCAAAATACAGATCGCTCATACCTGCAATGCCCCAGGATATACCACGCGCCCAGCAGGAGCCGTTTTGATAGCCCTGTTTGTTTTGCTCATAGGCCGCTTGACCGTTCATATTAAAAACAAAGGTGTGGCAGGTCGTATAGTCATCGCGTACAAGCACCTCGAGTGTCAAATCCGCGTGGCGCTTTGCGCGCTCCAGATAGCTTGCATCCCCTGTCAGCCTTGCCGCTTCCACAAAAAGGCCCAAAGAGCACATACTGTCAATCAGCATACGGTAATTGTCCGTATTTTTCGGCTTTGACGGATCACCCCACGGATGCAAATACCCGACATCCGCCTGACGCTTTGCCAGTCCGTTTGCCGCATCTAAAAGCGGTGTTAAATCCTTTTCTCCGGTATCAGCATTCGTTTGGCACAAATACTTCTCAAAATAGCGCATTGCCGAGGTAATACCTAAGTTAAACACCGGCTTTACCCTGCCGTTTACATAAATCGTACCCAAAAGGCGGTCATACACATTGCGCGCCTCGTGCAAGTGATAGCTGTCGCCCGTCAATTCATAGCAAACCAAGTTTTGACTCACCAGATAGCCGCTCGTCCAGCCCGGCTTTGCCGGATTGTATTTGCCGCTCGCATCGGTCGTATCCGCAAACAAGCTCCCCACGGAGGCGCTGCTTTGGCGCGTCTTATCCGATGCAAGCCTCGTCATCGCCGCAAGTGTGTCTGCGCTGATTTCTATCGGCGCATCCGCAAAGCTGCGCTTACAGATATACGCACTTTGCTTAATCTCATCATAAGTAACCTCATAACCGAGCGCTTCGGACACAAAGCGAATCGGCACCATGGTTGTGTTACCGTTGTAAAGCTCTGCCGCTACATCCAAGACATAAGCATTGCCGGCAGAATCACTTGCCTGTGCAGAGCCGATGGTCACATACACGGTTTTGCCGTTTTGTGCTATAGAGGCACACTGCGCATTTTCGTCCCAGTTGACAATCGCGCCCAGACCTTCGCTTACGGCGCGGAGCGGCACAAGCATACGCCCTGCCTTCACATACGGCGCTGTCACCTTTTTACTCTCTGTGCCGACCGTCATCACATCCGAATTCTCCGTTAAAACCACACGGCGCACCGACGGCAAAACGGTTTGAATATCGGTTTGCGGTGTCGGAAAGATTTGTGCCTGCGCAGTACAACTGCAAAGCACAAATACAAACGCCAACAGTAGAGCAACTACGCGACATTTCTTTTTACACATCAATCTCATCTCCCTAGTCAACATTTTTACAATGAAGAACACCTCGTTCTTCGTCCGATTTTAGTATTTGTTAAAAATATCATGTCCGGGTCTTAATGTTCCGTCTTTATTCACAAAACAAAGGTTGCCGATTTCAGGCGATGTTCTTCCGTCATCATAGTCGTGCAAATCGGCACAGCCACTGTATTGCAATGCATGCACAACAAAGCCTGCCCCATGGTTTGTAAATGCGTCCAAGGACGCCTTAATGAGTTGCACGCGTCTTTCATCATCAAACGATCCCCAACAACATTCCGAAACGATCAGACTCTTGCCCTTCTGTCTAAGCTCGTCCGTATATTCTTTGACAAATTCGTCAAACCCTTCGGCCTTGTCCGGGTCTATGCAGTACAAATGCGTAAGGTATATATCCGAAATTTCGTCATAATACTTGTCAGTCTCTGCGCACCATCCACCAACGCCCAACGGCTGTATAACGTTATTTTTCCGCATTCTGTCCGCAATTTTATAAAGCCAAGCTTGCTCGTGCGGCAAAACTTCATCCTTTAGCGGAAAATCATTGCTGTACGCAAAAGGTTCATTGCACAAATCCCACACAAGGATTTGTTCCTCGTCCTTAAATTCATCACAAAGCGCGTCAATATAATCCTCAAAGAGATTGCCGTATTTCAAAAGCCAACTGCTACCCGGCAGAAAATGATCGATATAAATGCCGTCGCAATCCACCATAGGGTCATGCCAACGATTGAACAGGCATGGCATCACGCACAAATCCAGTTCTTTGCACAATTCAACAACTTGTCGCACTTCTTCAATAAACTTTTTTTCCAATCGGCAAAACGCATTCCACGAAAGCCATATTCTTATAGTATTCATTTTCGGAAAAAGTTTTTTTCCGTTTCTGAGTTCTCTTTCCCACACCTCATAATCAAACAACATCCAATCTTCCATAGCGCCGGTTGAATAACTCGGATGATAATTAAACCCCTTAACATCTTCCGGCTGGATTTTAAGTTTGAACTCCATGCTTACCACCTCTTTATCTATCTATAGTTATAACACATTTTTTTCCATGTTTCAATAAAAAAGGAACAGAAAATGAGTTTCCGTTCCCTTTTATTTTTTATAATAGTTTATGCATCCAATTCTGCAATTTTTACCATAAGTGCACACTCAATACGCTTTTTAAACAGCTCACAGCCGTATTTATATACGCCTGCAATGCTGCCCGTCGCGTGGCACGCATTTGCCGCACAGCCGCCTGCGCAGTAAAGCTTTGCCCAGCAAGCCTTGCAGTCCTCTCTCGTGTAGCAATTACACGATGCAAACTCATCACGCAGCGCCGTATTGGTCACACCGTCATAGATGTTACCCATACTGTATTTCTCGTCACCGACAAACTGATGACACGGATACAGCTCGCCCCACGGCGTCACCGCAAGATACTCCGTACCCGAGCCGCAGCCGGAAACGCGCTTATAAATGCACGGTCCGCCCGTTAAGCTGATCATATAATGATAGAAGGTAAAGCCCTTCCCTGCCTTTTTGCGCTTAATCATTTCAACGGCGAGCTTTTCATACTGCTCAAACAGCACCGGCAAATCTGCCTCGGTCAGTGCACACGGGTCGGACGGATCACACACCACCGGCTCCATACTCAGCTCCGTAAAGCCGAGGTCCGCCATATGCAAAATATCCTCTACAAAGTCCGTGTTGTGATGCGTATAGGTGCCGCGCACATAGTAGCTTTTTTCACCGCGTTTTTTCGCAAAGTCCAAAAACCTCGGCAGAATTTTTTCATAGCTGCCCTTGCCTGCGTGGTCAACGCGAAAGCGGTCGTGCACATCCTTTCTGCCGTCCAGACTTAGCACCACATTATGCATTTCTCTGTTGCAAAACTCTGTAACCTCATCGTCTAACAAAACGCCGTTCGTGGTCAGCGTAAAGCGGATGTTTTTGCCGTGCGCCTTTTCAAGCTCACGCCCATATGCCACCAACGCCTTAACGACCTCCCAGTTCATCAGCGGCTCGCCGCCGAAGAAGTCCACATCCAGGTTCTTATGCGTGCCGGAGTTTTCCACCAAAAAGTCAAGTGCACGCTTGCCGACCTCTAAGCTCATCAGCGCGCGGTCGCCGTGGTACTCCCCCTGCGAAGCAAAGCAATACGAGCAGTTTAAGTTGCACACATGTGCCACATGCAAACAAAGCGCCTTAATTGAAAAATTATTTCTGCGATAGTTTTTCGCAATTTCTTCATAGGCGTCGTTTGTAAACAGCTTCCCCTGTGCCTTCAAAGCTTCAACATCCTCGATGCACTCGGCAATTTCCTGCGCGGTAATCTCTTCGCTGTTCTTATACTTTTCTAAAATCAGCGCCGTGATTTCGTCCGCCGTTTTTTCCTCATACATAGAAATAATATCGTATGCCACATCATCTACCACATGCACAGAGCCGGAAAAGACATCCAGCACGATATTATAGCCGTTTAATTTATATTGATGAATCATGCTTCTTACCTCAATTAAAAAGCCTCATAATGTGAAATTATGAGACTTTTTCTCTCGTATGTATTCTAATACTTATCTGTCTTTCTTTTCGCAATCCTGGTTAGCTACGCCGCAGGAAGTCTTGCAAGCAGACTGGCAGGAGGTCTGGCACTCGCCGCAACCGCCGTGCTTAACAGATTCGTTCAAATCACGAGTTTCAATCGTTACAATTCTCTTCATTTTTTTCGCTCCTTTTTAAAAGATGTATTTAGTATATCATATGCACCTGCTTCTGTCAAGAAGCGATTACCGCAATTTCACTTTTTTCCGCACTGCGACTTTTGTGCAGACGAATGCCGTATTGCTTGTACTGCTGCAAAGCATAAACAAGGCTCGCTTCTATTCTCTCGCCCGGAATCAAAAGCGGAATCCCCGGCGGATAAGCCCACACATATTCTGCGCAAACCTTCCCGATGCTGTTTTGCATATCGCAAAGCAAGAATTCCTGCTCCAAAACAAATTCCGGCGAAAACACTTGTCTTGGTAAGCCGGGCTGCTTTACCTCCGCTTTGCTCGCGGCACGGCAGGTCTGCTCGATTGCCAATAGTGCTTCCGCAAAAGCACCGACAGATTCAATGGTATCCCCGGCCCCGGTCATTGCCAGGATGCCGTTTTGGCAAGCCATTTCCAAATCAATATTATATTCCGAAAGCTGTGCCTCCAGCGCCGGGCCGGTTAAATTGCAGCCGTGCGTGCTGACATACAGCTTTGTTTCATCAAATGCAAAAACTTCTCTCGGAAGCGGGTTGCCGTGCCCGAGCACCTGCAGGCAGCCAAGCTGCGATGCCCAAATAGAAAACCCTGCCAAGCCGACCAGCCAAGCATCAAAAAAGTCCTTTTTTTCTAAAATCTGTCGCACACAACCATCCGCCGAAAGCATTAACGGATAGGACGGACTGCTGGTTTGAAACACCGCCAGCTGGTGCTGAAGCCTTTGTAAATCCACGCACTTGCTGCACACATGCAAAATCGCCGTCTGTGTAAAGGCGGGCAGCGTTTTGTGCAGGCTTTGCACCACCAAATCCGCGCCGCACTGTACTGCGCTTTTTTCAAACGCCGGATGCAGACCAAGATGTGCACCGTGTGCCTCATCGACAAACAAAAGTGCATTGTAGCGGTGTACAACCTCCGCGATGCCGCAAATATCGGAAATCACGCCCTCATAGGTCGGGCTGGTGATAATTGCAAGGCGGATGTCCGGGTGCTCGTCAAAAGCATACTCCACCTGCTGTGGCGTACACGAGCCGCAAATACCGAACCCCGGCACCTGCGGCGGCAGAACAAAAATCGGCTCCAGTCCGCACAGCTCAATGGCGTGAAATACAGACTTATGTGCGTTGCGGGAAACCAATATTTTATCGCCGCGCTTCGTCAGCGCACGGATACCTGCCAAAATGCCGCAGCTGCTGCCGCCGACCAAGTAAAACGACTGAAGACTCCCCCACAGCTTTGATGCCAGTGCCATAGAGTCTTTGAGCACCCCCCGCGCATCGTGCAGGTTATCGGTGGCAGAGATTTCCGTAAAATCCTGCAGCGCGCTTACAGACATATACGGTGCAATACAATCGCGCCGCTTATGCCCCGGCATATGCATCGGAATTCTGCTGCCCTGACTGTATTCAGTTAAGTAGGTATACAAATCCTTTTCCATTTACTTCTCCTGCGTATCTACGCTGTCATCAAAACGATAGCCGCCGAAAAGGCCGCAAAGTTCAAACGGCGCAATCGGCGAAAACTTCAATTTTGCCGTATCCACCGCTTCGCCGGCAGCACCGAGCGACAGCGTAATATGCGGTACGGCGATGCCGTCCGCTATTTTTTGAAGCGTTGCATTTTTCGTATGCACCTCTACCAAAAGCCCCTCATTTACACCGTCATTGCCGTAGCCGGTTACGGTCAGAGCAATTTTCTCGCCGAACAGTGCCGTATCCACGCTTTCCGGGCGGTAGGCAAAGGTGACATGCGGATGCGCAATCAGGCGTGAAAGACGCTGCTGCGGCAAATGCGCAATGGCTTTATGCAATTTTTTAAAATCCAGAAAGCAGCCGATGTATTTATACTCCATTTTCCATCATCCTTTATTTGTCGGATTTACCGAACAATTGCTTGATTACCACTACAAAAACGCCGAAAATCACCGCCATAAAGACGCACAAAACCGCAACGGCGCCCTTGCCGCCAAACAGTGCATTGGCAACCAATTTTGCAAGGTCCCAGCTGTCCGGTGCGGCAGAAAACAAGCCAAGCAGCGACAACAGCGCTAATGCAATGCTGAGTCTGCCCTCGTTTTTCGCACGCGCCTTTTCCTCTTCCTCCTGGCGGATTTCCCGAAGCGAGGTCAGCGGCTCGCGCACATCCTCAAACATAGTTTTGAGCGAAAATGCCTCCGTCATATGCTGATACAGTCTTTGATACTGTTCTACCTCCGTTACGCAGCTGAACACAAAATCCGTTTCGAATTCGTAAAGCTGACGGCGGTAGGCCTCCAGCGTTTTCAAGTCATTTCGCATACCGACACCGATTTGCGTTTGCAACAAATACAGCATATACTTCTGATGCAACAAAAGCACATACATAAACAGATACTGCGCATTAAAATTCTTATAAAAGGTATCGCACAAAAATTCACTTCTGCCCATTTGCGGTGCAATCAGGCATACTGCCGCCTCCGACGAAATCCCCCAATGCATATCCACAGAGGGTATATGAATCTCCTTTGCATCCAGCACGGCATTTTCCGTATACATAAAGCCTTCACCGTAGCAGCGGCGAAGATAGTACAGCTCCTTTTTATAATCCGCCTGCGGCTCAACCTCCAAAAGCATCAGCACATTCGCGCGCTCCGTGCCCTCGTTGGCATAAAAGAAGAACTCAAATTCGCCCTGTACCGGCAACAAAAGCTGCTTTGCAAGCTCCAGCATTGTAACACCAGTTTCGTCCGTTTTGCCGGAAATATACAGCTTTTCTCTCGAAACCTTTTTAAGATAATAAAGCGCCGTCGAAATCCACATATGTTCGTTTCGATTAAAGTGCAGCCGAAATGCCATAATGCCGATGCCCATACCAAAGCAATACAGCTGTACATTTTGCACCTCAAAGTCAAAGGGGATCTTCTCCCCGCCGAAATCGTGTTCTTCGGTTTGCAGCGAAATACCGCGTGCAAGCAGCGGAGATGCGCCGTATGCCGATTCAGCAAGCGTATAATGCAAGCAGCGGCAGTTTTCTATATCGCGGCCATCGATTTTATCTGCCACATATTTAAGCATATACTTAATCTCGTCGTGCATCTGTGTCCAGTTGCCGCTCTCCAGCATCGCACAATGCAGTTTCGGCAGCGCAAAATCTCCGTTTACACGGAACGGAACAAATATATATACCGTATTTTCCTGATAACCCATACGACCACCCCTTTGCCGTTTTCAAAACAATCCCATTCTAAAACTTATTATAGCAAATATTTTTTCCTTTTCCAACCCTTTTTTCTGTATTTTAAAACGCCGCACACAATTGTGCGCGACGCTTCAGCTATTTATCCATTCGGAAAACCAAATTTTCTATGCGTTGATATCGCACCTGCGCCCTCGACGGGCGTGCATGCGCCTGCGCCGCCGTCAGCACACAAATACGGCGCACACCTGCTACCTTCAGCGCTTTCGCACAGTTTTGCACCGTTTGCCCCGTCGTAAATACATCGTCTACCAAAAGCACACTTGCATCCTCCAGCTCGCGCTTGCAGGCAAAGGCATCGCGTATGTTCAGCACGCGTTTTTCATAAGACTGCAATGTACTTTGCGGCTTTGTTTCCTTGATTTTCACAAGTACATTCTCTTCATAAGGCATATCGCAGCGCCTTGCGACAGACTTTGCCAAAAGCGCCGCAGGGTTATAGCCGCGCCGCGCCAGCTTTCTGCGCGTCATCGGCACGGGAATCACCATATCAAATGCATCCGTATCGCAAACCTTCACCAAGCGCTCCGCCATAAATGCCGCCAGGGTTTCTGCCAGCATCGGCTTGTTTGCAAACTTCATATTTTTAACGATTGTACGCACGCCGCGCGTATAGCAAAACGGCGACAGTACAAAATCGACATGCCCTTTCAAAGGCTTTTTACCGCTAATGACCGGCAGCTTTTCAAGGCAGGCATCGCATACATGGAGCGCGGTTTTCTCCGGGATACTGCTTCTGCAAAAGCCGCAGCGCTTCGGAAACAAAATACGGTTCACCCAGTCAATCAGTCTGCGCATCCTCTCACTCCTCCGTTAAAGCCAGCAGTCTGTGCTTCAAGCTGGTCAGGCGCAAATTTTCCGTATTGTTTGCCGTCATTGCTGCCACGGCTTGCTTTACGCCAACCAGCACCACCAGCTTTTTCGCGCGCGTCACCGCCGTGTAAAGCAAATTGCGCTTCATCAGCATCGGTGCCGCGTGGTAAACCGGTATAATGACCGCATCAAACTCACTGCCCTGGCTTTTATGTACCGTAACAGCATAGGCAAGCTCCAGATCCGTCAGCTGGTCAAACACATAAACCACCTCACGGTCATCGTCGTACAAAACGGACATATTTCTGCTTTCCAAATCAATCTCCGTCACATAGCCGATATCGCCGTTAAACACACCTTGCCCAACGGCAGGCGAAGAAATACTCGACCATACAATGTCGTAGTTATTTCGCGTTTGCATCACCTTGTCACCAACGCGAAACAGCGTATCCCCCATACGGTGCTCCGCCTTTTCCTTGCTCGGCGGGTTTACACTTTCCTGTAAAAGCACATTCAACTGCTGTACGCCGGCAATGCCCTTGCGCATCGGTGAAAGTACCTGAATCTGGCGCAGTGCATCCAGGCCGTACGCCTTCGGCAGGCGCGTTTTATAAAGCTCTGCAACCGTTTGTGCAATGGCGCTTGCATCTGCGCGCTGCGTAAAGAAAAAGTCGGACTTTGCATCGTCTAAAACCGGGAGCTCGCCGTGAATAATACGGTGCGCGTTCTGCACAATCAGGCTCTGTGCCGCCTGGCGGAAAATTTCAGTTAAGCATACGGTTTTTACCGCACCGCTTCGAATGATATCCGAAAGCATATTCCCCGCGCCGACCGGCGGCAACTGATCGGCATCGCCGACCAGAATCAAAACACTGTCATTGCGGATGGCAGACAAAAGTGCGCTGCCCAAAAGCACATCAATCATACTGCTTTCGTCGACAACAATCACGCGATCCTCCAAAGGATTGCTCGCATCGCGGGCAAACACCTGCGCTTCCCCCTCCTGCAGATATTCTAACTCAAGCAGGCGATGGATGGTCTTTGCTTCCTCCCCCGTTACCTCGCCGAGGCGCTTTGCGGCGCGCCCTGTCGGCGCGGCAAGCGCGATTTTATAGTCATCCTGCTTTAAAATTTCAATAATTGTATTCACAACCGTCGTTTTGCCCGTACCCGGACCGCCGGTTAAAACCATAATTTGATTGCTCAGCGCACAAATTACCGCTTCGCGCTGCTTTTCCCCAAGCTGCAGCTTGTGGCTTTTTTGCCACTTGTCCACCTTGTCGCTCGCTTGCTTTTCCGTGTAGAGTGCGCGCCCCTGCACAAGCTTTGCTATTTTTGCGCCGATGTTATACTCCGCCTGATACATGGAACGCAAAAAGACAATACGCTTGTCCTCAAGCCTTTCTATATACACGCGCCCGTCAATTGCGAGCGATGCAACCGCATCCTCGCCCAATTCCTCCGTCACGCCGAGCATACGGCAAGCTGTAGAAATCAGCTCCTCCTCCGGCAAATAGGTATGCCCGCGGTCATAGGCATTTGACAGCAACACATACTCCATCGCCGCCTTAATGCGACTGCGGCTGTCGTGCGGAATGCCCATCTGCATTGCAACGCGGTCGGCAGTTTTAAAGGAAATGCCGTTTACGGCACTGACCAAAATATACGGATTCTGCTCAATCAGATTGACCGCATCTTTGCCGAGCGCGCGCTGCACCTTCAGCGCCATCGTTGCGCTGATGCCGTAGTTTTGCAAATACATCACCGTGCGCTGCACGCTCTGCTGTGTCTGGTAGCTTGCGCCGATATCGCGCGCCTTTGCAAGGTTGATGCCCTTGATGCACGCAAGCTTTTCCGGCGCGTTGAGCATAACATTGAGCGTATCTTCTCCAAACTCGGCAACAATTTTCTGCGCTGTTGCAATACCGACACCGCGGATGATGCCCGAAGCGAGAAAGCGGATAATGCCCTCCTCCGTGGTCGGGGCAACCTTTTCAAAGCTATTAACCTTAAACTGCTCGCCGTATTCGCGGTGCCTTGTCCACACACCGGTGATGCGTACACTCTCGCCCTCGCTTAAATACGGCATACAACCCGTTGCCGTAACGGCTTCGCCGTCGACATTGAGCATACAAACGGTGTAGCCGTTGTCGTAATTTGCATATATAATTTCTTCTACAAAGCCCGAAAGCTCGATTTGATTCGGCATAATTTTCTCCTTAAATTCTATTGAGAATATTATCGCATATTCCGGTTGGCTTGTCAAGTATTATCGAACATTTTTTCGTTTATTCTTTTCCTTTACTTCCGCGCGCAAAAATGCTATACTATACTTCGATGGGAGGCGATATTATGCCCGAAAGCTATACGGATTTTGCCGCGATTTACGACCGGCTGATTTTAGAGGATATTGACTATAACGCGATTGCAGACTATATTGAAGCAACGCTGAAAAGGCTCGGCAAAAAGGCAGAGCTTGTATGCGACCTCGCCTGCGGCACGGGTACGCTGACTGACATTTTAGCCAAGCGCGGCTATGATATGATTGGCATCGACCTTTCGCCCGAGATGTTAAACATCGCGCGAGAAAAGAATCCGGACATTCTGTTTTTAAACCAGGACATTTGCGAATTTGAGCTCTACGGCACGGTGGATGCGCTTTTGTGTATGACGGATTCGCTCAACTACATTCCGGAGGCGGCAGATTTATTTGCCATCTTCAAAGCAGCCAAAACCTGCTATTTAAACCCGGGTGCGCCCTTCATTTTCGATTTGAATTCGCCGTATAAATTAAAGTCGGTGCTCGGCGACAATACCTTCACTTACGACAGCGACGATGTGTTTTATGTATGGGAAAACGAGTATTCTCCCGAGGAAAAGTGTACCGATTTTTATTTAACCTTTTTCGTAAAGGCAGGCGAAGCCTACCGCCGCTTTTCCGAAACGCACACGGAATATGTTTATTCGCAGACAAAAATCACCGACCTACTAAAAAAAGCGGGCTTTACGGAAATTGAGGTTTTTGACGGCTATACAAACGCCCCTGCACACAAATACAGCGAGCGACTTGTTTTTGTGGCAAGATAGGAAAAATCAGCGCAATTTTTGTCGAGCTAAATTTAACCAAAAACACAAGTTTTTTGTTGACATCGCAAAAAAAGAGTGGTATCATTAGTTTAGTGACTTTCGCGGGACTCCGCAAGGACACGCAATATATTTTTGGAGGAAATACACATGCAAAAAGGTACAGTAAAATGGTTTAACGCAGAAAAGGGTTACGGCTTTATCCAGAGCGAAGACGGCACAGACGTATTTGTTCACTTCTCCGCAATCCAGGGCGAAGGCTACAAGTCTCTCGATGAGGGTGCAGCCGTTGAATTTGAAGTTATTGAAGGCGCTAAGGGTCCGCAGGCTGCAAACGTTGTAAAGCTCTAATGTTTGCGTAAGCGGGTGTTTATATACCGGCAAAAATTTTAATTCAAACAAAGAAAAACACGCTACTCGACGTAGCGTGTTTTTTTGTTTGTAAATTGGACCCGTATATATATTTTTTTCGGAACGACACACAGGTCGTTCCCTACAAACATATCAAAACCAACATTGTAGGGACCGGCGTCCCCGACGGTCCGCAATTTCGCGCACACAAAAGGGACGGAAATCCGTCCCTTTTTCTTATTTCTTACCTACACTGATTCTGTTTAATGCACGCTTGATTTTCAGCTCAGCAAGAGCAATGTCCTTCGCTTCGGTTTTGCTTTCCTTCTTCGCCTTTGCGCTTTCGAGCGCACGCTCGGCGCGCGCAACATCAATCTCATCTGCCCACTCAAAGGTTTGTGCAACCAAGGTTGCGACCTCGTTTGCAAACGAAATCATACCGCCGGAGCAAGCCGCTTCGCGCATATTGCCTTCTGTATCGTATACACGCACAGCACCGACAGTCAGCGGTGCAAGATAGGTTGCGTGGCGACTTAAAATACAAACATCGCCTGCGGTTGTTCTTGCGACAACCTTCTGCGCCTCTCCGTCATAGCTTACGCCGTCGGGCGTAACAATTTTCAATTGGAATGTAGCCATATGTTTACACCCCCGTTAGTTTGCACTGCCCTTTGCCTTTTCAACCGCTTCGTCGATTGTGCCGACGAATAAGAACGCAGACTCCGGCAAGTCATCGTGCTTACCTTCGATGATTTCCTTAAAGCCGCGAATGGTTTCCGAAAGCGGCACATACTTACCCTGCATACCCGTAAACTGCTCTGCTACGGAGAACGGCTGGGACAGGAAGTTCTGAATGCGTCTTGCACGGCTAACGGCAAGCTTATCGTCTTCGGAAAGCTCATCCATACCCATAATCGCAATAATATCCTGCAACTCCTTATAGCGCTGCAAAATCTGCTGCACGCCGCGCGCTACCTCATAATGCTCTCTGCCGACTACATCCGGCGAAAGAATTCTCGAGGTCGAATCGGGCGGGTCAACCGCCGGATAAATACCCATCGAGGCAATCTGTCTGGAAAGTACGGTTGTTGCATCCAAGTGCGCGAATGTCGTTGCCGGTGCCGGGTCAGTCAAGTCATCGGCAGGCACATAAACCGCCTGCACGGAGGTAATAGAGCCCTTCTTTGTGGAGGTAATTCTCTCCTGCAGCGCGCCCATTTCCGTTGCCAGCGTCGGCTGATAGCCAACGGCGGACGGCATACGGCCGAGCAGCGCCGATACCTCGGAGCCAGCCTGCGTGAAACGGAAGATGTTATCGATAAACAGAAGCACATCCTGCCCTTCCTTATCGCGGAAGTATTCCGCCATGGTAAGACCGGAAAGACCGACACGCATTCTTGCGCCCGGCGGCTCGTTCATCTGACCGTACACAAGTGCGGTTTTGTTGATTACGCCGGACTCCTTCATTTCATTATACAAATCGTTACCCTCACGGGTACGCTCGCCAACGCCGGTGAACACGGACAGACCGCCGTGCTGCTTGGCAACATTGTTAATCAGCTCCATAATGAGCACGGTTTTACCCACGCCCGCACCGCCGAACAAGCCGATTTTACCGCCCTTTGCGTACGGCGCGATGAGGTCAACAACCTTGATGCCGGTTTCCAGAATCTCGGTTGTACTCTCCTGCTCATCGTAGCTCGGCGGCTGACGGTGGATACACCATCTTTCCTCTGTTTCCGGTGCCGGCTGGTTATCTACCGGCTCACCCAAGAGGTTAAAAATTCTGCCGAGCGTTTCCTTGCCGACCGGCACAGTGATACCGCTGCCGGTGTCGACAGCCTTTACGCCGCGCACAAGCCCGTCCGTCGAGCTCATGGCAATACAGCGCACAACATCATCGCCCAGGTGCTGTGCAACCTCGGCAACAATCTTGTTTTCGCCATTTTCAATCTCAATGGCATTTAAGAGCTCCGGAAGATTGCCTTCCGAAAACTTTATGTCCAGTACCGGTCCGATAACCTGGATAACGGTACCAATGTTTTTCTGTTCCATTTTCTACACCCTTTCTTTAGGGATTTTGGTTATTTTTAAGCGGACCGTCGAGGACGCCGGTCCCTACACGCACCTTTTTACATTGTGCTAAAAAGCGCCGACTCACAAATACTCACCTTGAGTATTAAAAGGTGGAGAATCAGATGCTGTGCAAGGCACAAGCGACGACACAGTACGCCGCCCACACATACTCACCTTTTGTATTAAAAGGCGGAAAATCAGATGCAGTGCAAGGCGCAAGCGACGACACAGTACGCCGGTACGGGTCGGAGCTTGCAACGCAGCAATGCGCTGATTTTACCCTTTTAAGCGTTGGAGCCGGATACGATTTCCGTTATCTCCTGCGTAATCGCTGCCTGGCGGGCACGGTTGTACTCGAGGCTGAGCGAGTCAATCATTTCACCTGCGTTTTTGGTTGCAGATTCCATGGCTGTTCTGCGCGCGGCGGATTCGGAGGCCTGCGCTTCGGCAACGCCGCCGTAGAGCATACCGGCGATATATTGCGGTACGATAGAGGCAAATGCCGCTTCGGGGCTCGGCTCGCAAATCATCAGCTCGCGCGATTTTTCAGTGTTTTCCTCGGGCGCAATCGGCAGCATTTTTTCAAGCTGCGGCACCTGGGAAAGCATAGATACAAATTTTGTGTATACGATATAAAGCTCGTCAAAGTCACCATTTGCAAAGCCTTCGGTCAGCATATGCCCGATGCGGTCGCAATCTGCAATGCTGATATCCGCGGCAATCAAGAAATCCTCGCTGAGAATTTCGGCATCGCGGCGCGCAAAATACTCTAAGGTCTTTTTACCAATCGGCAAAACACAGTACGGCTTATCGCCTGCCTGTGCCATAACTGCCTTGAGAACATTGCTGTTGTAGCCGCCCGCAAGTCCGCGGTCGCCGGCAATGACAACAAAGCAGGTCTTTTTAACCTCGCGCGGCTTTGTGTAAACGGAGGAAAAACCCATATTCGCTTGTGCAATGCGGTCGAGCGTTTCGCCAAGAATCTCAAAATAGGGTCTTGCCTGCTCCACGCGCTGCTTGGCTTTTCTAAGCTTCGAGGATGCAACCAGCTCCATGGCCTTTGTAATCTGCCTGGTGCTCTGCACGCTCTTGATTCGAAGCTTTATATCCTTCATAGAAGCTCCTGCCATAGCTGTTTCTCCTTACTTCTGCGCTAAAAACTTTTCCGTAAACTCAGCAATTGCCTCGCCGAGCTTTTTGTCGTCTTCTTTGGACAAATCACCCGTTGTTACGATGTTTTCCAAAAGCTTTGCCTGATTGTTTTGCATATATTCAAACAATCCGCTCTGGTATTCGTTGATGTCCTCCACCTCTACCGCTTTTAAGTGGTTGTGGATTACGGCATAAATGATAACCACCTGCAGCTCTACCGGAATCGGCGTATTGCGGTTTTGCTTTAAAACCTCCACAATGCGCGCGCCCTGTGCAAGTCTTTCCTTTGTATCCTCATCGAGGTCGGAGCCGAACTGTGCAAAGGACTGCAGCTCGCGGTACTGCGAATATGCAAGCTTAAGCTGTCCGGAAACCTTTTTCATTGCCTTAATCTGCGCGTTACCGCCAACGCGGGACACGGAAATACCCGGGTTTACCGCCGGACGGATACCGCTGTGGAACAGCTCGGTTTCCAGGAATATCTGACCGTCTGTAATGGAAATTACATTGGTCGGAATGTATGCCGATACATCGCCCGCCTGCGTTTCGATAATCGGAAGCGCCGTAAGTGAACCGCCGCCGTATTCCGGCGCAAGTCTTGCTGCACGCTCCAAGAGTCTCGAATGCAGGTAGAATACATCGCCCGGATAAGCCTCACGGCCCGGCGGACGGCGAATTAAAAGCGAGAGCGCACGGTAGGCTACCGCGTGCTTCGACAAATCGTCGTAAATAATCAGGACATCCTTGCCCTGATACATAAAGTACTCACCCATCGCGCAGCCGGAATACGGTGCGATATACTGCATCGGTGCAAGCTCGGATGCCGTTGCCGATACAACAATCGTGTAATCCATTGCGCCGTTTTGGGAAAGCGTTTCTACCAGCTGGGCTACCGTCGAGCGCTTTTGTCCGATGGCAACATAGATGCAGATAACTCCCTTGCCCTTCTGGTTGATAATCGTATCCGTTGCGATAACGGTTTTACCGGTCTGTCTGTCGCCGATAATCAGCTCACGCTGACCGCGGCCAATCGGAATCATCGAGTCGATTGCCTTGATGCCCGTCTGCAGCGGTACGCTTACGGATTTTCTTTCAATAATACCCGGTGCGGCACTTTCAATCGGGCGGGTTTTATCCGTTTCAATCGGACCCTGCCCGTCAATCGGGTGACCGAGTGCGTCAACCACGCGGCCGATGAGTGCTTCACCAACCGGTACCTCAACGACTCTGCCCGTGCGCTTAACAACATCCCCCTCACGAATGCCTGCATCCGTGCCGAGAATAACTACGCTGACAAAGCTTTCCTCCAGGTTGAGCGCCATACCGAATTCACCGTTGGCAAACTCCAAAAGCTCGTTTGCCATACAGTTTTCGAGTCCGTGCACCTTTGCAATACCGTCACCAACCTCGATGACGCTGCCGGTTTCCTTCTGCTCGATTTTATTTTCGTAGTTTTTAATCTGGTCTATAATAATCTTACTGATTTCATCTGACTTCAGCTGCATTGTTTCACCATCTTTCTGTAGGCGATTTATGAATTCATTTTAATCTGCGCTTCCAAAGCCTGCAGGCGCGAGCGCATCGAAGCATCAATCTGCTTGTTGCCGAGTCGCACCGTAAACCCGCCCAGAATACGCGGGTCGACCTTGTTTTTCAGCACAATTTTTTTGCCCGTCATTGCCGAAAGCTTTTCCGTCAGCTTTACAGACAATTTCTCGGACAGCGGCACTGCCGTAATCGCAACCGCCTCTTCAATGCCGCGGTCGGCATTGTATTTTGTTATAAAGCTTCGCCGTACGGCTGCAAAGCTGTGCATCTGCCGCTTTTCGGCGAGAATTTTCAAAAAGTTTAATGTGTACGGATGCATATGCTTACCGAATGCCGCCTCTAGCAATGCAAGCTTTTCAGCTACCGTCACCGTCGGCGTATCGAGAAGCGTTACATAATCCGGGTGCGCATCAAATGCCGAGGTTACAAGCTCTAAGTCTGCCAAAACCTGCTCGGTTACGGCGTCCTGCTCGGCAAGCGCATACAAAGAGCCTCCGTACAGCACAGAAAACTCCGTCATAGCGTATCACCCATTTCATCCATACACTTTTCAATCAATGCACTTTGTGCATCTTCGTCTAAATCCTTTTCAATGACCTTCGATGCCATCAGCACTGCCATCGAGCAAATTTCACCCTTTGCTTCTTCAACGGCAGCCTTCTGCTCACGCTCGATACGCGCCTGTGCACCTTCAATCATCGATGCGGCCTGCGCCTGCGAATCACTTATAATTTTGTCTGCACGCGCCTGTGCATTCTGCACAGCATCGGCAACAATCGATTCTGCCTCCGCCTTGGCACCTGCCAGCTTTTCACTGTATTCCGTTTCCATTGCCTTTGCGTTATCGCTTGCCGACTGCGCATCCTCGTACATTTTGCCCACTTCGTCCTCGCGCTGCTTAATGATATTCATAATCGGCTTAAACAGCAGCTTTTTGACAAGTAAAAACAAAATAAGCAGGTTTGCCCATGTAAAAATCAGCGTCCACAAATCCGGCGGAATGGAAACAAACTGTAATGCCTTATCCATGTTCTGCCTCCAAAATGTTTTTGGTTTTTACAAAAGGTTAATAAGCGGATTTGCAAACAGCAAAATCATAGCGACAACCAAACCGTAAATACCGGTCGACTCCGCTACGGCACAACCCAAAAGCATTGTGGACATAATATCGCCCTTTGCCTCCGGCTGACGACCTACTGCCTCAGCACCCTTACCTGCCGCAAAACCCTGACCGATACCAGGACCGATACCTGCGATCATCGCCAGACCTGCACCAATTGCCGATGCTGCTAAAATAATTGCTCTTTCCATGTTTTTTTCCTCCTTATATTTACATAATTAAAAATTGCCTTATTCAACACCCGATACGAACGACATCGTCAGCATACAGAAAATGTATGCCTGCAAGAAGCCCGTAAACAGGTCAAAATAAATCGAAAGCATCGCAGGTAAGCCCACCTGCAAAATCGGTATGGAATTAATAAACTCCACCGGGATAAACGATAAAATCGTACTACTGAGCGCACCGAGTGCACTGTAAATCAAAGTTGAAATGACGATACCGGATGCGATATTACCGAAATGACGGAATGCCATCGAAATCGGGTTTGCAATTTCACCGATGATGTTCATCGGCAGCATCACCGCAACCGGCTGCACAAAGCTTTTCAGCCAGCCGCCGAGTCCGTTTACGCGGATATTGTTGCCCTGCACCAGCACGAAGGTCACCAGTGCCCAACCGAGCGTTGTATTCAAATCGCCGGTCATCGGGCGCATACCGAGCAGCGACGACAAGCTGCCCAAAACAGAAAATGCAAACAGCGTACCAATATAAGGCGCAAAGCCAATGTACTTCTCACCCATAGTATCGCGTACCATATTGGTTGCCATCATAACCAATTTTTCAGCCACAATCTGCTTTTTGCTCGGATTACGCACTTTTAAGCCATGCGTCAGCCAAATGCACAAAAGCACAATTACCGCCATAATAATCCATCCGTTGACCACAGTTTCCGTAATGTGGAAGCTACCCCATTCAAACAGAATTTTCGGTCCGGATACACTTATATTCATTTTTCCTGCTCACCTCCGTCTTTCTTAAGCTGTCCAATAAGTGAATACCCCGTAATCACCAAGCGCGGGAAGATTAACGGAATTGCCGTTGTAAATATGTTCAGCCACGGCATCTTAATTGCAAGAAACATCGCCGCAGCTATAATCGCCAAACGGCAATAGTAGCCGCTCACCATCGAAAGCTTTGCACCGGATTCACCTTTGCCGACAGCCTTTTGCACATTGAGCGCCGTCAGAAAAAAGTTCACAATCGCGCACAAGCTTCCGAGCACCGTCCCCAAAAGCATCGGTATATGCACTCCAAAAGCCAGCCAAACAACCACGGCTTGCAGCGCTGCGAGTATCAAAACCCCAATCGCTACTTTTTTAATTTCCCGCACAAGCGCCTTGTCCATACGCTTTTCCTCACTTCTTCGTCATTTTCTTAATAACGCTCATCAAATTCGAAATGCCGGCACCCACACCGAGTACCACACCCAAAATCACAACCCAGCTGCCCAGGTTATAATAGCGCTGCAGCCATCCGCCAATAATGATGCAGCTGGCAACCGGCACAAAAATCTGCAAGCCGAACTGCGTCAGCATTGCTGCTGCTTTTAGAATTTCAACACGACTCTTTTTCATTGCGCCATAAAGTCCTCTACGCGCTTGTCCGTGATGCCGAACTCATACAAGAGCGCTTCCACGATACGCGCAGATGCGTTACCGTCGCCGTAAGGATTTGCAGCCTGTGCCATCTTGTCATAAGCCGCCTTGTCATCCAAAAGCTCTTTTGCAAGCTTCAAAATAACATCCTTATCTACGCCGGCAATTTTCACCGTACCGGCTTCAACGGCTTCCGGACGCTCGGTCTCGTTGCGCAGCACCAATACCGGCTTTGCTAAAGACGGCGCCTCCTCCTGCAAGCCGCCGGAGTCGGTCATAACCATAAAGCAACGCGCCATTGCGTTGTGCAAATCGTCCACATTCACCGGCTCGATTAACGATACGCGGTCAAGACCGCCCAAAATATCATATACAACCTCGCGTACTGCCGGATTCAAGTGCACCGGATACACAAGCTGAATATCGTCGTAGGTTTCAACCAATTCCTTTAACGCATAGCAAATGTTTTTCAGCGGCTCACCTAAGTTTTCGCGTCTGTGCGCCGTCACCAGAATCACGCGGCGCGCGTTAAAGTCAAGGTTTTTAAGCGTTTCGTCCGTAAAGGTATAGTCCGCACGCACGGTGCTCTTGAGTGCATCAATAACAGTGTTACCCGTGATATAAATCTTTGCCGGGTTGATGCTTTCCTTTAAAAGATTGTTTTTGTTTGATACCGTCGGCGAGAAATGATAATCCGCAATTACGCCTGTCAGGCAACGGTTCATTTCCTCCGGGAACGGCGAATACTTGTCGTATGTACGAAGACCTGCTTCGACATGACCGACCTTAACCTGATTGTAGAACGCTGCAAGCGCACCGGCAAAGGTGGTGGTTGTATCACCGTGCACCAAAATCACATCCGGCTTTTCCTGCTTGATAACCTCGTCGAGGCCTGCAATTACGCTGTTTGTGATGCTCACAAGCGTCTGGCGGTCCTTCATAATATCCAAATCATAATCTGGTACAACGCCGAACATTTCAAGCACCTGATCGAGCATCTGTCTGTGCTGTGCGGTTACGCAAACCTTCGCATCAATGTGCGGACATTTCGCAAGCTCAATAGCAAGCGGCGCCATTTTAATGGCTTCCGGGCGTGTGCCGAATACGGTCATAGCTTTAATTTTCTTCATTGCTGTCTCCCCCTGTTTCATTTTCATCCTCTATAGTAATTCGAACTTCCTCTAAAGTCATACTTGTTTCATTTGGCTCAGCATCCGTATTTTCGGGAATCACATCCTCGAAATGCGGCTTGCGCTTCGCCATCATACTGCCGACAAACACGCAAATCAAAACGCAGATGAGCAGCACCAGCGCGCGCAGGGCTCCGCTCTCTGCCAGCACCACCGCCGTAAGACCGAGCACACCGCTGATGGCATATAAAATAAATACCGTCTGCTTCTGCGAAAATCCCATATCTACCAGGCGATGGTGGATATGCCCTCTGTCCGGTGTCATAATGCCCTTGCCGGTAAACAGGCGCCTGAGAATTGCAAAGCCTGTATCAAAAATCGGCAAGCCCAAGATGAGCAGTGGTACGGCAAAGGTAATCACCGCGTAGCTCTTAAAGCCGCCCTGCACGGAAAGTACAGCAAGCATATACCCCAAAAAGGTCGAGCCGGTGTCACCTAAAAAGATGGTTGCCGGGTTAAAGTTGAACGGCAAAAAGCCGAAGCACGCCCCTGCGATAATCAGAGCAATCAGCGCAATTCTTTCCTCACCGACCATAATCGCCACAAACACCAGTGATACAGCCGCAATGGAAGAAATACCCGCGGCAAGCCCGTCTAAGCCGTCAATCAAGTTCACCGCGTTGGTAATTGCCACAATCCACAAAATCGTAAACGGAATGGATACCCAATCATTGAGCTGCAAAAACGGCAAATCCGAAAACAGATTCGGATTGGTAAACACCTCTATGCGAATGTCACCGCCGAACACAACAACAAGTGCCGCCACAATCTGCACGCAAAATTTCACCTTTGCACTTAAACCGCGGCTATCGTCGATGATACCCAAAACCAAAATAATAATTGCGCCAATCAGCACTGCAATCAAGTCGCGCGTAATGCCGCAAAAGCATAAAAGGCTGACCAAAAACCCGAAAAACACCGCGATACCGCCCAGGCGCGGTGTCGCCTTTTTATGCATGCGTCTTCCGTCGCGCGGGACATCAATCGCACCGATTTTTCCGGCTACAATTTTTGCAATCGGCACTGAGGCAAAGGTAAAGCCGAAGGCCACCAAAAATGCCAGCGCCATAATAACATACACATTCATAGCTTTCTCCTGTGCAGGCGGCTTATCTCTTTACAAAGCCGACCTTTCTGTAAACCTTATCCAAGGTGCGGCGTGCAAGATACTGTGCATGCTGCGCTCCCTCTGTATATACCTTTTCCACATATGCCTTATCCTGCATATACTGATCGTATTTTTCTTTAATCGGTCTTAAGCACTCCACAACCGCCTCTGCAACCTCGGCTTTAAACTCGCCGTAGCCCTTGCCTGCAAAACGGTTTTCAATGGAGTCCATACTCTCGCCGCTTGTCGCAGACAAAATGCTCATCAAGTTCTCAATGCCTTCCTTGCCCTCACCGCGGCGTATGCTGCCTTCGCTGTCCGTAACAGCGCTCTTAATCTTTTTGGCAATGCTGTCCGCATCCTCAACAACCGAGATAAAGCCCTTCGGATTCGGATCGGACTTGCTCATCTTCTTGGTCGGCTCCGTAAGACTCATAATCTTTGCGCCCACCTTCGCAATGTACGGCTCCGGAATCTTGAAGGTTTCGGAATAAATGCCGTTAAAGCGCGCCGCGATATCACGCGCAAGCTCCAAATGCTGCTTTTGGTCTACGCCGACCGGCACCAAATCCGTCTGATACAGCAGAATGTCTGCCGCCATCAATACCGGATAGGTAAATAAGCCCGCATTGATATTATCTGCATGTCGTTGCGATTTATCCTTAAATTGTGTCATTCTGCTCAGCTCGCCCATATAGGTGTAGCAGTTTAAAATCCAGGCAAGCTCCGCGTGTGCCGGCACATGAGACTGGAAATACATAATGTTTTTTTCCGGGTCGAGCCCGCAAGCCAAAAACAGGCTCAAAAGCTCCACGCTTCTCTTTCTCAAATCCGCCGGTGTCTGGCGCACGGTGATGGAATGCAGATCTGCAACGCAGTACATGCAGTTATAGCTCTCCTGCAAATTCACCCAGTTTTTAATTGCACCCAGATAGTTGCCGAGCGTTACACAACCGGACGGCTGCACAGCCGAATATAAAACCTTTTTTGCTTCTTCCACTTTTGATTCGCCTCGCTAATTATAAATTCTGCAAATATTCTTTGATGACCTCACCTAAAATGGCAATACCCTTGGTAATGCTCTCCGGTGTGGTTACGGAGAAATTGAGTCTGAACAGGTTCGACGGCTGATCCAAATCGAGCATAAATGTCGCACCCGGTACAAACGCAACCTTCTTTTCAATTGCCTTTTGCATCAGTACCTTTGTGTCTGTGCCCTTCGGCAGTGTACACAAAATGAAGATGCCGCCCTCCGGTCTTGTATAGGTACATTCCTTCGGGAAATGCTTATCCATTTCGGCAAGCATTAAATCACAGCGCTCGCCGTAAATCTTTGCGCATTTTTCAATATGTGCGTCAAAATCATAATTCGTTACATACTCGTGTACCATCATCTGATTGAGCACCGGTGTATGCACATCATTGACCTGCTTTACAACGGTTACACGGTCTACAATGTCCTTGCGTGCGCTGATATAGCCCACACGCAGACCCGGTGCAAGTGTTTTGGAGTATGTGCCCGCATAAATAACCGTACCCTTTGTATCCATCGACTTGATTGCCGGCACACTCTCACCTCTGAACCGCAGCTCGCCGTACGGATTGTCCTCTAAAATGAACACGCCGTACTGCTCGGCCAATGCCAGAAGCTTTTTGCGCTTTTCCAAGCTCATCGTTACGCCCGACGGATTCTGGAAGGTCGTAATGGTATAAATAAACTTAATGTTCTTTTCTGTCTTTAAATAGCGCTCTACCTCTTCAATGCAGATGCCATCATCCTCGATTGCCGCACCGTAGAGCTTTGCGCCGTAAGAGCGGAACGAATTGAGCGAGCCGATGAAGCTCGGTTCTTCACAAATCACGCCGTCACCCGGGTTAATTAACACCTTTGCCGACAAATCGATTGCCTGCTGCGCACCGCTGGTGATAATCAGCTCATCCACAGCCTCGTTATAGATACCTTTCTTCGTGCACTGCTCTTTGGTATACTCGCGCAGCGGTACATAGCCTTCCGTTGTACCGTAAACCAGCGCACCCGAAGCACGCTCCGTTAAAATCTTGTGGTTAATTTCTGCCCACGCTTTTGCCGGGAACAGCTCCGGTGCCGGAATACCTGCCGCAAAAGAAATCATCCCCGGTACGCCGAGCATTTTAAAAATCTCACGAATTGCCGACGCCTGCATTCCTGCAACTGCCGGTGTAAAAATCGAATTGTTTTCCATATTTTTTGCCTTCTTCCCTTTAATGCTGCTTTTTATTCGCTTGAAAAAAAGCCATCTTCATTCGCAGTTTACACTATACCATAAAATTCCCGTAAAGTAAAGTATTGTTTAGAATATATCAATAATTTTATGCAGTTTCCCCTTGTTTTTTTCGGAAAAAATCACAAAAAGAATTTTGTTGCTTTTTTTCCTATTATAGTATACAATTAGTATGTGAGTCTAAAAATAGGAAATGCATTTTATCACAAAGGAGTTTTTGCGTTGAAAAAAGCTTTGTATTTCCTGCTCTGCATCGCTATGCTTATATCGATCGGAGGAGGCTGCGGCAAAGAGTCGCAAACCGACAATACCTTCAAGCTTGAAACCGGCACCGAGTTGCCCCCGCTTTTTGACGATACTGCAAAAAGCCCGCTCGGTCAGTATGACGAGACAACCGCGTTCGGCATTGTTGTGCAAACCAACAACGACGGTATGGTGCTTTCGATGCAAAACAAGTATTTCTTATTTCACTGGACGGACAAGTCCAAGCACTACTATGAAGCTCTGGGTGTACAGCTTGCCGACGAGGTCGGTGTGCAGTTTGAAATTCAGGACGGCAAGCTCATTGCCAACACCGTAGAGCTGATTCAGTAATTTTGTTATATGGCCGCTTGCGGCTTTATATAAAGCTTTAACTAAGCTTACTAAGCCCTGTTACGGAATGCTCTGTCTCAGGGACTTTCAAGGAGGAAAAAAATATGAGCAAAAAGTATGTTTACTTGTTCAGCGAAGGCGACGCAAGCATGCGTAACCTTCTCGGCGGTAAGGGTGCAAACCTCGCAGAAATGACCAAAATCGGTCTGCCGGTACCGCAGGGCTTCACGGTAACAACCGAAGCTTGTACACAGTACTACGAGGACGGCAGAAAGATCAGCGATGAAATCCAGGCTGAAATTATGGAGTACATCGTAAAGATGGAAGAAATCTGCGGCAAAAAATTCGGTGACAAGGAAAACCCGCTTTTGGTTTCCGTTCGTTCCGGTGCAAGAGCATCCATGCCGGGTATGATGGATACGATCTTAAACCTCGGTTTGAATGAAGATGTTGTAGAGGCAATGTCTGCAAAGTCCGGCAATGCAAGATGGGCTTGGGACTGCTACAGAAGATTTATCCAGATGTATTCCGATGTCGTAATGGAAGTTGGTAAGAAGTATTTCGAGCAGCTCATCGACGAAATGAAGGAAGCAAAGGGCGTTACACAGGATATCGAGCTGACCGCTGAGGATTTAAAGACACTCGCAAGCCAGTTCAAGGCTGAATACAAGGCAAAAATCGGCAAGGACTTCCCGACCGACCCGAAGGAGCAGCTCATGGGTGCTGTTGAAGCCGTATTCCGTTCCTGGGACAACCCGAGAGCAAACATCTACAGAAGAGATAACGATATTCCGTACTCCTGGGGTACAGCCGTTAATGTGCAGATGATGGCATTCGGTAACATGGGCAACGACTGCGGTACAGGTGTTGCCTTCCCGCGTGACCCGGCTACAGGCGAGCGCGGTCTGATGGGTGAGTTCTTAGTAAACGCACAGGGCGAGGATGTTGTTGCCGGTGTTCGTACACCGATGCCGATTGCTGAAATGGCTGACAAGTTCCCGGAAGCTTTCGAAGAGTTCAACAAGGTTTGCGCTATTTTGGAAGACCACTACAGAGACATGCAGGATATGGAGTTTACCATTGAGAACAAAAAGCTCTATATGCTCCAGACAAGAAACGGTAAGAGAACAGCTAAGGCTGCATTAAAGATTGCTTGCGACTTGGTTGACGAAGGTATGATTGACAAAAAGCAGGCTGTTTTGATGATCGACCCGAGAAACTTAGATACACTTCTGCACCCGCAGTTCGACGCAAAGGCGCTCAAGGCTGCTACACCGGCAGGCAGAGGCCTCGGTGCTTCCCCGGGTGCTGCATGCGGTAAGGTTGTATTTACTGCAGAGGATGCCGAAGCTTGGAACGCAAGAGGCGAAAAGGTTGTACTCGTTCGTCTGGAGACCTCTCCGGAAGACATCGCCGGCATGAAGGCTTCCCAGGGTATCTTAACCGTTCGCGGCGGTATGACCTCTCACGCAGCCGTTGTTGCTCGCGGTATGGGTACCTGCTGTGTATCCGGCTGCGGTGAAATCAACATGGATGAAGAAAACAAGAAGTTCACGCTCGCAGGCAAGACCTACACAGAGGGCGACTATATTTCCATCGATGGTTCTACCGGTAACATCTACGACGGTATTATCCCGACTGTTGATGCTGAAATCGCAGGCGAGTTCGGCAGAATTATGACCTGGGCTGATGAATTCAGAACACTCAAGGTTAGAACACACGCTGATACGCCGGCTGACGCTAAGAAGGCAAGAGAGCTCGGCGCTGAGGGTATCGGTCTTTGCCGTACAGAGCATATGTTCTTCGAGACAGACAGAATCGCGGCATTCCGTGAAATGATTTGCTCCGATACCATCGAAGAAAGAGAAGCTGCACTGGAAAAGATTCTCCCGATGCAGCAGGGCGACTTCGAAAAGCTCTACGAAGCACTCGAAGGCAACCCGGTTACCATCCGTTTCTTAGACCCGCCGCTGCATGAGTTCGTTCCGACAGAGGAAGCGGATATCGCTGCACTGGCTAAGGCTAAAAACAAGAGCGTTGAGGAAATCAAGGCTATGATTAACTCCCTCCACGAGTTCAACCCGATGATGGGTCACCGTGGCTGCCGTCTTGCAGTAACCTATCCGGAAATTGCAAAGATGCAGACAAGAGCTGTTATCCGTGCTGCAATCAATGTGAAGAAGGCACACGCTGACTGGAACATCAAGCCGGAAATTATGATTCCGCTCGTTGGCGATATCAAGGAGCTCAAGTTCGTTAAGGCTGTTGTAGTTGAAGCGGCTGACGCTGAAATCGCTAACGCAGGCATCGAAATGGCATACGAAGTTGGTACAATGATTGAGATTCCGCGTGCTTGTAACACAGCGGATGACATCGCGAAGGAAGCTGAATTCTTCTGCTTCGGTACAAACGACTTAACCCAGATGACCTACGGTTTCTCCCGTGACGATGCAGGTAAGTTCCTCGAAGCTTACTACGATACAAAGATTTTTGAAAACGATCCGTTTGCAAAGCTCGACCAGACAGGTGTCGGCAAGCTGATGGAAACCGCAATCAAGCTTGGTAAGCCGGTTCGTCCGTCTCTCCATGTTGGTATCTGCGGTGAGCACGGCGGTGACCCGGTATCTGTTGAGTTCTGCCATAAGATTGGTCTCGACTATGTATCCTGCTCGCCGTTCAGAGTGCCGATTGCAAGATTGGCTGCTGCACAGGCAAAGATTAAGGAAAGCAAGTAATCTTATAAAACAACAGACACAAAATCCCTTGCAGATTTTCTGCAAGGGATTTTTTATTTAAACATTGACTTATACCTGCAGGCATTATATACTTAATTTGTTGAGTAAAACACACAAAAAAGGCGGAAAATACGATGTGCAGACTGGCTTTGATGAATAATGCAGGTATCAGATATATACAGGAGAAATACGGTCTTTTGGATTTGTTTGACTATCTCGAAATGCAGCTCGGTGGTCATGGCAACGGCGTTTGTTTCATATATAATGACGGAAATTATTCCATCAAAAAGGGGCTGTATTTGACAAATAACGAAATTGCGAAAGACATTATGGAGCAAATTGACAATCTCAATTGGGTGATTTATCACACAAGACTTGCGGGCAATTCTCCCATAAATGACAGGAACTGTCATCCGTTCGAGCACAACGGCAGAGTTGTCGCCATGAACGGCAACGAAACCGACTATACCATTGTAGACGACGCCTTAACCGATACAGAAAATATCCTCATAACCACGCCGAACATTGCCGAACGCGCAAAGCATTACGACAGCGTTTTCGTCGGCTATGAAAACGGACGGGTTTTTGCCTATAAAAATGCATATAGTTTAGAATGCATCAAATGCGAAAACGGCGGCATCGCTTTTGCGAGCCGTTTCCCCATCGCCTATCACGAAACGGAAACAATTTATGAAGCGCCCAAGCACTTTACAGAAGGCGAAAATCCGCAACTCAAAATCGCAAAAACCGAAGTTTCATTCATCTACGGCGGCGAAACAGTTGCGCACACCTTCCATAATTCAACCTTAAACGCTGTCTTAATATCCGAGTATGCGTCCGAAGCACAAGGCACAAACAGTAAATGCACACAAACGCTAGAGTATCCGGCAGATATTGTAATTACTTCAGGCGATACGCACGCCGCCTTAACCGCACTTACAAATGCGGAGGCGGTCGTAAAGCAAGGCGGTGTCATTATTCTCTTTGCCAAACACATTGGCATACCGACAGATGCCAATGCAGTGCAAGCACTTACCGCTCTGCGGCAGAAGGCAACCGTCATCTGCATTACCGAAACAGATGCCGACACACTTGAAAAAATGCGCATTCTCCCAGCCGCGGATTTGGAATCTGCGCTCTACAGAGCAAGAACCATCGTAAAGAAAAACGAGCCAACCATCATTGCAATCCCCGATGGTACAGCCGTCGTAGCAAAAATCAGCTCGACCAATTCGGTCAGTCAATTTACGGGTTGCAGTCGCAGACAATAACTGCCGCGACCGAAGTGACGATTGCACAGGCTAAGATTAAGGAAGAGAAATAATCTTATAAAACAAACGCAACTCTGCAAAGAAATTTGCAGAGTTGTTTTTTTGATTGGCTTTATAAAACTTGATAATCTGTTTTTGTGTTGCCCTGCCGGGCGGGCCTACTTTTGAATGCAAAAGTAGCAAAACGAAGGGGGAGTTCCGATTCGTCTCGCTGCGGCTCGGTCACGGTTTGGCTCTGACTGTCCACCGGACAGTCATTCACTCCCAAACCGCCGCTTCGCTACCCTTCACCCCCCTTAAAACGGCTTAGGGGAATTGCATCCCCCATAAGAACCCCCTGCATCGTCCCCGACGGTGTTGTTTATTACAAAGTCATTTAAAGTTCTCCTCTTAATATTTTTCCACTGTCCTTTTATTCGTACAGTTGTTGTGTTATAATAAATTTGTAAGGCAAGTTAAATGAAAATAAAAAAAGGAGCTTTAATATGGAAAAGAAAATTGTTTGTATTGTTTTAGCATTACTTTTATTCGGAAATCTGACAACAGTCGCAGCTGTAAACTATACGGATGTGCAGGAAAGCGACTACTTCTATACGGAGGTTTTGTTTACAACCGATGAAGGCATAATCGTAGGCATCGGCAACAATCAGTTTAACCCGCAGGGCACTTTGACGGTGGCACAGGCGATTAAAATCTCCGCTTGCATCCATGCAAATTTCTACGAAAAAGAAATACCGCCTTACGACAATGCAACCCACTGGGCAGACAGTTATTATGTCTATGCCATGGAAAACAGCATCATAAAAGAAACCGACTTTGCAATGGCGGATTTTGACAATCCCATTTCAAGAGACAGGCTGTTTTACATCTTCGCCAATGCCCTGCCGGACAGCGAATACATTGCAATCAACGAAAAGGAAAATGCACCCGAAAAGGCGATGCCTGACTATGTGGAAAAGCTATTCTGTGCAGGCATTATACGCGGTAACGAAAACGGCTTTGCACTTGAAAGCAACATCACAAGAGCAGACACGGTTGTGCTGATTACAAGATTGTGTGCTTATTCCAGAAGACAGATTGTCGAGTAACAAAAAAACGCAAAACAAATTGTTTTGCGTTTTTTACATTTTATTGTTTCTTTACATATGCAAAGCCATAGCAATTATTTCCCACATGTGCACCGATGGTCGGGCCGCACGGATATACGCACTTTGCATCCACGCCCGGATAGAGCGCTGCAACATCTTCAGCAAGTCTGTGACCGTTTTCCGGCTCATAGAAATAAAGGAAGTTGATCGGGTATTCCGGGTCAAACGGCTCTTTTTCCAAAATCTTAAAGAAGTTTTTGTATGCCTTATTTCTGCCAATCACTTTGTCGCAAACATAAATTCTACCTTTTTCGTCCAGGCTGACAAACGGCTTCAGGCTTGCCAATGTACCGATGAGCTGTGCTGCCTTGGTCAGGCGACCACCCTTATAAAGAAACTCGAGCGTATCCACAACCGCAACAATCTTAATGCGGTGACGAAGCGCTTCAAGCTCTGCGACAATTTCCTTTGCGCTTGCGCCAGCATCACGCATTTTAATTGCCTTTTCAATCACCAGACGAAGTCCGGTTACGCATTGCAGACTGTCTACGATATAAATGCCGTCATAGCCGCATAAATCCTTTGCAATCAAAGCGCTCTGCAGTGTGCCGGAAAGGCCGCTGGAAAGCACAATAGCCACCAGCTCGTCCCCGCTTTCCTTTGCGGCGTTGAAATGCTCTAAAAACAAATCCGGTGCCGGCTGGGCGGTTTTCGGATAAACATCGCCATAAAGCAACATCTCATAAAACTGATTCTTTTCAATATTCACACCATCCGCATAAGAGGTGTCACCAAAATTTATCGAAAGCGGCACAAAAAGCAAGTTGTTCGCTTGCGCCTCCTTTAAATCATAATCGGAAGCAGAGTCAATCAAAATACGCACTGCCATTTTATCATCTCCCTGTCTTTTTTACAAACCACTTAATATGATATTTAAAATTATATTATAAAATTTTCAAAATGTCAATGCAAAATTTCAATTTTCCTATTGCGAATTTTCAAAATATGTGATACTCTAAAACAAAGAACAAAAAAAAGCGAGTGATTTTATGCTGAAAGAAGAACAAGCCTTACACGATTTTTTAGCCACACTGCGCCTGCCGGACTATAGTGCTTTGCCGGATTTGGACCTTTACAAGGACCAGGTACTCTCCTACCTGGCGCGCGTGCCGATTTCGCACCGCTCGGACGACGAAATTACCTCAGCAATGATTAACAACTATATCAAGGCAGGGCTGCTTCCGCGCTCGAACGGCAAAAAATATTCCAAGGAGCATTTGGCTTACCTGACCATTATATCCAAGCTCAAGCAGGTGCTTTCCGTAAACGATGCAAAGACGCTTCTGGATATGGACACCTCTGATGAGGAGATTTCCAGCCGCTACGATAAGTTTAAGGATGTTTATGAGCTGATGCTGCAGGTTATGCGCGACGATGTAAAAAAGAGTCCGGGGCAGAACTTAGCAGATACGGCAATACAGTTTGCCGTAATCAGCTACATTTCCAAAATTGCCTGCGAGTTTTTAATCGACAGCATTGCAAAAGAAGAAACAGATAAAAAGACGGATAAAAAGCAAAAAACAGAGGATTGAAAATTCAATCCTCTGTTTTATTTCGTTCGGCATTTACTCAACCACGATTTTCTGTGTTTCCGAATAAATCGTCTTTACTGCGCCGTCCTCCATATAAACCACATAGCCACGCGCATAGTAGGTTCCGCTTTGTTTCTTTAAGCTCTTTGTAAACTGCGTACGCACACCGTCGCGGTAAGATACAGCTTCCATTAAAACACTGCTGCTGCCGCGCACATCGTCGCTTCTTTGGCTAACAATAAAGCCGCTGGAAACAAAGTCATAGTTTTCCGGCACATAACGCTCGAAGGTAAACGCGATAACATTTCCTTCAACGACCGGCGTTTGCATTACCATATTGATGCCGTCTGTTACGATGGCATCGCCGAATACGGCTACAACCGTGCAATCCTGCATTGCGGAAAACTTATATGTTGTATCATAGCTTACCGGTGCGCCGTCCTTCGACCAGAACAAGAACTGCTTACCCTCTTCCGGCGTAGCGGTCACCGTAGCGGTTACAGCCTCGCCATAGGCATATGTACCCGAGCCGCTGCCGCCAATAACTGTAATATTGAATTCTGTGTCCTTTTGTGTGTAGGTTGCCGTAAAGGTAGTTGCCTCTGTCAGTTCTCCCTTTGCAAGCTTTTTATCAGCAAGCACCACATCTACATCCACCTGCTCCGATATCCACTTTGAAAAAGTCATGTTTCTCTGGTACGGCGCATCCGGTGCATTTTTCGTCATCGTTTTTACATACATATCAGCAGCAACTATGTTTCCGTGTATAAAAGCTGCATTTGTGCCGACATATGTACCTTCGTCGGACTGATCGTAAATCGCTGCAACCGTCATATCCGATGCCAAGGTGAACTTATAATTCTCTTCTTTCGAAACAATGATATCTTTGTCTGTTCCGTGACGAACCACCCAATACTTAAACGGCATTGAGGTTTCGACCGCGGTAAAATCCAACACTGTTCCCGGCGCATACTGTTTTATAGTAGATGCGCTCATTGTTCCGGTGCCGGTTTCAATCTTACCTTCGCCTTCCAATGTAAAAGAAAGCGTAAAATAAGTCGCAGCCGCTTCCGGTGTCTGATTGCTTACAATAATCTTTTTTGTTGCACTCACCTGACTGCCGTCTTCTAAGTACGCGATAACTGTTGCCTCACCATTGTCAAGCGGCGAAGCAATCGCCTGTCCCGGGTAGCCTTCACGGTTATGGATTGCCAAAATATCCTTGCCGGAAATAACATCCCACGCAAGCGTATCTAAGCTGTTTGTTCCAAAATCCGCTTCCAGAATCAATTCCGTACCATCCGTGGTAATCACAAGGTTGCCGTCCAAATCCGATGCACCCAGCGGCCCTAAAATCTGACAATCTGCTGCAGGTGCTTCTTCCTCCGCTGCCAAAACAGCTGTTTGCAGGCAAAAAATTGCCAAAACAACCAAAAGCAGACTAAGAATCTTACTTGCATTCTTTTTCAACTTTCTCTCCCTCTTTCTATGCATAATAACAGATAATGATATTTTATCAAAATTTACTTTATCTGTCAATTGTAGCAATTGCACAAGAACGCGCATCACTTTTTGTACAATAAAACGGACAAGGAAAAAGCCTTGTCCGTTTTTTCTTATTTCAAATTCAAAGTACCCAGGCTGGCGGATTTTAAGTAAGCATTGACAAAGCCGTCCAGATCGCCGTCCATCACCGCACCGATGTTGCCGACCTCAAAATTGGTTCTGTGGTCTTTGACCATATTGTACGGATGGAACACATACGAGCGAATCTGGCTGCCCCATGCAATTTCCTTCTGCACACCCTTGATATCCTCAATTTTATCCTTTTGCTGCTGCTCTGCAATTTCAACAAGCTTTGCTTTCAGCATCTTCATTGCGGTATCACGGTTTTTAAACTGTGAACGCTCATTCTGACACGCTACAACAACGCCTGTCGGGATATGCGTAATACGGATGGCAGACTCCGTCTTGTTGACATGCTGACCGCCTGCGCCGCTGGAGCGATAGGTGTCGACCTTCAAATCCTCCGGATTGATTTTAATATCAATTTCATCCTCAATTTCCGGCATAACCTCAACGGATGCAAAGGAGGTATGTCTTCTGCCGGAAGCGTCAAACGGCGAAATGCGCACTAAGCGGTGCACGCCCTTTTCTGCCTTCGCATAGCCATAGGCATTTAAGCCCGTAATCTGAATGGTCGCGCTCTTAATGCCGGCTTCATCGCCGTCCAAAAGGTCAAGCACTTCACAGCCGTAGCCGCGCTTTGCCGCCCACATTTCATACATACGCATCAGCATGGAAGCCCAGTCCTGCGCCTCCGTACCGCCTGCGCCGGCGTGGAAGGTGATAATGGCATTGCACTTATCGTACTTACCGGTTAAAAGCGTTTCGAGCGTCATGGTATCGAGCGTATCCTTAATCCCCGCACACGCTTCCGTGATTTCGTCTAAAAGCGAGTCGTCGTCTTCCTCAATGGCAATGGCAACTAAGGTTTTTGCATCATCCCAATCGCTTACAAGCCGTTCATAGCGCTCAATTTTGTCCTTAAGCTGCTTGGTTTGCTGCAGAATCTTCTGCGAATTTTCCATATCGGAATAGAAGTCCGGCTTGGATGCCTCTGCCTCCAATTCTTCAATCTTTGCCTGTGCACCGGCGATGTCGAGCGCATCCTTCAATTCCGTAATTTTGTCCGTTAAGCCCTCAAGCTGTAGTCTGTACTCTTCATATTCGAGCATATCTGTCACATCCTTTTACAATTTATTCTCCAAACATCCAACGAAGGACTTCAACAATCTGTGCATCCCAATAGTCCCAAGTATGCGCGCCCGGGCCTTCCCGATACGTATAATCAAAGTCCATATTTTGCATTGCCTCATTAAATTTCACATTCATCGGATAGAGCGCATCCTCTGTACCGCACGCTACGTAAATGCGCGGCTTTGTTGCCTTTTTCTCCGCAGCCTTTGCTAAAGAAAACAAATTGTCCTCTTCCGGCACAATTCTCTCCGGCCCGAAAATGCAATCCATAAAATACCCCGGCTCACCAAAACACCGCTTGGCGCGCACTTCCATATCTGCTACAGACGAAAGCCCCGCACCTGCGCAAAAGCGCTCGTGTGCACGAAGCGCAATTTTCAGCGCACCGTAGCCACCCATAGAAAACCCGGCAACAAACGTATCCTCTCGTTTATCCGATACGTTAAACGTATTGCAAATCAGCCGCGGCAATTCCTCGGCAATGGCCGTATAGTAAGCTTTTCCGTATTTCATATCCGTATAGAAGCTGTCGTGCGCCTCCGGCATCACAACGCAGATATTATACTGTTCCGCATACCGCTCTATCGCGCTTTTTCTTATCTAGCTTGTAGAGTCACCGTTCATACCGTGCAAAAGATACAAACACTTATACGGGGCCGGCTTTTCACCAATTACATCATGCGGCAAAAGTACGGTCGCCGACGTCGGCATACCCAAAGCCCGGCTACTGTAACGCAGTTCTGTTTTTATCATAATTCCGCCCTCCCCTAAAACAACGCAGTTTGCTTTTCAGGCAAGTCCTCGTCTCTTAAGAAATTGCCCATTGCTGGGATGTTTTTGGTTTTGTAGTAATCAATGTCTTCTATACCGCAACTCTCCACCGGCTCAACACGCGCAACGATGCTCCCCTTTTTGGAAATCATAACCTGCACGCCCTGCGTGGTTTTTGTGGTTTTCAAAGGCACCTTCGAGGTATGCAGATACAGCGCCTTTCCGAGGTTGGAATATACGATAAATTCCTTTTCGTCGCCGGCGAGGTATACAATCTTTACCAGCTTCGAGCCGCCGTAGTAGGCATTGGTCAGCTTTTTGCGGTTGGTCTTTGTTGCATAAGCCGCCAGCGGCACCTTCGCCATCTTGCCGTTTTCATAGCAAAAGAGCAGGTTACCCGCATATGTTTCCGTCGGCAGTACAAACATAATTTTTTCGCCCGGCTCCATCTGCAAAAGATTCGGCAAATACTCGCCCATCTTGCTCACCTTGCCATCCGGCAGGTCGCAGATGCGCGTTTTATACACATTTTGCTGATCGGAGAACATCACCAAATCGCAAACATTGCTCGTTTCATCCGCAGACAAAATCACATCGCCTTCCTTGAGTACATGCTCTGTACCCGAGCTGCGCAGCGAAATTGCCGGCACCTTCTTAATATAGTTTTCTCTTGTAAAGAAGATAGTCAGCGCATAGTCGGCAATCACTTCCTTGGCATTGAAGTGCTCTACCTCCGCATCGTTGACGATTTGCGTTTTGCGGTCGATGCCGTACTTTTTGGAAATTGCCTCGAGCTGCTTTGCAATCAGCTTTTTCACAAGGCGGTTGCTGCCGAGCGTTTTCTGCAAATCGGCAATCTCCGCTTTCAGGTTTTCAATATCGTCCGTGCGCTTTAAAATGTATTCACGGTTTAAATTGCGGAGCTTAATATCCGCAACATATTCTGCCTGTGTCTGGTCAATATCAAAGCCGCGCATAAGGTTCGGGATAACCATTGCTTCCTGCTCGGTATGGCGGATGATGCTGATTGCCTTGTCGATATCCAATAAAATCTTTTTAAGACCTTCCAGCAGGTGCAGCCTTGCACTCTTTTGCTCGATATCGTAGGCAAGACCGCGCTTCACGCAATCCATTCTGAAGTTCACCCACTCGGCAAGAATACCGCGCACACCCAGCACAACCGGACGGCTGTGAATTAAAAGGTTAAAGTTGCAGCCAAACGATGCCTCCAGCGGCGTCATCTTAAACAGGCGCGTCATCAAAGCATCCGCATCCGTGCCGCGCTTTAAATCGAGTGTAAGCTTTAAGCCGCTCTTATCAGACTCATCGCGCACATCGCTGATTTCGCGCACCTTGCCTGCCTTAATCAGCTCGGCAAGCTTTTCAATAATCGCTTCAATGCTTGTTGAATACGGAATTTCGGTAATTTCGATACAGTTGTTCTTTTTATCGTAGCTATAAACCGAGCGAAGCTTAAGGCTGCCGCGTCCGGATTCATAGATTTTCTCCATCTCGTCTTTGTTATACAGCAAGATACCGCCGGTTGAGAAATCCGGTGCCGGCATCACTTCGGACAAGTCGGCAAACTCGTCATTCATATATGCAATCGTCGCCGCACACACCTCACGCAGGTTAAAGCTTGCAATCTGCGATGCCATACCGACTGCGATACCCTCGTTCGGGTTGACCAAAATATTCGGAAACGCCGTCGGCAGCAGCGTCGGCTCCTTCATCGTTGCATCGTAGTTATCGACGAACTCCACGGTGTTTTTGTCCATATCGGCAAAAATCTCAGCGCAGATGCCATCGAGCTTTACCTCGGTATAACGCGAAGCCGCAAACGCCATGTCGCGCGAGTAACGCTTGCCGAAGTTACCCTTCGAGTCCACGAACGGATGAAGTAGCGCCTCGTGACCGCGCGTTAAGCGCACCATTGTTTCGTAAATCGCCTGGTCGCCGTGCGGGTTTAAGCGCATTGTCTGACCGACAACATTGGCGGACTTTGTCCTGCCGCCGCTTAAAAGCCCCATTTTATACATCGTGTACAAAAGCTTTCTGTGCGACGGCTTAAAGCCGTCAATTTCCGGGATGGCACGCGAAATAATAACGCTCATCGCATACGGCATATAGTTGTCTTTTAAGGTATCCGTAATCATTTGCGGTGTAAAATTCTGTTCCACGCTTCTCCCTCCCCTTAGCTTACATCTGCCATGTCGATGTAATCCTCACCGACCTCGGCGATATAGTCTTTTCTGCCCTGCAGGTTGTCACCTAAAAGCAGGTCAAACATTTTTTCCGTTTCCGCCATATCCGCACTTTCTACACGAATTAAACGGCGCGTTTCCGGATTCATTGTTGTTTGCCACATCATCTCCGGCTCGTTTTCACCAAGTCCCTTGGAGCGCTGAATTTTTACTTTTTTGCCCTCCAGCTTTTCTAAAATCTGCGCCTTTTCCGCTTCAGTATATGCAAAATAGGTTTCATCCTTATGCGTAATTTCAAACAGCGGCGACTCTGCGATGTAGACCTTGCCCATCTCTATCAGCGACGGCACAAGGCGGTAAATCATCGTCAGTACCAGCGTTCTGATCTGATAGCCGTCGACATCGGCATCGGTACAGATAATTACCTTGCTCCAACGAAGCAGCTCCGGATCGAACTTGTTAAATTCCTTGTTGTGCTTATTTTGCACCTCTACGCCACAACCGAGCACACGCAGAAGGTCTGTGATAATTTCGCTTTTGAAAATCTTGTCATAGTCTGCCTTCAAGCAGTTTAATATCTTACCGCGAATCGGGATAATTGCCTGGAATTCCGCGTCACGCCCCTGCTTACAGGAGCCGAGTGCGGAATCACCCTCCACGATGTAGACCTCGCGGCGCTCCACATCCTTGGAGCGGCAGTCAACAAACTTTTGCACGCGATTGGTGACATCCATGCTGCCCGTCAGTTTCTTTTTGGTATTGACTCTTGCGCGCTCCGCGCTTTCACGACTGCGCTTGTTGACGAGAATTTGGTTGGCAACCTTTTCTGCATCCGCCTTGTTTTCGATTAAATAAATATCGAGCTGCTGGCGGAAAAACTCCGTCATTGCCTCCTGGATAAACTTGTTGTTGATTGCCTTCTTCGTCTGGTTTTCATAGCTGGTCTGCGTCGAAAATGAGCTGGATACAAACGCAAGCGAATCCGCGACATCAACGAAGGTAATCTTCGATTCATTTTTCTGATACTTTCCGTTTTGACGCAGGTACTGGTCTAAGGATGCTACAAATGCACTGCGCACCGCCTTATCCGGCGAGCCGCCGTTTTCCAAAAAGCTGGAGTTGTGGTAATACTCGAGCATCGGCGCCGTGTTGGTAAAGCAGAAGGCAAACTGCATCTTAAGCTTATAGTCCTCTAAATCCGCACGGTCGCGCCCCTTGCGCTCCGCCTCGGCATAGGTAATCTCCGTAAGCGCACCCTCGCCGACGATTTCCTTCATATAGTCTACAATGCCGTTCGGGTAGCAGAATTCATAGGTCTCCATACCGTCCGGCGTTTCGTTTTTGAAAATAAAGGTCAGATTCGGATTTACTACCGCCTGCTTTTTGAGCGTTTCCATATAAAACTCAAGCGGAATGTTAATATCGGTAAACACCTCTAAGTCCGGCTTCCAGCGAATGGTCGAGCCCGTCTGCTTAAAGCGGGTCTGCTCCTTTTCCAGGCCGCCGATATTTTCACCCTTTTCAAAATGCAGTCTGTACTTATGCCCGTCGCGCATAACGGTAACATCCATATACTCGGACGAATACTGTGTTGCACAGCTGCCCAGACCGTTTAAGCCGAGGCTGTACTGGTAGTTTTCGCCGGAATTGTTTTGATACTTACCGCCGGCATACA
>JAZQCN010000086.1:0-3171 GCA_045546315.1 Clostridia bacterium | reverse complement strand
GAGAAAGCGACGCACGCCACACACTTCCCCGCGCGTGCCGCGCGGTGGCCATCCGCGGCCGAAATGTTAACATTTTGTGAACATTTTGCCGCGCCATATTGACAAAATTTTGTCGCTACATTATAATATAAAATGCCGACTGGGTAACGGCCAACGTGCCGCCACGGCATAAGAGGTGCAAAATGCAAAGGTTAAAAAGAATTGGTAAGTCCACATTATACGAAATGATGTTGGTTCGTCAAGGGTACATTAAGCAAACCAAGCGCGACTACTATTTTAACGAATACGCGCTTGCCGACTATTTGAAGCCCGTCGACTATAAAACAAAATGAAGCGCAACAGGTATACAGTCTGGGACGCGCATACAGATGAGGTCTTGATCGTATGCGGTACGGCGCGCGAATGTGCCGCGCGCCTTGATATTTCGCGTTCATCGTTTTACACATTTTTGTCGCGCTGTCAAAGCGGCGCGGAATGCCCCTATTACATAATGGTTGAGGTGTGCGAATGGTAAAGGTAAAAAAAAGCCGCGTATGCGCTTGCACGATGTGCGGCAAGGTCATACGCATTGACGATCGCGATTTTCGTGGATACTGCCCTTTTTGTCGGACGTGGGTGCGCTTATGGCTTCCACATTGACGTGGAATGATTTCGACCCCCACGCAAAAATCGAATGGGCGGCGGCCGACACAGAGGCATTCACTCTTGTGGACGGCCGCCGTCTTTCCACGGAAACGCTGTTAGAAATGGCCGTTGATGGCGAACACCCCGCCGCGTGGTGGCGCGCGCACGTTACTGTTGACGTATACGCGTGGTTAATTTCTGACGGGGCGCGTTCTGCGTGTTTTTCCACATTCGACGAATTTGCGGATTTTTGCGCAGAGCATCGCATAGAGACAATATGGTGGTATAATGCCAAGTATGACTTTGGCCATATTGATTATGCAATGCTGACAGGCGGGTGGTCGTTGTGTTCTGCGGGCAAGATGCGCGATAAGAATTTCCGTTCCCTCCACGGGCGACAAGGTCAACGCTATTCGCTTTCAGTAGCGCGTGAATACAAAAACAGCACAAGACACACGCGCACACATATCACGCGGCATTATGACCTTTGTAACATATTCGGCGGAGGCCTTGCGAAAAATCTTGTTTCGTTCAATGTTTGCGATTTTGACGGAAAGCCAATACGCAAACTGGATGCAGATTATCAAGAGGGTGCGTCACGTGAGTATATGGAAGCAGACGCACACGGCTTATACCATCTCGTGCGCACTTGTGACGCTTTTATATCGCAAAAATGGGGCTACACGCTGACGAACGGCAAGCCCGACGTTATGACGGCGGGCGGCCTTGCAAAACGCGTGCTATTGTCGTATTATAACGGATACAGCCACGACCATAAAGCCAATGTAAAAGAGTTTCAAAGGTGGCATTGTGTTGACCTTGATTTCGATACGTTCTATCGAAAACACGGGCTATATCGTGGCGGCATAACGTATTGTAATGAAAAGTATCAAAACGTCGATATCAATTTCCCGCTTTATAAATATGATATTAATTCGATGTACCCTTATCAGATGTCGCGTATGCCTGACCTTGTGGGGCGGCCGTGGATTTTTGATAATTTTGAGGAATGGCAACAATTTGACAAAAAAGACAGAGTTTGTGTTGCTTATCTTATCGACCACGCGCGCGGCGTTATGCGTGAGGGTATGTTACCATTTTACTACGACAAACACGCCAAGGGGTACAACAAGATAATCAACATAGACGAGTGCGACACGCCCCTTCTTGTATTTGCCGACGAATGGCACGAAATGGGGAATTGGTACGATATGACGTTCCACGTGAAACAAGTATATGCGTGGCGCGTCGCACCGCCGCACGCTTTCCGTCGGTTTGTGAGCGATCACTACGAAATGAAACGTGCGGGCAAGGCAAGCGGTGATAAAGTAATGGAAGCATTTGCCAAACTGCTATTAAATAGCAGTTACGGCAAGATGGCCGAAAATCCACACAAGGACGTGACGCACCGAGAATTAAATCCCGATACGGGCGCGGTTGTCTTGGTTGATGATGGCGAAATGGACGATGAAAAGTGCCTTATGTCTGTCGTTATGGGCGCATTAATCACATCAATGGCGCGCACCCAGTTATTAACGCTTATTCGCGAAACGTGCCACGTACCCGCGCGGGATTTTGTTTATTGCGATACCGACAGCATCATTTCGCGAACACAATACCCACGTCCCGACGCATTTACACTTGGTGCACTAAAAGACGAAACAGTTATTGGTGGCGTGCCGCACCCATACACGTTCAGCAAATTTTTAGCACCCAAGACGTACCTATTATACCGCATAATCGACGGGAAAGCAGATATTGAGGTACACACAAAGGGCATACCATCAAAGGCCGTAAGCGGGCAATTTTCGCCCGATATGAGCATTAAAGACATATCCCGCATTTTCGCGGCGGGTGAAAAATTTGTGGCGTTGTCGGGAATGAACGTGCGCGGCGGCAAAGCACTTGTACCTGTTCAAAAAGAACTGTGTAAGGTAGAAAACACTATCGTACACGGGTCAGTTGAGCAGAACACTATCGAAATAATGGAGGATGCTTAGAATGGTAAAGAACCATAATAAAAAGGTCAAGACAGAAAATTACGCAAAATTGACGCGTCAACTGACTGGAATGACGCCCGCACAATACAAGAAGGAATACACAAAATTCGCGGCGCGCGTTAGGAATTACAACGCGATCGCGGGAACACAATATCAAGCGGCGCGTGAATTTTATTTTTCGTATAGGTACAGTAACGCAAAGTCCCCCGCTCTGCGTGCCATTGAGGCAACGCCCGCGACACGCACGCGCCGTGCTGGTCAGCAAACAGCACTCGGTAAAGAAGCGGCGCAACGTGTCGAAAAAGCGGCCACGGAAGTTTTCGTGCAAAAATGGTCTGGATGGTTGCAAACTGGTATCGCCCAAGCGGGTACTTTCGGTGTGTCTCGTGCTGAAGCAATTTTCGACCTGCTTAAAAGCGGCACAATCACATACCAAGAAGCAGACAGAGAAATGCGCGCACTCGCAGATGAACGTCGCACTACGGGCAAAGGTAACAATTTTGTGTATTAAGAAAAACAGCCGTGTGTTTCACGTGAAACACACGGC
>JAZQCN010000085.1:0-35440 GCA_045546315.1 Clostridia bacterium | reverse complement strand
ACTGTCGGTGCGAGAGGCATATGGTAAAGCGCTGTTTACGGATGAATGTAACTACGCTTTGTGAAATGGTAGTTCAAGTACAAAAAAAGCATCCTTACGGATGCTTTTTTGTATGTGTCAGATTTTATATGCCTTCTCTGTCGGAATCGCAAATGTAATGCCGTTTGCAGGGGAGGTGATGCCGAAATCCTTGTTGACGGCTTCCATAATCTGCGCACTGGTTTTCAGCGGCGCGAGAATACAGAGCAGCTCGCGTTCACCGTCGATTTCTGCCTTGGTTAAACTGGCAAACTGTTCGATGTCGGCAAGTCTGCCCTTGATGACGGTGCCGCCGGTTGCGCCTGCTTGCCTTGCAACCTGCATTACATCGTCGCAAAAGCCCTCGTTTACCGAAATCACGATCAAATTATTGTGGTGCTCATTTTTCATAGGATCATTTCCTTTTTCTGAATTATTATCTAAATTATAGCTGAGAATTTCCGTTATAATTCTGTTTGCGGCAGAAACTTTTAATATAATCATCAAGCCGCCGTATTTGGAATGGCTTTCAAAGGTTGTGCCGAAGTTGGACATCATATCCTTAACAACGCTTTCCGCGCCGAGACTGATAACGATATCCTTATCCTTGGTACCGAGACCGAAAATGTCCATCATTTCGGTGGGGGCGGTGCCGAGGCCGACACACTGGAAATTGACTCTGATGTTCAAGGCTTCCAATTCTTTGATGAGCTTTTTGCCCTTGTCGCGCTCAACGATTGAGAAAAGCAGCATCGGTCGTTTAGTCATTGGCGTTTCCCTCCTCCTCAAAGAAAAGTATATCGTCTTTAACCGTTCTGATTTTGCTGTGGAACTGTTTGAGTTTCCGGATATGGCTTCTTCGTTCGATAAAGCCTAAAATCTGAATGGTAATCAACGGAGCCATTGCGATTAACGCAACAATACCGAAGGCATCCGTCATTACATTGCCGCCGATGGCTTCACAAGCACCTACGGCAAACGGCAGCATAAATGTGGATGTCATCGGGCCACTGGCGACGCCGCCGGAGTCAAAAGCGATGCCGGTATACATTGGCGGAACGAAAAAGCTGATGATAAGCGATGCTGCATAGCCGAGGATTAAAAACGGAAGAATCGGAATGCCGAACAGCACTCTGAGCATCGAAATACCGACAGAAGCGGAAACACCGATGGAAAGCGCCAGGCCGACGGCGTTTTGCGAAATTGCACCGTTGGTAATTTCGCTGACCTGCCTTTTCAGCGAATGTACGGCAGGCTCGGCGGAAACAACGAAGTAACCCATCAGCATACCGACCGGGATGAGTATGGCGTTGTACGGACTTTTGGCAAGCATTGAGCCGATGAGTCGGCCTGCGGGCATAAACCCGACATTTGCGCCGGCTAAGAATAATACCAATCCGATGTAGGTATACAAAAAGCCGACGGACATTCTTAATACATTATGTGTATGAAATCTTCTTGAAATCAGCTGGAAAATAATAAACAGCAATACAATCGGTACAAATGCCGTTAAAATCTCTTTTGCATATACTGGAAGCGCGTGCAAAAATTGCGCAAAAGCCTCAAGTGTAGTATGTACATTTGTGATGCTATAAGCTGAGGTTGCCGGATGCGGCTTGTAAAAGATACTGAGCAAAAGCACAGAAACAATCGGACCGATGCTGCAAAGTGCAACCAAGCCGAAGCTGTGCTCACCTGTATGCTTTTTGTTTGCTGCAAGACCTGCACCGAGCGCCATAATAAACGGCACTGTAATCGGTCCGGTGGTTACGCCGCCGGAGTCAAAGGCCGTCGGGATAAACTCATTTGGTGCAAAAAAGGTTAAAGCGATAATCAGTGTGTAAAAAACAATAAGCAGAGTTCTTAAAGAAAGGTCTCTTTTGTTTCTAAGAAAAGCAAGCATCAAAAAGATACCGACACCGATGCCGACGCAATAAATCAGCATTGCGTTCGGAATGGTCGGTACTTGCTCGGCAAGCACCTGCAAATCCGGCTCGGATACAGTAATAAAAAAACCGAGCACAAAACAAATCAGAATCGGAAGCAGCCAGGATTTACCCTTGCTTAAGGATTTACCGATACCGTCGCCCAACGGCTCCATTGAAATTTCGGAACCGACCGTGAAAAAGCTCATACCTGCAATCAGCAGAATCGTGCCGAAAAGAAACATTACAAGAACGCCTGCGTCCAATGGGGTGCAGGTGATGGATAAAACCAGCACAATTAAAGCAATCGGCATGACTGAGCGAAACGCTTCATTAAAGGATGAAAAAATATGCCGCATTCAACTTTCTCCTAATCAAATTTTATGAAAGATATTATAACATATTTTAGCTTGTAGTGCAAATGAAAATGTGGACTTAAATTAAAACTTAGCTGGTTTTTTACCGCCGATTTACAAAGCGGTGTGTATTTTCCTTTTGACTGCGCATACAATTGTGTGTGGTCCATGGCATTGCAGTCAAAAAAAGAAGGCTTTATGTATATAATATGTGATAACGGAAATATTAAGAAACAGTTAAAATCAAAAAAAGAATTGACAAAACGGGTGGAAGGGCATATAATGTTAGCAATCTTATAGGGAGTAGTTAGCGCCGAGTCGGCGCGTCAAGTCAACAATCACACGGCGAGAATATCGCTTGGCTTGAATTAAAAGACGAGACTATATGTGGGTAAATGGCTGCACATATGGTCTCTTTTTATATGTGCGGCAAAAATTGAATTTGAAGGGAAGGGTTTTTGTGAAACACTATCTTGAAGAAAAGGAAGCTGTACTTTCTGCGCTTTCAACAGCGGCGGATGCAGGTCTTTCGGAGGGCGAAGCGGCTGCACGCCTGGAGAAAAACGGAAAAAACAAGCTGATCGAGGGTAAAAAGAAAACGCTGTTTCAGCGACTCATCGCGCAAATCGCCGATCCGATGGTGCTTGTGCTGATTGGGGCGGCGATTGTTTCACTTATCACGGCACTTGTGGAAAAGGAAGCGCCGACGGATGTCTTTATTATTCTTTCCGTTGTCATTTTAAACACCGTCCTTGGTGTTGTACAGGAAAGCAAGGCGGAAAAGGCAATCGATGCGCTTAAGGAAATGGCGGCGGCTACCTCTAAGGTAATACGCGGCGGCAAGCATCTGAATGTAAAAAGTGAGGACTTGGTTGTTGGTGATATAGTGCTGCTGGAGGCAGGAGATGCCGTGCCGGCAGACGGTCGAATTTTAGAGTCTGCGAGCCTGAAAATCGAGGAAGCGGCACTCACCGGTGAATCTGTGCCGTCGGATAAGGTTGACACTGTGCTCGCTGCAGGTGAAAATGGCGATGTTTCATTAGGCGACAGAAAGAATATGTGCTATATGGGCAGCGTTGTTGTTTACGGCAGAGGTGCTATGGTTGTAACGGCAACAGGTATGGATACGGAGATGGGCAAGATTGCAACTGCAATCACCCAGGCGGAAGAGGGCGAAACACCGCTGCAGAAGCGACTTTCGCAGCTGAGTGCGCTTTTGACCAAGCTTGTCTTGGGTATCTGCGTATTTATGTTTGTCTTCACACTGCTTAGAAACGGTAAGTTTGATTTGCATACAACACTCGACACCTTTATGCTGGCAGTCAGCCTTGCAGTTGCGGCAATTCCGGAGGGGCTTGCTGCGGTTGTGACCATTGTGCTTTCGATGGGCGTTACGAAAATGTCGAAGCAGAAGGCGATTATCCGCCGCTTAACGGCAGTAGAAACACTTGGCTGTACGCAGATTATCTGTTCGGATAAAACTGGCACGCTGACGCAGAATAAAATGACGGTTGTTGCATTCTGGGGCGAGGACGAAAAGCGCCTTGCGACCGGTATGTCGCTTTGCTCGGACGCAGAACCCGGCGAGGACGGCGAAGCCATCGGCGAGCCGACGGAGTGTGCGCTTGTAAACTATGCAACCAAGCTTGGACTCCACAAAGATGCGCTCAGCGCAACTGCGCCGCGCGTAGGAGAGGTGCCGTTTGATTCCGGCAGAAAGATGATGTCGACCGTACACAAGGCCGGCGGTGAGCTTGTGCAATACACAAAAGGTGCGCCGGATGAGCTGCTTGCAAGATGTACGCATATTTTAGAGGGCGGAAACGCTGTAGAGCTTACAGAGGCAAAGCGTGCCGAGGTTTTGGCAAAGAATACGGAATTTGCTTCGCAGGCGCTTCGCGTGCTCGCTTGTGCATACAAAACGCACACTGCCGCACCGGAGGTTTATACATCGGAGGCACTTGAAAATCATTTGGTGTTTATGGGGCTTGTGGGTATGATTGACCCGGTACGCCCGGAGGTGACTGCCGCCGTACAGGCGTGCGAAAAAGCAGGTGTTCGCCCGATTATGATTACGGGCGACCATAAGGATACGGCTGTTGCCATTGCAAAAACGCTCGGCATTATCACAGAGGCATCCGAGGCAATTACCGGGGCGGAAATTGACAAATACGATGATGAAGCCTTTGAAAAGGCTGTTACGAAGTATTCGGTTTATGCACGCGTGCAGCCGGAGCACAAGGTGCGCATTGTAAACGCTTGGCGCAAGCTTGGCTATGTTACGGCGATGACCGGCGATGGTGTAAACGATGCGCCGTCGATTAAAAACGCGGATATCGGTATTGGAATGGGCATCACCGGCACGGATGTAACAAAGAATGTTGCAGATATGATTCTTGCCGATGACAACTTTGCGACCATCGTAAGTGCAGTTGCTGAGGGCAGAAGAATTTTTGATAACATCTGCAAGTGTATTCAGTTCCTGCTTTCGTCGAACTTAAGTGAGGTTATCAGTATTTTTATTGCAACGCTCTGTGGCTTTACGATTTTAAAGCCGGCGCACATTCTGTTTATTAACCTGGTTACCGACTCGCTGCCGGCATTGGCGCTCGGTGCGGAAAAGGCAGAGCCGGATATTATGACACGCAAACCGCGAAAGAGCGACGAGGGCATATTTGCCAACGGTCTCGGCTTTAATGTAGCGTATCAGGGCTTGATGGTATCTGTTATTACGCTTGCGGCGTATTTTATCGGCCACTATCTCGAGAGCGGTGTTTGGGAGATTACACAAAGTGCCGACGGTATGACGATGGCGTTTTTGGCTATGTCTATGGCGGAAATTTTCCACTCGTTTAATATGCGTTCGCATAATTCTATCTTTAAATTGAAAACGCATAATAAGCTCTTGTGGGGGACAATGCTTCTCTCGCTTGCACTGACCTCGGCGCTGATTTTTGTACCGGCACTGAGAACTATATTCGATTTTGAGCCGATCAGCCTTCTGGAATACGCGGTAGCGCTCCTGCTTGCACTTTCTACAATTCCGATTGTTGAGCTTGTAAAGCTGTTTACGGCGAAGAAATGATAAAAATGTGCGCAGTCTGCAAAAATAATGCAGACTGCGTTTTCTGTTGCACTTATGAAAAATATGTAGTATAATTGAAACAGCGACGCAGAGTATGTGTGTAAATTTTATTGCAATCCGTAGAGGAGGCTGGTGGCGTGAAAAGCAAACGAGACGATGTAATTTCTAAAATGCTTCTCTTAATCGGTGCAGCTGTTTTTGTCTATGGGTTGGTTTTGTGTATAATGATGAATCTGAACCTCGGCGTGGTTTTGGTGGTTCTGTTGGGCATCCTTTGTCTGTGCAGTGGCTTGTTTTATCGTCAGCTGAAACAGCTGACAAGCGCCGGCTTTTTTAAATATTGCAAAATTCTGCTTGTCGTGGGACTGTGCATGGAAATTGCGCTTGTGTCATTTATTGCAGTTTTCGGTTTTAACGATAATGTAAGCTATAGTGAAGATGCCGTCATCGTTTTGGGTGCTGGCATACGGGGCGAGCGTGTAACCTTGCCGCTGAAAATGCGCTTGGACAAGGCGGTTGCGTATCATTTAAAAAATCCTGAGGCGTACATTGTTGTTACGGGCGGACAAGGACTTCAGGAGACGGTTACCGAGGCATATGCAATGGAAAAATACCTTCTTGAAAACGGTGTGCCTGCGGACAGGATTATAAAAGAAGAGCGAGCAACTTCAACCTATGAGAATATGAAGTTTTCCAAAGAACTGCTCGATGCACGCTTTGCCGCACCGTATTCTGCAGTCATCATCACAAATCATTTTCATATCTACAGAGGGACTGCGATTGCAAGAAAAGCCGGGCTTTCAAGTGTTTCACATTTGTATGCAGGTTTGCAGTGGTACAATATTATGCCGTGCTATTTAAGGGAAAGCCTTGCGGTTTTGAAAATGTGGATTATCGGATAATTTGAGTGGATTTAAGGGGGAGAAAAATATGGAATTGGAAGCGAAGTTATTTTGTTTATTACTGTTTGTAGGGCTGCATTTTTGCAGGACGCAGATTCAGCTGCGACATAAGGATGCCGTATGCATTTATGCCGCGCTCGGCGTTCTGTTTTCAGCGTTGCGCGTCTGGCCGATGAACTCTTTTGCGGACACCTTCACCTTGCTTTTAAGCTGGATGTTTTATGTTGCGGCTATGGTGTTCTGGCTTCGGGGATTGCTGCGCGACAACAATATTTTGCCGCCACTGCTGAAAAATGTAATCACGGCACTCGGCTTCTTTGTATTTGCGGTGACAGTTATTATTTGTATAGCAATTGATTTGAACACGCCAGCATATATTCTTGCGTTGGCTATTCTTGGTGATTTGGTTGTGGATTTATATAACAAGGTTCGTATGGACAACCTGACGAAGCTGTATAATCGCTACGGTATGGATGCAGAGCTTCGTGAGCAGCTGCGTCAGTACGAGCGTGCGCATGAGGATTCGTTTTATATCATTGCCTGTGACCTGGATAATTTTAAGCATATTAACGATACCTGGGGACACCAGGAAGGCGACAGAGCACTGATTCTGATTGCGAGCGTTCTGTCCAAAGTTGCAAAAAGATTTCGCTCGAATGTATTCAGAATCGGCGGTGATGAGTTTGTTATCATTACCGACAAATCGGAACAGGGTCTTGCAGAGCAGGTTATGGATGCGATTAAAAAAGCGCTCGACAAAATAGAATTCCGCGACGATTTTGATATTAAAATGAGCCTGGGTTATGCGCTCTACGATGGTGTGACACCAATCGACGAGCTGCTTGGTAACGCGGACAAAAAGCTGTATGAGGCTAAAAAACACAAGGATGATTAATTAGAACATCGTACTGTTAAAAGGAGACGGGTATGAAAATTAAGTTAGAGGATAAGCTGGTTATCGGTGTGTCGAGCCGTGCGCTGTTTGATTTGGAGGCTGAAAATGAAATCTTTGAGCGCGAGGGACTGGAGGCGTATTCGAAATACCAATTAGAGCACGAAAAGGATATTTTAAAGCCGGGAACGGCGTTTCCGTTGATTAAGGCGTTGCAGCAGCTTAACGCCGACGGAAGATATTTAACGGAAATCATCGTTATGTCGAAAAACAGCGCGGACACAAGCCTGCGTATCTTTAACTCGATTGAGCACTATAAGTTAGACATCAGCAGAGCGGCGCTTGTCAGCGGATTTCCGATTGCACCGTATCTCGATGCGTTTAAGACCGATTTGTTTTTGTCTGCCAATGAAGAGGATGTGCAGGAGGCAATCAATGCCAATATCGCTTCGGGCATCATTTGCGACCATTCGCAGCTGCCGATTGACCCACAGGAGCCGATGCGCCAGATTCGCATTGCTTTCGATGGTGACGCTGTTATATTTTCTGACGAAGCCGAGCGCATTTATCAGGAGAAAGGGTTGCAGGCGTTTGCCGAGCACGAGCACGAAAATGCGCAAAAACCATTGCCGGAAGGTCCGTTTGCCAAGCTTTTAAAAACGCTTTCGATTATTCAAAAAACCTTTCCTGAAGAGCAAATGCCGATTCGCACTGCACTTGTAACTGCACGCAATGCGCCGGCACACGAGCGCGTTGTGCGCACGCTGCGCGCATGGAATGTGCGTATTGATGAGGTGTTTTTCCTGGGCGGTATTGAGAAAAGCGAGGTGCTGAAGGCGTTTGGCGCAAATATTTTCTTTGATGACCAAGCTGTGCACACAGACCCGGCCTCGAAAATGGTGCCATCGGCGCGTGTGCCGTATAAGCAAAATTAAACTTATGCATAATTCTGTTCAAATGTGAAATACTACATTCACATCCGTTTAAGGAGGTGAGTGGTGTATGGAAAACAGAGAAAATCAGAATCAGAAGCAAAATCAGCAAAATCAGCAGAATAATCAAAAGGAAAACAGAAAGAATCAGCAAAAGAACGAAGAAAATAAATAATGAAAGAAAGAGCACTGCCACGGCAGGCTCTTTCTTTATATTTACTTTTTGATTTTTGTGTGGTATAATTATTGAGTAATAGAAAGCTTTTGACAAAAAAACGGTTGCACCTTTGGTATATGCAAAGCAATGGACAGACATGGAAAGGATGAATACATATGATTTTAATGCCGAATTTTTTTGAAAAGGAAAACGGAATGGAGCGTGGCTACGACTTGGCATCGCGCCTTTTAAAGGACAGAATTATTCTTCTGTTCAGCGATGTGAATGACGATTTGGCGTGCAGCATCATTGCGCAGATGCTCTATTTGGAGTCGGTTGACCCGAACAAGGACATCTATCTGTATATCAACTCGCCGGGCGGCGTTGTGAGCGCCGGTCTGGGTATTTACGACACGATGCGCCACTTGAAGTGTGATGTTTCGACGATCTGCGTTGGTATGGCGGCAAGTATGGGTGCATTTTTGCTTGCAGCAGGTACAAAGGGTAAGCGCACGGCGCTTGCAAACAGTCAGATTATGATTCATCAGCCGCTCGGTGGTGTGCAGGGACAGGCGACAGATATTGAGATATCTGCAAATAAGATTATCCGCTTGAAGGAAAGACTCAATAAAATGCTTGCCAAAAATACAGGACATACCATCGAGGAAATTGAGCGCGATACGGAGCGCGATAACTGGATGTTTGCCGAGGATGCACTCGAGTACGGCATTATTGACAGCGTAATTGCGGATGACGAAGACTGATTTGTTAAATTCGTTATTGACAAACTGCATTTGCCGCTGTATAATAATAACAATTTCAAACAACCGTTGAGGCAGAAAAAAGGCAGAACAGAGCTTTTCAAGCGAGCGGAGGCCGGTGTGAGCTTCGCAAAGACTCACTGCGTAATATGGACTGCTGAGGGCTGTGTTAAATGCACAGACGCGAGACCGGCGATATGGGGTCGGGAGTATGCTTGTACTTCGCAAAGGGCACGATTTTTTCGTGAATTCAAGGTGGCACCGCGGATAGGTTTTATTCGTCCTTGACAGAAAATGCTTCTGTCGAGGACTTTTTTGTTTTCGCAGAGCCGGTGGGAGGATATATATGTTTATATTTGACAGTCGATGGCAGAGCTTAATAGTTTAAAAGAGATAGACAAAATTATTTTTATATGTTAAAATAAGCTTTAAGCTGAAAAGGAGAGATTGAAATTGAATAAATACAGAGATTTTGAAAATTATTTAAAGGAATATCCGAATGAAGAAGGTTATTTTGGCAGCTACGGCGGATCGTATATGTCGCCGGAGTTGACAGCGGCATTTAAAGAAGCAGATGATGCGTATGAAGCCATCTGTCATTCTGCACAGTTTATCAACGAGCTTCGCAGAATCCGCAAGGAATTTCAGGGCAGACCGACACCGGTTTACCACTGTGAGCGCCTTTCCAAGATTTTTGGCAATTGCCAGATTTATTTAAAGCGCGAGGACTTAAACCATACCGGTGCACATAAGTTGAACCACTGTATGGGCGAAGGCCTTCTGGCAAAATACATGGGCAAGAAAAAGCTGATTGCCGAAACCGGTGCAGGGCAGCACGGTGTTGCAATTGCAACTGCTGCGGCATATTTCGGCATGGAATGTGATGTATATATGGGTGAGGTGGATATTGCAAAGCAGCATCCGAATGTCATTCGTATGAAGATGCTCGGCGCCAATGTTGTACCGGTGTCGAAGGGCTTAAAGACGCTTAAAGAGGCTTGCGATGCAGCGTTTGAAGCATATCTTAACGAGTATAAGGATGCGGTATACTGCATCGGCTCGGCGCTCGGCCCGCACCCGTTCCCGAAGATGGTTCGTGACTTCCAGTCCGTTATCGGCATTGAAGCGCGTGAGCAGTTCCTGGAAATGACGGGCATTATGCCGGATGCGATTACCGCCTGCGTCGGTGGCGGCTCGAATTCACTCGGTATGTTTACGCCGTTTCTGGCAGACCCGGTTGAGATTTACGGCGTTGAGCCGCTCGGCCGCGGTGAAAAGGTTGGCGACCATGCAGCAACCATGCGCTTTGGTACAAAGGGCAGAATTCACGGCTTTGATACCTATGTGCTGCAGGATGAAAACGGTGAGCCGTTGCCGGTATACTCGATTGCAAGCGGCTTGGATTATCCGGGTGTCGGTCCGGAGCACGCACTTCTGCGTGACTTAGGTCGCGTGCACTACGAAACTGTATCGGATGAGGAAGCAATGGAGGCATTTTTCCTTCTGTCCAGATACGAAGGTATCATTCCGGCAATCGAATCTGCGCACGCAGTTGCATATGCAATCCGCTACGCAAAGACGCATAAGTCCGGCTCGATTCTGGCTTGCCTTTCCGGTCGTGGTGACAAGGATATCGACTATGTTTATGAAAATTACGGCTGCGGTGAGCAGTTTAAGCTGGATTATAAAATCTGAAAATAAAAAAGGATGTGTCCCTGGGCGTGTTCTCTTAGGGATTAAACGCCTTAAAAAGCAATATTTTGGCGAATAGCTGTGTTAAAAATGGTCGATATCCGAAAGGATGTCGACCATTTTTTCCTTGCTCTTCATCCAAACTATTCCCTTTTAAGGTACCTTTGGTAGTTTTAGGCGAGGAATTTTGTCGGAAAGAGAAACATAAAAATCAGCATTATACTTGCGTATAATGCAGATTTTTTGTGCACTATTTTCGGTAAATTACCGGCTAAAACCGATTTCTCCCTAAGTGAAGGCGCCCTTGACACATCCTTTTTTGCTTAAAGCTTTACTTTTACAACAATCTTTTTTACGGTTTCGTTATCTTTTAAAATTTTGCCCGGATTGTGAATGTCGCTTGGGAAGAAAATGGCAAATGTGCCTGTGCCGCATTCGAGCTTGACGGTATTGCCTTCTGTGCGGAAAAGCTCGCAGTCCGGCGCATACGGTCTTGTGGTGATGCCGTTTGAAATCTCTGTGCACTCCATCAGCTCGTTGCCGGAAAGGATGCACTGAATGTCGATGTATTCGCGGTGTGCCTCGAAAATACCATTATTCTCTTTCGGTTCGTACTCTTGAATATTTGCAAAAACATTTTTGCCGTCAAGCTCGTATTTGCCGAGGGGTAAATCCTCGCGGATTGCTTTTTCTATAAAGTCGAAGCCAAGCTTAAAATCCTTGTGACATGCGTAGTAGAGCTCTTTGTTTTTTAGTGTGTCGAAAATCATTTTTTATCACCTTTCTTAAATTATTATTTGCATTTTTTCTTAAACGCCATCGGCGTCATTTCAAACTGTCTTTTAAATACCCTTGAAAAATAGTTGTAATTGTCGAAACCGAGCTGTGTGGCGATTTCGGAAAGCGACATCTCGCCGCTGAGGATATAATCTCTTGCCATAAGCATTTTGCGTTCATTGACATATGCGGTCAGTGTTTTGCCCATTTCTTTCTTAAACAGAGCGGAAATGTGCTCTTTCGAAAGACGCAGGCTCTTGCTGACAGTGTGCAGCGTGACCTTGTCAGAGATATGCGCATCAATGGTTTTTAATATTTGCGCAATATGGGCGTTGTCGGATTCTATGCTTGCAGCACCCATAAGCTCGAAAAGGATGTAGTTTAGCATATTGGTACACTTTTCCTGCGCATATGCAAAGCCGATGCGATGTGCGCCGGGAAAAACATGTACGAGCTTGCGTATGTTTTCATTGATGCACTTCGGCATAAATTTTTCAAACGGAAATGTCACATCGGGCATAGCAAGAAAGTTGAAGCTTGTAAAAGCAACAGGGCAAGTAACGGCATCACGCGCGCGCATTGTGCCTGGCTTTAGAAAAATTGCATCGTTTTTTCCCAGAGTAATGCGCTCACCGTCGACTGTATAGGTCATACTGCCTTCCAGTACAAATGTGAAATCATAATAATTGATTTTGGATTCCGGAATCTTGGTACATTTCTTCACTGAAATGTTGCAAAAATGCGTGAGTTCGGCCACCGGATACAGATTCATTGGCTCACCACCTTAAAATTGTGCGAAAAATTAAAAAAGTCGTTAAAATTGTTTATTGTTTTTTTGAATAGCTGTGCTATTATTAGTATAGAGGTTAAAATTATATGTGTCAATATTAATTTTGTATAAAAAAGGAGTGCAGTTTATGAAAATGTTATTACTTGGCGATTTGTCGCCAACGATTGCAAGCAACCCGCTGTTTGAAGAAAAGAATATGGAAGCCTTGTTTCACGATGCAATCGGATTGTTTGAGGGAAATGACTACACAATGGTCAACCTCGAGTGTGCGCTGACGGATCACGACATCCCGATTGAAAAGTTCGGTCCGGCGCTGAAGGCGACAAAAACGGTTGCCGAGGTGCTTCGGGATTTGCATGTAGATTGTTGCGGTTTGAGCAACAATCACATCTTTGATTTCGGTAAAAAGGGCGCAGCGGATACGATGGAAGCGCTCGATAAAGCAGGCGTTGCCTATACTGGCTTTGGTGCAAACTACGAAGATTCCAGAAAGGATTTGATTGTCGAGCAAAACGGCGAAAAAATTGCGATTCTTGCCGTTTGTGAGCACGAATATTCCTATGCACTTGATGACCGCATGGGCTCAAGGCCGTATGATGAATATGATACGATGGAGGATATACGCGCGGCGAAAGAAAAAGCTGACCGCGTCATCGTGATTTACCACGGCGGTAAGGAGGAGTGCCGCTATCCGTCGCCGCGTCTTTTAAAGCTTTGCCGCGCGATGGTGAAAAACGGTGCAGATGTTGTATTGTGTCAGCACAGCCATTGCATTGGAAGCTACGAAGAATTTGAGGGTGGTCATATTCTTTACGGTCAGGGCAACTTCCATTTCTGTAAATCTGATTATATGATACCGGAGAAGGCACCGTTCTGGAACAGCGCGCTTGCCGTGCACTATGATACAAAGGCAAATACGATGGAATTTACGCCAATAGTAAATAACGGTCCGGGCATTGCGCTTGCAAAGGGCGAGGAAAAGACTAAGCTTTTAAGCGAGTTTGCAGCGCGCAATGCAAGTCTTAAAGACGGCACATGGCAGGACGGCTGGCACGCATTTTGCGAAACAAAGCGCGAGCTTTATGATACGGTCATCTGCAACTACGGCAAGGAAAACAGAACCTACGAGGAGTCGCGCCAGTTCGGGCACTTTTTAGACTGCGAAGCGCATACGGATGTATGGCGTGAATTGCATAAAACCGCAAACCATACAAATGAGAAATGAGGAGCACGGAAAATGAGCGAATATTTAGCAAGAAATCATGTAAATAATCTGACAAAGAACATTGCGCCGTCCATGGCTTATGATGGAAAAGAGGAGTTTGCCGTATGGCAGAAAAGAGCGCGTGCAAAATTAGAGGAGCTTTTGGGCTTGCCGCTTGTAAAAGGCGAATGTAAGCCGATTGTAAAGAGAGAATCCGAAACAGATGCGTATAAGCGTATCGACTTTGATTTTGAGAGTGAGCCGGGCTATCTTGTGCAATGCAGTATGCTTGTTCCGAAGGCAATTGAGGCACCTGCTCCGGCGGTTATCTGCCTGCAGGGACATTCGACCGGTATGCATATTTCTCTGGGCGAAGCAAAGTATGAAAGAGATGCAGAGACAATTGCCGGCGGCAGAGATTTCTGCGTCAGAGCGGTGAAGGAGGGCTTCTGCGCAATCGCAATTGAGCAGCGTTATATGGGCGAGAGCGGTCAACATCCGGAAAACGGCTTGCCATCCTGCCTTGGGATGGTGGAAAATACGGCAGCGCCGGCGCTGTTAATCGGCAGAACGGCAATCGGCGAGCGCGTATGGGATATTTCCGGCTTGATTGATGTTTTGGAAAACCATTTTGCCGATGTGGCAGATACCTCTGAGCTGATTTGTATGGGTAACTCCGGCGGCGGTACGGCAACATTTTATGCATCGTGTATGGACGAGCGAATTAAGCTTTCGATGCCGTCGTGTGCATTCTGTACCTATGATGCATCCATTATGGCAATGAGCCACTGTCCGTGCAACTATATTCCGCACATTCGTAAGTATTTTAATATGGGCGATTTAACCGGTCTTATCGCACCGCGCAAGCTGGTGATTGTTTCCGGTGTAAAAGACCCGATTTTCCCGATTGGTGCGGCGGAGGAGAGCTTTGAAATTACAAAGCAGCTTTACGCTGCAGCAGGCGCAGTTGATGTGTGCTTCCATGTTAAAGGCAGCGAGGGACATCAGTTCTATCCGGACGATGCTTGGCCGGTTGTACATAAGTTGATGGGCAAATAAAAATGTGCGATTGATTTAAGCGGCAGGGATTGCGTGTCCTTGCTGCTTTTTTATAAACGACATTTTGATGTTTACAAAATCTGTATCCTATGGTATATTGAATTACAGAATAGAACTCGTAATAAGGAGTAAAAAGTATGAAAACGGTAGAACTCAGAGAAACGATTGAATTAAAAGGCAGTGCAGATGTGCTGGTTTGCGGCGGCGGTGTTGCAGGTATTGCGGCGGCAATGGTTGCGGCGCGTGCGGGCAAAAGTGTAATTCTATTTGAAAAGACGGTCATCCTCGGTGGACTGGCGACTACGGGTTTGATTAACTTTTTTGTACCGATGTGCAACGGTCGCGGTACATTGATTGTAAAGGGTGTTGCCGAAGAGCTGTTTGACCTTTCTGCAAAATACAGCTACGATTCCATCCCGAACGATTGGAAAAACGGCGAGCCGGGGCAGGGAAAAACACTACAGCGTTACACCAATCGCTATGATCCGAACATCTTTGCGATTGCGCTTACCGAGCTTTTAACCAACCTCGGCGTAAAAATTATGTTCGACACCGTTATAGTTAAGCCGGTAATGGATGGTGGACACGCAAACGGTGTAATTGTAGAAAACAAATCCGGCAGAGAATACTACGAAGGAAAAATTATCGTGGATGCAACCGGCGATGCAGATGTGTTTGCGCGTGCAGGTGCGCCGGTGGTGCAGGGGAAAAATTACCATACATACATCAGCCATGCGGCAACACTGGACAGCTGTAAAAAGGCGGTGGAAGAGAAAAACATCCGCTATTTGCGCACGGGTTACTCCGGCGGTAAAGCCAACCTCTACGGCGACAGACATCCGGAGGGCAAGCCGTACTGGAAGGGTACGGACGGAGAGGATGTAACAAACTATATTGTAGAAAACCAGCTGGAGCTGTTTAATGAGATTAAGGATATCGACCGCAACACGCGTACGATTTTGATGCTGCCGGCAATGCCGCAGTTCAGAACGACAAGACACTTGGAGGGTGACTACACCTTGCAAGGTGACGATACCTTTAAACATTTTGACGATTCCATCGGCGCTATTTGTGACTTTGAGCGCAGAGACTTCCTTTATGAAGTTCCATACAGAACACTTGTAAAAACCGGCTTTGATAATCTCATCGCCGCAGGTCGCGTTGTTGCAGGTGACGGTTGGGCGTGGGATTGTCTGCGTGTTATTCCACCGGCAATTTTAACCGGTCAGGCCGCAGGTGCTGCAGCGGTGCAGGCGCTTGATACAAACAAGGCGATTCACGATGTGGATGTGAAAACCTTGCAAAATACACTTGCCGGTCAGGGCGTTATGATTCACTTTGACGATGCGCTGATTCCCGAGGAAGAGCCGAGCGGTGAGCGCGTGGATGTAGGCGAAAACTAAAAAAATAAAGCAGGGAAGACAGCTTCTCTGCTTTTACTTTTTGAATACAAGTACGCCTGCAATCATTAAGGCGATACCTATATATTTTGTAATGCCGAAGGCGAGCTTTTCCGAGCCGAACAACCCGAAGGCATCGACGAGCGCGGCAACGAGCAGCTGCGCAATCAGTATGGTGCTGATGGCGAGGGTGGGGTTCAGTTTTGAAATGGCAAGCATAACGGTTACGGTGATTACAAACCCGATTGCACCGCCGGAGAGATAGAGCTTGTTTACATTTGCGATTTCCTTTAAATTGCCGCTACCGAACAGAAGCATTGCAATCAGGGCAAGTATAAATGCGCTGCCTTGCACAAGCATATTTGATTCAAACAAGCCGATTTTATCGGATAAGCGCGTGTTAAATACACCCTGTACACTCATTGCTGCACCGGCTAAAATTGCCATAAGAAAGCCAAACATTAAACCACCTCCTTCGTATGTACAGACAGAGACATGCTCTGTCCGTTTTCGTCAGGCTCTTTTTTCGAACGATTCGCAGTCCGTGCATTCGCACATGGTCGGGTTTGCTTCGTGTGTGCCGACCTTGATGCTGGAAAGCGAGCAGTAGTTTTCGGAGTTGCAATGATACTTGCATTCCTTCACGCTGCAGCCGATACTCATATTCGGTTTGTTGTTCATACTGGTTCAGCCTCCTTTTGTGTGTTGTAAGAAAGCGGACAAACCTTGCTTGTCTGCCATCTTACGCAAATAGTATTTACGGAATTGTAAATTCTATGCCTGCGGTTTTGACAAAAAATATTTTTTTGCATATACTGAAAGCGCGGAGGTGAAATTATGGATTTGAAGAACAACAAAATCAAGCTCGGCGATGTGATGAAAAACAAAGCTGCTGCCGCACTTTTGCGCCGCACATTTCCCGAGTGGGCAAACAGTCCGCTTTTGCTTGTTGCATCCAATATGCGGCTCGAAGAGGTTTTGCGTGTTGCGGCAAAGCGCGTGCCGCAAGAAAAGCTTGCGGCGGTTTTAAAGGAGCTTGAAAGTCTTTAAAATGCGCGTCTTGCATTGACAAAATGGATTTTTTGTGATATGCTGTTTTGCAATTCGACAGAAGAGAAAGCAGGGAAGAAAGCATGTTTGTTTCAGAGTGTTTAAATGTAAACGAAAACAACCACTTAACCATCGGCGGTATGGATACGGTTGCGCTTGCCAAAACGCATGGTACGCCGCTTTATGTATTAGACGAGGGCGAAATCCGCAAAAACTGCCGTATGTATAAGGGTGCGATTGATTCGTGCTACGCCGGCAAGGGCTTGATTTTGTATGCTTCGAAGGCTTTTTCCTGCAAGGAGATGTACCGCATTGTATCCGAGGAAGGGCTCGGCGTGGATGTTGTTTCCGGCGGTGAGCTGTATACGGCGTATAAGGCGGGCTTTCCGATGGAGAAGGTATATTTTCACGGCAACAACAAAACTGAGGCAGAACTGCGTATGGCAATTGAATACGGCATCGGCTGCATTGTTGCGGATAATTTGGATGAAATAGAAACCATTGAGGCGCTTTGCGCAGCGCTTGGCAAGACAGCTTCGGTTATGGTGCGCATTAAGCCGGGCATTGATGCACATACGCACGATTATATCCGCACAGGGCAAATCGATTCAAAGTTCGGCGTAGCGCTGGAAAACGGCGAAGCGCTTGACTTTTTTGCTGCCGCTGTTGAAAAAAAGCATATTCGACTGGTGGGTATACATTGCCACATCGGCTCGCAGATTTTTGATTTGCAGCCGTTTGAGGATGCGGCTGTGGTGATGCTTAATTTTATGGCGGAGGTGCGCTCTCGCTTCGGTTTAGAACTTACAAAGTTAAATCTCGGCGGTGGCTTTGGTATTAAGTATGTGGAGGGCGATGACCCGATTGCATATGATGCATATATTGAAGCTGTGTCGAAGGTTGTGCATAAGACGGCATCCGAGCTTGGATTGCCTGTGCCGGAAATTTTAATGGAGCCGGGGCGCTCGATTGTCGGTGCGGCAGGCATTACACTGTACACGGTCGGCAATGTGAAGGAAATCAAGGATGTGCGCACCTATGTGTCGATTGACGGCGGTATGGGTGACAACCCGAGATATATTTTGTACGGCGCAGAGTACACTGCGCTGGTTGCAGCTCGTGCAGGAGATGCACCGAGTATGAACATCACGCTTGCTGGCAAGTGCTGTGAGTCCGGCGATTTGATTGGTGAAAATATGCCGATTCAGCCGGTTGAGAAGGGGGATATTGTTGCCGTTTTGTCCACCGGCGCGTACAATTATTCCATGTCGAGTAACTACAACCGTATTCCGCGTCCGGCTGTTGTTATGATCAAGGATGGCGAAGCGCGTGTGATTGTGAAGGCGGAATCTTACGAGGATATTCTTAAAAACGATATTTAATTTAAGCAGAGTCGAATGTGAATTCGGCTCGCTTGTGCTATTTGGAGAAAAAGTATGCTCTACATCGGTCATTTTAAAATTGAAAATCCGGTTTTTCTTGCGCCGATGGCAGGGGTGACGGATTCGGCATTTCGCAGAATCTGCAAAAGCTTCGGCTGCGGATTGGTCTATACGGAGATGATTAGCGCAAAGGCGCTCGCTTTTAAGGACAAGAAAACCGCGTCAATGCTTGCGGTCAGCGACGAGGAAAAGCCGTTTGCGGTGCAGATATTTGGCTCTGACCCGGAAATTATGGGCAGAATTGCGCCGGATGCACTTTCGACAGGGGCAAGTATATTGGATATCAATATGGGCTGTCCTGCGCCGAAAATTGCCGGCAATGGCGACGGCTGCGCCATTATGCGTACGCCGAAGCTTGCTTATGAGATTGTAAAAGCAGTTGTAAAGAACGCGCCTGTTCCCGTAACGGTGAAAATCCGCAAGGGCTGGGATGAGACAAGCTTAAATGCACTTGAGGTGGCAAAATATGCCGAGGATGCAGGTGCGGCGGCGGTTTGTGTGCATCCGAGAACGCGCGAACAGTTTTATATGGGCAAGGCAGACTGGGAAGTAATTGCACGGGTAAAGGAGGCGCTTTCAATTCCGGTTATCGGTAATGGCGATATCTTTACTGCAGAGGATGCAATTTTGATGCGCAAGCAAACCGGTTGCGACGCGGTAATGATTGGGCGCGGCGCACAGGGAAATCCTTTTCTGTTCCGCCAAATCAATGAGCTGCTTGAAACGGGCGCGGTAACCTACCGCCCGTCAAGGCAGGATAAAATTGATACAATTTTGCGGCAGCTGGAGTATGCAATCGCGGAGAAGGGTGAGTACATTGCTGTGCGGGAAATGCGCAAGCACGCTGCGTGGTATTTAAAGGGCGAAAAGAACTCGTCGCAGGTGCGTGCGGCGGTGAATAATGCCGAAAGCAGGCAGGCGCTTATAACGCTTTTGAAATCGCTTTAAAAAAGTCTTGCATTAGCCTTGAGATTGTGTTAAAATATTAAAAATATATTTTAAAATAAAGTAGCAAACAGGAGGGGTAATTCGTGAACATTATTGAAGGACTTACATTTGACGACGTGCTGTTGGTGCCGCAGAAATCTGAGGTTACACCAAACATGATTAACCTGAAAACGAAGCTGACGAGAAAAATCACATTAAACATTCCGCTGATGAGTGCGGCAATGGATACGGTAACGGAAGCTACGATGGCGATTGCAATGGCGCGTGAAGGCGGTATCGGTATTATCCACAAGAATATGAGCATCGAGCAGCAGAAGCTTGAGGTCGAAAAGGTTAAGCGCAGTGAAAACGGCGTAATTGTTGACCCGTTCTTCCTTTCGCCGCAGCATACCTTGAAGGATGCGGATGAGCTGATGGGGCGCTATAAGATTTCCGGCGTGCCGATTACGGACCCGACCGGTAAGCTGCTCGGTATTATTACAAACCGCGACCTTCGTTTTGAAACGGATTTTTCCCGCAAAATCGATGAGGTTATGACTAAGGAAAACCTGATTACCGCGCCGGAAGGCACGACCTTGGATGAGGCGCAGGAGGTTTTGCGTGCAAATAAAATCGAAAAGCTTCCGATTGTCGACAAAGATGGTATGCTCAAGGGCCTGATTACGATTAAGGATATCGAAAAGGCTGTAAAGTATCCGAATGCCGCAAAGGACGAGAAGGGCAGACTTTTGGCCGGTGCAGCCATCGGCGTAACGGCGGATGTGCTTGACCGCGTAGCCGCTTTGGTGGAGGCGAATGTTGATGTTGTTGTTTTAGACTCTGCACACGGTCATTCCAGAAATATTATGGAAGCCTTAAAGAAGGTAAAGGCTGCATATCCGGATTTGCAGGTGATTGCAGGTAATGTTGCAACGCCGGAAGCAACGGAGGACTTAATTCAAGCCGGTGCAGATGCCGTTAAGGTTGGTATCGGCCCGGGTTCTATCTGTACAACCCGCGTTGTTGCAGGTATCGGCGTTCCGCAGGTGACTGCGATTTATGAATGTGCAAAGGTAGCAAAGAAGCACGGCGTTCCGATTATTGCGGACGGCGGTGTAAAATATTCCGGCGACCTTACAAAGGCGATTGCTGCAGGCGGCGATGTGATTATGATTGGTAGTCTGTTTGCAGGCTGTGAGGAAAGCCCGGGCGAATTCGAGCTTTATCAGGGCCGTCGCTTTAAGGTATACCGCGGCATGGGCTCTTTAGGTGCAATGAACCAGAGCCATGGCAGCAGCGACCGTTACTTCCAGTCCGGTGCAAAGAAGCTTGTTCCGGAAGGCGTTGAGGGACGCGTGGAATATAAAGGACTTTTGGCGGATACAATCTTCCAGCTGCTCGGCGGTCTGCGTTCCGGTATGGGTTATTGCGGCACACCGACTATCCCGGATTTGAAGGAAAACGGCAAGTTTATCCGCATCACCGGCGCCGGTCTCAAGGAAAGCCATCCGCACGATATTCAGATTACAAAGGAAGCACCGAACTATTCTTCCAAAGACTGATAATTATTTGCAAAAGCATTGCGATTTCGCAATGCTTTTGTTGCTTTTATAAAGCTTTTGTGGTAAAATGCTTAGCAAAGAGTGGTTTTCGAATTTTTTCTTTTCAACAATGCATCTCTGCCAAAACTGTAAAAGGAAGTGTGCGTGAATGAATGCGATAAAAAGAATCGATGAATTACGATACATGAATTTGAAAAACAGCTGTCAGTACTGGTATTATGTGATTTTGGTAAATCCACATGATGTAATTGCGGCTGCGCAGGCGCTGTTTGATAATTTGAATATATTTCATTTGGATTCCGGGAAGGAATGTCACTACTTTATTCCGGGGTTTGAAAACACCGGCACAGGCTTGCTTCGGGGATTGTTTTCCTTTGCAACCGGCTATGGGTATATAAGGATTCCGCAATTCGGCAATTTACGATTTTATGAGCGTGAATTTGTTGAGAGTTATCGAATGCTTGAGAATTGTTCAAAAAGCGGCTGGCGATATTCCGGCGGATGTGAATTATTGCTTTTTAATATGAATGAACAAGGAACAATTCAATTCGATGATTTTGCATCGTATAATCTTGACGATATTGTTCGAAACGGAAGGAACATATCCGAGTTTATCCGGACGACGATTTATGTCGGCAGAGATGCAATTGATCAAACAAATGCGAAATACTTAGTAGATGAAAAGTTTTATGAAATGATTATGCCGGATAAAGAGACTGTTTTAACCGCAAGTTATAAGGATGCATGGAAGGTTTTGCGCAATATTGGTTTCGATGATGATGCATATTATTTTATAAGCTATAGCACAAAAGACTATGCATTTGTATCCGCAATTCGAAACGAACTACGCAGATTTGGTGTGCAATGCTGGATGGCGCCTTGGGATATTCCGAATGGGTTTAATTATGCATGGATTATTGAGCATGCCATTCAGCATGCGGGAAAATTTGTTTTAATGCTGTCTGAAAATGCGGTAAATTCCGTTTGGGTCGGCAAAGAACTGAAAAGAGCAATTTCGCTGTTTCAAAAAGACAATCCGGAAAAGCTTTTGGTTGTTTGGTTGGAGAGTCGTTTTTCGTTGGAAAACACATCGTTTTCTCTACCCTTGGAGGATATTCAGGCGAATATAGAGCTGAGAGGGACTTGCGAAAATGTACGTTTGATTATTGAAAACGAAAGCATATGAGTGACGGAAAATTATAATATACGAAAGAAGATGTAGCTATGATTGAAGCAAAAATCGAAAAAATCAGAGATCCGTTTGTGCTTGTGGAAGAGGATGCCTATTATGTATACGGCACCGGCGTTCTTAAAAACTGGGAAGACACAAGATGGGTTTGTTATAAAAATGAGAGCGGTACACTTGATGGTGAATGGAAGCTGTCAGACAAGCCGCTGTATGTTACACCGGATGGAGCAGAAACAAATTTCTGGGCGCCGGAGGTTCATAAATATAACGGCGCATATTATATGTTTGCAACGTATTACTCGTCAAAAACGGAGCACAGAGGCTGCACGATTTTAAAGGCGGATTCGCCGGAGGGGCCCTTTGTTGAAATTACAAATGGACATATTACACCGAAGGACTGGGATGCAATCGATGGCACGCTTTATGTTGATGAGGCGGGTCAGCCGTGGATGGTGTTTGTGCACGAATGGACCTGCACCGAGGATGGTATGGGCAGAATGTCGGTTGCAAAGCTTTCCGAGGATTTAACGCACTTTATATCCGAACCGGTGGATTTGTTCCGTTCGGATGCGCCGTCATGGACAAACAGGCGTGTGACGGACGGGTGTTTTATGTATACAACGCAGGATGGACAGCTGTTGATGATTTGGTCGAACAATGAAACGGAGGGCTACTGTGTCGGCATTGCGCGTAGCGAAAACGGCAAGGTAGACGGCAAGTGGCTGCAGGAGGATACGCTTCTGTATTCAAAGGCAATCAGCAAAAGATATGATGGCGGTCACGGTATGATTTTTAAAGACAGAGACGGCGAAATGTATCTGTCAATCCATTCACCGAATACGCCGAATGATGTGACGTGTGAGAAGGCAATATTTGTACCGCTTGCGGAGAAGGATGGTACATTAAAATGCTGTATTGAGTGATCAGCGGTGATTTGTTTGTAGAGAAGGAGGTACAGGGATGCGCTGGATAAAAAGAATACTAGCCTTATGTCTTGCATTTTGCTTGGCGTTTTCTCTGGCGCCGACTTTTGCTGCTGCGGATGCGACAACACAGATTTATTTGAACGGTGAAGCGGTTGCGACCGGTATTTTGCAAAACAGTCGCACCTTTGTGCCGATTCGTTTTTTGTCGGAAGCGCTCGGCTACAGTGTCGGGTGGGACGGCGATACACAAAAGGTTACCGTGTCTGACGGCGAGGTTACGAATGTAATGCATATCGGCGTAAATACCGCGCAGCGATATACGGCGGACGCGCAGGAGGAAATTGTAATGGATGTTGCACCGATGCTGATAGATTCGCGCACCTATGTGCCGCTCAGATATGTAGCTGAAAGTCTCGATTGCGGCGTTTTGTGGCATAGTGAAAGCCAAAGCGTGCAGCTGACGGAACGGGTGGAACTGCACCTGAACGGTTTTTCGTTTTCGCCGGTTGCTTTAAATGAGGAGGCTGCGCTTTTGCAGTTTGGTAAGCCGTATGATACGATTGATGGTCCGGACGGCGTGCGCAGATATATTTATCTGAATGCCGACGGTAACATGACTGTGTTCGGCTTTTACGCCGCGCAGCTGTTTGATTTCTTTACAAACGATACGGCACTTGTGTACAATGGTACCGGTCTTTCGTCGTTTACAAGCGATGCACAGCTGGCGAAAAGCACAAAAGTGTTTTTTGACACACTTTCGGGAAATAAGCCGGTCGCACTCTATCATTGCATCGCCGGCAGAAACTACAATGCATACACCGCTGAGGCAGACAAAACGGCGGCGATGCAAGCAGAGGCTAAGCTTTGCTACTATTTAACCAATGCCCTTCGCCGCAAGGCTGGCGCTAAGGATTTGACCTTAAGTCCGGCACTTTCAAAGGTGGATGAGGCGCATGTCGCTTCTATGACGGAAAATGGGTTTTTTGCCCATGAAGGACTTGGCGGTGACAGTATAAAAGACAGAATTTTAGTTTCAAGTACATTTGCGCATTATAAAAAGCTTGGCGAAATTCTGGCAAATATGCCGAATGCGTATTATGCTTGCTACGGCTGGCTGAATTCCAAAACGCACCGCGAGGCTATGCTTGACGACGCATATGCATTTACCGGCATCTGTGTTGACGGTAAACAAACTGGCAATCTGTTCTTTGCACAGGTGCTTGTAAAACTATAATAACGGGGTCTGATTTTATGTCGATTTTTTATCCGAAACTTTATATACAAGGCTTTGGCGACTTGGATATTCCTGCGCTGAAGGCGCGCGGAATTGACGGCTTAGTGCTTGACATTGACAATACACTTGTGCCATACCATGTGCCGTCGCCGACGCCGGTGGTCAAAGCGTTTGTTGCGGAATTGAAGGCGAACGGCATTGATGCCGTTATTGCATCGAATAACACAGGTGAGCGCGTTGCTCGCTTTGCATCCGAGCTTGGAGTTTATGCGATTCACAAAGCGAAAAAACCGCTGCCGGGCGGACTTTTGAAGTGTGCGGAAACGATGGGCGTAAAAAGAAGAAATACGGCAGTCATCGGTGACCAGATTTTTACGGATGTGCTCGGTGCGAATCTTTGCGGGATGTATTCGATTTTGGTTGTGCCGCTGCCGAGTGCGGAAAACACCTTCTTTAAGGTAAAGCGTTATTTTGAGCGCATTATATTAAAAGCAATGAAAAAGCGCGATGCACGACGAGCGCGCAGGTAGCAGATGCATATTTTGCTGTCTGGCAGCATAGTAAATAGTTACAGCCGTGCGTATGTGCGCTTGGTTTAGACGGAAAAAAGTGAGGTCCTTGTTATGAAAAATTTGGTTTTAACGGGATTTATGGGGACGGGAAAGACCACCGTCGGCAAATTGATTGCAAAAAAACTCGGTCACCGCTTTTTGGATACGGATGTTGAAATCGAGAAGCAGGAGGGCAAAACGATTTCAGAGCTTTTTGACTTGTACGGTGAAGACGGTTTTCGCGACATTGAAAGCCGCGTGGTTGCGGCGCTGAGTCAAAAGAAAAACTCCGTCATTGCGACGGGCGGCGGCGTTGTACTGCGCAAGGAAAATATGGACAATTTGCGTAAAAACGGTGTTATCGTGCTCTTGCGTACGGATTTAGACACGATTGTGCGCAGGCTTGCGGATAAAACGAACAGACCGCTTGCCAAGGGTAAAACCGCCGAGGAGCTTGCCGCAAGGCTTGCAGCGCGCGAAGCGTTCTATGCAAATAACGATTTTGCTTTTGATATCGGGCAACACAGCCCGCTTTGCGTGGCAGATAAAATTATTCAGCTTTATAAGATGCTGTAGAACAGGGGAGAATACAAATGAAAATTTTAGTGATTAACGGACCGAATCTGAATATGCTCGGTATACGCGAGCCTGAAATTTACGGCAGCGAAACGCTTGCGGACATCAATGCGTATATCGAAGCCGAAACGGCAGAGCTCGGCGTGGAGCTTTCTTTTTTTCAAAGTAATCACGAGGGCGCAATTATTGATAAAATTCACGAAGCGCACACCGCATTTGACGGTATCGTGATTAACCCGGGCGCCTATACGCACTATAGCTATGCTATCGCGGATGCGCTTGCAAGCATAAGTCCGCCGGCGGTGGAAATTCATATTTCCGACATCCATAAGCGCGAGGCATTCCGCCGCAATTCCGTAACGCAGGCTTCGTGCATTGACCAGATTTACGGGCTTGGCAAGGCAGGGTATGTCAAAGCGGTTGAGCGTGTTTTGGAGGCGTTGAGATGACAGAGCGCAGCAAAAGACTTGCCGCTACACTTGCGGCAGGGGAAGGCTATTATATTACAGAGCCAAACAGCGTTTTCTACTACAGTGGCTTTGCCGGCGAGGGCAAGCTCTTGGTTACAGCGCAGGATTGTATTCTTTTTACGGATTCGCGCTATACCGAGGCTGCAGAGCGTATTACCGGGCTGTGCGTGTTTGATGTTGCGCGCGGTATAGAAAACGGTTTTCCAAAAAGCATAAACAAGATTTATCTTTCCGAGCAGCATATTACGCTTGCGGCGTATAAGCATTTGCAAAAGCTTTTACCTGCGGTTGAATTTTCTGCGGATGCAGGTGAAATTACGCTCGGGCGCATGGTGAAATCTGGTGCGGAGCTGCATTTGATTCGCACGGCGTCTGATATTGCGGAAAAAGCATATCTTGAGCTGCTCAATTCCATAAAGGAAGGTGTTAGCGAAAAGGCGCTTGCGTTCGAGTTTGAGTGGCTTGTAAGAAAGGGCGGCGCGCAGGGCGTAAGCTTTGATGTGATTGCAGCCTCCGGACCGAACAGCTCTATGCCGCACGCTACCGTGACGGACAGGGTGCTGCAGCGCGGTGATTTTATTACCTTCGACCTTGGTTGTACAGTAGACGGATACTGCTCTGATATGACGCGCACGGTTGCACTCGGCACCTGCAGCGACAAGCAGCGCGAAATTTATTCTGTTGTACTCGCGGCGCAGCTTGCCGGTTTGGATGCTGTGTATGACGGTAATGCGTGCAGCGCGGCGGATGCGGCAGCGAGAAATGTGATTGCCGATGCAGGCTACGGCGCGTATTTCGGTCATTCTTTGGGGCACGGTGTCGGTCTTGCGGTGCATGAGGCACCGAACCTTTCACCAAAATCCGATTTTATTTTAAAGGAGAATATGGTTGTGACTGTGGAGCCGGGCATCTATTTGCCGGGCGAATTTGGTGTCAGAATTGAGGATTTGGTCATTGTTGGCAGTGGAAAATGCGAGATATTGACAAAAAACAGCAAGGAATTGATGATTATTTAAAAAAAGACTTGTATTTTTCATAATTTTAATATACAATATATAAGGATAAAAAAGCTTTTGGAGGTAAATATATGATTTCAGCAGGTGATTTTAGAAACGGTGTAACATTTGAAGAGAACGGCAGCGTATTCCAGGTTGTGGAATTTCAGCATGTAAAGCCGGGTAAGGGCGCAGCTTTCGTTAGAACGAAGCTTAAGAACGTTATTACCGGCGGCGTAGTTGAAAAGACCTACAGACCGACCGAAAAAATGCCGAAGGCGCACATCGAGCGTAAGGACTATGAGTATTCCTATTCCGATGGCGATTTGTATTACTTTATGGATCAGGAAACATTTGAGCTTATGCCGCTTTCCGAGGAGCAGCTCGGCGATGCACTCAAGTTTGTTACAGAGAATATGCCGGTTAAGGTGCTCAGCTACAAGGGCAATGTATTCGGTGTAGAGCCGCCGACATTTGTTGAGCTTGACATTATCGAAACAGAGCCGGGTGTTAAGGGTGATACGGCTACGAATGTAACAAAGCCGGCTACCGTTGAAACGGGCGCAACTATTTTTGTGCCGCTGTTTGTAAACCAGGGCGACAGAATCAGAATTGATACGCGTACCGGCGAGTATATGGAACGCGTATAATGGAAATACTGTAATTTGCGACCGCAATGCGCGGGCGTAATGAAAGCCGCAAAGGCGGCAGAAACGGAGAATATTATGGAAAACATCATTAAGAAGGTTGCATACTTAAAGGGTCTGGCTGAGGGCTTGGAAATCAGTGAAAAGACTGATGAGGGCAAAGTAATTCTCAAGATGCTTGAGCTTTTGGACGATATGGCAGAAGCAATGGATGAAATTGCTGCAGACCAGGAAGAGCTTATGGAGCAGGTTGACGAAATCGATGAAGACCTCGCTGCTGTTGAAGATGACCTTTATGAAGACGATTGCGATTGTGATTGCGACGATTGTGATTGCGATTGCGACGACGATATGGAGTACTATGAGCTTGAATGCCCGAGCTGTAAGGAAGTTATCTATCTTGACGAGGATATTTTCGATACGGATGGTGCAATTGAGTGCCCGAACTGCGGTCAGGAAATCGAACTGGATTTCGATTGCTGCGATTGTGAAGATTGCGATTGCGACTGCGAAGAAGAGTAATTTTACACTTAAATGCCCGACGGCTTACCGTTGGGCATTTTCTGCATTGGAGCATAAATATGGAACTGGCAAAGGAAGTATTAGAGTACATAAATAAAGCAACAGAGGAAACGCAGGCGCTTTTAAAAGCACTTTGTAAAATTCCCGCACCATCGAATCACGAGGAAAAGCGTGCGCAGTTTTGCTTAGAGTGGCTTAAAGCGCAGGGAGCAGAGGGCGCGTATATCGACGATGCGCTCAATGTTGTGTTTCCGCTGGGTTGTGAGGGAAAAAACGATTTGGTTATGTTTGCGGCGCATCTGGATACCGTATTTCCCGATATGGAGGAAATGCCCTTTTCCGAGGATGAAAAATACTTTTATTCACCGGGCGTCGGCGATGATACGGCAAATGTTGTGCTGATGCTGATGGTGATTAAGTATTTGGTGCAAAATAATATCAAGCCCGAGCGCGGCATTGTATTTGCGGCAAATACCGGCGAGGAAGGCCTTGGAAATTTGAAGGGCGTAAAGCAGCTGATGGCGGACTTTGCAGGGCGCATCAGTGAATTTTATACCTTCGATTTATACTATACCGGTGTTTATACGCGCTGTGTCGGCTCGCATCGTTACCGTTTGACTTTTGAAACCGAGGGTGGACATTCTTTCGCGGCTTTCGGCAACAGAAATGCAAACTACGCTATGGCAGATATGCTCTGCGACTTATATCAGTGCACCGTGCCGGTGGATGGCGACAGCACAACAACCTATAATGTCGGCATTGTGCAGGGCGGCACATCTGTAAACACCATCGCACAGTCATCGGAAATGATGTACGAATACCGCTCGGATACGGAGAGCTGCCTTGCTAAAATGCAGTCCTTCTTTAAAGAAACGCTTGCAAAGGCGAAAAAGAAGGCTTTGGCTGATATTTCGGTTGAAACCATCGGTATCCGTCCGTGCGGCGGTAAAATAGACAATGAGAAGCACGAACAGATGATTCAAAGCTGCATTACCATTGCGGAAAAGCACAGCGGTAAGGCTTGCGAGCGTCTGTCCGGCTCGACGGATTGCAACATCCCGATGTCTTTGGGTATTCCGTCGGTGTGCATCGGTCTTTGTGAAGGCTTCGGCGCGCATACGCGAGAGGAAAAGGTCTTGATTGACAGCTTGCCGGTTGGCCTCAGAATCGCGGCTGAATTGATTTTAAGTTATTGCTGAAAATAAAAAAATCCCTTATTAAGAATAAGGGATTTTTTGTTGCTTATTTTTTGATTATGCCGACATCGGACATATCGATTGGCTTAAAGCCGAGCTTGAAGGCGGGAGACTCGGGCTTTAATGTATAGGTGTGATTTTCAAAATCAACAAACATCGGGTCTGCAACGATGGAGCCTGCGTCATATTCAATTTCATTACATGCCTGATGCATGGAATAATATTCGTGCGTTTTAGCATTGCCCAATAAAAGAAACTCCGGTACAGTTCTGCTGACATCAAAGAATAGATTTCTTGCGGAACGAATATGCTTATTCAACAGTTTGTAATGGTTATTGCCTGCGCGGTCTTTTACGAATTCGATTGTAAAAATCGGATTGTTGTCCGAAACGATGATGTTGTTTTCGAACAGCAGGCTTGTGTGCTCTTCGCCGCGTGTCAGTGCTACCGGTGCGTTGCCGCTGTGCACGAAAATATTGTTTCTTACAGTATTGTTAAAGCCGTAATGATTATGAAAACAGTTGCTCGTCAGGTTGTAGCAGATGTTATTTTCAATCAGTAAATAGCTGCTGCCCTCGTCCGGATAAATGCCCCAGCCGCCGTAGTGCTTGCTTTCTACATCGTGGATTAAGTTGCCGCGAACGATTGTACCCGGCTGTTCGCTTAAAATGTAAATGCCGCCCATGTCGGAAAGCTTGCCCTGGCCTAAATGGTGAATGTGATTTTTCTCGATGATGTTGTCGCGGTTGACGCTCGGCTCATAATTCCAGGTCCAGCCGCAGGATATGCCGGAATAATAGATGTAGCTGATTTCATTGTGTGAAATTTCGCATTCGTACGCTTCTTTTACGAGGATACCGCAGCCTGCGAAATAACGGTTGCCGCAACGCGTAATAGAATTGTTTCGGATGTATATATTATGTGTATAGGTGTGTTCCGGCATTGCAAGCACGCCGCCGTCGACCTTGATGCCGCCGGCACCAACCTCACGGATTTCGTTATCTGTGATATAAATGTGGTCGCAGCCTTCCTTGATATTGATGGCGTGTACACCCATGTTGATGAGCTTGCAGTTTTTGATGAAGCAACCATGGGCATATTGCATCTCGATGCTGCCGTGCCCCCAGCATACGGATTGAATGTCGGAGGCGTAACCGTCAAAGCAATCGTCGAATACATACACATTGTCTTTGTCGCCGGGCACTTCTTTGTATTGACTTCTGTAATCGCCTTTGGTGCAGTTAAACACAAAGCCGCGTAGCGTAATGCCGCGCACTTTTTTATCCTGCGTGCCTTTGAGAACAAAGAGCTTGTCCGTTAGCGGTGCATATGCAATGATGTTTTCAATGGATTCTCCCTCGCGCGGAATATAATATACCTTGCCGCTCGGGCGGTCCAAATACCACTCGCCCGGATTTTTGAAGGCTTCTGCGACATTTTCAAGCACATAGCGCAGTTTTGACGATTCGTGTGTCGGCTCGATGGTAAATCTGGATATATATTTAAATACAATCTTACCGGTTTTTATGTCATAGCTTTCAATCGGTGTGTGTTCATCCACCCAATAGTGGTTATAGCTTATGAAGCAATCACCGAAATTCCGGAAGTCCTTAATTGTATTTAAATCTTCGGCTTCTGCAATAAACCACTTCGAGTGATCATAGAGCTTTGTGCCGTGGTTTTCAACATCCTTGGCATATAGAAAATCGCATTCGGGATAGCGCGTAAAGGCTGCAGCTTTGCCGTTTACATACAAATCCGTAAACCACAACGCACCTTCTTTTACACCCGGTACCTGCGCGCTTAAGCAGGCTACACCGTTAAAGGTGTCCGCTGTAAAGCAATCGATGCGCAAGCCGCCGCTGATGCGTGTGCTTGTATGCGGCTCAAGTATAACATCGCTGATGCTTTCGTCGATGACAATCGGCGCTTTTACAAAGTATTCCTCGTCAAGGATGCGGATGGCAACCGGTTGTTTTCTGCCGAGCGCGCGTATATCGATTACGGTTTGTAATGCTGCTTCAATACTGCAAAGCGGTGTTTCGCTTGAAAGGCCGTTATACTCGCATTTACCGCTTTTTTGAGATACAAATAAGGTCGTTGCGTTTTCTGTTGTCAACATGAAATCACTCCTTTTTGACAGTATATCAAATGATAAGTTGTGAAACAAGACAAAAAATGATAAGTTTCGGACAGTTTGGGTGCGATTGCTGAAAAAGAAAAGAAGGCAAACAAATTTGTTTGCCGTCTTTGGTACGCCTGATGCGATTCGAACGCACGACCTCCAGAGTCGGAGTCTGACACTCTATCCAGCTGAGCTACAGGCGCATTTTATTTGCGCATATTAGTTTATCGTTTTTTGCTCGGTTTGTCAAGTCTGCGCAGATAGAAAAGGGAGCATTTTCGGGAAAATATTCTTGAATAAAATCTTTAATAAGTTTGACTTAAGGCAAGAAATGTGTTATGATATTAGATAATTGTAATTTAACATGGATAGTTTTGCCGTTTTTTGGGTTTTATATAAGGAAGTGATGACTGTGGAGAAGGATATGCAGGTTACCGGCGGAGAAAAACTGCTTGTTTATTTTTCAATTGTGCTGCTCGCGCTTGTTGCAGTTTACTTCGGTTTAGGTGATATAATTTCCTTTGTTATTTTGCCGGCTATGCTGGCGTATACTGCTGTGCGCTTCGGTGCGCTGCATTTGTTGTTACAGGCTGCATTGCTCGTGTTCGTTTACAGCCTTGCAAGCGGCGGCTACTATGAGCCTGTCTGCCTTACGATTTTGCCCGGTTTGGTGATTGGTATAAGCATTCGCAACCGTCATGGCCTTTTGTACACGGTTTCTGCCGGCAGCGTTGCGCTTTTGGCGGGAGAGATGTATCTGTTTTTTAGCACGGCTATCCGCGAGGATGTGCAGATTGGGTTTTTGGAGTCGATGACCTATCAGAGCACGGAGATGATAAATGCAATTGGGTTGCCGGCACGCGAAAGTGCATTGCTTGTTGAAATGATTCAAACCTATACACCTGCAATACTGCTTTTGTCGATGGCGGCACTTAGCTACTTTATTGTATTTACGCTGTTTTTGCTTCTGAAGCGCCGCGCACCGTCTTGCGTTGCGCGTTATCCGCGCTTTCGTGACTTCAGTGTGTCGCGCGGCAGTCTTTTACTTTGGGTAGTCTCCTGGGGAATTTCGTTGTTCGGCAGCGGTACGCTCAGCGTGGTATTTGCAAATTTAGCAACCTTAATCAGCTCTTATATTATCCTTTGCGGATATTCGTTAGCAGTATTTTATATTTGTAAGGTTCAGCGCGGCGGGCTTCGCGTGCTTTTGTGCATAGCACTGATTTGGTTAGGCTCGCTCGCTTCGCCGCTGGCGTTTTTTCTCGGCGGCATTGATACAGTCGTTCACTTTCGAACCAGAGGAGGCGATAAGGCATGAAAAATAAATACTTTCTCAGAAGATTAAACAGTGCAATGAGTATTGCGCAGTGGTGCGTGCTTGTTTGTGCCGTTTTAACCTTTGTTATGAGTCCGGCACAGTACGGTCTTGCGATTGCAGAGGTCGTTTTGTTTTTTGTGTTGGTGCTTTTAAATTTCCTTGAAAAAAAATATCGTGCGCGTGGTGTGGCAGAATATGCTGAGAAGCTGAGCGAGCATTTAGACTCGGCAACGAAGGATACCTTAGTTAATTTTCCGTTCCCGATGGTTGTTACCCAGCTCGACGGTAAGGTTTCCTGGTATAACCAAAGCTTTGCGCGCATCATCAGCGGGGAAACACTCTTTGATAAGTACATCATGGAGATTATGGAGAACCTGAACTGGAGCGATGTTTTGCGTATGCACGAGGGTATCACGCTCGATGTTGTTTATAATGAGAGAGAATACAGCGTGTCCGGCAGTATCATTAAACCGGACCAAAAGAAGGAAACAGAATACCTTGTGCTTTTGTATTGGCTCGATGTCACGGAGACAAATGCACTGCGCAGCAAGTATTTAAACGAAAAAACAGATGTTGCGATTATCATGCTTGATAACTATGACGATGTTTTGAACAATATGGAGGATGCGGCAAAGCCGCAGCTGATTTCTGCGATTGACTCGAAGGTCAATGCGTGGCTTTCCGGCATTTCCGGTATTTTGAAAAAAACCGAACGCGACCGCTATTTGTTCTTCTTTGAGCATCGTTATCTGCAAAAGCTGATTGACCGCAAATTTGAAATATTAGACCAGGTGCGCGAGCTGGAGCTTGGCAACAAATCACCGGCGACGGTCAGCATCGGTATCGGTACTGGCGGCGAAAATATTATGGTCAATGACCGTTATTCCCGTCTTGCTCTGGATATGGCGCTCGGTCGCGGTGGTGACCAGGCGGTCATCAAGGATGAAACGCAAACCAAAACCTTCGGCGGTAAAACCAAGGAGCACGAAAAGAGCACGCGTGTGAAGTCGCGCGTTATTGCACATGCACTCCGTCAGCTGATTAGCAATAAGGAGCGTATGGTGATTATGGGGCATCGCAACCCTGACTTTGATGCTATCGGAGCTGCAGTTGGCTTGTCGCGTGCGGCGAAGAACAGAAATAAGCCGGTCTATATCGTATGTGGCGAGCATGGGGAAGGTATTGACAATATTTTTGAGCTTTTACGCTCGCAGCAGGGTTATGAGGAGCTGTTTATCGATCCGCAGGAGGCGGAAACGCTTGTGGATAAAAACACTTTGCTCGTCGTTGTTGACACGCACAGGCCGAGTATGACAGAAAATAGTGCACTTTTGGCGCAGGCAGGCGAGGTGGTTTTAATTGACCATCACCGCAGAGGTACGGAGTTTATTGAAAATGCAGCGTTGGTTTACCATGAGCCATACGCGTCCTCTACCTGCGAAATGGTTGCAGAACTTTTGCAGTATATGGACAATCGCGTCTCGCTGACCAAGCAGGAGGCAGAAGCAATTTACGCCGGAATTTGCCTGGATACAAAGCAGTTTACTTTTAAAACCGGCGTGCGTACCTTTGATGCAGCATCGTTTTTGCGTAAAAACGGTGTGGATACAACGGTGGTTAAACGAATGTTCCAGTCCGGCTTGGAGCAGTACAACAGCCGCAGTGCGATTGTGAGCTGTATGCAGATGGTGCATGAAAAAATTGCCGTTTCCGTTTGGGAGGGCGAGGTGGAAAATGTGAATGTTCTTGCGGCGCAGGCGGCAGATGAGATGCTCAATGTCGATGGGGTGGAAAGCTCGTTTGCGATTGTGCGCTCGGAGGATATCACCTTTATCAGCGGCCGTTCCTGGGGCAAGATTAATGTGCAGGTTATATTAGAAAAGCTTGGCGGCGGCGGACATATGACGGTTGCAGGTGCGCAGCTTAGAGACATCGAGCCGGCGGCGGCAAAGGCGCAGCTTTTAGAGGCGATTGATGCCTATTTGAATGAACAGAATATTAATTAATTGGAGTGATTGCAGTGAAAGTTATATTTTTACAGGATGTAAAGGGCCAGGGCAAGAAGGGTGAAATCAAAGAGGTTTCCGATGGTTATGCGCGCAACTTCTTGCTTGCAAGAAAGCTTGCGGTAGAAGCAACCAACAGTAATTTAAATGATATCCGCGGTAAGAAGGAAGCGGATGCATTTCATAAAGGGCAGGAGCTTGAGCAGGCGAAGGCTTTAAAGGAAAAGCTTGACGGTATGCGCGTAAAACTCGTAGCTAAGGCCGGTGAAAACGGCAAGCTGTTCGGCTCGATTACAAATAAAGATGTCGCAGAGGCATTAAAGATGCAGCAGCATGTTGTCATTGATAAGAAAAAGTTTCATATGCCGGAGGGCATTAAGCAGGTGGGCACAACTAAGGTAGAAGTGCGCATTTATCCGGAGGTCGTTGCAACGCTGACTGTGGTTGTAGAAGCACAATAAGAGGGTAGTATTATGGATTTAGCAGGAAGAACAATGCCATACAGTATGGAAGCGGAGCAGTCGGTGCTCGGTGCGATTTTAATCGACCGAAACTGTATTGCAGTTGCCAGTGAAATCATCCGTGCAGACGATTTCTATTTTGAGCACAACCGCGTGATTTTTACTGTGATGCAGGAGTTATTTAACAGCAATATGCCGATTGACCTTGTTACGGTGTCGGATGCATTAAAAAAGCAGGGACAGCTGGAGGCAATTGGCGGCATCGGCTATTTATCGAATATGGCGGCAACGGT
>JAZQCN010000084.1:0-13187 GCA_045546315.1 Clostridia bacterium | reverse complement strand
CGTTGGAGACACCCGTGTAGGCTTTGTGCAGCCCGTTATCCCAGATTTTCAGGTCGGCCATAATTAAATCAAGGCTTTGAAACACTTCTTCGTCATAGTAAATCAGTGAGGTTTCTATCGCACAGTTGATTTTCTTTTCTTTACAAAGCACAATCAGGCTTTTGGTAAATGTTTTTTGTGCCATTGGCTCGCCACCGGAAATCGTAACACCGCCATCGCCTGCATAGTAGGGGAGGTCTAAAAGGATTTCGTTGAGCACGGCCTCGGCGGTCGTTTCCTTGCCGCAGAGCACCCTTGCGCCTGCATAGCAACCCATATCACATTTGCCGCACCCGATGCACTTTTCGGGGTAGACCATAACCTCCGGCTTAAAGGAGATGCACTCCGGATTGTGACACCACGCACAGTGAAGCGGGCAGCCCTTTAAAAACACGGTGGTGCGTATACCGCCGCCGTCGTGAAACGATGCTCTTTGTATGTCAGTTACAACACCTTTAACCACGGATTGCTTCCTCTTTTCCGCTTTTTCTGCTTTGCATTGCTGCGTCTAAAATTGCCATAATTTCCATATTCACATCCAGTGTCAGCATATCAAATATCTCTTCGCCCGATGTGATGTGATTTGCGTAGTGCATCGGCATATTTTTGTATTTGTCCAAAGCCGGCGCATCGGATAAATGGATTTCGTTTCCGTAGGTATCGTACGCCTTTACATCCGGTGCGTTTTCTGCGCCGCCGGTGCAAACTATAACACCATCCGTGCAAACCAGCATCGGTCCGGACGGAATCACAACTCTCGGCGTTGTCCAGGTGCCTTCAATTACGGACAGCTTGTCATCATAGCGGATTGCTGCGGCAAAATTGTCATCCGTATCGCCAAATGGCGTGTTAAGATTTGCGCCCATGGAAACGATGCTTTTTGCGCCGCTGCCTAAAAGCCATCTGGAGAAATAGCAGCCGTAGCAGCAAATGTCCAAATAAACGCCGCCGCCGTGGCTTTCCTTGTGCCACCAGGTTTTGCCGCGCTGATTATCGGTCATTTCCTCTGCGTTTGCGCTGACGCCTCTGTGCTTTGCACCCTTGCCGAGCGGACCGGTGTGTCCGTTGATGTAGCGCAGCTTCAAAGGCTTTCCGACAATGCCGCTGTCAAGCGCTGCCTTAAATTTAAACAGATACGGTCTCCAGGCAACCGGCCAATTCACAACAGCCTCAATGCCGTTCTTTTTAACGCTTGCCTGAATCTTTTTGGCTTCATCTAAGCTGACGGCAATCGGCTTTTCAATGCACACATTTACGCCGCGCGATGCACAAGCTTCGACCACATCCGGCTTTTGCGCATTTTCCGTAAGGATAAATGCAATGTCCGGCTTTTCTTTGTCGAGCATTTCCTCGTAGCTTTCGTATGTGTTTGCACAGTAGTTTTCCTTTACATTTTGCAAATTCCACAGCGGCGTGTAGCGAAGCGGCGGGATGGCTTCCACATCCGATGGCGCATCGGCAATGGCAACAAGCTCCATGTCCGGGCACTCCGTGATGTAGAGTGCCACTTCGTTTACATGCATATGGGAAAAACCGATAATTGCTGCTTTAATCATTTTTCTAACTCCTTTACGCTGACTTCTCTGCCAAGTGCGGCAGATTTGTAGAACAGCTCTATAATTTCGGATACATTGATGGTTTCTTCCGGTTTTATAATCAATTCCGCTTCGCCTTTTAATGCTTTTCTCAGGTTATCCATAATGAAAATGTGTCCCGGAAACGGCGTATCGTAGGGGATGGACTGCGCTTGGATTACTTTCTCGCCGTCTTCGCCATAATACACCTTGCATTCCGGCAGATATATGCCTTTGCTTTTGCCGATGAGACGGATGTCGCTGCTTTCCGGCATATTGGTTGCCCACGCAACCTTAAAGGCAACCTTTGCACCGTTTTCAAAGGTAATGGTGCCGCAGGAGAAGTCCTCAACATCCATTTCGTCGGGATTGAAGGCTCTTGCAATATCCACTTTACCGGTCAGCGCACCGCTCGACTTTAAAGAGCCGATTTCGTTTTTGTGATTCTGCATGGTTGTGGCGCATACGCTTTCCACCTTCGGGTTACCCATCAGCCACACAAGTGCGTCGAGCATATGTACGCCGATGTCGATAAATGCGCCTCCGCAGCTGACCTTCTTCATATGGAAGGTACCCCAGAAGGGGATGCCGCGTCTGCGCGTGCGTGAGAGCTCGCCGTAATAAATATCGTCGATGCCGTTTTCTTCAATATACGCCTTTGCAGCAAGTCTGTCCGGCGTAAAGCGCATGGATTGGCACGCCATAAGCAGCTTGCCGTTTTTCTTCGCGCAGTCAAACATTTCTTTGGCATCACTTTTCGTAAATGCAAGCGGCTTTTCGCAAAGTACATTTGCACCGCTGTTTAATGCCAGAAGCGTGTATTCTTTGTGATAACAGTTCGGCACACAAACAGATACAACATCCGGCTTTTTCGCCTGCAGCATTTCCTGCGCATTCGTGTAATAATGCGCAATGCCGTATCGCCCGGCAGTTTCTTTAGCCGCAATTTCGTTTACATCACATACGCCGACAATTTCAAAATCCTCGGAAAAATGCTTGTAGGCGGGGATATGTGCGGAATTTGCAATCATACCGCAGCTGATGATACATACTTTAAACAAGCAATCCAGCCTCCTTTAAAAAGCCGAGTGTTTCGCCGTCCGGCTTTGTCGCTCTGTACTCGAGCCCGATACAGCCGTTGTACGGCAGATTTTTGATTTCTTTTAATATAGAAACGTAGTCAACCGTGCCCGTGCCCGGCTCATGTCTGCCCGGCGCATCTGCAACGTGAAAATGACCGATATAGGTAATGTTTTCCTTGATTTCCTCTAAGTTAAAGTCGCCCATCATATTTTGGTGATAGATGTCATAAAGCATCTTAATGTTTGGCGAATCCACCTTTTGGAGCAAATCGAAAACGGGCGTAGCGTACGGCATAGAGTAGCCCTCTCTGTCAATGCTGTTAAGCGGCTCGATGACCAGATTCACGCCTTCTTTTTCAACAAGCGGCTTTGCAGCGAGCAGACATTTGAGCACGTTTTCTTCACAGTGTGGCTTGTGCTCGCCGATTAAAACAATCATAGCCTTTGCGCCAAGCTTTTTGTATACCGGAATGCTTTCGCGGAGTGCAGAAAGGAAATCCTCGCTGCGCCCGTCATTTAAAATGCCGCGTGACAAATCATAGGAAAGCTGCTCGTTTTTTGAATCTATGTTAAAAACGGAAATTTGCATACCGCTTTTGCAGATTCTGTCAATATCCTTGTTCGTCCACTTCCAAAATTCAATTGTATCTATACCGCATTTTTTTACTTCTTCCATTCTGTCATAAAAATTGCAGTATGAAAACATCATATCAATGCAAACACTCAACATCATAATACCTGCTCATATCCTCATAATTTTCTTTTAATTCATAAGTGATTCTTTCCCAATCCTGCGGTGCTTCGCCGAAATCCGGAATATCCAAAAGCGCGCCGCCCTGCAAAGCAGACTCGTGTGCAACCAGACCCGGAATCATATATCTTGCGGCATCCCAGGCGTTGTTCGGCGGGAGTTTGTTTGTCATTGCCGCTCTGACAAAGTCGTCTACCAGGAACGGATGCGAGTTGTAATGCGAAAACTTTCTTGTATTCCGCATTGTCTTCGGCAAGCGTGCTCTGTCCTTGTCGTGAATTTTGGCAAAGCCCTGGATGTACTTCACGGAAATCGGGTCCTTTGTCATATCGATGGTGCCGTTTTTCAAATCTTCGTTGTATTCGATGGTGTTTATCAAATGACCGACATCCTCTAAATACGGCTCCTCGCCAGATGCGATACCGCGCTGGAAGGTGTGGTTGGTTACAGAGCATTCGTAAGCGCCCGTATCACCGTAGAAGCAGGTGATATAAGAGGACGGCTTATTGATGCCGACGCGTCTGAACTCGTTGATCCTCACAATGCCGCCGCCCGACATCTGGAAAAGAGCGGTTTCGTTGCTGAACGGGTTATCCCAGTTATTTTTGCCTTCGCCGTATACATTGTCGGCATGATTATCTCGAAGACCCATGCAGGATACCTTTGTCGCGTGCTGATGGATTGCTGAGAAAATCATAGCGATGGAGTGTGTCGGATAAAACATCGGCGGAATACCGGCAACTCTTCTCCAGTTTTCGCCGCCGGAACGCTTAAAGTCGTCATACATTTCGTAAATATCGTGATAATACTGCGACTCACCGTAAACAAAATTGCCGAATTCGCCCTTTTCATACTGCTCACGGCAGTACATTGCACACGGGTAATAATAGCAGGTTTCGCCCATTACATAGGTAAGGCGTGTTTCTTTGACAAGCTCAATAATTTCCTTGATTTCTTCGATAGTGCAGCCAATCGGCACAGCGCTGTAAACGTGCTTGCCTGCCTTTAACGCCTGTATAATCATCGGGCCGTGTAAATGTCTCTGCGTGAAAATGGCGATACAGTTTACATCCGGTGCTTTTTCAAGTAAATCCTCAAAAGAAGTGAAGCTTCTTTCGATGCCGTGCTTTTCCTTGGAATATGCGATTCTTTCTTCGTCGAGGTCTGCTACAACAACCTCATCCACATCCGGATGAATGTTGAAAAGTCGAACGAAATCATCCGAAAACTTTCCGAGTCCTACAATACCGACTTTAATGCCCATATAAATTTCTCCTTTTTGTGTTTTTTCTTGAGATTTTAATCCTATCTTGATTTTATCAGTACAATAATGTATAATCAATGTGATTTTCAAATGTAAAATGGTAAAAAACAAAGGTGAGAGTGTATGGAACTTTTTGAAATGAATCCACTGGTGCGTTATATCAATACCGTCTCGTATTATTTGCACTATCCCGAGCCGGTGCTGGCATATGATTTTCGTATGCTTTATGTGCTGCAGGGCAGCCTCACGGTGGAAACGCAGGACAGCGCATTTACGCTGTGCCCGGGTGATTTATTAACGCTGCCGCCTGCGCTTGCGTACCGATTGGAATATGAACAAACGGAAAAAATATGTTACTATATTTCAAATTTTGATTTTATGGGAAATTGGGAAATGACGGTGGCGCAAGCGCCGGAATGTGCGCAGCAATTCGAATGTGAAAAGGTATTTTCTTTTGAGGCGCCGGAGCAGTTTTTGGTTCCGTTTTTGTTTCGCAATGCAACCTTTGCCGAGACACTTTTAGCGCAAATCAACCAAGCAAAGGGGGAGATAGCGTTGCAGTCTGCGCTGATGAAGCAGCTGCTGGTGCAAATCAGCCGCGGCAAGACTGCATCGGAAAATGAGCTTGTGCAGCGTGTAAAGGTATATATTCAAGAGCACTGCACGGAGGAAATCAACAATGAAACCGTTGCAAAGCATTTTGGATATCATCCATATTATTTAAATACGGCTTTTTTAAAGTCCGAAGGTATCACACTGCACAAACACATCGAAAGGATGCGCATCCTGCGCGCAGGCGAGCTGCTTGTGCAGACAAAGAAAAGCATCGCGGAAATTGCGGAGGAGTGCGGCTTTAAGGATGCATCGTATTTTTGTAAGTTTTTTGCAAGACATATGAAAATGACGCCAAAGCAGTACAGAAAGCTTGTGAAATAAGACAATTGCGCCGGGTGCACATTTGTGATACAATACAAATGGAATGGCAGGGGAGTGTACATATGAAAAAATATACATTTACATATCCATATGACAAAGAAACAACCATGCAGCATATCTTGGAAGGCACGCAAAAATCGATTTGGTATATTCCCAAAAATGTGAACGCAATCTTTGCAAGAGTATCACAAAGCGGAAAGCGTATTTTCTTCATTCATGGTGCGCAATTTTTCAGTAATGCTTTTCGACCTGTTTTTGTTTTGCGTTTTAGGGAAGGGGCTAACAGAACAATTGCAACCGGCTATTGGCGCTGGGATTGGTTTGTATATGTTTGGTTTGGCGGTCTGTTGTACGGCTTGGGGAGTGGAGCGCATTCAATTGTTCTGACCAAGGATTATGCGACAGTTGCGGTTTTGTTAGGCGTTTTACTATTCTTTGGCGCTTTTGCCGGTGTTGCAACATGGGTAGAACGAAAGCGCATGAAATGCGTTATTGAACATTTGAGAAAATATGCCATAAAAGAGGGGGCAGAACTATGAGAGCGATTGTACAGCGTGTGAAGCACGCATCCGTTACGGTAGACGGCGAGGTGATCGGTAAAATTGAGCAGGGTTTTCTGGTGCTCGTTGGCGTGAAATGCGGTGACACGGAAAAGAATGCGGATTTTATTATAAAGAAGTGCTGCGGGCTGCGCGTGTTTGAGGACAGCGAGGAAAAGATGAATTTATCGCTTGCCGACATTGGCGGTAGCCTGTTAATCGTGCCGAACTTTACCTTGTATGCCGATTGTAAAAAGGGCTTTCGTCCGGGCTTTTCGGATGCTGCACCGCCTGCGGAGGCTGAAAGACTGTATAATTATGTCGTGGAAGGGTGCAGACAGAGCGGTATTCCGGTCGAGACAGGCAGCTTTGGCGCTGACATGCAGGTCGAGCTTTTAAACGACGGACCGATTACACTTTTAATTGAAAATGAAGGCTAAAATATATTGACATAACGCACCTTTGGTGGTATTATGTATAAGATATAATGCATAAATATGTGCATTATTTGAGTTATAAACTGGAGGGCATTGAAATGAAAGAGTTTAATGTAGCGGTTGTCGGGGCAACCGGCATGGTAGGACAGAGATTTATTACGCTTTTAAACGAGCATCCGTGGTTTCACATCAAGGTGCTTGCAGCAAGCGCGCGTTCTGCCGGCAAAACCTATGAAGAGGCAGTAAACGGCAGATGGGCAATGAGCACAGAAATGCCGGAAAAGGTTAAAAATCTGGTTGTAAAAGACGCCGTAGCTGATAAAGAAGAAATTGCAAAGGAAGTTGATTTCATCTTCTGTGCAGTAGATATGAAGAAAGACGAAATTCGTGCACTTGAGGAAGCTTATGCAAAATTAGAGTGTCCGGTAATTTCCAACAACTCCGCACACCGCCATACAGACGATGTACCGATGATTATTCCGGAAATCAACCCAGAGCACGCTGAGATTATCGAAGCGCAGAAAAAGCGCCTCGGCACAAAGCGCGGCTTTATCGCAGTAAAGTCGAACTGCTCTTTGCAGAGTTATGTTCCGGCGCTGCACCCGTTAAAGAAATACGGCATTAAAGATGTTGTTGCTTGTACATACCAGGCAATTTCCGGTGCCGGCAAAACCTTTGAAAGATGGCCGGAAATCCTCGACAATGTAATTCCGTACATCGGCGGTGAGGAAGAGAAGAGTGAAGTAGAGCCGATGAAGATTTGGGGCACAATGCAGGACGGCAAAATTGTCGATGCAACCGAGCCGAGAATCACGGCGCAGTGTCTCAGAGTACCGGTTTCCGACGGTCACACGGCAGCTGTGTTTGTATCCTTTGAAAACAAGCCGTCCATCGACGAAATTAAGAAGGCATGGGCTGACTTTGCAGGTGAGCCGCAGGCACTCAATCTGCCGAGCGCACCGAAGCAGTTCTTAAACTACTTTGAAGAAAACGACAGACCGCAGGCAAAGCTGGACAGAAACTTAGAAGGCGGTATGGCTGTCAGCGTAGGTCGCTTGAGAGAAGACAAGATTTACGACTATAAGTTTGTTTGCCTTTCGCACAACACACTCCGCGGTGCAGCCGGCGGTGCAGTGCTGATGGCTGAGCTTTTGGCAGCAAAAGGTTATTTAGATTAACAGCCGTGCCCGAAAGGGCATATACTGATATACATCCATTCTATTTTGAAAGGAAGTTTCGATCATGAAGAAGACAATATTTACCGGCTCCGGTGTCGCGATTGTTACCCCGTTTAACGAAAACGGCGTAAATTTTGATAAGCTCGGTGAAATGCTGGATTGGCATGTGCAGGAAGGCACGGATGCGATTATCATCTGCGGTTCTACCGGCGAGCCGTCCACTATGCCGGATGAAGAGCACATCAGCGTAATTGAATATGCCGTAAAGAGAATTGCCGGCAGAATTCCGGTGATTGCAGGAACAGGCTCGAATGAAACCGTACACGCAATCAAGCTGTCCAAGGCGGCTGAAAAGGCAGGCTGTGACGGCGTTTTGGTTGTAACTCCTTACTACAATAAGGCAACCCAGAAGGGACTTTATCTGCATTATAAAGCGATAGCTGAGAGCATCAATATCCCGATTATTATGTACAATGTGCCGGCGCGCACAAATGTATCTATTTCCATTGATACGCTTGAAAAGCTTGCAAAGATTGACAACATCGTTGCGCTTAAGGAAGCCAGCGGTGATATTGCTTACCTTTCGCATGTGGCAGCGCGTGTGCCGGAGCTTGCAATCTATTCCGGTAACGATGATATGATTATTCCGGCAATGTCGGTTGGCGGTGTCGGCGTGATTTCCGTTGTGGCAAATGTTTTGCCGAAGTATACACATGAGCTTTGCCAAAACTACCTCGATGGCAATGTGAAGGAAGCAGCAAAGATGCAGCTTGATATTATGGATCTTGTGGATAAGCTCTTTATCGAGGTAAACCCGATTCCGGTAAAATCAGCGTTGAATATGATGGGCTGGGGCGTAGGCCCGCTGCGTATGCCGCTTTGCGAGATGGAGGATGCCAATGCGCAGAAGCTCCGTGATTCTCTTGCACGCTACGGATTATTAAAGTAATTGGAGATTAAACATATGACAAAGATTATGCTTTGCGGCTGCAACGGCAAAATGGGTAAGGTCATTGAACGCCTTGTCAGCGCGCGTGAGGATGTTAGAATTGTTTGCGGCATCGATATTAACGATACACAGTATTCCGACTACCCGGTATACACCGAGCCGTCGCAGTGCGACTGCGTATGTGATGTCATTGTCGACTTTTCGCATCCGAGCTGTCTTGCAGGCATCTTAAGCTATGCTAAAGCAAACAAAGTGCCGGCTGTTATTTGTACAACCGGGCTTAGTGCTGCGCAAAAAGACGAGCTTTTGGCAGCGTCGAAGGAAACAGCGATTTTCTTTTCGGCCAATATGAGTCTCGGCGTGAATTTGCTGATTGATTTGGCAAAGCGCGCGGCAAAGCTTTTAGAGGGTAGCTTTGATATTGAAATTATCGAAAAGCACCATAATCAGAAGATTGATGCACCGAGCGGTACTGCACTTGCCATTGCCGATGCCATCGGGGATGTGCTCGAGCAAAAGCCGGCATATACCTACGACCGTCATTCCGTGCGCAAAAAGCGCGGTAAGGACGAAATCGGTATCCATGCGGTGCGCGGCGGTACGATTGTCGGTGAGCACGAAATTATCTTTGCAGGTGCGGATGAGGTGATTGAATTAAAGCATCACGCAGCATCTAAGGAAATCTTTGCTGTTGGTGCTATTCGCGCTGCAGTATTTATGAAAGCAAAAGCACCGGGTATGTACTCGATGACGGATTTGGTTGCAGAAATTTAAACAGCATAGGTGCAGTGTGTTTTCGCTGCACCTTTTTCATTCGAAAGGAGCATTGGCTATGAAGCAAGCGGATGAACAGTTGGCGATTTTAGAAAAGGCATTGGCGGAAAAGGCGCTTTGCGCGGTAAACCGTGACCTGATTGACTATCTGTCGATTTACGGCTATCCGGTCAGCATCACGAAAAGCTTAGTTGCCCTGCGCTTTGTCTACGATTTTGCACCGGACGGTATTAAAATCGTACGCACGCAGGATATTACAGAAGCTTTTTGCGGTGAGGCAGAGGCGTTTTGCGATAAAATCGTAAAGATGGAAAATCAGTCCTTGGCACTTGATGTGCCTGCATTGGATTTGCACAGTATGAAAACACTTTGTACGGATTTGCAAAAGTGCGGACAAGTTGTACATGTGGACTGCGAAGGCTATGACGAGAGCCAATTCTATGTAGGTAAAATTGTTTCTGTCAGCGATAAAACGGCGGAGGTGCTCTGCTTTGACGGGCTCGGCGTTTGGGATAAAAAGCCGACAACGGTGGAATATAAAAAGATTACCTGCATTACTGTCGGCTCGCGCTATGCTGACACAATTTCGAAGTATTTGAAGTAAGGAGCGGTAAGTATGCTTGCAGAAGACCGATATGAAAAAATGGACTATAAGCGTTGTGGCGCCCACGGACTAAAGCTTCCCCGCCTTTCGCTCGGCCTTTGGAACGGCTTTGGCTGTGAGGATTCGAAGGAAAATATGGTAAACATTATTACCGAAGCGCTTAATTGTGGCATTACTTATTTTGATTTGGCAAACACCTACGGCAGACCGCGCTTCGGCTCTGCAGAGGAAAACTTCGGCAGTATGATGAAAGAACACTTTTCGGCGCATCGCGATGAAATGGTGATTGCAACAAAGGCTGGCTACGGCAAAAAGCCGGGGCCGTACGGCTCGGGCAGCAGCCGCAAACATCTGCTTGAAAGCATTGATGGCAGCCTTCAGCGCCTCGGCTTGGAGCATGTGGATATTTTCTACTCCCATCGTTTCGATCCGGAGGTGCCCCTTGAGGAAACTGCGCGTGCACTTGCTGACATCGTAAGGGCAGGCAAGGCGATTTATATCGGCATTTCCAATTATGATGCGGAGCAAACGCGCCGTATGGATGCGCTTTTAAAGGCGGAGGGTGTGCCGAGTATTGTGCATCAGCTGCGTTATAATCTGTTTACAAGAACCGCCGAGAGCGGACTATTGGATGCAATCGCGGATTGCGGTATGGGGGCGGTTGTGTTTTCGCCGCTTGCACAGGGCGTTTTGACGGATAAGTATTTAAACGGTATCCGAGAGGGAAGCCGTGCTTCTGTTTCGTATTCTACACTGAAAGCGGCAGACATCACGCCTGAAAAGCTTTTGAAGGTGCAGGCTTTAAATGAAGTCGCAAAGGCGCGCGGTGAGAGCCTTGCGCAGATGGCAATTGCGTGGATTTTACAGCAGCCGGCAGTGACGACGGTGCTGATGGGCGCAAGTCGCCCGGAGCAAATTTCGGAGAATTTCAGGGTACTTGCGGCTGAAAAGTTCACGGAAGAGCAGCTTTTTGCCATTGAAAATGCGCTAAAAGACTAAAAAATTGAAAAAAAGACGCTTTTTTAAAAAATATATCTTGCATTTTACTTTTGAATGTGTTAGAATGTCATAGTGATTTATCAAGGATATGGAGGTGAACAGATTGCCGAATATTAAATCTGCAAAGAAAAGAGTTAAGGTTATCAAGACAAAATCTTTGAGAAATCAGATGATTAAGTCTGCGCTGAAGACTTACATTAAGAAGTTCGAGACAAGCGTTACAGCCGGTGACAAGGCAGCTGCAACTGAAAGCTTCAATCTCGTTGTTAAGAAGATTGACCAAGCTGTTGCTAAGGGCGTTCTTAAGAAGAACACTGCTGCAAGAAAGAAGTCCAGAATGGCTCAGGAGCTCAACAAAGTTGGTGCGTAACGGACTGTTTTGCGTAAATACACTCTGACAAATGAGTGAAAGGTATGTTTTTAACATACCTTTTTTGCGTTGAGGGGAGAAATTGTTTATGGGTAAATACAAAAGATTAGCCATCAATACAATTATATTTGCGATAGCGTCGTTTAGCTCGAAGCTGTTGTCTTTTTTGATGTTGCCGCTTTATACCAACATCCTCTCTACGCAGGACTACGGTATTGTAGATATTGTCCTGCAAACTTGTAATCTGCTCATTCCGCTTGCAAGCGTCGGTATTATCAATGCCATTATCCGCTTCGGCTTGGAAAAATCGGCGGATAAAAAGGGTGTGCTCACCATTGGGTGCATCACATTAACCGGTGGCTTTCTGGTGCTTTTGGCGTTTGCGCCGCTTGTATATCGTGTTGAAGTGCTTGCACCGTATGTGCCGCATATGTACCTCTTAATTCTGATGTCGTGTGCACATGGCTTGTTTTCACAGTTTGCCCGTGCTATCGGCTATGTGAAGTTTTATGCGGTTGACGGTGTATTGTCTACAGTATTAACCATCGGCTTGAATGTTTTATTCCTCGTCGGATTGGATATGGGCATTGAGGGTTACCTCTTTGCAACGATTTTAACGGATATGCTTTGCGCCGTGATTGATTTCTTATATGTGCGTATGTATCGCTATTTGAACCTCAAGCGCGTTGCACGCTCTTTGTGGATTTCGATGCTGGCGTACTGCATTCCGCTGATTCCGAATACCATCTGCACCTGGATTATGTCGATTTCAAGTCGCTATATATTATTAGGAAGCTTCGGTGAGGGGGAAAACGGCATTTTTGCCGTGGCAAATAAAATCCCTACCATATTAATGATTGTAGCGAATATTTTTTCAGAGGCATGGCAGATTTCCGCCGTAACGGAGGAGGAAGGACGCGAAGAGTTCTTCACGCGCATCTGCGGGCTGTATCAAGCGCTTGCCTTCACGGTCGCTTCCGGCCTGATTGCTTTTTCGCAGCTTGCCGTGCGTGTTTTGGCTGCACCGGCATTTTTCGAGGCTTGGCGCTATATTCCGCCGCTGGTCATCGGCACAACCTTTGGTTGTATTTCCACTTTTTTGGCAAGTATATATATGATTAACCGAAAAAGTGTCTATACTTTAATGACAACTGCAATCGCCGCAGGCTTGAATATCGGACTGGGCATTCTCTTTGTCGGCATCTTCGGTGCAATTGGCGTTGCCTATGCAACAGCACTCAGTTATTTTGTGCAGTTTGCAATTCGCGCGGTGCATACGAGAAGCATCGTCCGCATTACATGGAATCTGCCGCGACTGCTTGTAAACCTTATTTTGCTTTTGGCGCAAACGGTTGTTATGCTTTCGCAGTGTCCGGGGTATTTTGTTATAAGTATTATTATCGTATTGGCGGTGTTTGCTGTCAATGTGAAGGATGTGCTTGTCCTCGTGCGACAGAAGCTGAAAAGGGGATAAGCGATTGTGGCATTTGTACACTTTTTTGAATAAAACCGTCGTTTTTTGTCGGTTTGTAAAGCAATTTGCTACAAAATAAAAAAATTCAAAAAAAGTGTTGACAAATGGGTTGGGTTTTGGTATACTATCAAAGTCGCTGATGAGACGGAAGTCAAAAAGCGCGGCATTGGACATTGAAAATTAAACAGTGTACGACAAATTACAAGGAACTTGTCAA
>JAZQCN010000083.1:0-1602 GCA_045546315.1 Clostridia bacterium | reverse complement strand
GATCCACCCGATTGAGGATGACGGCCCCCACCGCCACCTGACCGGTGTAGGGTTCGCCCCGGGCTTCCGCAGAAATCATGCGGCACAGCAGTGTAAAATCGTCGTTGCGGCTGGCTGAGGTGGAGGTAGAACTGCCGCCGGAGGAGGAAATCCCCAGAGCAGCCAGCGTTTTTGCCCCGCAGACGCCGTCTGCGGTCAGGCCGTTCTGCCGCTGAAAATATTTGACGGCCTCCACCGTTTTTGCACCGTAAACGCCGTCTACGGTGCCGGAATAATAACCCCAGCGCTTGAGCTTGGTCTGAATGGTGCGGACGGTCTCGCCTTGGCTGCCCTGCTGATAAGTGGCGGCCTGGGCGGGCAAAAAGGCCAGCAGCAGGCAAATGCAGGCCAGTGTCAGGATTGCTGCCCGAATGTATCGTATTTTTCGATCCATGGTTACACCTCTTGCGTGTGTTTTTGCTTTATTTTCTGATGAAATCGGCAAAATATGCCCACGGTGGAATAGATTTTTGCAAAAAAGGGCATGATGGAGCTATCTTGTAATGAGGAGTGAACGTCATGGCATTGAAGCGATGGGAAGCGGCGCTGCTGGTGTCGTTATTGTTGACCGTGCTGTTTTGTCTTGTGCCGGTGCAGGAGCAGAATGTGTTGTCGGGAAAACTGACCCGGCTTCACGTGCTGGCCAATTCGGACGAGCCTGCTGATCAGCGGCTCAAGCTGCAGGTACGGGATGCGGTGCTTGCGGTCGCGGCAGAGGAAACCCATATGACCGAAGATTTGCTGCAGCGGATGCAGATCGCTGCGCAGCAGACTGTGGTACAGGCGGGATATGATTATGATGTGGCAGTGAGCCGGGAACGGTATTTTTTCGATACCAGGCGGTATGATACCTTCGCGCTGCCTGCCGGGGAATATGACTCGGTGCGGGTAATTATCGGTGAAGGTGCGGGAAAAAATTGGTGGTGTGTAGTAGCGCCGCCACTTTGCGCAGGGGTTTGCGAAGCGGAAATGGAGGAAATTGCAGCATCTGCCGGTCTATCCGAAAAAGAAATTTCTTTTATATGTGAAGAAAATGGCTACATTTTGCGGTTCCAGTTGGTGGACCTTTGGGGAAAGCTTGTGCATAAACTGCGCGAATTATAAACGAAGTGTATTAGAATGAGTGATTTTCCACAGAAAACACCCATTCTGTGAATACGGACTGGAGAACTTTCAAAAAATCGAAAAATTTTTGAAAAAAGGTGTTGACAAACGGGGAGGTTTTTGGTATTCTAATCAGGCGCTCGAGAGAGCGGGCCAAAAACGCCTCGATGACAGCGCAAAAGAAAAGCACTTTGTAAATTAAACAACACCAAGAAGACAAGGAACCCTGAAATTAATTTGAGTTTGAAAAGTATTTTTCGAACAGTATTGATAAGCCAAGTTTGAGCTTTTCTAAAAAGATTTGAGGTTCTCGGAAGAGGACTTTAGATACAATTTTTTAGAGAGTTTGATCCTGGCTCAGGACGAACGCTGGCGGCATGCCTAACACATGCAAGTCGAACGGAACTTATTGAATGAAGTTTTCGGATGGATTTTAGCAAGTTTAGTGGCGGACGGGTG
>JAZQCN010000082.1:0-2080 GCA_045546315.1 Clostridia bacterium | reverse complement strand
TATAACACGCTTATAATTTCGCCGCCCGGATGCGGAAAAACCACAGTTTTGCGTGATGTGGCGCGCGTTTTAGGCGAAAACTTCAAGGTATGCATAGCAGACGAACGCTCAGAAATTGCAGGAACTGTAGGTGGCTTTCCGCGGCATGATGTGGGCAAGCTTACCTGCGTAATGGACGGTGTGCCCAAGGCGGAGGGGATTTCCATGCTTCTGCGCACAATGGCACCGCAGATTATTATAACTGATGAAACGGGAAGCTACGGCGAGGAGCAGGCAATATGCGAGATTATAAACAGCGGTGTAAAAATAATTACCACTGCCCACGGCTACAGTGAAAGGGATGTTCTTCGGCGAAAGCATCTGGGAAGCCTTGTACGCGACGGTATTTTTGAAAGAATAATAGTGCTGTCAGGCAGAAACGGCCCTGCAACACTGGAAAAAATTATTGCCGACGGTAAGGTGATGCTCCGTGCTTAAAATAATCGGTGCGCTGACTGTGCTGTCAGGGGCAGTATTAATGGGAATAACGGGGTATTACCGCTTGTCAGGACGTGTAAGAGCATTGTGCCGCGTGCAAAGCTCGGCAAATATAATTGAAATGCGGCTTCGGTGTATGTGTATGCCACTTGATGATTGCTTTGCTGATACAGACGAGATTTTTTCCCTTGCATCACAGCTGATAAAAAAGGGGATTTCTCCTGCAGAAGCTCTTTTGCAGTCTGCAGAAAAGCACGCATTTTTACAAAAGGAGGATATTGAAATTTTTAAAAGCTATGCTTTGGGGCTTAACTCCGATGATTGTGAGGGGCAGCTTGCAGGCGTAAAAATGTTTTCTGCACGGATTGAAAACGCGCTGAAAAATGCCGAAAAAGACCTCAATACACGCGGCAAGCTTACACTGCAGGGCAGCATATTGCTTGGCGCGGCGGTTGTGATAATACTGATTTAAAGGGTGAAGCAGATGGATGTAGATTTAATTTTTCAGATTGCCGGTATCGGCATAATTGTGGCAGTGCTTAATCAGCTGCTGATACGTTCGGGCAGAGAGGAACAGGCAATGATGACTACCATTGCAGGACTTGTGGTTGTGCTTGTAATGCTTGTGGGTAAAATTGCCGAGCTGTTTTCCACTGTGAAAGCGGTGTTCGGATTATGAATATTATGGGAATTGCGGCACTTGCCGTATGCACATCGGTGCTTGCGCTGTGTGTAAAGCAGCTGCGCCCCGAAATGGCGCACCTTGTTACAATAGGCGGCGTGGTTGTGATTTTTATTTTTATTATACCTTATGTGCAGGCAGCTGTTGATACGGTGCGTAGCTTTGCAACGGTCAGTCCGTCTGGTAACAGCTACCTGTCACCCGTTTTAAAGGTTACGGGCATTGCATATATTGCGCAGCTCGGTCACGACCTTTGCATTGACGCAGGTGAAACAGCCCTTGCAGGAAGGGTGGAAATGGCAGGAAAGCTTGCAATATGCACGGTGTCGCTTCCTATTGCAAGGGAAGCATTTTTAAGCATTACGGGAATTTTGAATTAAGATGGAAAATAATATAAAAGATATAATGATTCCGCCATCGGGCAGGGAAAATGCTCAGCTTTTGTTTGGTGACTTTGATTTTTCAAAAACGGTCAGCGAAATTTGCGAGGGGCGCTTTTCCTTAGGTACACAAAGAATGATAAATAAAATTATTCAGCTGTTTTTCGGTGAGCTGAAGACAAGCCTTGCGCTGATGGGCGCCCTTATTACGCTGATTATGATTTGCGCCGTGGTGAATAATCTGCAGGAATCCTTTGGCAGAAAAAGCCTTGCCGCCGCAAGCAGATATGCCTGCTTTGCATATCTGACGGCAATCGGAACTACTGCATTTTCCACAGTATGCGGATACGTGTCGGAAACGCTTCGCGACCTGACGCTTCTTATAAACAGCATTGTTCCGTCGATGTCGGTGCTGATGGTATCGGGCGGCAGCAGTGTGCTTGGTGCGGTGCAGCATCCTGTGATTTTCTTTGTATGCACGGCAATGGCGGCACTTATTAAAAATGTAATAACGCCGCTTGTGCAAGTCGGATCGTAGCCA
>JAZQCN010000081.1:0-28635 GCA_045546315.1 Clostridia bacterium | reverse complement strand
AACAAGGCAAAAGCGACCAACATCCTCGCGGATTTTGGTCGCTTTTAACGCAGTTATTCGGCAAAATATTGCTTTTTAAGGCGTTTTATCCCTAAGGCGCACGCCCTCATAGGAAGCCGTTTTCGGTTTTAATCGATATACTTATGAATCAGCGGCCAGGCAAGCGCCGGATAATACTCGTGTCCGCCGTCGCCTTCGCAAAAGCGGCACTTGTCACCTGCGCCGACCTTATCGTAGATTTTCTGCACAACCTCGAAAACCTCGCGCGAGCCGTCGATGTGGAAGCCGTGGTCCTTTACGCCGGCTAAAATCACGAGCGGACGCGGCGCAATCAGGCACGCAAGCTCGCCCATATCCACATACTTTGCGATGCGCGGTACATAGTTACATACGCAGTGGCGCTTCCACACAATCGAGTGCTTAAACGAGCAAATGCTGCAGCTCGGCACCGCCATTGCAATTCTCGGCTCTATGCACGCCGCATAGTAGGTTGCCGTACCGCCGCCGGAGTTGCCGGTTAAAACGATTTTTTTGCTGTCGAGCACTTCCGGCATCGTTTCGATGAGGTCTACCGCGCGGGAAATATCCCAGCAGCGCTCGCCGATAAGCGTTCTGCCCAAAAGCTGCGCCGTCATTGCCACATGCGGACAGGTACACTCCGCGTTCGGTGCAAACTGCAGCATTGCCTCGGATTTGCGTTCGCCGAAGCCGCGCTGCTCCACAACCAATGCGGCATAGCCTTCTCGGATTGCCTGCACGGCAATGTCGCGCCCGCCGCTTTTGACTCTTTCTTCATCCCCCGGATAAATGGCTCTGCCCATAGAGATATGCATACCGGTAGAATGTCCCTGCAGGCAAATCACCACCGGACACGGCAGCTTCACATTTTTCGGAATCCACAAATGACACGGCACATCCACATACTGCTCTGCCGTAAACAAAATGCGCTTTTCAAAGAAGGTTTCATGCTCCTTTTCCCATTCCACGCGAATGTTTAAATCGCAACGCTCCTCCGGCATGTCACCGAGCACATCGTCGAGCATTTCGCGCACCTGTTCGCGCCAGGTATCAAAATCCTTTGTTTCATCATAAGCCAGAAGCGGCTTGCGGTTTTTGATAATTTCCTCGTGGCATTTATCCATTGCAATCATTGCAGCTTCCTCCTTATTTTACCTTGATTGTATGTATGTACGGCACATTTGCCGAGTTTCTGTCGATACGCACGCGCACCGTAGTTTCGCCTGCCTTTGCAGCATAGTCAAACGCAAGCACCTGCGCGCCCGACGCTTCTTTCTTTACGGTATGCTCCATATCGCCGATGCGAACCGCAAACGAAAGCACACCGTCCGGGTTGCTTGCTTCAATTTCAATTTTGTTCACCGCGTCCGGCTTGAGCGCAAGCGCGTAGCTGAACCAGCCGTGTGCATTAACGGTGCTAAACGACTTACCGCGCCCCGTGCCCGGCAGGCGACTTAATTTTCCGTCAAAGACAAGCACATCGCTGAAGTTGACTTCTTTTTGCAGCTTATGCCCCTCCATACCGCCACCGCAAACGATAAAGTCTGTCAGATTTTCTGCAGCCAGCTTTTCTGTTGCTTCCTTTTCGATGCGATAGCTTTCACGCATATCGGAAACAAAGTCTTCCACTCTGGTGCTGTCCGTTTTTGTGCCCTTGTGCAGTACACCGGAATTGATGCTGCAGTAATATGCATCGCCAAGCGTCTTTTTACCTTCTGCGCGCTGCGCAAGGATGCTTTCAAGTGCTGCCTCCAGCTCTGCTTCGGTGTTTTTACCTTCGAAGCAGCCGACATAGCGCATAAATGCAATCGCCAGCAGATACCACATTTCGGTTACATATTTTAAGTTCGTAAATTTAACTCTAAGCTCTTCGTAGGCTTCAGGCGCAATTTTCTCTTCCAGCGCCGCGAGCTTTTCTACAAGCGCAGCCGCCTCATCTGCCGCCGCTTTTTTCACAGATAGGATTTCCTCGCGGGACGGTACGGTCCACGGCTTCGGGATAAACCATTCATTCGAGGCAATGCTTGCATTTTCACGCATCATTTCAAAATAGAAATGGTTTTTAGAGTGGTTGATATCCTGGAAGTTGCTGAGCTGGCTGAACAAAAACGAATTGATATAGAACGCATCCGTCACCAGCTTTTCCGTCGGCGCCATCAGCGCCATCACTTCCCTGCCTGCGCCCGGGTACTTCTTTTCAAAGAATGCCAGCGCCGCTTCTTCCGGATTTTCGCCATTGAGCAGCGCACAAGAAATCTCCAGGTTGACCTCGTTTATCTTGCCGAACGGATTCTGGCCGTGGCGGTCAATACGCAGGCAGTAGCCTGCTGTGTTAAAGCCGCCGCAGTAGTCAAACTGATTCTTTAAATGGTTTAAAAGCATCAGCGGCAGTCTGCCCTTGCCGAAGTATTCGCCGAACACATCGCCCTCCACAAAGAGCGGATTTTTCTTAATCTTGTTAAAAAACTGATTGCCCGGCATCGCCAAACTCCAGTCAAACTGTGTCCACTTGTCCATAATCATAAGTTCCGGCGAAATCTCCTCGTACGCCGCCGTCATCATTTCGTAGTCCTCTTCAAGGCTCGCAAACGGACGCACGATAAGCACCTTGCCGCGATTGACGCAGGCATCGTATAAAAGCTTGGTCACATGCTTTACGCGCTCAACCTTGCCGAGCTTCTGATTTCGCAGCTTTAAAAGCGGTACACTCGTTTCGTGCAGCGTTAAAATGATGCCGTCCATATACGGATACGCATCAAAAAAGTCGTTTATCTTTTCCGTAATAAAATCTGCAACGCGCGGATGCGATACCTCAATATCTCCCTGCTCGTTCAAAATTTCGGGATATACTTGCTTGAAATTGTCCGGCAGGTACAGCTCGTGGTGCCACATATAATTCTGAATGCCGTGCTCGCTTGCCTTCTTTGTCGCAATATTTACAGCCTCCAAGCACATATCGACATATGCTTTGTCGCGCTCTGCGTTAAATTCGGCATACTTTTTGTAGTAAATCATACCGTCGACATTGCCGCGCACATAGTTGTGAATCGGGCCGATGAGCTGCAGATGGTCGAAGCCGTGCTCAATGGCATAGTCGACCGTGTACAGATAATAATCAAGCTCTACATCATCCGGGTTTAAAACAGAGATGCCCTTAATAAATTCTTTCATATATCTCACTCCCAATAATTATCTTTTCATTGACATTATAATCCATTCTCATTCAAAGGTAAATTCAAAATCCGCTTATTTATTTTCAAAATCCGACAAAAAGTATTGCCAAACGCAGCGCTTTGCGCTAAGATAAGGTTGGGTGATTTTATGTCGTTTTACAATGAGGTTGAATTAAAAGAATATTTCCCCGTCACGCACATTGTCGAGCTTTTGTACCGCGGGCTGCCGAAGCAGCACAGCAAAGAGTCCAAGCCCAGCGTAGATTTCTGGTGCCTGTATTATGTCGAGCGCGGGCAGATTTGCTTTCATACCGTGGACGGCAATTCGGTTACCGTCAGCACAGGTGAGGGCGTATTTTTCGCACCGGGACGCGGCTTTCGCTCATTGGAAATTTTGTCCGAGCGCGCCAATCTGTTTACGGTGTTTTTCCGCTGCCCTATGCTAAACGAGGATGTGTTTCACCAAAAAAAGCACAAGTTTAACACCACCGAGCGTATGATTCTTTCCTCACTGATTACGGCAAGTCACCTGTATTTTGAGCGTCACTCCAACCTGCCCGACGGACCGAAGGGCTCCAAGCCGAAGGCGGATGCGCCGCCGTACCTTCTGCACACGGTCAAGGCATCGCTCGAATATCTTTTGCTTTTAATCCATCAAAACAAGGACAAGCGCGAGAAGCACGAAACAACACCGGCGCACCAGACGAATATGCTTGTCAATATGGCAACGGAATATATGTATGCAAACTTAGACAAAAAGCTTTCCGTCCGCAAAATTGCCGCACATGTCAAAATGAGCGAATCGAATTTCCGTACAACCTTTAAAAAGCACACCAAGCAAAGCGTGATTGAATATTTCCATATGCTTAAAATCGAGCAGGCTAAGGTGATGATTCGAAAAAATGTATACACGCAGAGCGAAATCGCCACACTCTTAGGCTACAGCTCCGAAAGCTATTTCTGCCGACACTTCAAGCAAAAAACAGGTATGACCCCATCGGAATACACGCGTTTGGTCTTCTCATACTGAGCTTCTTTGCATAATTTTTCACTTTTATGCAATTTTCCTCTTGCAGTTGCCGCTTCATTTATATATAATAAGATATAAGTATACAAGTAAAGTCAGGTGAATGATGGTGAAGCATATTGCAGTAATTCCGAACGCCAAGCGCGATACGGATTATACCTATACAAAAAAGCTTTTGTCGCTTCTGCGCGGCAAGGCCAATATTTTAATGCCCGACACCGCGCAGTGCTTTGAAGGCGTAAGCTACGCAAGCTTAGAGGAAATTGCCGCAAGAGCCAATCTTGCCATCGTCCTCGGCGGCGACGGCAGCATTTTATCTGTCGCAGACGAGCTTTCCAAGGCGGAAGTACCGATTCTGGGCATCAACTTAGGGCATCTGGGCTTTTTGGCGGCCTGCGAGCCTGAGCATATGGAGGCGGCCATCGAAAAGCTGCTTGCCGGCGACTACCGCATTGAAAACCGCAGTATGCTGCACGCGGAGCTGATTCGCCCGGGGCGCACGAATGCAAGCTTTGATGCGCTCAACGACATCGTTATTTCCAGAGCCTCATTTACCAAGCTTTTAAGCCTGCAGGTGTATGCCGACGATGTTTTATTAGACGAATTCGTTGCCGACGGCGTCATCATCAGCACAGCGACCGGCTCAACCGCCTATTCCCTTTCGGCAGGCGGTCCGATTTTAGCACCGGAGCTTGCTGCAATGCTCATCACGCCGATTTGCGCACACAATATGCAAACGCGCCCGATTGTAATGCCGTTCGGGCATTCACTAACCATCAAAATCGTGCGCAAGGACTGCGAGGGCACCTTCGTCAGCTGCGACGGGCGCAGCATTTGCTCGCTGGGCGACAGCGATATTCTGCGCATCGAAAAATCGACCTATGAAACGCAAATCCTGCAGTTAGACAGCAAAAGCTTTTACGCAACGCTGAAGGAAAAGTTAAATAAACAGCATATAATCAGGTAATATAAAATCCCTCCACCACGCTTTGCGTGGTCCCCCTCCCTTTAGGCAAAGGAGGCAAAAATCCTGCAGAGGTAGAGAAACATGAAAAATAAAAGACACGCTAAAATTTTAGAAATTATCCAAAGCACCAACACCGTTACACAATCGGATTTAACCGAAAAGCTGCGCGAATGCGGCTTTGATGTAACGCAGGCGACCGTTTCGCGCGATATCAAAGCGCTCGGTCTGATTAAGGTTTCCTGCGGCAAGGACGGCTACAAGTACCAGCAGCCCTCCGCCGCACCGACGGCTTCGGCAAAGCATTTAACGATTTTTGCGCAGTCCGTCATTAAAATCGACAGCGCCCTGCATACGGTTGTTGTAAAGACACTTGCCGGTATGGCGCAGGCGGCGGCCGCTGCCATCGACTCAACCGTCGGCGCGCACATCTTAGGCTCGATTGCCGGCGATGATACCATCCTGATCGTAACCGACAGCGCCGAAAGCGCAGCGTGGCTGAAGGATGTTTTGATTTCTATGCAGGCAGGTAAGCTGGAACTGTAAGCCGAGGGAGAAATATATGTTAGATGCATTACAGATTAAAAATGTTGCAGTCATGGACGAGGTGCAAATCGAGCTTGCCGACGGCTTAAATGTCTTAACCGGTGAAACCGGTGCAGGTAAGTCCATCTTAATTGACTCCATCAACATCATATTGGGCGAACGCGCCGAGCGCGACATCATCCGTTACGGGACGGAGAAGGCAACCGTTCAGGCGCTTTTTTCCACGGCAAATACCGCTGTCCTCGAAAGCGCCGAGGCACTTGGTCTCTGCGCGCAAGACGGCTCTTTTTTGCTTTCGCGCGAGCTGACGGATAAAAAGTCCACCGTGCGCGTCAACGGCAATTTAGCCACCGCCGCACTTTTGCGCGATTTGAGCCGTCACTTAATCAATATTCACGGTCAGCACGATAACCAGGCTTTACTTTCGCCGCAGCAGCATATCGTTTTTTTGGATGCCTTCGGCGGCGATGCGGTTACCGAAGCAAAGGCAGCTTATGCCGAAGCCTATGCCGTATATAAAAAGCTGCAGGCGGCGTTAGCAAGCGCGGACACGAATCAGGCGGAAAAGCTGGCGCGCATCGATTATCTGACCTATGCCAAAACGGAAATTGAGCAGGCGCAGCTGCAAAGCGGCGAAGAAGAAGCCCTTGTTGAGGAGGAAACGCTCTTAACCAATGCACAATATATTATAGAAAACTTAGCGGCATGCTACAGCGCACTCTACGACGGTGAATACACCGCCTACGATGCTCTCGCTGCCGCAAACAGCTGTTTAAAAAATGTAGCGGAGTTTTCCTCTCCGCTTACGGAGGCACACGAGGAACTGACCGATGCGGTTTATGCGGTATCGGAGCTTGCCTCGAAGGTACGCGCGCTGCGCGACAGCTTTGAATATGACGGTGCACGCCTTGCCTTCGTGCAGGAGCGCCTGGCGCTGTTGCAGGCTCTTAAGAAAAAATACGGCGCAAGCATTGAAGATGTGCTTGCGCGCTACGATGCCATTTGCTTCGAGCTTGAGGATTTAACGGCAGAGACGCAGGACCCGGCAGTTTTGCGCGCCGAATTCGAGGCGCAAACCGAGAAGCTGCAAGCCGCAGCGGATGCCTTAACCGATGCGCGCATCGACGCCGCAAGCAAAATGCAGGTGCTTGTTTTGCTGGAGCTTGCGGATTTGGAAATGAGCAAAACACAGTTTGAAATTCCCGTCCGCCCCGCCGCAGACTTTAAACCCGACGGTAAGGATGAGGTTGAATTTTTACTCTCCGCCAACCCCGGCGAGCCGGTAAAGCCGCTTTCGAAGATTGCTTCCGGCGGCGAACTTTCGCGCATTATGCTGGCGCTGAAAACCGTTTTGGCGGATACCGACAGCGTCGAAACCTTGATTTTCGACGAAATTGACACCGGTGTATCCGGCTCGGCAGCTGCCAAAATCGGCGAAAAGCTGCGCGCGATTGCACAAAAAAAGCAGGTCATCTGCATCACGCATTTGGCGCAGATTGCCGCTATGGCAGACCGGCATTATTTAATTAAGAAGACAACGACTGATTTTGCCACCAGCACACAGGTGCTTTTGCTCGACGAGCAGGCACGCCTTACAGAGTTGGCGCGCATCATCGGCGGCGAGGGCGCAGATGCGACTGCACTGGCACACGCAAAGGCACTGCGCGAAAGAGCAGAGAAGAGATAATAGAGAATAAAGAATAGTTTTGGAAGCTTTTTGCCTTCGCAAAAAGCAACAACACCTCTTCCCTCTTCACTTTTCCCTTTTGCCTTTTTCACTGGAGGTGAAAACCTATGACGCAACGCGGCATTGTTACACATATACACGGAGAACAAATCACGGTTACGGTTGCCAAGCAGTCGATGTGCGGCGAAAGCTGCGCCTCCTGCAAGGGCGGCTGCACACCGGGCACACAGCAGGTGCTCGCCGTAAACCACACGGGTGAAGCGCTCAGCGTAGGCGACAGCGTACAGCTGGAAACAGAAACCGGCAGGGTGCTCGGCATTTCGGCGGCAGTCTACCTCGTGCCGCTCGTGTGTCTGTTCGCTTCCTACTTTATCGCGCAAGGCTTTACCAAAAGCGAGCTTGTATGCGCGCTATTGTCCGTAGCGGCGCTGCTTGCTTCCCTGTTCGGGATGCGCATTTTAGACCGCGCGGTCCATAAAAAACGCACACTTTTGGTCCGGATTACCGAGATTTTATACAAAGCAGAGGGATAAATCCGACAAATTTGCCGAAATTATAAAAAAAGACTTGCATTTTTTAAGTCTATATGATACTATATCATGGCATAAAAAAATACACACACCGTTTGAGCGTGTGAACGGTGCCGGACAAATTCCGGTTTTCATGCGTGGTGACGGCGGTGGAGGTATGGCCTGCTTGTTCGGTTTTGCCGCCGGAGGAGCAGAAAATTAATTTAAAACCGGAGGTGCTTTAAAAATGGCAAATGTAATTTCTATGAAGCAGCTTCTTGAAGCAGGTGTTCACTTCGGACATCAGACAAGACGCTGGAACCCGAAAATGGCTGAGTACATCTTTACAGAGAGAAATGGTATTTATATCATTGACCTGCAGAAGACTGTAAAGAAGGTAGAGGAAGCCTACAAGTTTATCGCAGAGGTTGCTGCAAACGGCGAGAGCGTGCTCTTCGTCGGCACAAAGAAGCAGGCGCAGGATTCCATTAAGGAAGAGGCGCTCAGAGTTGGTATGTACTATGTAAATACCAGATGGCTCGGCGGTATGCTCACAAACTTTAAGACCATCAAAAAGAGAATCGAAAGACTCGAACAGCTCTTCAAGATGGAAGAAAACGGTACATTCGACCTTCTCCCGAAGAAGGAAGTTAGCCAGCTGATGGCTGAGAGAGAAAAGCTCGAGAAATACCTCGGCGGTATCAAAGATATGAAGAAGCTCCCGGGCGCAATGTTCGTTGTAGACCCGAGAAAAGAAAAAATCGCTATCGCTGAAGCTAAGAAGCTCGGTATTCCGGTTGTTGCTATCGTAGATACCAACTGTGATCCGGAAGAGGTTGACTATGTAATCCCGGGCAACGACGATGCTATCAGAGCCGTAAAGCTCATCGCAGGCGCTATGGCAAATGCAATCATCGAAGGTCAGCAGGGCGAGCAGGTTGATGCTAAAGCAGCAGAAGACGAAGCTGAAGCAGACGCTGAATAATTTTTGCGACATAAAGCGGTCTTTTCCCTATTGACAAAGACCGCTTTTTATACAAGATTATAATTGGAAAGGGATGTTTTAAATGTTTACAGCTAAAGATGTAAAGGATTTAAGAGAAAAGACCGGTTGCGGTATGATGGACTGCAAAAAGGCATTAACCGAAACCAACGGTGATATGGAAAAGGCAATCGAGTTTCTGCGTGAAAAGGGCCTTGCTACAGCAGCAAAGAAGTCCGGCAGAATCGCTGCTGAGGGTCTCGTTAAGGAATTCATTTCCGAAGACAAGACCGTTGGCGTACTCGTTGAAGTAAACTCCGAGACAGACTTCGTTGCTAAAAACGATGAGTTCCAGGCATTTGTTGCAAGCGTAGCAAAGACCGTTGCAGAAAAGAACCCGGCTGATGTAGATGCCCTTAAGGCGCTTCCGTACAACGGCACAAGCGACACTATCGGCGATGCACTCACAGCGCTCATCGCAAAAATCGGCGAGAATATGAACCTCAGAAGATTTGCAAGAATCGAAGGCAATGTATGCGCATATATCCACGGCGGCGGCAGAATCGGCGTTTTAGTTGAAGCTGAGGGCAGCTTAGCTGATGCTGAAGCATACGAAGCAGCAAGAGATGTTGCAATGCAGATTGCAGCGCTCAACCCGCTCTACCTCTCCAAGGACACTGTTCCGGCTGAGGACATCGCGAAGGAAAAGAACATCATCCTTGCACAGATGAAGGAAGACCCGAAGAACGCAAACAAGCCAGAGAACATCTTAGAGAAGATGGTGACCGGTAAGCTCAACAAGTTCTTTGAGCAAAACTGCCTTTTGCAGCAGGAGTTCGTTAAGAACGGCGATTTCAAGGTAGAGGGTTACCTCGCTTCCAAGGGCGTTAAGCTCGTTAACTTTGTTCGCTTCGAGAAGGGCGAAGGCCTTGAAAAGAAGGCTGACAACTTCGCAGACGAAGTTGCAAGCATGGTGAAATAATCATCTTGCATATTTAAGAAATTCGTAGTATAATGTACAGGAGATATTTTATCTCCTGTACATTTTTTATTTTAGGGAAACTCCGTTGAAAATGTAACTACATAAATTATACTCTTACAAAGGAGCTGTTATAAATGGAATTAAAATACAAAAGAGTCCTTTTAAAGGTCAGCGGTGAAGCGCTTGCCGGCGAAAAGAAAACCGGCTTTGACGCAGATGTACTCGCCCGCCTGTCCGCCTCGATTAAAAAGTGTGTCGACATGGGCCTGGAGATTGCGCTCGTTGTCGGCGGCGGCAACATCTGGCGCGGCAGAACCGGCGAAAACATGGACCGCACAAGAGCCGACCATATGGGTATGCTCGCAACCGTAATCAATGCACTCGCCCTCTGCGACGCACTCGAAAATGCAGGCATCCCCTGCCGCGTGCAGACCGCGATTGAAATGCGCCAGATTGCAGAGCCGTACATCCGCGGTCGCGCAATGCGTCATTTAGAAAAGGGCAGAGTTGTTATCTTCGGTTGCGGCACAGGTAACCCGTTCTTCTCGACCGATACCACTGCAGCACTTCGCGCAGCGGAAATCAATGCTGAAGCCATCCTGCTTGCCAAGAAGGTCGACGCGGTATACGATTCCGACCCGAATGTAAACCCGAACGCAAAGAAGTTCGATTCCTTAACCTTTATTGAGGTTTTAAACCGCGGCCTCGGCGTTATGGACTCTACGGCAACCTCGCTTTGCATGGATAACAATATGCCGATTCATGTTTTCGGCTTAGACGATACGGACAACATCGTCCGTGCGGCATGCGGCGAAAAGCTCGGAACAATTGTAAGCAATAACTAAGAAATATAAATAAATTTTAGGAGGACAAACCTATGGCAAAATTACCTGAAGTTTCTGAAAAAATGGATAAGACCCTGCATGTATTTAATGAGGATTTAAAGAGAATCCGCGCCGGCCGCGCAAACCCGGCAATTCTCGATAAGGTAACCGTAGATTACTACGGCACAGCCACCCCGATTCCGCAGGTGGGCAATGTTTCCGTTCCGGAAGCACGCACCATCATCATCCAGCCGTGGGATGCTTCGATTTTAACTGCAATCGAAAAGGCAATCCAGACCTCGGATATCGGCATTAACCCGAACAACGACGGTAAGGTGATTCGCTTAAACTTCCCGCCGCTGACAGAGGATCGCCGTAAGGAAATCGTGAAGGATGTTAAAAAGCGCGCTGAGGACGCAAAGGTCGCTCTGCGCTCAATTCGCCGCGATGCCATCGAAAACTACAAGGCAAAGAAAAAGGCAAGCGAAATCACAGAGGACGACTTAAAGACAATCGAAAAGGACATCCAGACCATTACCGACACCTATGTTAAGGAAGTTGATACGCTTACCGCTGCAAAAGAAAAGGAAATCATGGAAGTATAATGCTATGTTTAAACTTTTTAAAAAGCAGGTAAAAACCTTTGATAAAGAAGCCCTCCCCAGGCATGTTGCAATCATTATGGACGGCAACGGTCGCTGGGCAAAAAAGCATTCCGTGCCGCGCGTAGTCGGTCACCGTACCGGCGCTGAAACGCTGAAGAAAATCAGCCGTCACGCAGGTATACTCGGCGTAAAATTCATTACGGTTTATGCATTTTCTACCGAAAACTGGAAGCGCAGCGAGGAAGAGGTTTCCGGCTTGATGGGGCTTTTATTGCACTACTTAAAAACGGCGGAAACCGAGCTTGCCGGCGACAATGCGCGCATCTGCGTTATTGGTGACCGCTCTCGCTTTGCGCCGGAAATCCAAGCGGAAATGGAGCGCGTCGAAAAGGTCACCGCCGCAAACGACGGTGTGATTGTGACGCTCGCATTAAACTACGGCAGCCGCGACGAGATTACCCACGCGGTAAGGTCGCTTGCCGATAAGGTACAAAGCGGTGCACTTTCGCCGGACGAAATCGACGAAAACGCCATCTCGGAGCACTTGTACACGCATTTTCTCCCCGACCCGGATTTGATTATCCGCACGAGCGGCGAGATGCGCCTGAGCAACTTTCTGATGTGGCAAAGTGCCTACAGTGAGTTTTATTTCACAAACAAGCTTTGGCCGGACTTTTCCGAAAAGGATTTCGACGCAGCTATGGAGGCCTATATGGCGCGCCATCGCCGTTTCGGCGGCAGATAAGCTGCAATTTGTCATACAAGAGAGGTTATTTCTATGTGGAAAGACACCTTAGTCCGCACCGCTTCTGCGGCAGTTGGACTGATTCTGTTTTTCATCGTTATATTTTTAGACCCGATTGTGCTGCGCTGTGCCGTGGGACTTTTGTCTTTGATGATGGTCTATGAAGCAATACACGCCTTCGGCTTCAAGCCGCTGTATACCGCACTCGCCTGCTTAGGCAGCATCGGTATGCTTTTTGCCATCACCTTCGGCGGCTACACCGCCTTTACGGTGTCGTTTGCACTAACGGCAAGCGTTCTTGCCGTCTACGCTTTAAAGCATCACGAAGTAATGACCTTCGGCGATGTGGCAAGCAGCGTATTTATGATGGTATACATCGTTTGCTTTATGCAGTGCATCACCTTGGTGCGCGGCGAGGACAAAACCGGTCTGATTTTAATGTTTTTGATTTTCATTTGCGCGTGGATCAGCGACACCGGCGCCTACTTTACCGGAAAGCTGTTCGGCAAGCACAAGCTGATTGAAAAAATCAGTCCGAAAAAGACGGTTGAGGGTGCCATCGGCGGCGTGGTATTTTCTGCGCTCGGCGGTGTGGTGCTCGGCTTGGTGGCGGTGCTCGGCTTCAATCTTAAGGCAAACTATTTGCTGCTCGCGCTCACCGGTGCGGTCGGCTCAATCTTCGGTCAGGTCGGCGATTTGGTAGCCTCCTGGCTTAAGCGTCAGTACGGCATCAAGGACTTCGGCAACATTATGCCCGGCCACGGCGGTGCGATGGACCGCTTCGACAGCGTGGTATTGGCTGCGCCGTTTGTGTACTTTCTGGTGCACTATCTGCCGCAAATCGGACTGTACTTAATTCGATAAGGATGTCGATACATATGAAAAATATAGTTATACTCGGCTCGACCGGTTCTATCGGAACACAGAGCCTGGATATTGTAAGAAAAAGCCCCGATATGAAAGTGTTGGGGCTTTCTGCGCATCATAATATAGACCTTTTAGAAAAACAGGCGCGCGAATTCAAGCCGCTTGCGGTTTGTGCAGGCACGGAGGCGCTTGCCAAGGAGCTCGCTCTTCGCCTTGCCGATACAGGCATTTCTGTTTTGTGCGGCACGGACGGAATGTGCACGCTGGCAACCCTCCCCGAAGCAGAAATCGTTGTGACCAGCGTGATGGGCATTGCAGGTCTAAAACCGACAATTGCGGCAATTCAGGCTAAAAAGGACATTGCCCTGGCAAACAAGGAAACCCTTGTTGCCGCAGGTGCACTCGTGACAAGGCTTGCCCGCGAAAACGGCGTGAAAATCCTGCCGGTTGACAGTGAGCACAGCGCGGTTTTTCAGTCGCTTGCAGGGCTGCAGTCGCCAAAGCAGCTTCGAAAGATTATATTAACCGCTTCCGGCGGCCCGTTCCGCACAAAAAGCGCCGAGGAATTGAAATCCGTAACGAAGGCAATGGCATTGAAGCACCCGAACTGGAGCATGGGCGCAAAAATCACAATCGACTCCTCTACCCTTGTAAACAAAGGCTTAGAGGTCATCGAGGCGCACTGGCTTTTCGATGTCGCTCCGGCGCAGATTGATGTGGTTGTGCATCCGCAAAGCATCATCCATTCAATGATTGAATTCATCGACGGCTCGGTCATTGCGCAGCTCGGTCTTCCGGATATGCGCCTGCCGATTGCCTACGCGCTTACCTACCCGAACAGAGCGCCGATTTCCTCAGAATATTTGAGCCTGACGGACATCGGCACATTAACCTTTGAAAAACCGCGCACGGATGTGTTCCCCGCGTTGCCGCTTGCCTACGAGGCACTCAAACAGGGCGGTACGATGTGCGCTGTATATAACGGCGCCGACGAGGCTGCCGTCGCTGCCTTTTTGGCAGACAAAATTCGCTATGCCGACATCACCGCCGTTATAGAAAAGGCGATGGCATCATATACTAATACGGCGGCGGATACGCTCGATGCCGTACTGGAGGCGGATTTGTGGGCACGCGAATTTGTTGCGTCGCATATTTAATTTGAGGTGATTTTTGTTGTCCGGTATAATTACAATTCTCGCTGCACTGCTTGTGTTTGCCGTAATGGTCGTGGTGCACGAATTCGGTCACTTTGCCGTTGCAAAGCTGTTCAAAATCAATGTTGTTGAGTTTGCAGTCGGTATGGGCCCTGCAATTTTCAAAAAAAAGTGGGGCGAAACAACCTATGCCCTGCGCGCAATTCCCTTAGGCGGCTACTGTATGTTCGATGACGATGTCGGCAACAGCGATGCCCCGAATGCCTTTGAAAAGGCAGCCTGGTGGAAACGCCTTTGCGTTGTCCTTGCCGGTGCATTTTTAAATCTCGTGCTCGGCTTTTTGGTGTTTGTTATTTTGCAAAGCGCCAGTGCCACCAGCTACAAGCCGGTGGTTACTGACTTTGTCGCCCATTCGACTGTTGAAAGCGCCGGCTTGCAGATCGGCGATGAAATCCTTCGTTTAAACGATACGGAGATTCACATCAAAGAGGACCTCGATTTCTTTATGCAAAGAAACGGCGCAGAGCCGGTGGTTGTCACCGTAAAGCGCGGTGGGCAGAAGCTGGAGTTTACGGTAAAGCCTTCGAAAGAGGAATCGGTTTACACCTATACGGAAAAGGAAATTCAGCTGGTACAGTACATCAACGGCAAGGCGCTTGGTCGTGTGGTTGAGCCTGCACCGACGGATGCAGAATATGAAGAATACATCGGTGAAACCACGCAAATGACGCGCCACATCCTCGGCTTCTACGGCGAAACACCGGCGCGCACCATAGGCACCGTGCTCCACGATGCATTTTTTACAACCATTTATAATGTTAAAATCGTTTATATCTCGCTGTGGGATTTGCTGCTCGGCAGAGTCAGCGCAGATCAGGTCAGCGGTCCGATTGGCATCGTGAGCGTCATCGGGCAGGCAACCAGAATCGGCATAGAGCCGCTTTTGGCGTTGGTCGGTCTTTTGACCGTAAACTTAGGCATTATGAACCTTTTACCGATTCCGGCGCTCGATGGCTGCAAGGCACTCACCCTGCTGGCAGAGGGCATCACAAGAAAGAAGCTGCCCCAAAAGGTTGAAGGCTACATCAACATCATCGGCTTTGCGCTTTTGATTTTACTGATGTTCTGGGCAACCTTTAACGACATTCAAAATCTGTTTATTCGATAGGTGAAATTATGAGAAGAGAAACAAAGACCGTGCAGGTCGGTAACATAAAAATCGGCGCAGGCAGTCCCATCAGCGTGCAATCCATGACAACAACGGACACGCGCGATGCGGCGGCAACCGTCGCACAAATTCAGGAATTAGAGGCTGCAGGCTGTGAAATCATTCGCGTTGCCGTGCCGGATATGACGGCGGCAGAGGCAATTGCCGATATTAAAAAAGGCATCTCCATTCCGCTCGTCTGCGACATTCATTTCGACTACAAGCTCGCCTTAAAGTGCATGGAAAACGGTGCGGATAAAATCCGAATTAACCCCGGCAACATCGGCGATAAAAATAAGGTAAAGGCTGTTGCAGATATGGCAAGCGGCTTGGGCATTCCGATTCGCATCGGCGTCAACGGCGGCTCACTGCAAAAGGACATTTTGGCAAAATACAAATCCGCTACCCCGGAAGCCCTGGTGGAAAGCGCGTTAGAGCACGCCTCTATCCTGGAAGACTGCGGCTTTTCCGACATTCTGCTTTCCTTAAAAGCCTCGGATGTTCCAACGATGATTGAAGCATACCGTCAGGTCAGCAAGGTTTGCGATTACCCATTGCACCTCGGCGTAACCGAAGCCGGCACGCATGATAGCGGCATCATCAAATCCTCCATCGGTATCGGCACACTTTTGAGCGCAGGCATCGGCGACACAATTCGCGTTTCCTTAACCGAGCACCCGGTACACGAGGTTAAAGCTGGCATCGAAATTCTGCGCGCCCTCGGCTTAAAAACCGGCGGCATCACCTTTGTTTCCTGCCCCACCTGCGGTCGCTGTCGCATTAACCTAATCGAAATTGCAAACGCGGCCAAGGCGCGCTGCGAGCATATCGACAAGGACATCAAGGTTGCCGTAATGGGCTGTGCGGTCAACGGTCCGGGTGAAGCGCGCGATGCCGACATCGGCATTGCCGGCGGTGACGGCGAAGGTCTCCTTTTCAAAAAGGGCGAAATCGTCAAAAAAGTGCCGCAGGACCGTATTTTAGATGTGCTTTTAGAAGAAATCGAAAAATTATAAACAAACAGTAACGCCTTTGTAACACAATTGTAATGTTGTTAGTTTATAATATGAATAGGGTTATTCTCGTTTTGCAACTGATTCAAGCGGTGCGCAAGGCTTGGATTTCGGAGCAAAAACATCGGGTTTTGTTCGACTTGCGCGTATTTTGGAGGAATGCACTATGAAAAAGAAGCTTACAATCGCATTGTGCCTCGTTTTGGCACTCACTTCTGTCTTGTCGGCTGTTGCTTTTGCTGCACCGACAAAGATTTCCGAAAATGCAACCGGCAATTCGGATTCCCTGATTACCATCAAAAAGCCGGCAAACTTGTCGGCAACCACCTCGGAGCGCACCTACACGGTAACGGCTGCAGGTAAGCCGGGCGTAGAGGTAACGGTATACCGCAAGAGCAAATTAGACGGTCAGTTCTACCGCGTTTTCCAAAACGGCTACTTTTTGAGCGGCACCATCGGTGCAAGCGGTGTGTATGTTGTTTCCATCGAACTCATTGACGGCGGCAACAAGATGCTCGTTTATGCAGAAAACGAAGACGAGCGTCAGATTATTAAAATCGACATCACGCGTCTTTCCAAGTCGCAGCTCGACAGAATCAACAACCTGTCCGTAGGTGACTTGTTCTCCTATTGATTATTCTTTAATCGAATATAAAATACCGCAAAGCCTCTTTGCGGTATTTTTAAATAAGGCAGATGTAAAGGTGTAAGGATTAAGGTTATGAAAAAGGAACGCTTTAAAAACATTTTACTGACATCCCTCGTCATTTTGAGCCTGCTGCTCACAGGGAAAATATGGCTGAATGAAAAATTATGGCCGGACGGCTATAATTTTTTTGCAGTATTGAGTTCAAAGTTCACAGCGATTTTTTCCGGCGATGAAGCCGAGGATACGCGCAATATCCTGTTCCCTGCCCATATGATTGCCTACACAGTCAAAGATTCCGACCACGCCAGCTGCCTGCTGACCGACACCAACGAAAACTACGCCAAAGCACGCGCATTTTGCGACGCTTCGATTGCGGCTGCTTTGGTGCAGCCCGCAAAATATATCACGCCTGCCGATGAGGCTGCCTGGCGCAATGCGCTGTTTACCAACGGCATTTTCTTAGACTACGGCACCGGCATCCCGACAGATGTGTTCTGCGCCTTCAGCGGTGCAGGTGCGCAGGCGGATATTGTCAGCCGCGCAGCAAATGTACGCTATGTGATTATCACCGCCGAGGGCAATCTCGTCAGCAACATTTCTGTGTTTCTGCGCGATACAGAAGGCAACAGCTTCAAAATTGCAACAGCGCAGCCGAAGACGGATTTGACCGATATTTTAACCCCTTTAAAGGACTTTGTAACGCCGAACAACCGCTTCTCGTTCTTCCTCGGTGCGGATACCGCAACCAGCGCCATGGGCGAGGTTTTATTTGCGCCGTACCTGCTTTTAACCGAAAACGAGCCGCAGCTACCGACCGTACAGGTCGAGAATCTGCTGAAAAACAACGGCACGGCATTTCTTGAAGATGAACACGCCAATCGACTGCTCCACAGCGTAGCAATGAACCCGAAAACAGCAAAAAAATATACAGATGCAGACGGAAATATCATTTTCCTGCAAAATCAGTCCACATTAAAGATTTCGCAAAACGGTTACATAGAATACAGCGCGGCCGCCGGTCAAAGCGGCTTTAAGCTCTCGGACAAGCCAACGGCAGAGACCTCTGCCCTGGCACACAATGCCGTAAACCTGATTTATGATGTGCACGGCATTTTTTCCGACCGTTCCCCTTCCCTGTTTTTCAACGGCTTTGTTGCCACAGAAAACGGCTTTATTCTGCATTTAGACTACAATCTCGGCGGCAGCAAGGTGCTCACGGATTTAGACGGCGGGCACGCCGCAACGCTCGAACTGGAAAACGGCTGTGTGAAAAGCTTTTCGCTTCGTCTGCGCAGCTATAGCATCACAGACCAACAACTCAGCCTGCCGTCCAGCTATGCGGCCGTCGATTTGATGTTTGCACAAATGCCTGCACCCGAAGGCAACACCACGATTGAAAATATGTTTGTCGGCTACAGTGATGCAGGTGCAGCCGCTGAAATCCGACCGACCTGGTTTATCAAAATTGAAAACGAAACCCAACTCAGAACCTCGCAATTCTGAGTGCAACAGGAGTGAAAAATACCATGGCAGAAAAAACGACGAAAAAGAAAAAGACTACTGCAGAAAAAACACAGAGCAAAAAAGCACAGCCGGAAAAAGCAACCGGCTTGAAGCTTTGGCTTTGGGTTCTGTTTCTGCTTTTGCTCAGTGCAATACTGATTATTTGTATGTATACGCCGTACGGCAGTGTGCTCGGCGAATGGACAGACCAGCTGTTTTGCGGTCTGTTTGGCGCACCGGCAAAGCTGTTGCCGCTCATGCCCCTACCGCTGGCAGCCTACTTGATTGTGCGCCGCAGCTATAAGCGCACCGCAGTAAAGGCAATCCTCTCCGGCGTTGCACTCTGGAATCTCTCGGCACTGTTTCAGATTTTCTGTTCGGCAAACGGCACCGTCTCCCTGCCGACTGCCTACATAAACGGCGCCGACCTGCACATTGCAGGCGGTTTTCTCGGCGCACTTGCCACCAACTGGCTGATCAGCTTAACCGGCATTGCCATCAGCGTGCTGATATATATGCTTTTATTTGCAGGGCTGCTTTTCTTTATTTTCAAGCTCACGCTGATTCGTTTCTTCGCCGGCTTCTTTAAAAAAGCTACAGAGGAAGCCAAAAACATCGACAGCGAAGAAAGCTATGCAGCAGGCAAGCGTGTGCGCGAGGCTGTAGACGGACTTGTGCCGCTGAAGCAGGACTCGATTGACATTGATGTGGATGACACTTCAGAGAAAAAGAGTAAAAAGAAAAAATCGAAGGCGAAACAGAGCGCAGAAGCAGATGTGTTCAGTGAAGAAGCAGATGAGCTTGATTTTGACGACATTCCGGTTTTCGACCCGATTGCCGAAAAGCTCAAGGCTGCCGAATACGATGCTGATGTGCCGCCCTCCGAGGAAGCCTTATCGGCAGAGGAACTGATGGCACAGGAAGCACAAAGCAACCAATTCGGTAACACAAGCAAACCCGTCGAAGCGCTCACGCCGGAGGAAGAGGCAGACCTGCGCAACCAGTTGGATGAAAATGCGCAATATCTCCCGATTCCGTACCGTTTTCCGCCGACAACACTCTTATCCAAAAGTACAGCAGGCAAAAAGCGCACCGGCGGTGAAGATGATTTGCGCGAAACCGGCAAGCATCTCGTCGAAACGCTCAAGAGCTTTGGCGTAGATGTTAACCTTTTGCAGGTAAGCCGCGGCCCGACGGTTACGCGCTACGAGCTGCAGCCGAGCGTCGGCGTAAAGGTAAGCAAAATCACAAACCTTTCCGACGACATTGCCTTAAATCTGGCTGCTGCGGCTGTGCGTATCGAAGCACCGATTCCGGGCAAAGCCGCTATCGGTATCGAAATTCCGAACAAAGAGGTTTCGATGGTTTCCCTGCGTGAAACCCTGGAAACAGATGCGTTTAAAAATGCAAAATCCAAGCTCGCCGTAGCGCTGGGTATGGATATTACGGGTAACCCGATTATTGCCGACATTGCCAAATTCCCGCACGCACTCATTGCAGGTGCAACCGGCTCGGGTAAATCCGTATGTATTAACTCGATTATTACCAGTATTTTATATAAGGCTGACCCGAATGAGGTTAAGCTGATGATGATTGACCCGAAGGTCGTCGAGCTTGGCGTGTATAACGACATTCCGCACCTGCTCATCCCGGTTGTGACCGACCCGAAAAAGGCATCGGGCGCACTTGCGTGGGCAGTCAGCGAAATGACGCGCCGCTACAATCTGTTTGCAAAGAGCGGTGTGCGTGACCTTGCAGGCTACAATGAAGTGCTTGAGCTCGACGGTGAGCCGAAGCTGCCGCAGATTGTCATCATCATCGACGAGCTTGCCGATTTGATGATGGTTGCGCCAAAGGAAATCGAAGATTCGATTTGCCGTCTGGCGCAGATGGCGCGTGCCGCAGGTATGTACATCATTATCGCAACGCAGAGACCGTCTGTTAATGTTATCACCGGTGTAATTAAGGCAAACATCCCGACACGAATCGCATTTGCGGTTTCCAGCCAAATTGACAGCCGCACCATTTTAGACTCTATGGGCGCGGAAAAGCTGCTCGGCAAGGGCGATATGCTGTTTATGCCATTTGGTGCATCCAAACCGACGCGACTCCAGGGCGCATTCGTATCCGACAAGGAAGTCGAAAGCGTTGTCGAATTCATCAAGGACACCTCCAAGGCGCGCTATGATGAAGATATCACCGAAAAGATTAACTCCTCTGCAGGTACAACCACCTCCGAGGAAATGGAGGACGGCGACGAGCTTTTGCCGAAGGCAATCGAAATTGCCATCGCCTCCGGCTCGATTTCCACCTCTATGATTCAGCGCCGCCTCGGTGTCGGCTATGCAAGAGCCGGCAGAATCATCGACCAGATGGAGGCGCGCGCCATTATTTCCGGTCCGGACGGCAGCAAGCCGCGAAATGTGCTTGTCTCTGCAGACGAATTGTTCTCGGAAGATTGACAGCGAAATGAAACTGTGCTATGATAGAAAAGCTGAGTAAACTGGGCGGTCGCGGGTACAGTGCCGAAAGGCCGTATCTGAGGAAAGTCCGGGCTTCACAGGGCAAGGGTGCCGGATAACGTCCGGCGAAGGCGACTTTAGGGAGAGTGCAACAGAAATATACCGCCTGCCTTTGGCAGGTAAGGATGGAAAGGCGAGGTAAGAGCTCACCCGGCAGGCGGGTAACCGTCAGCCGATGTAAACCCCACTCGAAGCAACACCACATAATGGAGGAATTAAGCCTGCCCGGCGCTTCTCCGCTGTAGGTGGCTTAAGCTGCGCGGTAACGCGCAGGCAAGATAGATGACCGTTCAAGACAGAACCCGGCTTACAGGTTTACTCATCAATTTAAAAGAAAATCCCATTGCTTTTGCAATGGGATTTTTGTTTTATAATACATAATATGCATATTTACAAGTTGTCTTGGTACCGTCCGCGTGCACGGTTTCGATTAAATTGCCGTGTGCATCGTAGATGTATTCGGTAATCTTTTCAAAATACTTCTGCGGTTCATCTAGCGCGTCCGTCCTCTTGACGGTCTCGCGAACCAAACGCCCGTATGCATCATATACATATTCCGTAGTCCGTGTGTAGTAATCGCTATTTCTCTCCTCCCGGATGACCCTGTTTTGCGCATCATAGGTATACTGCACAAACAAATCCGACTTTTCAATACACCCCAGCTGCTCATAGAAAGTAAATTCGTATGTTAAAACATTGCCCTTCTCATCATATGTATAAACTTCTTTCTCGTTCGGGATTTCATAAACCAACAGATTGCCGGCTTCATCGTAAGTATAATTCGTCCACATACCGTATGGCGTTTCTTCACGAATCAATCTTCCCTGTGCATCATATATTCTTTTAGACTCCGAGGTTGCATAATCCGTAAGCAAATAACCATTGGCATCATAAGTATATGTTTTTACATATCCTGTCGAATCCTCTACGCTGCGCAGTTTACCATCCGCATCATAGGTATAGCTTTCCCATATTCCACGCCCCATTGTTTCTTTGCGCGAAACTGTCCCGTCCGTATTATATGTATAAATGTAGGAATCGCCATAGTGATTGCGCTCCACCAGTTTTTCAAGACGGTACTGTGCATCATAGGTATAGGTCCTGAAGGTCTCATCATCTCTGTAGGTCAGCACATTTTCATAAGCATCATAGGTATAGCTTTCCGATGTCGCAATTTTATTCTTTACCAGTGTATGCTCAAGCAAATTCCCTCGCGCATCATATATGTTATTCTCAATCAGTTCTCCGTTTTCATGCTTTTCAGTTAAAAGCCACGCGCCCTTTTTGATTTTCACAATGCGCGCATCTTCCCACCATTCCACCTCAAGTCCGAAGCTTTCCGCACATGCACGCAACGGCACAAGTGTTCTGCCGTTCACAACAAAGGCAGGACTGTCGAGCTGTACTTCTTTGCCGTCTACATACATCACATTGTCGCCGACGCGCAGAATAACCGTCGTATCGCCCTTTATAGCGGTAATTCTCTGCGTATCCTCCTCATAGTCCACCGTCGCACCAATCGCCTCAAAAATCGCTCTGAGCGGCACCATCGTACGGTCGTTTACAAGCATCGGTGCCACATCGCACACAAGCTCATCTTTGCCGTACAAAATCTTGATGCGCACCTCGGCAGAAGCTTGTATTCCAAACGCAAAAAGCAAACTAAGGACCAAAACAAGACTCAAAATCCGTTTTCGCATCTCATCGCCTCCCCTTGTGTTTTCTGCTTTCAGTATAGCAAGCTTTTTGCACACATACAAGACATTCCCCTCTTTTGAAATATTTTTGAAAAGTTCTTGACTTGTCTTCGGTTTTATGTTAAAATTATTTCTGTTGCAAAACCAAATATGCGGATATGGCGGAATTGGCAGTTTCCGACCGAGCGCTGCCTGTGGCAGATGCAGCGAGGAAGGAAAGGCGCAGCGGTCGACAGAGGACAAGGCGATTTATCGCCGCAGACAGATGTCGGGCTCCGCAAGTCGTCACGCGGGCGCGGATGCCCGTAACAAAACTAAATATATGCGGATATGGCGGAATTGGCAGACGCGCATGGTTCAGGTCCATGTGGGGGCAACTCCTTGCAGGTTCAAGTCCTGTTATCCGCACCATAACAAAAGAGCCTTGAGCAAATGCTGAAAAGTCAGTATTTTCAAGGCTTTTTTGTATTTTAAAACTCTTTAAAATCGTCTATTTTTTTGACGGTAGGCAACAAGTAGGTAACAAGTAGGCAACAAAATCATATTAAATTTATTGTGTTTATTAACTCGCTGATTTCTATATGCGTATACACTTTTTCTGTCAAATTCATCACTGATTTGTGCCCTACAATTTTCTTGATAATCGTTTCGTTTGCGTTTTTCATTGTGAGCTGCGAAATGCAAGTATGTCTTGTTTCGTGCGGCACATGCTGCATCCCAAGTCGTTCCATCAAAGGAAACCAGTATCGCCTTTTGAAATTGTCATATGTCAGTTTTTGACCGTTTATGTTACAAACTGCGTATTCGCACTTGGACATATCCATAAACATTTTCCAGAACGGTAAAACTTTATCGGCGATCGGAACAATTCTGATGCCGGCTTCTGTTTTTGAATCTACCACCCAAAAATATTGTTCATCCAAATGTACATGCTTTTTCTCTAAATCCAGCAACTCCGATATTCTGACGCCGCAATAAATCAACATTAAAACAAATGCGACATATGGGTTTTCATCAGAAGCATTATTCCAAAGTATTTTGATTTCCTGCGTCGAAAATGGGCTGCGTTGTTTCTGCGTTGTGCTTTTCACATTCACCGTAAGCATCTTCGCATAGTTTTTCTTAATGCAATCGTGGCGAATGCACCAGTCATACAGTTTGTTAAAAAGTGTGTATACACGATTTACGGTTTGATAGCCGCCCGGACATTCATCGAGAATGCGTTGCATATGCGTGGGCCGTATATCCGTCATTTTCATTTTGTGCAAGTCGGTGCAATGCTTAAATGCCGTTTTATAATTTCTTACAGTAGAAGCATTGCTTTCATCGTCAAAGGTTTCTTTAAACCAGCGCTCATATATTTTCTCGAAAGATACCTTTGACATCTCTAAATCATACGGATTATCCATATATGCCGCAAGCGCCTGCATGGCTTCTTGCCTTGTTTTATATGTGCCAAGAACCAAACGAATTTGCTTTCCCTGGTCATCCCATCCGGTGGTTATTCGTGCTGCATATGGTTTTCTTCGTTTTCCGGAAAGCTTGCAAACGCCGCCGTAGCCGTTTGGATTTTTCATTGTGCGCCCTTCCCTTCTTCAAAAATGGTATTGCAAATAAGAAGGAAATGCGCTATAATGAGTGCGAAGCCATTTTCCTTCAATGTGCCGTTGTTGGTTTTTGGTTTTAGTCATAACCCTTGGCATTGCCGTGCCGGGGGTTATTTTTTTATTTAATCAAAGAATTTTGCAAATTTTATAGCAGTAGAAATCGTGCAAATTACATTGATTGCAGTTAATGCCGCAAATCCAATCATAATGTATTTCATAATTTTGGTGTTTTCTACGATGTCAAACAAACGCTGACGCATTGTTATGTTTTCCTCTTTGATGTCTGCAATATCCTGCGCCATATGAAGATTTACACCGGCGTTGAATTCATTCTCGGATAAATTGTAATTTTTCTTATAATACATATTTTCATCGGGGTGAAGCACCATTTCCTTTGCAGTGTGCCTCGGTAATTTGGCATGCTCTACCGCCGTTATCGGGTCCGTTTCCTTGTACCAATCATGCGCTTTTGCGTACTGTTCTATTTTGTTCATTTTTCTTTCCTCCTTTATATTTCTCTTATCAGCAGCACCGGCACGCCGAGCACACGGCAATGCTCCAGCGCTTCGCCTTCAATTGTTTTTGGCATATACTCCGGATTTATCGGGAGCATGCGCAACCAGTTCTCTCCCTGGACATATTCGACCTTCTTGAGCGTTACATTTTCATCGTCATACAGAATTGCACCAATATCGCCAGAATGGTTCAAGGTGGTCTGTCTTAATATAAGAACTTTATCACCTTCCATATAGAGTGGGTACATGCTGTCGCCGACTACCTTTAATACAAAAAAATCTGATACTTTGCGACCACGCAAATAAGATGTAGGAATGTCTACCGTGTCGCCGGACCAATCCTCAACGGCGATTTTGTCATAGCCCGCAGCCACATCACCGATAACTGGGAATGTAACATAATCCTCTGCAATGCGAGGATGCTGCAAAACGATGCCCGGCTGTGGGTCATCATCCCATCCCATAAGATAGGTCGGCGTTGTGTGCAATACTGTTGCAAGCCTTTCTAATACTTCCGTGTCTACGCCTTTGATAGCGCCGCTTTCATATTTTTGCACAGTTGCTCTCGTTACACCGATTTTATCGGCTACATTTTGTAGGGTGTATCCCTTCTCTAACCGTCGGGCTTTCAATCTTTCCCTATCCATATTACCACCTCAACAACAATTATACACGAAAATTTCTTAATATGCAACAAAAATTACAAAAATTTTTTAAAAAAGTTCTTGACAAGAAACTATGCGCGGTGCTATACTTGTATCGTAGCAAGAAACTTTTTTGCAGAATGGAGGTGAGAGTATGGTCAATGTAAATGCGCTTAAAGGGAAAATGAGAGAAAAAGGTATAACTCAAGAGCGGCTTGCTAAGCTCCTCAACTTATCCTTGAAAACTGCGAATTCCAGGCTTAAAAACGGAATTTTCAAGACTTACGAGGTAGAAATTATTTGCCGCGAGATGAATTTGTCAGCAGAGGAAGCAGGGCGAATTTTTTTTGCGGGTTATGTATCGTAGCAAGAAACTTTTTGCTGTAAAAAAGAGGTGAGGATATGAAAAGGTATTTAGTCAATCATTGGATGGGAATTGCATCATTGTGCATTGCGCTTACTGCTTTAGTAGTGCAATTATTGCGATGATAATCGCTATTATTTCGAGAATGTTTTTTGAAAACCAAGTGAAAATCTTATATGGCAGCTTTTTCAAATTCTTCCGGAATTTTTCTCTTTTTTCTTTTTTGCGCATTTGAATATATTCCTTACGGATTTTTTGAAAATCTTCTTCTGAGATTTTTTCGACGGCATCCATTAGGGCCTTGGTATCGATTTGGTGCAATGGCGGTGGTATATGCATGGTATTCCTCCCTTTATTTCGATGCGGTCAGTATAGCACAAAAGAAAATGCATTGCAAGTTTTTGGAAATGTTTTGCTTAAACGATAACATTGCACAAAAGAGGTGAAAGGATGAAACTAAATGTAAAAAAACTCGATTCGGTATACGAGATAACAATCAACGAGTTTGTCATCCCGAATGTTTCCGGATATAAAATTAAAACCTCTGATTCCGGAGAAACAGAGGTTTTGCTAAAAATTAAAACTAATTCGCAGATTACGGAAGTTTCGTTGTCAGCCAGTTAAAGAGAATTCCGGTAACCTGCGATGCTAACCAAGAATGTTTTGCGATGGTGTCGCTAAATTTGGAAAGCAAACCTTTTTTAACCGGCACAGCATCCTGAACAACCAACTCCAGCAAGGATACAAGTTTTTGTAATTCTGCCTTGTCAGCTTCGCTCGCGGCAGTATTTGCGGCATCTTTTAGGCCTTGCAGTCCGTCAGTGTAATTAATGTTCATTACATTATTGCTTCCAATCACGGAGCCGCTTGCGGTGCCTATGTTGAAAATCGTACCGCCTGTTGGTTGCGCAGCGTTATGTTCCGCTTCAGTTTGGTAGTAGACTTTCAGCTGAAAAGGTTTTCCACTGTAATAAGCAGTTTGGACATCGGAAACATATACTTTTTCGTTAACGATGCTCACCAAGCAATCACCGGGAACAATGTCTGTCAAGGGTCTGAATCCAATATATTTTTTAGCGGTTTCTTTTTCGTGATTTGGTAATCCCATCTCTTGCGCAATCTCTTTGTTATCTCGGATAACTTTGTATAGCACGCCGTGGTTAGACAATAAATTTCCAAACATTACAATCGCTCCCTTCTATGCGATTGTATCACACAGTTTATGGAAAAGCAAGAGAAAGTGAGGCGAGAATATGAGCTATCAAAAATATTGGTGGGTTTCGCTGGTTATATCCATAGTGACGCTAATGCTCGTATTATCCAAGCTATTTCTTTGCGATATGCCCCGATAAGAGACAAAATGGATATGACTATTGGAAGCCAAAAACGAAAGCGTTCGTATTTTATGTCTTCAAAGCAGGTCAATCCCTTTGGCGAAACCACAACATAAAAATTAAGGCAAGAAAGGACGGTGATGTATATGCTCGACAATCTGCCGGTTAAAGATGCTGCACGCCTAATGGGCGTATGTCAACAATTTGTACGCGTCGGCCTGCAACGCGGTATCCTCCCCTTTGGATATGCAATCCAAATTTCCGGCAAAAAATACACATATTACATAAGCCCGGAAAAATTTACCGAGCACACAGGCATTCAAATTAAAGAAGGAGTGTAATACATATGATGAAATTTTTACGCAGCATATCCGGAATACCGGACTTGACGGCTAAAGATGTAGTGAAAGGTTTATTGGCCGTGGGGATTCTTTTCGCGCTATTTTACGGAACAACGGTGTTTGCATATGTGTTCGCACCAGTGAACGCATTATGAAGGGAGGTGTAATTATGGTCGGAACTGTAAACGGCGCAGATCTTGAGAAGGAAAAACTAAAGGCAATCATGATTCGCGAGTTCGAACGCGCAGTGCGCAACGCTAAGAACACGGATGGATTGACGCAGACCTTTTGGTAAGTATGTGTCATGTTTTATCGGACAAGCTCAAGAAGGACTTTGATGTTATTGCAAAATTCAGTTTGGAAGAAGGTGCGGATTGATGGCACAAAAAACACAGATTGTCTGTGACAAGTGCGGAAAGGAAATAGTTAATCCAACTGGATACTATCATCCGACTTATGCACTGAAAAATTACTCAGCGAAAATTACGCTTTGGGCAGTAGGAGAACCGAGAAGCAGTTTTGGACAAAGAATAGATTTGTGTCCGAAGTGCTACGAGAAATTTGTAAACTTTTTGGAAGAAGGTGATTGATATGTGTATGGAATGTTTTCGGGAACCGTGCCATCCGAGATGTCCAAATGCACCGGAGCCGGAGCATCCGAAATGCGCTTTGTGTCACAGAGAAATTTTGCCGGATGAATACGGACGCTATTATGCATGGCGATTATGGCCTGGCCACAAGTACATGTGTGACACTTGCGCCGATGAAATGAGCGTCAGCGAATTTGCTGAAAATGTCGGCGTTGATAAGGAGTTGATACAGGATGTGGAATAGACAAAGAAAAAACGCCCCCGATGTTGGCGCATCATTTGTGGGGGCGCAAGAAAGTTCACATAAGAACTCTTTGCCTAATTATACCACATATTCATAAAAAAATCAATAGCTATTTTCCAATCGGGCGCCGGGCTGCTTCTTTATGCTTTTAATCCCCCCTTGAAAGTTATAAATCACCCTTTTAAAGTTGCCATCTATACGGTCCGGCGCTCGATATTTTGTAATCAAAAAGGAGTAATGTTTATGTCAGAACAGTTAATGCAAGTTCAACAGTTGCCGGTTCTCGGTAACGAAGAAAAAATGCGCGCAGTCGGCGCAGAAA
>JAZQCN010000080.1:0-2482 GCA_045546315.1 Clostridia bacterium | reverse complement strand
TCACAGAACGACATGGCTACGATCCGACTTCGAGCATCATGTTATGGTAGGGGCGGCATTGCTGACCGCTTATAAAAATGCCGGAGGGAATATTGACTTGCCGAAAACGTTGGTTGAAATGCAGTCCCGCGGCAAACAGGTCCCCGGTGGAGCTTGCGGTTATTGGGGTGCTTGCGGTGCAGGGCTCAGTGCAGGCATGTTTGTTTCTATCATAACCGGCTCTACGCCGCTTGCCAACCAAGCATGGGGGCTTTCTAATAAAATGACCTCTGCCGCCCTTGGCGCCATCGGAGAGATTGGCGGCCCCCGTTGCTGTAAGCGTGATTCTTATCTTGCCATTATCAAGGCGGTGGAATTTGTCAAAGAAAATCTCGGAATAGAGATGGAGCTTGATAAGATTAAATGTATTCACTCGGCACAGAACAATCAGTGCATCGGTGTAAGGTGTCCGTTTAAATGATAAACGGCGGCAGGGAGAGAATCTCCTTGCCGCCGTTTCTTTTAGTGACAGTTCTGTCCGCAACCGTGGTCACCGCAGGTGTGACCCTCGCCATGATGGTCATGGTGGTCGCATTTTACATTGGGATTAAATCCAAGCGTGCCACCGAGTAACGCTTCGACTGCCGCATCACAGGAACCGCTGACACCGCCGTAAAGCTTGATGCCGGCCTCGGCAAGTGCCATCTGTGCGCCGCCGCCGATACCGCCGCAAATAAGAGCATCAACGCCGAGCATCGAAAGCAGTTTTGCAAGTGCTCCGTGTCCACTGCCGTTGGTATCAACAACTTCGTTGCGGATGATTTTTTCGTTTTCTACGGTATAGATCTTAAACCGCTCAGTATGACCGAAGTGCTGAAAGATCTGTCCGTTTTCATAAGTTACTGCGATTTTCATTGTACTGTCTCCTTTGAATTTTCTATTGTTAAAGACTTTAGTGCTTTCTTAAACTGAACGGTAAAAAGGATAGCGGTAAAGGTAACGGCTATCACGTCGGCAACAGGCTCTGCCGTGTAAACGCCCATCGTTTTGTTCGGTATCAGTTGCGGCATAATGTAGATCAGCGGCAACAGTAATATGAACTTGCGAACGATTGCCACAATAATGGAACAGGGTGCGTTACCGATAGAAACAAAGGTCATCTGGCAAGCAATCTGAATGCCGAAAATGCACATTACAGCGCAATAAATACGAAGCGCCGTTGCAGTAAATTCAATGAGTGCCGTATCGGGCGTGAATATCCCTGCGAATATTTGCGGAAACAGCATAATAGCGCCCCAAATGATAAATGAATAAGTAAGACAGGATATAAGTAACAACTTAAAAGTTTTCTTGACACGCCCTACGTTTTTGGCACCGTAGTTATAACTGAGAATTGGCTGTGCACCTTGCGCAATGCCTTGCATCGGGAGCATTGCAAATTGCATAACGCTTGTAAGTATAGTCATTGCGCCCACGGCAATATCGCCGCCGTATTTAAGAAGTGAAGAATTAAAGCAGACAGAAATCACACTTTCACTGCTCTGCATAATAAAGGTTGCCGTTCCGAGCGCAATACAGGGAAAAACAAGCCTTCCGTCTATGCGAAGATTATGCTTTTTGAGTTTTAAGCAGGTCTTCTTTCCGCAAAGGAACAAAAGAACCCAAGCACAAGAAACGGCTTGTGAAAGGATGGTAGCAAGTGCCGCGCCTTTCACACCCATATTGAAACCAAAAATAAATATCGGGTCAAGGATAATGTTACAGACCGCACCGATCAGCACCGTGATCATGCTGATTTTGGTATAACCCTGCGCAGTGATAAAGGCACCCATACCAAGTGTCAGTTGAACGAATACCGTACCGATGGCGTAGACGTTCATATAATCGTTGGCGTACCCGATGGTGTTTTCACTTGCACCGAACATTAAAAGCAGGTCTTTGTTCCAGATCAGCAAAACAGCAGTCAGAACGGCAGAAATGATGATCTGCAGAGAAAAGCAACCGCCCATGATTTTTTCGGCGGAATCGTTATCGCCTTTACCCATCGAGATAGACGCTTTCGGTGCACCGCCCGAAGCAATCAGTGCCGCAAAAGCCGAGATGATCATAATGATCGGCATACAGACGCCGACACCTGTCAGCGCAAGGCTACCGTCACCCGGCATGTGACCGATATAGATGCGGTCAACGATGTTGTATAGCATATTGATCAGCTGGGCCACCACCGTCGGAACTGCCAGCTTAAACAGCAGTTTGCCGATCGGAGCCGTGCCGAGCATTTCTTTGTTATCGCTCATAATTTCGCTCCGTAAAATCAAAAATTGTAATGTACATTATATAACGTTTCGCCGCAAAATTCAAGCCGTAGGGTAGCGCGAAATATCCGAACTCCGTTTTTAAAAGGCGGATTTTCGCTCATTCTGTGTTAAAATGCTCGCCAATACGGCAGTATTGACTGCGCTTTATGCCTTGACTGAACAAAAATCCGCTCTTTTAAAAATCT
>JAZQCN010000079.1:0-12089 GCA_045546315.1 Clostridia bacterium | reverse complement strand
TCGGGGCGCGTGGTGATAAACGTGGCCGGTGCGGCGGCTTTGATTCTATCATCTATGACGCCCAATGCTGCCGTCATCGTGCCGCCGCCGGAAGACCCGGTTGCGCCGATTTTCTGCGCATCCACTTCTTCGCGCGACTGCAAATAGTCCACGGCGCGCATCGCATCTGCAAGAAAATACTTCGTCAGCGTTTCGCCGGCAAGCAGACACTGATCGCCACAATACTGGTGCTCCCTTGTCGGCGAATCCGTCGGCTTAAACAGCTCCGGATAGCTTTGTCGTTCCCCCTGCCCGATCGGATCAAGTGCCAAAACCGCAAGGCCGGCTTTGGCAAGTGTCATACAAACTCTGCGATACGGCTGCGCAAGCCTGCCCTCGCGGTTGTGTCCGCACTGCAAAAGTATCCCCGGAAGCTTGCCTTGTGCATTTTCCGGCAAATAGAAATTTGCTGTAGCATAGACATTTTTTCTGACCTGAAACACAACATTTTCAATTTGGATGCCATCGTACACACCCGATTTTACAATCTCCGCCTCTAACGGAAGCTTCGGATCATACGGAATTTTACCGATGCTTTTCAAAAAAGTACTCTTAGAGGCTTTCTGATATTTCAAAAAAGCCTCTGCGTTCTTAATTCTGTTTCTGCGTCTGTCCGCTCGATCAAATGCCGCAACAGACCTTTTGTGTACATACAAAAACAGCTTGTCACGAAGTCCGTATACGCCGCTTACGCTGTTTTGCAGTTCCTCAAAAATCGCCATAAATTACAGCCCCTTCACAATATCTGCCGCACTGTTTTTATCGATGTATAAAATCCAGTCCGGATGTGTGGTCAGCAAGGTTGCCGGCACCATTGCCGTAACTTCCTTTGCTGTAAGTGTGTTTTTGATTGCCTCTGCCTTTACAGCGTTCGGCACACAGGAAACGATTCGCTCGCACTGCATAATCTGATAGGTTGTCATCGAAACTGCCTGCTTCGGCACATCGTCGATGGTTGCAAACCAGCCCTCACCCATCTGCTGCTTTTTGCATCTGTCATCTAAGTTAACGATAATATAAGCCTCTTTTGTATCAAAATCTGCCGGTGGGTCATTAAACGCAATATGACCATTTTCGCCGATGCCGATTAAGCCGATATCAATCGGTGCTTTTCTGATTTCTTCGGTCAGCTTTGCAATGCACTCTTTTGTGCCATCAACAAAGTGTACTGCCTTCAACGGTCCAACCTTGTCCACAAAGCGCTCCTGCAGATACTTTCTAAAGCTTGCAACGTGCGTAATCGGCAGGTCAACATACTCGTCTAAGTGAAACATTTCAACCTTGCTCCATTCGATGCCCTTTTCTTCAACCAATGCCTTTAACGTATCAAACTGCGATGCACCTGTAGAAAGACAAATTCTTGCATAGCCCTTTTGCGCAATAACCTCTTTTAATACCTGTGCAACGTGCTTTGCAGCGCTCTTACCTAATTCTTCACTGTTTTGACAAATTCTGATTTCCATTTTTTCTATCTCCTTATTTTGCGTATTTTTTTATATCCTTATAAAATTCACTCAATTGTACCTGTCTGCCTTCCTTCATGGAAATGTTCGCAGCCATACCAATACCGATGCTCATCAGTCCCGAAACGGTGTCTGCCATCTGACCGAGCGGATCGCTTTCAAAGCCGCGGAACAGATTGTCACGAATTCTTACATCCGCACCGCCGTGCCCTTCTGCCGATACCTGCGGAAGTGTATAATCAATCACTTCACCGCGGCGGTTATATATTCTCGTGGCTGTGTGTGCCCCACGCTCCCCGAAATTCTCCGTATGCGCAGCCACACGTTTGAATTCAATTCTGCCTTTTGTACCATTTAAAATAATCTCATAGCCTTCAAAAGGCGAATGTGCGGTAAGCGAATAGCTCATAACAGCGCCGCCACTATATTTGACATTCACACTTACGCTGTCCTGGATATCAATTTCGTCAGCAAAAACGCATCTGTCGCGATAGTAGCCGTCGACATCCTCGCACGCCACATAAATTTTTCTGTGCAGCTCACTTTTTGTTTGGTCAAAATAAAATTCACAGGTTTTCTTGTGCGGACAAGTCGAGCAACGTTCGCCGCGCTTTTCTCTGGTCGGACCGTAAAAACGTTTTGTACCGAAGGCATTGACAGAAACCGGGTCTTCTTCCAAAATCCAGTTGATTAAATCAAAATGGTGCGTTGATTTATGTACCATAAGGGAGCCGGAATTTTTCATTTCTCTGTGCCATCTTCTGAAATAGTCAGCACCATGCGAGGTGTCGAGCATCCACTGGAAATGTACACTTAATATGTCGCCGATTGCACCTGATTTCACGATTTCCTTTAAGCGGGCAATCTGCGGGTTGAATCGAAGATTGAATGTCACTTGTACCTCTCGTCCCGTTTCCTGTTGCACTCTGTAAATCTCCATCGCCTTTTCAAAGGTCGTGGTCAGCGGCTTTTCGCAGATAACATCGCAGCCCGCTCGCATCGCGCGAATCACATATGTATCGTGCGTTGCATCCACAGACGTAACAATCACCGTGTCCGGCTTTACCGCTTCGAGCATTGCATCGAAGTCAGAAAATACCGGAATATCTTTGCCTGTTAAATCGCTTACGGCTTCGGCGCGCTTGTAATTCGTGTCATACACGCCGCAAAGCTCCGCACAATCTGCGTAATCGCGTACCAGCGGTATGGAGTAAGACGAAATTCCTCTGCCGCCACAGCCAACCTGCACATATTTTTTCATAAAAAACGCCTCTTTTCAAAATGATGTATTGACAATTTAATTATATTGTGCTACGATGCAATTGTAAATGGACGATTTTATGTTTTTAAGGATAATATTACATTTACATCCACTTTATAAATGCTTATTTTAGACAAAACCAGGATTATATTATACTAATCAGGACAATATTAGGAGATTTTATGCAAGATTCAGCTTTAAGACTCAAAAATCTGAGAATTACCCCCGGCTCTGTGCATTTGTATGTGCCGCCCATTTTGTGGAAAGGTGATACCGTGGGGCACATCGGCGAACAGGATGTGTTTTTTTATGTATTGGAGGGGGAATGCTTTTTAAGCATCGATGCGCAGAGTTATATCGTCAAAAAAGGGCAGCTTGCCTTCTTGCCCAAGGGAAAAATGCGCATATATACGCAGGCATCAGAAAACTTTGCTATGTACGAAATGCGCTTCAAGGCCCATGTATTTGACAACGAAAACCTAATGGTAACCTTAGGACTTTCGGAGCAGGATTTTGTTGTAAATGTAGAAAATCGCGAAGAAATGCAAAGACTTTTCGAAAGCGCTAACCGAACGGAGGTTTTCAAGGATCCGATCTATGATGTAGCGTGGTGTTCAAACATTCTGCAAATCATCAGAATCTATGCCGAGCAAAGGCAAAAGCAAAGCGACAGTGCCTATACCTATTTCAGACCTGTTTTTGAATATATGACCTTAAATCTTGACCGCGCTGTTAAATTGGATGAGCTTGCAGAGGCCGTACATATGCACCCGACCTATTTTGTAAAAAAGTTCGGCGAAAAATGCGGCATGTCGCCGCTCGCCTATTTAAATAACCTTCGTATGTACAAAGCGATGAGTCTGCTCATCAGCAGCAAGGACAGTATCGAGGATGTCGCAAAGGCCATCGGCATTTTGGATGCTTCCTATTTTGCAAGAAGATTTAAAAAGCATACCGGACTGTCCCCGACCGAATACAAAAAACTTTTCAGGCGATAATCAATTGGATATCCATTTACCCGATTTAACTACGTACTGCAAAAGCCTTTTAACTACAAAAAAACAGGCAATGTTTCCATTGCCTGTTTTTCAATTATTTGTTTTAGTTTACTTCAACCTCGATGGCGGTTGTCTTGAGTATGCCGTTAATCATCGCTTCTGCGCGGATGCGTGTTGTACCTGCCTTGTGCAAGGTTACATTACCCGCAGCATCTACCGAAGCAATTTCCGGATTAAGGCTTGTCAGCTTCACATCCGCAAAGCTTACCGGAATGATTTCACCAAGTGCGCTTTCACCTTCAATGCGCAGACGCTGCGACTGACCTGCCATACCCGCCATCGTGTTCGAGTAGAAGAATGCCTTCCAGTACTGCTGGTCATCTGCTTCCATTTGCGCACTGTCGTATATGTGCACCTCACAAATACCCATCCATGTGGTATTGGTTGCCTTTATACCGTCAAGACGAATGTATCTTGCTTTTACATCGCCGAGCGGAATGACCGTATGGTCTACACCGATTGCAGTGTCAGCTGCCTCCTGCACAGTTGTCCAGTTCGCGCCGTCGCTCGATGCTGAAATCTTAAAGGTATACGAACGCCCAGTATACTTATAGCCCGAAATAGCAATCGAGTGCACATTCTTCTCTGCGCCGAGGTCATAAGAAATCCACTGCCCCTCGCCGTTTGCCGACCAGCGGTTCTGGGTAACAGAGCCATTGATGATACCGTCATACGAGCCGTTCATCGGATACTTATCGTCCCACTCAATCGAGCTTGTTGCGCCTACGATATCCAAGTATGTCTGATACGGTGCCCCTGCGCCGTTGTCAGCATAAAGCTTTAATTCTTTAACAACACCTGCACTGCCCGTACCGAGCACGCCCTCAAAGGCATCCTCTGCAAAGCGGAAGGTGTAGGTTCTATCGCCTACGGTTACGGTTGCCGGGTTGCCCTGTACAACAGTCGCACCCTTATCCGAGCTTGCCGTTACATTCGGGATAGCAGCACCCTTTGCAATCTTTACATCATATTCATATACTTCACTGTCAAAAAACTTAATTTCCTTGCCATCAGCCTGTACACGAATATCGAGAAGGTCGATGATGTTATCGATTGTAGCCGCATCGTAATTTGCCACGGTATCGGTAATGAGAATTAAACCTCGGTCATCCCAGAACACCTGCTTACCAAGCGCTTCGACAAGTGCACGCAGCGGAATGAGGGTTCTGCCGCCGATTTCCTGCGCCGGCACATCCAAAACGGTAATGTTGCCATTCACATTCATCTGGTTTGAACCGAGCTGCAGTGTAATTGTACCTGCCTTCGAATTGACGGTTACGGTCTGGGTTGCATCCTCCCAGCCAACCTCTGCGCCGAACTTTTCGGCGATAAAGCGCACCGGCACAAGCGTTCTGCCGTTTTGTACAATCGGCTTAATGTCTAAGTTTTCCGTATCTACATAGGTCTTTGCACCCTGCGCATACGCGTTCGGGTTGTCGACCTTGAGTGCTACAACATTACCAAGTGTCTGCGAGGTAGTCCGTGCCGGCGCATCCTCTACGCTCCAATCCGCAATCGCCACGACCGGCTGCGGCGCCGGGATGCCCTCACCCTCATGCAATCCTGTAATTTCAACCGTCAGATTCAGCACCTGCTGATTCTGTACATGGATAAACAGCTTATGCTCCTCGATATCCGGCTGTACATCCGGGTCAGGCGACGTCGGGAGTGGCTGCGCCGGTCGGATGCCGATTTTCGCATCCGCAGGTCCCTGCGTGATGCGCATAAGCATTTTTTCGCCTTTCTGCTCTAAAATCGCACTCTTCCCGTCCGGTGCAACCGTAATATCCGCGTGCGTATTCATAAACCAGTAATACTCACTCGGCTTATTCGCCGTAATCTCATCCTGAATAATCAGGGTGTCACGGTTGTCGGTAATCATAAAGCCGCGCATAGCTGAAATGTAATCCTTATTAGTCTCCGTCATATTGATGACGCCAAAGGCTTTGCTGTCGCTCGATGCGTGCTTTTCAAGGTGGGTTACATAATCGAGATTCATATCCACCTTGTTCTGCTGCGGATTTGCAATAATCGTGTTATTTGCTTCACCGCGGGTGTGGTAATAGGAATAACGACCACCCTCCACGGAGCGTGAGAAGTAACCGTCCCAATCGTAAGGTGTGCTTGCATAACCGGGCACATCTCTGCCGTAAATATGCGCCCAACGCATACCTGCCCAGTCCATAACAAAGCCGCCGGCGTTGTGGTGACCATGCCCTACATCCGCATCGCCCGACATTGCCATTACAATCAGCGCATCTTTATCTGTCCAGCTTGAGCGCATCGACAATGCCTTGGAAGCGCCCTTTTCTTGGGATGCATAGAATTTATCGAGCGGGAAATTAAATTCCGCATTTTGCATATGCGCTTCATCAAACCAAATCAACCCCCAAACCGCATTTTTATTTGTCAGTTCGGAAACCTTCGGGTTGGTTTCGCGCATATTTCTGTCGTACCATGCATAGTGCGGCTTGTCATATTTTGTTGCAAGGTAGTATAAAATCGGTGATACGCGAAGCGCATCCTCACCGTCGCCATAGTTAAAGCCCAGTGACGCGCCGTTAAAGTAAATCGGGAAGTCGCCTGTATTGTTCATACCGACTACATCTTTAAAATCGAGGCACTTCGGCAAGCTCTGTCCCGGCAAAAGGCAGGTGTCGAGCGCAGACATTGTTTTTACCATATGGCGAATACCATAGTCCCAATAGCCGAGCGGTTCTATGTAACCGCCTTCCTCCGAAAGCTCGGAGTACATATACGGAATACCATCTGCAGCTTTTCTGAGAATGTAATCTGCCACATCCGGCTCACTGTCTGCTATCGCAAGTGCTGCAATCAGGTTTGAGCCGTTGCACACATTATTCCAGTTGCTTACGCGTCTCGGCCACGCGCCCGGCAAAAAGCCTTCATAGCAAAGAATTGCCGGCGCAAGGCCCTTTTCCATAAGCCAGCCTTTAATGTTATTTCGCTCTGTCTGGGTCCAATCGTGATAGAGCCAGTCATAAGCAACTGCATAAGCAAGGTTCATATGCGCGCAGCACAAAAACTCTTCATGTCCCCAATCCGGCCAATTACCGGCGCTTTCAAGCTGTGCATAAAGCTTGTCCTTATAGCGTACATCCCCCGTCAGCTTATACGCCGCAGAAAGCACAATCACATTCAGCTTTAAATTGGTTGTCGCACCATTGATTGTACCGGTGCTGCCGCGTACATATTGTGTCAGCTCCGCTTGTACGGCGCCCTCAGCTGCAGATATAATATTTCTCTTCATCGTCTTATAAGTATCTGAGGATTCTGCCTTTTGGCGCATCACATCCCAATCCGTTACAAACAGACGCGGATGCTCCATGCGCATAACCTCAAGCATACCGGTTTTCTGCTTGTCGTCAATTTTCACGCGGTCCCAATGTACGCCCGTGCCGGTTGCATCTGCAATACCGCCGAGCTCTAAATCCGGCGAGGTAATTTTTATATTATCCAATAAAATATAGCTATCATCCGGCTGTACCGATGCACCAAAGCGAATTTTAAAGGAATTCTCCGCACCGCAATTTGCTGCTTTCGTTGCATATTCTCTGCCATTTACATAAATTACGGATTTTTTCGCTATAAAATCACAGCGGATTTTGATATGCGTCCATTCTTTAAAATTAACCGGTGTCTGGAAGCTGCCGTAGGACTGCGTGGTTGACGGATGTCTGAAGCTGAGCGTCAGTACCGATGTCGTGTCCTCATTTGCTTTTACATCGAAGTCAATTGTCATCGTTTTCAAGCCAATGGTCGGAAAAGCTCGCTCCATACGCGGTCCTTTGGCGACCGGTTCATTTTCCGGGTCACCATGATGCACCTTTAAAACCTTGTTGCCGTTCTCCTCTGCAACCGTCATCGCTGCAGATGTCGTAATGGCACTTGATGTAAAGCCGGTCTTTGGATCCATGCTCGGTACTTTACCGACGGTGTCGTTTTCAAAGTCGACATCTAACAAACTGATAATGTTTCCGGTTTCCTCTTTTGCGTCCTCTTCCTTATACTCCGCAGACAGCTCTATAGCACCCTTCTTATTTCTGTCATAATCTTTATCCGTGGTGCTGATTTGAATATTGTCAAGCATTACCCAGCTGTCGTCCGGTGCAACCGTTGCAGAAAAGAGCAATTTAACCTTGCTTTCACCTTCAAAGGTAAATGTCTCTGTTCCGTCCACCTTGCCGTCGATTGTAACCGTCGCCGTCTGTGTTTTTACATTCGCATCCACTACGATATGCGTCCAGTCCTTATAGGCATGCGCTCCGGTTAAAATGCCGAGGCTGCTGTTTGACTTACCGCTTCTGAAAAACAGCTTGTGCTTCGTTGCACCGCCGCTGTATTTGATATCGTATTCAATACGCAGATTGGTCAGCCCTTCGGTAGCAAAATGCACCTCCATACGCGGCCCCTTACTGTTTGGGTCGCCCACCGGGTCACCATGATACGCTTTTAATACCTTGTTACCGTTATCGTCGGCAGTCTTAAAGCAGGCAACATCCGTAGATACTACGCTGTCAAACCCGGATTTTGTCGGATTTGCACCAGCGGTTTCTGCTTCAAAGTCCGTGCTGAAAAGGATTTTGCGCTCCTCAGCCGCCATACCGACCGACGGCAAAAGTGAAACAAGCATCACGCACGCAAGCAAAATGCTCAAAATTTTTCTTTGCATAGCTAAACCTCCCGTTTTAAATCATTGTTAAATATTGTACGAACTCAGATATTCCTTCGTATTATCTATCATTTCGTCAAACAAATCCTTTGCGTCCTTCAAACTCAAGTTCACCAGCGGATCTGCAACGAATGCCTTGAATGCCTTTTCAAGGTTTCTTTCCATACCGGCTTCAATCACCAGCGTCTGCTCGCCGACATTTCTTGCAATCAGCGAATAAATCTCGTCCGGGATATTGCCTGCAAATACCGGCTTTAATTCGTTTGCGCGGAAGGAAGCATTCGTCTCAACGATTGCACCTAAAGGCAAATTCGGAATTTGACCGTAGTTCGGAATGTTTACATTCGTTACCAAATCCTGCAAGCCGAGCAGCGCTCTGATCTGGTCAACGCCCTCCTCACCGGTCACCTTAATTACAAATTTCTGTTCGCCGCTTAAAAGTTTTTCTGCCGCTGCAAGTCTTTGCGGCAGCTGCTCATTTTTGCGCCACGGCACCGGTGTAAGACCAAAACCGAATTCATCGACTCTTTCCGGACTGTCTAAGTACCATTCCTTATCGCAAAACTCTGCTAAATGTCTGTCTCCGGCGGCGGCAATGTAGCCATAGCGGTTAAACAAATCAAATTTCACAAGCTGCTTTGTACGCGTTACAAGATTTACCCAGTTATCGTCGTTTGTGTTTTTTACGCCCTCTACCGCGTGCTTATCTACAAACTTTCTGTACACCGGGAACAAATCCGTTTTCTGATACTGCGCACTTGTCAACCATGTAAAGTGGTTTACGCCAACCACATTCGTTTTAATATCCTTTCTTGTAATGCCCGTAACGCCTTCGATTTCTTCTAATGCCTGAACAAGCAGTTTCTGCGTGCCGAACACCTCGTGGCAGCAGCCGAATGCCTTAATTTCCGGGAAGGTCTTATACAGTGTGCCGACACAAACTGCCATCGGGTTTGTATAGTTAATTACCCACGCATTCGGGCAGCATTCCTTAATTGCAAGAGCAATTTCTTCAAACATCGGAATTGTGCGCAGTGCACGAATAATACCACCCGGACCTGCTGTATCGCCAACGCTCTGGTAGATGCCGTATTTCTCCGGCGCGTGCACATCACTGTGCATTTCATCAAAGGTACCCGGCATAATGGAAATAACAACAAAGTCTGCACCGGTCAGCGCATCGCCGATGTTTTCATAAGCCTTGTAGTTCCATACAGACTTACAGCCTTCTGCGCCCTTAACCATATTACCGATGATTTCATTGTTTTTTGCCGCCTGCAGGTCGATATCGTAAAGCGCAACATCACCGCTGATGTCCTCAGCATTCGCAAGGTCACTCATCAACCCCCACGCCCAGCCTCTCGAGCCGCCGCCGATGTAAGCAATTTTTAAATTCTCAATCATTATAAGCCCTCCATTTTCATACAGCAAATCCATTATATCGTATTTTTTTGAAGATTTCATTTGAAAAATTATGTAATATTGCCATTTTCTTTAAAAAATCGCTTGATTTTGTACTGGTATATGCTATAATTTGAAAAGGAGGTGATTTACTATGAGTCAGCGTTCACTGCTTGACCAATTTCGCGTCATCCGAAACACAAGATCGGCACGCATCAATATGGTCACAAGCCACTATCACGACGGGTATGAAATATACTATCTGATTAACGGCAACGCAAGATACTTTTTAGACAACAGGGTATACGACCTCGCGCCGGGCGATATTATCCTGATTCCGCCACATACGCTGCACAAAACAAATGTCACAAGTGATTTTCCGGCAGAGCGCCTTCTGATCAATTTCACAAAAGAGTTTCTGGACAGAAAGGAAAACGACGAGCTTTTCAGATGCTTTAACAGCTATTGCGTCAATCATCCCGAAAAATACATAAATTATATTACGCAAATCGAAAGCGAGTTTGCAGAGCAGGATATATACACGGAAAATGTGATTAAGAGCCTATTAATTGTCCTTTTATCAAAGCTTTCCCGTACATCGGACGGCAAAAAGCCCGCCGCGTCCTCCTCGCCGCTGATTGAAAAAGTCATAAAACACATCAACGAGAATTTTGCAGAGGACATCACATTGCAGCTTTTGGCAGACAAGTTCTCCATCAGCAAAAACTATCTGTCCAAGCGCTTTAAGTTCGAAACCGGCTTTGGCATCAATGAATATTTAAGTATTATCAGAGTCAAAAGCGCGGAACATTTGCTGACCTCCTCAAATCTGTCGATGACCGAAGTCGCTGCGCAGTGCGGCTTTAATGACAGCAACTATTTTTCGTCCGTATTCAAAAAGGTTAACGGGAGCGCACCGCTGCAGTATAGAAAAAAGAATCAAAACCACGAATGAACGTTCAAACACATAAAAAACAGGCAATATCTCTATTGCCTGTTTTTTTAATTTTTTTGTTTAGTTGACTTCAACCTCGATGGCGGTTGTCTTGAGTATGCCGTTAATCATCGCTTCTGCACGGATGCGCGTTGTACCTGCCTTGTGCAAGGTTACATTACCCGCAGCATCTACCGAAGCAATTTCCGGATTAAGGCTTGTCAGCTTCACATCCGCAAAGCTTACCGGCAAGGTTTCACCGAGTGCACTTTCGCCATCGATGCACAGCTTGAGTGTCTGTCCAACTGTGCCCATCATGGAGCTTGTGTAGAAGTAAGCGTTCCAGCATGCCTGGTCGTCAGTTTCCATTTGCGCGCTATCGTAAATACGCACTTCGCTGATACCCATCCATGTCGTATTTGTTGCCTTTAAGCCGTCAAGACGGATATATCTTGCCTGCACATCGCCAAGCGGAATCACCGTACGGTCTACACCCATGGTTGTCGCAGCCGCTTCATTTACCGTTGTCCAGCTTGCGCCGTCTGCGCTCACACTGATTTTATAGGTGTATGAGCGCACATCTGCCTTATAGCCCGCAATTGCAATCGAGTGCATATTCTTCACAGCACCAAGGTCGTAGGAAATCCACTGATTTTCGCCGTTTGCCGACCAACGGTTCTGCGTAACAGAGCCATTGATAATGCCGTCATACGAGCCGGTCATCGGATACTTTTCATCCCACTCAATTGAGCTGGATGCCGAAGCGATATCGAGATATGTCTGATATGCTGCAACCGAGCCGTTATCGACAAAGAGATTCAAATTCTTGACAACGCCGGCGCTGCCTGTACCGAGTACACCCTCAAATACATCTTCAGCAAAGCGGAAGGTATAGGTTTTGTCGCCTACGGTTACTGTTGCCGGATTGCCCTGTACCACAGTCGCTCCCTTGTCGGAAGTTGCCGTTACGGTCGGAGCTGCCGCACCCTTTGCAAGCTTTACATCATATTCGTAGATTTCACTGTCGAAGAACTTAATCTCCTTGCCATCTACCTGCACACGAATGTCCAAAAGGTCAATAATCTTGTCAATGGTTACCGCATCGTAATTTGCTACGGAATCACTAATTAAGATAAGACCTCTGTCATCCCAGAACACTTGCTTGCCGAGTGCTTCTACAAGTGCACGGAGCGGAATAAGTGTTCTCCCGCCGATGGTCTGCGCCGGCACATCCAGTACT
>JAZQCN010000078.1:0-33549 GCA_045546315.1 Clostridia bacterium | reverse complement strand
TCACCGGTTAAACCGTATCCCGCCGCTACCGGGATAATGTTTACTTTAAACGAGGTAGAGCAGTCGTTTAAGTTGTTTCTTACGTTTCTGAAATACTCTGTCGTTGGTTCATCCAGATAAGCATCTGCAGATTGGATGATTGTATCATACCAGGCCTTTGCATCCCCATTGGTTGCAGCCTTGTCGCGAATTACCTGCCAATCCGTTACATAAATACGCGGATGCGACTTGCGCATTACATCTAAATACCCCGTTTTATTCTCATCCGCAACCTCGAGCTTTGCCCAGTTTGCAGTTGTACCGCCCACACCGAACAGTCCGCCGATATCTTTATCCGGCGTTGTAATTAAGAAGTTATCAATTGCCGTCCAGCTGCCGTCCGTTTGCACCTGTGCCTTGATGCGCACACGGAAGTTATCCGCCGCAAACGGCTTCATTTCCTTTGTATGCAAAAGTCTGCCACCGACATACACATCCGCTTTCCAATTCTTAAAGTCACAGCGGATTTTAATATGCGTCCATTCCGAAAACCTATACGGCGCATTGATGCTTACAAGTATATCATTTGTTGTTTGATCTACAAAATTCGTACTAAGACTGCTCTCACCGATGCTGGATTTCACATCATAGTCAATCGTCAGCTGCGTAAGCCCGTCCATCGGTACAAGACGGTCGATGCGCGGCGAGCGCACCGTTTCGCCCGCTGCAGTCGGGTTTCCGTGATACGATTTGAGCATCACATTGTCCGGATTTGCCGGGTCAGGCTCTGCAAAAAAGCACGCCAAGTCCGTAATGGCACTCGAGGTTATGCCGCCGTTCGTCTGTTTTTTCGGCGCAGTGCCGATTTTTATATCCTCAAAGTCCATATCGAGAATGGTGGTTAAATCGCCGCTCTCCGGCTTTTCATCCGCTTTGTTATACGCACTTGTCGGCAATTTATCTTCTTTAATCGTTTCACGGTTTACATATCTCATATCCGAGGTCGACATCTTGATGTTGTCGAGCATAACGTAGCTGCCGTCGAGCGCTGCCTTTACCGTAAAGCGCACACCGAATTTATCCAGCTCCCCGAAATCAATCGACTTTTCCCCGCCGAATTTTTCACCGTCCACATAAGCCTGCGCCGTACCGTTTTCCACATTCACTTCAATGTCAACATGGCGCCACTTCTTCATATCTAAATTGCTAAAACCAACCATACCGATGGAGCTATCCGGCTCGAGCTGGCGAAACATCAGATTCAAATACGTTTCACCGTTGCCGCATATATCAAAGGAAATCTTTAAATCCTTAAGCGCACCTATGTTGACAATCTTCTCTGCACGCGGCGAGCGCACTTCCGCGCCTGCCGCAGTCGGGTCACCGTGGTAGCCCTTTAAAACCTTGTTGCCGGTTTCATCCTTTTCGGTAAACAGGCAAGCCGGGTCCTTGATGGCATTCAGCTCAAAGCCCGTATTTCCCTTCGGCGGTGCTGCACCCTCCTCGTAGCTTTCCATATCCGCTTCAAAGAATATGTTTTCGCTCTCTGCTGCCAGCGCAAGCGGACCGCAAAGCGAAAGCATCATCACAAGGCTCAACATAAGCCCGATGCCCTTTTTCCACATACCTTTCACTTGCATGCACTCCTTTCCTTCTTAATGATTTTCACAATTGAATTCCATTTACATTTTCCGTTTCGGTTTTCTGTATTTTTATAATAATATAACAAAATATAAAAGACAATATAAATTTTTGCTCTTTTTCTTTGTTTTTTTGCACAAAAAAGCATCGCCGTCATTCCTGACGGCGATGCCGAAATAAAACTTATTCTACTGTTACCGGAACACTTGCCTTAATTGTTCTGCCATTGGCTGTATACGCAATTTCAATTGCGGCAGAGCCGGCTTTCAGAAGCGTTACCTTGCCGTTTGCATCTACGCTTGCAATCTCCGGCTTTGTGCTGGTAAATGTCACGCCTGCGGCGTCAATTTCCACTGTATTCCCCTTCTTGTTTGCACCCGTTACACGAAGCTGTGCAGTGCTGCCTGCCAGCATATTAATCGATCTTGCGTAGAAATAGCTCATCCACGCATTTTGGTCATCGGCTTCCATTTGGGCGCTGTCATAGAAGCGCACCTCGGAAATACCTGCCCATGTAGAATTGGACGAAAGCGTACAGGTCAGGCGAACAAAACGCGCCTGTACATCGCCGAGCGCAAATACTGCGTGGTCAACGCCGAGCGGTGTTTCCACGGCTGTTACCTTCGTAAAGTTTACGCCGTCATTCGAAATTTCCACATCGTAATTGTAGCTTCGACTCATTGCCTTATAGCCGGAAAGTGCGAACGAATGCAGGGTTTGCACCGCACCGAAATCGTAACAAATCCAGTTACCGAGACCGTTTGCCGACCAGCGGTTTACGGTTTCTTCGCTGATGACACCGTCGTATGTACCGTTCATCGGATACTTTTCTTCCGTCCATTCAATCGAGCTTGTTGCGCTCTGGATGGTTAAATACGACTGGTACGACGGAAGTCCGTTACCGCCTTCCACTGTAACATCCAATTTTTTCGCAACTGTATCCGAGCCTGTACCAATCAAGCCCTCAAACGGGTTTTCAACAAAGTTGAAGGTATAGGTCTTACCGTCGATGACTACGGTTGCAGGGCTGCCCTGGGTAATCGCCGCAGCCTTATCGGAAATTACCGAAATTGTCGGTGTAGCCGCGCCCTTGGCAATCTGTACGTTGTAGTTATAAACCTCACTATCAAAGAACTTAATCTCCTGACCGTCTGCCTGCACGCGGATATCTAACAAATCGATGATTTTGTTAATCTTATCTGCATCATAGTTTACAGGCTCGTCTGTTATAAGAATCAAGCCTCTGTCATCCCAGAACACCTGCTTGCCGAGCGCTTCCACGAGTGCACGAAGCGGAATAAGCGTTCTGCCGCCGATTTCCTGCGCCGGCACATCGAGCGTTACTGCATTGCCGTCTACAAGCATTTGGTCGCTGCCAAGCTGCAATGTGATGTACTTTGCTTCTGTTGTGATGCCGACGGTTTGTGTCACATCATTCCAGCTTACCTTTGCGCCGATGTTTTCAGAAATGAATCTTACCGGCACAAGTGTTCTGCCGTTTTGCACAATCGGCTTAATGTCAAGATTTGCAGTATCCACATAGGTCTTTTTGCCCATTGCATACGCATTTGGGTTATCTACCTTAAGTGCAACTACACCGTTCAGTGCCTGACTTGTAATTTTTGCATCACCGGCGTTTACGCTCCAGTTTGCAAGCTTTGTAATCGTCTGCGGCGCAGGCGTGCCCTCACCCTCTGCGAGCGGCACAAATTCCACAGTTAAGTCCAATACTTGCTGATTTGTAATATGGATAAAGAGCTTATGCTCCTGAATGTCCGGCTGAATTTCCGGGTCCGGAGAGGTCGGCAGCGGCTCTGCCGCCATAATACCGAGCTTTGCATCCGCAGGGCCTTGGGTGATGCGCACGAGCATTTTATCTTCATCCATTTCCAGAAGCGCGCTCTTGCCATCCGGTGCGAGCGTGATTTCTGCCTTTGTATTTGCAAACCAGTAAAACTCGCTTTCTGCCTTTGCTGCGATTTCATCCTGAATCACAAGCACATCACGGTTCCCCGTCAGCATAAAGCCGCGTTTTGCAGTATCAAAGTCTTTATTGGTCTCGGTCATATTGATAATGCCATATGCGGTATTTTCGCCGCTCTCGTAGCGCTCAAGTTCCGCGTAGTACTGATAGTACATATCCGGCATATCCTGCTTGGGATTTGCGATGATGGTGTTGTTTGCTTCAGCGCGTGCGTGGTAGTACTGATAGTGGCCGTTCGTCTCCGTATGTGCGTGGTAGTTCGGCCACTCGTAAAGCACACCTGCAGACAAGCCTGCCGGCTCTCTGCCGTACATATGTACCCAACGCTTGCCTGCCCAGTCTAAAACGAAGCCGCCGGCATCGAGGTTAGAGTGCGATGCTGTTGCATCGCCTGCGTGCGCCATAACAACGAGTGCATCCAAATCCTCAAAGGAGGAACGCATCGAAATACCGTTTGCGCCATACTGCTCGCTTGACTTATAGAATTTATCGAGCGGCATTGTGCCGCCTGCAGCATTGTCCGGGTCGTACCACAGAAGCGACAGCACTGCGTCTTTACCGGTTAACGAAACCGACGGATTCGTATCCTCTAAGTTTTGTGCATACCAAGCGTACTGCGGCTTATCATATTTGTTTGCAAGCCAGTACATAATCGGCGAATTTACAAGCTTATCTCCCGCATCACCGTAGTTAAATCCGGTGGTTATACCGTTGTAGTAAATCGGGAAATCACTCGTCTTGTCTAAGCCGCGCACATCCTTAAAATCCAGTCTTGCAGGCAGTGTCTTCCCCGGCTCAAGTGCGGAGTCGAGCGCCGCCATGGCCTTGACCTGATGGCGCACGCCGTAGTCCCAGTAAGTCAGCGGCTCAGCATATGCACCATCTGCCGAAATTTCCTGGAAGGAATACGGAAGACCGTCTGCCGCCTTGTCTAAAATATAATCTGCCACCGCCGGCAGCTCGTCTGCAAAGGCGATTGCCGCAACGATGTTCGAGCCGTTACATACGTTATTCCAGTTATTTGTGCCATGTACCCACTGCGTACCGACACCGTAGCCTTCATAGAATAAAATCGACTCGTTAAAGCCCTTATCGCGTACCCAGCCGACGATGTTTGCTTTTTCCTCCGGTGTCCAGGCATCGTAGAGCCAGTCATAGCACAGCGCGTATGCAAATAAGATATGCGCCGTACATAAAAATGCGTCCGCGCCCCAATCCGGCCAGTTGCCGACAGCCTCCAATTCTTTATATACCCTGTCCTTATAGCGCACATCACCGGTTAAGCAATATGCCGCCGCAACCGGGATAATATTCACTTTAAACGCTGTAGAACAGTCGTTGATATTGCCTCTTGCGTTTCTGTTGTATTTCGTCGGCTCAGCCTTCATGAAAGAGTCAGCAAATCTGATGACTGTATCTTCCCATGCCTTTGCATCCCCATTGGTTGCTACCTTATTGCGAATGTCCTGCCAGTCTGTTACATAAATACGCGGATGCGTCTTGCGCATTACATCTAAATAACCGGTTTTGTTCTCATCCGCAACCTCCAGCATATCCCAGTTGGTTTTTCCGATGACACCGAACAGACCGCCGACGCCCTTATCCGGCGTTGTGATTAAAAAGTTATCTATTGCTGTCCAGCTGCCGTCCGTTTGTGCCCTTGTCTGGATGCGCACACAAAAGTTGTCCGCCTCAAACGGCGTAATTTCCTTTGTATGTAAAAGTCTGCCCGCTACATACACATCCGCCTTCCACTTCTTAAAGTCGCAGCGGATTTTAATATGCGTCCAGTTTGTAAAATTCCACGGTGTATCGAAGCTTGCAAGCACAGCACTTGTTTTTTGATCTGCAAGAGCTGCATAAAGGCTGCTTGTGCCAAGGCTCGATTTTACATCATAGTCAATCGTCAGCTGCGTAAGCCCTGCCGTCGGCACAAGGCGGTCGATACGCGGCGAACGCGCTTTCTCACCTGCCGCAGTCGGGTCACCGTGATACGATTTAAGCATCAAATTCTCCGCATCTGCAGGGTCCGGTTCTGCATAAAAGCGCGCCACGTCCTTGATGGCACTCGCAGTAATACCGCCGTTCGGCTGATGCGGTGGCGGTGTGCCGATTTCCATATCCTCAAAATCCAAATCTAAAATGGTGGTTAAATCGCCGCTCTCCGGCTGTTCATCCGCCGCATTATACTCGCTCGTCGGCAATTCATCTTCCTTTACTGCCTCACGGTTTACATAGTTCATATCCGAGGTCGACAGCTTGATGTTGTCGAGCATAACGTAGCTGCCGTCGAGCTCTGCCCTTACGGTAAAGCGTAAGCCGACTTTATCCAGCTCGCCGAAAGCAATCGTGCTTTCCGCGCCGAATTTCTTGCCGTCCACATAAGGCTGCGCCGTTCCTTTTTTCACATCCACTTCAACCTCAACATGACGCCACTTCTTCTTATCCAGCTCTTCCAATACAACATAGCCAATAGGCTCTGCCGGCTCAAGCTGCATAAATATCAGATTCAGATAAGAATTGCCGTTGCCGCACACATCAAACGACACCTTTAAATCCTTAAGGTCGTTTAAGTAAATAATCTTCTCTGCACGCGGCGAACGCGCTTTTGCATCTGCCGCAGTCGGGTCACCGTGGTAGCCCTTTAACACCTTGTTGCCGGTTTCATCCTTTTCGGTAAACATGCAAGCCGGGTCCTTGATGGCATTCAGCTCAAAGCCCGTATTTCCCTTCGGCGGCGCTACGCCCTCGTCGTAGCTTTCCATATCCGCTTCAAAGAATACATTTTCGCTCGTTTCTGCCGCGAATGCAAGCGGCGTGCACAGCGAAAGCAGCATCACGAGGCTCAACATAAGCCCGATGCTCTTTTTCCACATTCCTTTCATTTGCAGCACTCCTTTTCGTTATTATAATTCCGTTTTAGTGACTATATCTTTATAATAGCATAACAAAAAATGCAATACAATTGAAAAAAATGTACTGTTTCTATACTTTTTGTCCACAAAAAAGCATCGCCGTCAGTTTGACGGCGATGCCGAAATAAAACTTATTCTACTGTTACCGGAACACTTGCCTTGATTGTTCTGCCATTGGCTGTATACGCAATTTCAATTACAGCAGAGCCGGCTTTCAGAAGCGTTACCTTGCCGTTTGCATCTACACTTGCAATCTCCGGCTTTGTGCTGGTAAACTTGACATTTGCCATATCCAGTGCAACCTCGCCGCCGTTTGCATTTTCACCTTTCACACAAAGCTGCGCGGTATTGCCTGCCAGCATGTTAATCGAGCTTTCGTAGAAGTAGCTCGTCCACGCATTCTGGTCATCAGCTTCCATTTGTGCGCTGTCATAGAAGCGCACCTCGGAAATACCTGCCCAGGTGGCATTCAAGGAAAATGTGCAGGTCAGGCGAACAAAACGCGCCTGTACATCGCCGAGCGCAAATACTGCGTGGTCAACGCCGAGCGGTGTTTCCGCAGTTGTGACCTTCGTGAAGTTTACGCCGTCATTCGAGATTTCCACATCGTATTTGTAGCTGCGGCTCATTGCCTTATAACCAGAAAGTGCGAACGAATGCAGGGTTTGCACCGCACCGAAATCGTAGCAAATCCAGTTACCGAGACCGTTTGCCGACCAGCGGTTCACGGTTTCTTCGCTGATGACACCGTCGTATGTGCCGTTCATCGGATACTTTTCTTCGGTCCATTCAATCGAGCTTGTTGCGCTCTGGATGGTTAAGTACGACTGGTAAGACGGAAGTCCGCCGGCTCCATCTACCGTAACATCCAATTTCTTTGCTACCGTATCCGAGCCTGTGCCAATCAGACCCTCGAATGCGTTTTCAACAAAATTGAAGGTGTAGGTCTTGCCGTCAATCGTAACCGTTGCAGGGCTGCCCTGGGTAATAACCGCTTCCTTGTCGGAAATCACCGAAATGGTCGGCGTAGCTGCGCCCTTGGCAATCTGAACATTGTAGTTATAAATCTCACTATCGAAGAATTTAATCTCCTGACCGTCTGCCTGCACGCGGATGTCTAACAAATCAATGATTTTGTTAATCTTATCTGCGTCGTAGTTTACAGGGGCATCTGTGATGAGGATAAGACCTCTGTCGTCCCAGAAAACCTCTTTACCGAGCGCTTCTACAAGTGCGCGGAGCGGAATTAAAGTTCTGCCGCCGATTTCCTGTGCCGGCACATCGAGCGTTACTGCACTGCCGTCTACAACCATTTGGTCAGAGCCAAGCTGCAAGGAAATGCGCTTTGTGCCCTTCTTGATGCCGACAGTCTGTGTTGCGTCATTCCACGATACGCTTGCGCCGATGTTTTCGGAAATGAAGCGTACCGGTACGAGCGTTCTGCCGTTTTGTACAAGCGGCTTAATGTCGAGGTTTGCAGTATCCACATAGGTCTTCTTGCCTCTTGCAAACGCATTCGGATTGTCGACCTTGAGTGCAACCACGCCGTCGAGCATCTGGCTTGTGGTTTTCGCGCTGCTGCCTGCTACGCTCCAGTTTGCGAGCTTTGCAATCGGCTGCGGTGCGGGGATGCCCTCGCCCTCAGCAAGCGGAGCAAATTCTACGGTTAAATCCAGTGTCTTCTGATTTTCAACATGGATAAAGAGCTTATGCTCCTGAATGTTCGGCTGCACCTCCGGGTCCGGAGAGGTCGGCAGCGGCTCTGCCGCCATAATACCGAGCTTTGCATCTGCAGGACCCTGGGTAATGCGCACAAGCATTCTGTCCTCGTCCATTTCCAGAAGTGCACTCTTGCCGTCTTCTGCAAGTGTAATTTCCGCATTTGTATTGGCAAACCAGTAATATTCACTCGGCTTTTTTGCCGTGATTTCATCCTGAATCACAAGCACATCGCGGTTCCCCGTCATCATAAAGCCGCGCTTTGCCTTTTCATAGTCTTTATTGGTCGGTGTCATATCAATTATGCCATATGCCGTATTGTCACCGCTCTCGAAACGGTCCAGCTCCGAGAAATACTGGTAGTACATATCCGCCATATCCTGCTGCGGGTTTGCAATAATGGTGTTGTTTGCCTCACCGCGCGCATGGTAGTACTGATAGTGACCGTCTTTTTCTTTCTTTGTATGGTAGTTCGGCCAGCCGTAAAGTATACCTGCGGACAAGCCTGCCGGCTCTCTGCCGTACATATGCACCCAGCGCTTGCCCATCCAGTCTAAAACGAAGCCGCCGGCATCGAGGTTAGAGTGTCCTGCCGTTTCATCGCCGCCGCGCGCCATAACAACAAATGCATCGGTGTCTGCAAAGCTCGAGCGCATGGAAATACCGTTTGCACCGAGCGGCTCGTTGGATTTATAGAATTTATCGAGCGGCATCTCCCCTGCAGCCATATTGTCCGGGTCATACCACAATAAAGAAAATACTGCATCTCTGCCGCCAAACGGCGAGGCTTTCGGATTGGTTTCAATCAAATTCAATACATACCAAGCATACTGCGGCTTGTTGTATTTATTTGCAAGCCAGAACATAATCGGCGTATACTGCAGGCTCGACGAGCCGTCACCATAGTTAAATGCACCGGTTGTACCGTTATAATAAATCGGGAAATCGCTTGTCTTGTCTAAGCCGCGTACATCCTTAAAGTCCAGTCTTGCAGGGAGCGTCTTGCCCGGCTCAAGCGCGGAGTCGAGTGCCGCCATAACCTTTACCTGATGGCGGATGCCGTAGTCCCAATAGCCGAGTGTCTCCGCGTATGCACCGTCTGCCGAAACCTCCGGGAAGGAATACGGAAGACCGATTGCCGCCTTGTCTAAAATATAATCTGCAACCACCGGAATCTCGTCTGCAAAGGCAATTGCCGCAACGAGGTTCGAGCCGTTACATACATTGTTCCAGTTGCTTGCGCCCTTCATCCACGAGGTTGTGCCTTCGCCTAAGCCTTCGTAGAACAATACCGACTCATTAAAGCCCTTTTCAAGCACCCAGCCGACAATCTTTTCTCTTTCTGCCTCTGTCCAGTCATTGTAGAGCCAGTCATAGCACAGACCGTATGCAAGAAGGATATGCGCTGTGCAGAGGAAAGCATCCGAGCCCCAATCCGGCCAATTGCCGACATTTTCCAACTCCTGCCATACTCTGTCCTTATAGCGCACATCGCCGGTTAAGCAATACGCCGCCGCAATCGGGATAACATTTGTTTTAAACGCGGTAGAGCAATCGTTAATATTATCTCTTGCGTTTCTTTCATACTTTACCGGCGGACTCGGCAGTACAGCATTTGCAGAGGCGATAATCGCATCGTACCAAAGCTGCATATTCTCATCGGTTGCCGCCTTTTCCTTAACCGCCTGCCAATCGGTAGTGAAAATACGCGGATGCGACTTACGCATTACATCCAAATAACCGGTTTTGTTTTCGTCCGCAACCGTCAGCCTATCCCAGTTTACGGTTTTACCGTTTGCGCCGAACATACCGCCAAGATCCTTATCCGGCGTTGTAATGCGCACATTGTCCATTGCCGTCCAGCTGCCATCCGTCGCTGCCTGTGTCTGGAAGCGCACGCGAAAGCTCGTTGCATCTATCTTTGGCAGCGCCTTTGTATGCAAAAGTCTGCCCGCTACATACACCGCTGCTTCCCCTTTTCTGAAGTCGCAGCGGATTTTGATATGTGTCCAATCCGTAAACTTCCACGGTGTATCAAAGCTTACAAGCACAGTATTTGTATTTTGATCCGCAAGCCTCACATAAAGACTGCTTGCGCCGAGGCTCGATTTTACATCATAGTCAATCGTCAGGTATGTAAGCCCTTCCGTCGGAATAAAGCGATCGATACGCGGTGCGCGCGTAGATGCATCCGCCGCATCCGGCTTGCCATGATACGACTTGGGCATCACATTGTCCGGATTTGCCGGGTCCGGTTCTGCATAAAAGCGCGCCAAATCCGTAATCGCACTCGAGGTAAAGCCGCCATTCGGGTTCATTTCCGGTGCCGTGCCGATTGCCGCAGCCTCAAAGTCTGCATCAAGAAGTGTGAGAATATCGCCGCTCTCCGGCTTTTCATCCGCTGCATCGTACTTGCTTGTCGGCAGCGTATCCTCTACAACCTTCTCGCGGTTTACAAACTTCGAATTGCTCGACGAAAGCTTGATGTTGTCGAGCATAACAAAGCTGCCGTCCATCTCTGCCTTCACCATAAAGCGCACGCCGAATCTTGTAAGGTCGGCGAATTTAATCGTTTGATTTGCAAAGGTTTTACCATCCACATATGCCTGCGCCTCACCGGTTTCGGTGTCGATTTTCACTTCGACATGGCGCCACTTCTTTGCTTCCAAACCCTCAAAGCTGATTGTACCGATGGACGCATCCTTCGGGTCAAGTGCGCGAAACATCAGCTGAAAAAAAGAAGCACCGGTGTCGCAGATATCAAAGGAAATCGTCAACTTCTCCAAATCGTTTAAGTAAACAATCTTCTCTGCGCGCGGCGCGCGTGCTTTCGCATCTGCCGCAGTCGGGTCACCGTGGTAACCCTTCAAAACCTTGTTGCCGGTCTCATCCTTTTCAACATACAGGCGCGCCACATCCGTGATGGCGTTAAGCTCAAAGCCCTGAGCACCCTTCGGCGGTGCTGCGCCCTCGTCGTAGCTTTCCATGTCTGCTTCAAAGAATACATTTTCGCTCTCTACCGCCAACGCAAGCGGGCTGCACAGCGAAAGCAGCATCACGAGGCTCAACATAAGCCCGATGCTCTTTTTCCACATTCCTTTCATTTGCAACACTCCTCTTCTTTAAGTTTTAAAATAATCTTATCCTTGAAAATTTTGTCCTTTCACATTTTCAATCAACAATCCGTTAAGTTCATTTTAAACGAAGCATTTAAAATGCACAACACGAAACGCAATTTATGAACAAATGAGCAATAAAATGAGCAATAAAATGAGCATTTTGCACTTTTGACAGAATTAAAACGCCTTTAATTCTTCTGCAAGCGCTTCCTGAAAAAGCCCGGCATAGATTTCATAGCCTTTGTGATTAAAGTGCACCTTGTCATCATCATAAATATCATCTCTGTGCAGCGGTTCATACGCATTTACATCAATATAGCTGCAGTACGGCATCTTCTCTGCAAATTCGCGAATCCAAGAATCCATCAATTCTTCCTGCTCTAATCTTTCGCTTTTGAACATTCTGCTGCGATATAAATTCGGACCGCACAGATAGATTTTCATATCCGGGAAGTCTTCGTGCGCATAGGCTACAACACGGCTTGCAAGGTCCCATGTTTCTTCCGTCGTGTAGCCAAAGGCTGCCGAATTTCCGAGACCGACCGAATACACTAAAACCTTCGGTTCAAGCGGGCGCACCATGCGCGGATAATAATAGAGCTGATGCTCTGTGGTAGACGAGCCAAAGCCGCGGTTGATGCAGCACTGTGCACCGCTGTGCCCCAAAACTGCCTCGCGAAGCGGTGTGTTGCCGCGATATGCCGCCCAGCGCGTAAAATTCGACGGACCGTAGAATACGATTTGCCCCTTGATGATCGGCTCCTTCTCATATTCGCAAATTTTCTTCTCCATCGATTCGCCCCACTTTTCGATAAACTTAAGTCCTACCTTTACCGGCACTGCCAAATCCTCCTTCAATCCCTCAGTATAAAATAATAGCATATAAAACCGTATTAAAAAATAAATTGATTGCCTTCTTCGCAGCGCTTCAGCCTTTCGTGTTTTCATTATAGCATACACGGCAAATCGCTTTCTACGCAAAATATTATCGAATTTTTTAGAAATATTACTTTTCAGGCACAATCTTTTTTATAATACTTACTCTTTAACTATTTATATAATAGCATACTCACAAGACAAAGAAAATGGAAAATATTGATGCTTAGGTGTAAAATATTGATATTTTACACTCGAATTAACGTTATCAGTCAAGCGCTTTAAACAAGTCAATCGGCTCGATGTCCAGACGCTTTTTAAGCTCTGTCAATTCAGCCTTAAGTTCCTTAATTTTATCCGCACTGACTTCCGTAAACGGAGAAGGATTATAGCCTGCATCAATGCCCATAAAAGACATCGCTGCTCTCATAACGGACTGCAGGTTGCCGTATTTAAACAGAACCTCAATAATAGCGTTACTTGCAAGGTAATCTTTCTGTGCACCCTTTACATCATTGTTATTCAGCTTGTTAATCGCGCGAATGCACAAATCCGGATACAAATTATATGTACCGCCGATGACCGCATCTGCACCGGACATAACACCGGACAAGCACATTTCATCGTAGCCCGAATAAACCATGAAATCCTTACCGAGATGCTCCTTAATTCTTCCCATCATGTAATGTAAGGCGCCGGTAAATTTAACACCCTTTACGTTTGGTATTTTCGCAAGGTTTTTAAACATTTCAACGCTTGGCGCATAGTCTGCAGATTTTGCATATACAATAAACGGAATGTCCACAGCGCCTGCAATTTCTTCATAATATCTTGTCATTTCGCTCGGGCTGAGCTTATAGTAGTACGAAGGAACAGCCGATACACCAAGACAGCCTACAGACTGTGCATGCTTTGCAAGCGCAACGGAATCTCTGCCGGATACTGCCGCAATATGTGCAACGACCGGAACTCTGCCGTTTACAATAGAACACATAGATTCAAGCGCTTCCATACGGTCGCGTACATCCATTGCCGGTCCGTAGCCGTTGCTGCCAAGGAAATAATAGCCGCCTATACCGGTCGTCAGCTGCCATTCTATCATCTGCTTTGCGCAGCTTTCGGAATACTTTCCTTCCTTGTCAAACGGTGTGATAAATGCGGGAATAACGCCCTTGTAATTCTTTAAACTCATTTTAAAACTCTCCTTTTAATCTATTTTTAATCAAATTTAATTGTGTTCGTATGCTCAGACGCCCTCCAAAAATCGGTTTACAACCAATTGTCTGAACTGGGGAGATAAGCTTGAAAAGTATGCAGTAAATCCCGTTACACGCACCACTAAATCAGGATGCAGGTCCGGATTTTCATGCGCTTCAAGAAGCGTCTGACGGTCCAGAATATTGATATTGATCAATGTGCCGCCACCTGCAAAATGTCCCAGAATAAACTGCGTTATAATGTCTACGCCGCCGTTATGTATATTTACACCCGGGTCAAACTCAATCTGCAAAGGTGCAGTATTGCCGTAGCCGCACTGAACAGCCGCGATTCCGTTGGACTGCGCCGTAGGTGCACCGTCTTTTCTGAAGCCCGAGTTTGGATTTGCGCCATGGGATATTGGCTCACCTCTTCGCCTTCCGTTTGGCGTTGCACCAACCTTGGAGCCGTATTCAATAGACCTTGCCCACGAAAACCATCCCGGAACAAGCGTACGCCCTTCAGGCATTTTTTGCGCCTTAACAAGATGGACCCAGCTTTCATTAAGCTTGTGTGCCCATTTGTCCGAAACGGTGTTACCGCCACAGTATTTCGGAGCGGAACTAAAAATCATTCTTGTTCTTTCGTTTTCAAAATTATTTTCCAACGCCGCATACATTTCATCCCACGTAAGCAGCTTTTCTTCCTCAACGCGCTGCTGCAGTGCACCAAATGAATCTGCAACAACAGCCAGGCCTGCACCGTCAACACCTACCGTATAAAGCTCTGCACACTTTGAAATGTCCTCGCCTTTTTCTATAGAATTGTGCATCAACAGGTTCATCACAAGCTCAGGCGTTACCTGCCATTGATGGTCAAGGTGGAGATTTACACCCTGCGCAGTAACATCAATTGCTGTTTCGAGGTGTTTTTTGTATAGTTCAAAAAGCTTTTCTGTGGATTTTTCTTTTTGGTCTTTCATTTCCAGAAGTGCTACCTCGAAAACCTTGGCAATATTTATCTTAACGGTATCATTCATAGGAAATTCCTTGCCCGGAACACACATCCAGTTGCATCCCACCGCAATTCTTTCCCTTGCAGTCTTTTTGTCCACACCGTTTTTCATATACCCTTCGGCAAGCGCGTTGTCATTACAGAATCTCGGCCAGCCGTCTTTATTTTTCAAAAGATAATAAACAGCCTTTTTCAAAAATGCTTTATCGCAGTTTTCGTGTACACGAACCGTTAGGTTACAGGATATATTTATACTGTCTGCAGCCTCTAAGATTAAATAGGATAAATGATTTGTCATATCCCGGTCATTTTCGTCAACACCTGAAATCTGGTAATAATGCGGGTCGATCAGCAAAAGATTTGCAATTAAAAATTTTGCTGTTTCATCATCCAAAATACCGTCTTTCATATCCTTTTCGTAAAAAGGATACAAAAGGCCGTCCAGCTGAAAGCCTGCGCCGTCACGCGTGTATATTCTCGATGCACAGTTAAAAAATGCCGTCCACTGACACGCCTGCCAAAAAGTCTTTGGCGCACCGTATTCTACTGCCTTACAGCTGTCAAGCATCTTTTCCAGCGTTTCCTTTATTTCAGGTCTATCCTCTGATAAAAGCATTTCCTCAATTTTTAAAATATGGCGTCTTACAAAATCAATGATTGCACGAAGCACTTTTTCTTCCGCATCATAAAAGTCCTTTTTGTCAGGATTTATTTTTCTGTACTGTTCAATCTTTTCAAGCAAACCGTCAAAGCCGAGCTGAAAGCCGATTGCATAGTCGCAGGCAAAATGCGCATCACCGTCTATACCGGTTTGAATATTATACTTTTCCTGCAGCGGCTTAAGATGGTCGTAAGGGAAACGCTGTTCATCCCAACGCTTACTCCACTGGTCTGTTGCAGAGCGCATAAGCTCCATAATCTTCGGTCTTTTTTTAAGCCAGTCGGGCAGATAGTGCACATCCCCACGATAGTTTACAAGCATATCTCTCCAGCGCCCGCAAAGCATTTCCATCGGGTCAACATAAGGCTCGTGCGCATTTATAACGCGGCAGAAATTTTCCGCCATACCGTCAAAGCCGTAAAAACTGCCGTTAGAGCTGTTGTACCAAGGTTCAACCTCGTAATTTTTTGAAATCGGCACTGTGCCGAAATCGTCAAGATCCGTATAGCCGTTCTGGATACGCTTTTCTTTAGTATGCTTAATTTTTGTGTTTCTCATAGACAATAGTCTGTCAGCGTATGAAAGCATATCTGTTCAACTCCTCCATTAGTTTATTATCCGGCACACTAAATTCGCATTGTGTGATTCCGAGTGCTTTCTCCTTTTCCTTCCCCAACGGATGATAGGGTAAAAGCTCATATTGTTTTACATTGTTCAGCTTATAAAGAAATTGTGAAATTTCGGGAATGCCCTGACTGATTTCCGGGATAACAGGTGTTCTTGCAATTACAGGCACATTCAAATCGTTCAGCTTTATAAAATTATTTTTAATTTGCTTGTTGCTCACACCTGTATAATATTGATGCATCTCATCATCCCATATTTTTAAATCAGCAATCACGAGATCCAGCATTTTTAAAACATCTTCATGAAAATATATAAGTGATGTTTCAACAGCACAATGTATTTTGTGTTCCCTGCAAAGCGATAATATTTCAAGCAAAAATTCCTTTTGCAGCATAGGCTCACCACCGGAAAAGGTTACACCGCCGTCCCTGTAAAAAAGTTTATCCTGCAATATTTCTTCCAGCAGCGCATCCGGTGTATAGTCTTTTCCGCAGATTACCCTTGCATTGGAAAAACAGCCTTCTTCACACTTTTGACACCCGATGCAGTTTTTCGCATAAAACAATTCCTGTATCTCTTTGGATATACATTCCGGATTATGACACCATTTACACTGCAAAGGACACCCTTTAAAGAAAACGGTTGTTCTTATACCGGGACCGTCGTGAAAGGAGGACCTTTGTATATCTGCAATTCTTCCTGTTTGTTTCATATTTGCAGCTCTTTTCTGTCAAAAACCTTCAATTTAAGCTTATGGGTAGGACTCTTGTGCATTCTGGTCGGGCTTTCGTAATACGTAATGATCACATCGTCCCCCGCAAAATAAATATTCGGATACCCGTAGGCGTGCATCGGACTGTTGTCCAGCTCGCAAATCATTTTCCAGTTTTCACAATCCGTACTTTCCGCAAGGCAAATCGGACTTCTCGGATAGTTCTGACTCGGTGCAGGAAAGGAATTGTCCCATATAACATAAAACTTTTCCGTATCCGCATTATACTTAACCGTAAACGGTGCACAAGGCGAACGAAGCGAAGACGGCATTGCTTTAGTAAAGCTTTGTCCGTCATCTTCTGACACAGCATGGTATAAGTATCCGTAGCCTGTACGCATATACATATGTATCAAGCCGTCAGCACCCTGTGTGACCATCGGCTCACAAAGCTGGTCAACATCTTCCGCAGGTATCCACGCCACGTGCTGCCAGGTTTCACCTTCATCATCAGAATAGAAGCAGCCCGACTGCCCTGCTTTTTCAAAAAGCTCTTCCGTTATGAATTCAATTGGAACATAGCAAGTAGGTAAAAGTATCCTGCCGCTTGCGGTCCTTAATATTCTGTCGTTCATGATATAAAAGCATTCTTCTTTTTCATTGATTCTTGTGCCTTCATAAAAAGTATGACCGTCATCCTCTGAAAAATAAGTGTAAAAGCTTGCGCCTCTTATTTTTGCAATTTCAGGATCCGAGCTTAATATGCGAATAATCATCATAAGTCTGTTATCTTTTAATCTTATAAGATTCGCATTTGCAGTTTTGGCATCCACGGGCACAAGCCACTGTTCGGAAATTGTACGAAAATTGTCATAGCTTTTAAAGAAATGTCTTCCGTCAACAGAGGAATACATTAACATAAGCCCTCCGTCAAGTGCTTCTATTATGGTTGAGCCTATAACTTCTTTGTCGGCAATGTACTTTTCTATCATCGTTTTTATCCCCTTTCCTTTTTTATAATTATACAATATTCAAAGCTTTATTGAAACAAACAATAGTTTCAAATATTCAATTTTATGTTTCAATTGTTCGCTTTTGTTGCTCTCTCAGGTTGACTTTTTCGCGTTTTTTTGGTATAATTCCCCTGAAATACGAAAGTAAAAGGGGCCGTTTATGGATATTCGTAATTTAAATTTTTCTCTCCCTCTTGAAAAAACAGAAGTAGAAATTCGTTTTGATTCATTAAATACTACAAAAGAAATTAAAGAATCTTCTTTTTCTTCGCACCATCATACTGTGTATGAGGTTTACTTTATTGAAAACGGAAAAATGTCTGTGTATTGTAACGATAGCGAAATTACGCTGAACGCATACGATATTTTACTAATTTCCCCGGGCACGGTACACAGAGTAAACACCTGCTCCGAAGCCTTGGAAAGATTCAATTTCCGTTTTCTGATTAAAGCGCAGTCGGCAGATATATTAAAAGCACCGTATATCCTTTGCAGATTGTCCCCTGAAATTGAAACCGAAATATTCCAGAATATAAAGAAAATCGATCTGCATATTCCGCAAATAGAAAAGCAATGGGAATTTCACCGTATCAAAAACTACTTTAGCATTATCACAAGCTATATCATTGAAATTCTTCTGCCCACAGAAAAACACGATAAAAAGGGAACATTACATTCAACCGCAAATAAAAATAAAATTGATATGTATATCCGATTAGACGATTTTTTCAGCAATAACTATGCCCTTCAAATCACGGCGGGTGACCTTGCAAAAGAGCTCAGCTACAGTAAAAATCACATCAACAGACTGCTAAAAAAATATTGGGGTGTATCCTTTTCCGAAAAGCTGAATGAAACAAGACTGAAGGCAGCAAAAGAATATTTGGCAAACACCTCATTATCCCTTTATCAAATTGCCGAAAAGTGCGGATACTTATCCTTAAGAGGCTTTGAAATCTTTTTTGTAAAGCATACGGGAATGTTGCCGAAAGACTACCGGAAAATGAATAAAACTTAAATCTGCAAGCAAAAAAAGAAGCCGGGAACTTTAGTTCTCAGCTTCTTAATTTTTTATTCGTGATGGTGGTGGCAGCTTTCGCAGCAGCCGTCGCACTTGCGCGGATTCGGGTTGTCGATGCCCTTTCTTTTGTAGTAGTCATCGATTGCGGCATGAATCGCTTCCTCCGCCAAAACCGAGCAGTGAATCTTTGCCGGCGGCAGTCCGCCGAGTGCATCCATAACGGCTTTGTTTGTCAGTGCAAGCGCTTCATCGATGCTCTTGCCCTTCACAAGCTCCGTTGCCATCGAGCTCGTTGCCACAGCGGCACCGCAGCCGAAGGTTTTAAACTTTACATCCTCAACGATGCCGTCATCGCTGATTTTCATATACATTTTCATAATATCGCCGCACTTTGCGTTGCCGACCTGACCAACTGCATTTGCGTCCTCAAGCTCACCGACATTGCGCGGATTGGCGAAATGGTCCATTACCTGTTCAGTGTACATACTTATTTAACCTCCTCGTACAGCGGAGACATCTCACGAAGTCTCTGCACAATCGGCACAAGTGCATCAAGCACCTTGTCGACCTCTTCTTCTGTATTAAAATCGCCCAAGCTCAGGCGAAGCGAGCCGTGTGCAATTTCGTGCGGCAAGCCAATCGCTAAAAGCACATGCGACGGGTCCAGCGAGCCGGAAGTACATGCCGAGCCGCTCGATGCCGCAATGCCGTTCATATCCAATAAAAGCAGCAGGGATTCACCCTCAATATATTGGAACGAAAAATTTACATTCGTGCAAAGTCTCTTCTCTCTGTGCCCATTTAAGCGGCAGTACGGAATTCTTTCCTCGATGCCTGCAATCAAGCGGTCGCGCAGCGCAGAAAGCTTTGCCTTATGCGCCGGAATGTCCGCCGTTGCAAGCTCCATTGCCTTTGCAAAGCCGACAATACCAGCTACATTTTCCGTGCCCGCGCGTCTGTTTCGCTCCTGCGCACCGCCGTGCATAAAGTTTTCAATACGCACGCCTGTACGAATGTAGAGCGCACCCACACCCTTCGGTCCGGAAATTTTATGCGCAGAAATAGAAAGTAAATCTACACCAAGCTCTTTTACATTAATTTCCTCGTTACCGATTGCCTGCACAGCATCCGTGTGAAACAGTACGCCGTGTGCCTTTGCGATTTTTGCAAGCTCTGCAATCGGCTGCACCGTACCGATTTCGTTGTTGGCAAACATAATGCTGACCAAAATCGTATCCGGGCGGATTGCCGCCTCTAAATCTGCCGGGCGCACAAGCCCGTATTTATCGACCGGCAGGTATGTAACCTCATAGCCCTGCTTTTCCAAATACTGCGTTGTGTGCAAAACGGCGTGATGCTCGATTGCCGAGGTAATGATGTGCTTGCCGCGGTTTTGGCAAGCGTAAGCCACACCCTTGATTGCCCAGTTGTCCGCCTCCGAGCCGCACGCGGTAAAATACAGCTCCGCAGGCTTTGCACCGATGGCAGCTGCAACAGTTTCTCTCGCTGTATCCACAGCCTTTTTTGCACTGCGGCCGGTAGCATATATGGAAGATGCATTGCCATACTCTTCGGTAAGATACGGCAGCATTGCATCAAGCACTTCGCGCTTGAGCGGCGTTGTGGCGGAATTGTCCATATAGATTGTATTCCCCATATTCAGCCTCCTGTAATTATTGTTAAATCTCAAACAGAGTTATTATATACCTTTTTACTTGCTTTTTCAATACAATTTGCACATTTTTCGAAAATTTCTATGCTAAAACAGATTTTCCGGGCGCAAAAGCTCGTCCTCGGCGATATCCTGCGCCTCTGCCTTAATGCGCGCATTCGCCATAAGGATGTCGGCTTCTGCCCGCACGCGAATCGCCATACCCAGCTCGCCGATGCTTTTGGTTATGGCGTTTAAATGCGCGTGGTCTATAAAATATGCCATCTGCGTTTCTTTGTTTTCCCAGTACGCTTCAATTTCCTCGAAATTTTCTTCGAGCGCTTTGCTTTCTTTTTCATAAACCAGCCGTTCTATTGCATCACAGCGCGCTGAAATTTCACCTGCAAAATCCGCTACTGCACACTGATACCAAATACCGCAACCAACCAGCACACCTAAAAGCACAATTGCAAAAACAAATTTCTTCATTTGCCTCCCCGCTTTCGCTTCTGTTTTGTTTGGATAAACAGCTCCTCATCGCCGTTTAAGGATGCCAAAAAAACCTCTTTATAGCCTTGTATATGCCGCGTTTTCAGCTGCTTGTCCAGCCAGGCGCGCTTTTTGCCGGCGCGCGTAAGCTCTGTTTCATCCACTTCGCCGTCCGAAATCAGAATATACGGCAAAACCGCCTGCCGTTTTTTTATTTGCAAATCGCCGAGGGTAACCGCGCTTTCCGCACTTTTGGGAATGACACTGATTTGCCCGCCCGTCTCCAAAATGGCGTATTCAATTTTAGACACATCCGGATAGCCGAGCACGCGCAGCTCCTCTAAAAGGTCATCCACATTAAAGCGCTGCCGCTCCATTTCCTTTTCGTCGATTACGCCCTTATGAATCATTACGCTCGGGCTGCCCGAAAACGCGACGCGCAGGCGGCGGCTTTTCAAGCTGACATAGGAAATCAGAAGCTCGGCAATCAGCAAAATCGAAATGGGCACAATCCCGGAAAAAATCGGCAAGCCGGTGTTTTGCATCGGAATGGTTGCCACATCGGAAATCATAATCGCAATCACCAGCTCCGCCGGCTGCAGCTGCCCGACCTGCCTTTTGCCCATCATACGCAAAGAAAACATCACCAGACCGTACAGCAAAGCGGAGCGAATCATCATAATCAGCATAAACGCACCTCCCGAAAATCTTTTTCTATACTTTCCCAAAACAGGTGCTTTTATACCGCCCGAAAAGTAAACATTGACCGCGCCGGTAAATTTTGATATACTAATTATACATATGTTTATGGGAGGACAAAGATATGAAAGACATTATCGGTCTCGGTGAATTGTTAATCGACTTTACGCCGCGCGGTACATCCGAGCACGGCAGCTATGTTTTTGAATCCAATCCGGGCGGTGCGCCGCCGAATGTGCTTGCAGCGATGCAAAAGCTCGGCAAAAGCACAGCCTTTATCGGCAAAATCGGTACAGACACCTTCGGTGTGTTTTTAAAAGACACGCTCGTAAAGCTCGGCATTGATACGGAAGGTCTTGTAATGACGGACGAGTATTTTACAACGCTTGCCTTCGTTACACTCGATGATAGCGGCAACCGCAGCTTTGCCTTCGCGCGCAAAGCCAGCGCGGATGTGATGCTCTCGGCAGACGAGGTAAACGAAGAGCAAATCAAGAACGCAAGAATTTTCCACTGCGGTACGCTTTCCTTAACGCACGAAAGCGCAAAGCAGGCAACGATTAAAGCGCTCGAATGTGCAAAGGCAAACGGCGTTTGCATCTCGGTGGACCCGAACCTGCGTCTCGCACTCTGGGAAAATGAGGACAAGGCAAAGGAAGCAATTCGCCTTGCGCTCTCCTATGCAGACATCTTAAAAATTTCCGATTATGAAATCGAGTTTTTATACGGCACAACCGATATAAAGGCAGGCATCAAGCGTTTGCAGGCAGACTTTGGCGCGAAGCTCATTTTTGCCACCTGCGGTAAGGACGGCGCGTATATGGCAAAGGGCGATATGATTTTGCATCATCCGTGCTTTGACAGCGTAAAAACCGTCGATACCACCGGCGCGGGTGACTGCTTCTGCGGTACGGCACTTTCCAAGCTACTCGACTACAATTTGGACCTTGACGCTTTAAGCGAAGCAGCCTGCATGGATATTCTGCGCTACGCCAATGCAGCGGCAAGCCTTGCAACCGCAAGCTACGGTGCAATCCCGGCTATGCCGGATGCTGCGCAGATTGACGCGCTGATAAATGGCTAAAAGGCTTGACTTTTCCCCGCTTTTACAATAAAATAAATAAGATAGCTTTTTGAAAGGCAGGAAGGGTATATTATGAAGATAATCATCATTGCTCTGGCAATTCTCTGCGCGGTTGTTTCCTTTTGTGCAAAGCCGCTGCTTGCGCGCCTTCTAAAGCGCGAGCCGGACGAGCGGGAAATTACGATGCTTAAAGCAGTTATGCTGCTTGCCTGCATCGCACTTGCCATGCTGATGATTTTGCCGGACTATCTATAATAAGCCAATGGCCTAATATTGGAGGAATTAAAAGTGACTGATCAAAAGAACATTGCAAAAAACTACGATCCGTCCGAATTTGAGGACAGACTGTATAAGTTTTGGGTGGAGAACGGTTTTTTCCACGCGGATGAAAAAAGCGAAAAAGAGCCGTTCACCATCGTTATCCCGCCGCCGAATGTAACCGGTCAGCTGCATATGGGTCACGCACTCGATGAAACGCTGCAGGATATTTTAATCCGTTACAAGAGAATGTGCGGCTACGAGGCTTTGTGGGTACCGGGCACAGACCACGCCGGTATCGCAACGCAGATTAAGGTAGAGGAAAACCTTCGAAAAGAGGAGGGCCTCACCCGCTATGACCTCGGCAGAGAAAAATTCTTGGAGCGCGTTTGGGACTGGAAGAAGATGTACGGCGACCGCATCATCAACCAGCTCAAGAAAATCGGCTGCTCCTGCGACTGGGACAGAGAGCGCTTTACAATGGACGAGGGCTGCTCCGATGCAGTACTCGAGGTATTTGTAAACCTGTATAAGAAGGGTTTAATCTACCAGGGCAGCCGCATCATCAACTGGTGCCCGAACTGTACGACAGCGCTTTCCGATGCAGAAGTGGAATACACCGAGCAGGAAGGCCATTTCTGGCACATCAAGTACTTTATTAAGGACACCAATGAATACTTAACGATTGCAACCACCCGCCCGGAGACGCTGCTCGGCGATACAGCCGTTGCCGTAAATCCGGAGGATGAAAGATACACCGACCTCGTAGGCAAAATGCTGATTTTGCCGCTCGTGGGCAGAGAAATTCCGATTATTGCGGATGAATATGTTGACAAGGATTTCGGTACGGGCGCAGTGAAGATTACACCGGCGCACGACCCGAACGACTTTGAGGTTGGTCTGCGTCACAACTTAGAGCAAATCAAGGTGATGAACGACGATGCAACCATCAACCACTACGGCGGCAAGTACGAGGGTATGGACCGCTATGAGGCAAGAAAGGCAATCGTTGCCGATTTAGAGGCGCAGGGCTATCTTGTAAAGGTAGAGCCGCACAGCCACAATGTCGGTCAGTGCTATCGCTGCGGTACAACCGTAGAGCCGATTACCTCCAAGCAGTGGTTTGTTAAGATGAAGCCGCTTGCGGAAGAAGCGATTAAGGTTGTAACCGAAGGCAAGACACAGTTTGTGCCGGAGCGCTTTACAAAGACATACTTAAACTGGATGGAAAATGTACACGACTGGTGTATTTCCCGTCAGCTGTGGTGGGGACACAGAATCCCGGCATACTACTGCGACGATTGCGGCGAGACCATTGTTTCCAAAACAAATGTAGAAGCCTGCCCGAAATGCGGCGGCAAGGTAAAGCAGGACCCGGATGTGCTCGACACATGGTTTTCTTCTGCGCTGTGGCCGTTCTCGACGCTCGGCTGGCCGCACGAAACAGAGGAGCTTAAAAAGTTCTTCCCGACTTCCGTACTTGTTACGGGCTACGATATTATCTTCTTCTGGGTTGCACGAATGATTTTCTCGAGCACGGAGCATATGAAGAAGGAGCCGTTTAAGCATGTATTCATCCACGGTCTTGTGCGCGATGCGCAGGGCAGAAAGATGTCCAAGTCTTTAGGTAACGGCATTGACCCGTTGGAGATTGTTGAAAAATACGGCGCGGATGCACTGCGCTTTACGCTTGCAACCGGTAACGCACCGGGTAACGATATGCGCTTCTCGGACGAGAAAGTGCAGGCAAGCCGTAACTTCATCAATAAAATCTGGAACGCATCGCGTTTCGTATTGATGAACTTAGAGGTAGAGGAAAACAAGCTGCCGGCGGCAGATGCGCTACAGCTTGAAGATAAGTGGATTTTGTCGAAGTTTAATCGCCTTGTAAAGGAAGTCAGCGAAAATATGGACAACTTCGACCTCGGTGTTGCCCTTGCAAAGCTCTATGACTTTGTTTGGGACGATTTCTGCGACTGGTACATCGAGCTTGTTAAGCCGAGACTGTTCGACGAAAGCTGTCCGAGCCGTGAAACCGCACAGTATGTACTCACCTATGTACTGTCCGAAACAATGAAGCTGTTGCACCCGTACATGCCGTTTATCACGGAAGAAATCTGGCAGCATTTGCCGCACGAGGGCGCAAGCATTATGATCAGCGATTGGCCGCGCTACAGCGATGCACTCAATTTCGCTGATGCAGAAGCGGATATGACACGCATTATGAACGCGATTAAGAGCATCCGTAACACACGCACGGAGATGAACATTGCGCCGTCGAAAAAGTGCCACATCACAATTGCAACAGACCTTGAGGCAGTATTTAACCAGGGCGTGCTGTTCTTTGAAAAGCTGGCAAGTGCATCGGGCGTAACCGTTGCAAAAGGTGCAACCATTGAAAACGCAGTTTCCGTTGTCGTAGACGGTGCAACCGTGTTCCTGCCGCTCGACGAGCTCGTAGATAAGGAAAAGGAAATCGAGCGTCTGACCAAGGAAAAGCAGACACTCCTCGGCGAAATCAAGCGCGTTGAGGGTAAGCTCGGCAACGCAGGCTTTGTTGCGAAAGCACCGGCTGCCGTTGTTGAAGAAGAGCGCAAGAAGGGCGAAAAGTACAAAGAAATGCTTGCAAAGGTAGAAGAAAGCCTTGCAGCGCTGCAATAAGCTTAAACATAAAAAGCCGTCTCGATGAGACGGCTTTTTTCCATAACTTTTCCTTCAGGAAACATTTCACGCGCCGGCAGGTGCATTTCCTTTGCTCGCAGAGCAAATTTCACTGGCGGAGCAAAGCCCCGCCCTTACTCTTCCGCTTCTATATATGCTTCTTCCATTTCGCATTGCAGCTGCTTTAATTCTTCAATCATATCCGTGATTTTGTTAAACAGCTTAAAATATAAATCCTTGTCCATTACGCTCCCCTCCCAATAAAAAAAGTGCGCAGCACAGGGCTACGCACGAAAAACGAGACCTGTTACTGCGCCACACAGTTAGCCTTAGACAAGGACTTAAAACAAGCCTGCGTTTTTGCCAAACGCATGCCATGTCTAAAGCTATTCAACTGTGTGGCAGATTTATTCTACCATATCTAACAAATTCTGTCCAGTTTTTTCTGCCGCATTTATCGACAAAATATACAAAAAGCCTACGGTAGTCTATACCGCAGGCTTTTTTCTCTAATTAAAACTCTTCTAAAATGCCGTAATCCGCATATTCAAAAATGCGGGCATCCTTATCGGGGTTGATGGCGATGACGGTCTCAGCACCTTCAATGGCGCAGGTGTGATGAATCGCGCCGGAAATGCCGACCGCAATGTAAATTTTCGGACTGACGGTTTTGCCTGTAAGTCCGATTTGGCGCTCGTACGGTGCACCATTCATATCTACCAGACCGCGCGAAGCACCCAGGCTCGCGCCGAATTCTTCTGCCAAGGCTTCCAGCTTTTCCGCTTTATCCGCCACACCCTTGCCGCCAGACACGATAATATTACTCGAGGCTGACGCGGTGCGCACCGTTGCCATCTGCGGCTTTGTTACACACTTTATCTTAGCGGTGATGTTGCCGCCCTGCGCCGGACGGTACATAAAAAGCGTTTCGCCGTCCGTTTCAAGGCGTGTGCAGTCCGCGCAAAGCCCGGTCTCCAGAATTGCCGCCGCAATCGGCGCATCCCTTCTACCCTGCAAATCCGCATTCCACAAAATGACCTCCGGCTGTTTTTCCATTGCCATTTTTGCAATTTTTACCGGGTCTGTTTCGTCAATCAAAACCACTTCTTCGGCAATTTCTGCCGCCTTTTCATACACGGCACTGCCGACCGCCCAAACGCTACTGAGCTTCACGCCGCTTTCGGCTTTCGCTTCTGCACGGCGCTCCTGCTTTTTTAATTTTTCCACCAACGGTGCAAGCTCTGCCATAGAAATAAACTTGCATTTTCTTTTGCCGCGCTCGTTTTCAAAGCTTTCCAAAACGCGCGTCGGCGAGCCTGCAAGTCCGCATTGTTCCTTATCCAGGCCAAGCACGCTGTTGTCCCAAATTTCGACTGTGCCGACTTTTGAAAATATGCTTGGAAAGCGCAGAATGTAGCCACGCTCCACAGTAATCAACACAGGCAGCTGAGCACGCGCCTCTCCCAAACGCGTGCTTGCGCTGACGCTGCCGTCAGCCGCTGCCACGGAAAGCGCATTGGTGATTAAAGGCAAGCCAAGCTTTTGCGAAAGCATCGGCCCGACCTGCGCGGTATCACCATCCACGCTCTGCCTGCCACATAATATCAAATTATACGCATATTTGTCAATAGCGGCGGACAAAATTTTCGCCGTTACGAGCGTGTCCGCGCCGGCATAGGCTGCATCGGAGATTAAAATTACCTTTGCGCCAAGCCTTGTGAGCGGCAAAAGCACCGCTTCGCAGCTTTTCGGCCCCATCGACAAAACAGTTACATCCTTCGACAGCCGAAGCGCACATTCAAGCGCAGAGGCATCGAACGGATTGATTTCTCCCTTTATAATTTTTACACAGACTAATATTTTCATAAAAGCACCTGAAACATTATTTTCTCTCCGCAAATTATCAAGCAAGCGCAACACCTAAAGGCTTCTCCTTGAGGAGAAGCTGTCGCCGAAGGTGACTGATGAGGTGATGCCGCAGTACAACCGTTCTTTTGCAACACCTCATCCACCGCAAGCGGTCCCCCTTCCCCTCAAGGGGAAGGCATGAAAATCCATCCGCTACCTTTAGCAGAGGGAGGCAAGACCAAGGGTTGTATTACATAAAGGGCGAATATGTGTCACCCTTTAAATTTTAGTATTCGCCGTTATACAGCGGCTCCAACGCCTTTTGGATTGCCTTGTACTTTTTAAATACGGCGGCGTACTTTTCCGTATTTTCCGCATTCGGATGCGTTTCGGAAATAATCTGATTGCACTTTTTCACCGCCTGCGCCGGGCTTTCGAAAATGCCGATGGCAACGCCTGCCAGCATCGCAGAACCAAAAGACGAATCCGTATGCTTCATTTCCACCAATTTTAAGCTAAGCGCATCGGAAACCATCTGCCGCCAGAGCGGACTTTTGCCGCCGCCACCGATGATAACCGCGCTGTCCTCGTGCGGAATTTGCTTGGTTGCCAGCGTTTTCATACAATCGAGCATCGACATCGCTACGCCCTCCAATACCGCACGCGCAAAATGCGCCTTGGTATGCGATGCGCGCACAAATGTAAAATCAGCGCACAAATTCGGATTTGCATACGGTGTCAGCTCGCCGTTTAAATACGGATGGAATATAACACCCTCCGCCCCAATCGGCACGCTTGCCGCCAGCTTGTCTAATTCGGCATAATCCTCGCCGAAGGTGTCACGAAACCAGCGATACGATGCCGCACACGACTTTGTCGCCGTGCCGGGATAGAACAAGCCGTCGATGACATGCGAGTAGTTAATCAGATGCGTGTCCGGGTACGGCTTGTCGGTCACAACGCAGATTCTGCCTGCCGTCGCAAGCTTTAAGGTCATCTGCCCCTTCGCGACTGCGCCCGAGGCAAATACCTCCATTACCGTATCCGTTGTGCCGCAAAGCACCGGTGTGCCGGCGCAAAGTCCGGTAAGTGCTGCCGCCGCAGGCGTAATTTTTCCGACGATATCCGTCGGCTTTACGATTTTCGGCAGCATATTTACATCCAGCTCTAAAACATCGCAAAGCGTTTTCGACCACTGCATCGTGTTTATATCAAACATCATACTGCCTTCGGCTTCGATAAAGTCGGTGACATAATCGCCGGTCAGCTGATGACGCACAAAGTCCTTTGCAAACAGGATTTTTCGTGTTTTCGCCCAGTTTTCCGGCTCGTTTTCCTTAATCCACAAAAGCTCCGGCAGCGACCAGATGGTGTCTGCCTTATGCAGCACCTCGCGCTCAATCACTTCGCCGAAGTTTTCCTTTAAATACTGCACCTGCGCCTTCGAGCGCGTATCTGTCCAATAAATTGCCGGACGGATGACATGAAAATCCTCGTCTAAAATTACGGCGGTGTGTGTTGCTGCATCTAAAGAAACTGCCGCAATTTCATCAGGTGCAATGCCGCTTTTTTCAAGCACGCCTGCGATATTTGCGCAGGTCGCTTTCACCCAGTCTTGCGGATCCTGCTCGGCATAACCGGGCTGCGGGTACGCAGTCGGGTATTCGGTTGTATGTGTGGCGGTGATGCGTCCGTCCTCGCAAAGCAGTGTTGCTTTGGATGCGCCGCCGCCAAAATCAATACCAAGTAAGTATCTCATAATGTACCTCTTAAAATTTCATACTGTGCTTTAAAGTCTTTTCCGCACCTGCACCAAGGCAGATGATGTCCTTTTTCTTTGTAAAGTCGTAGTCGCTGTCGATTACATCGGACAGCCCGTGCCAAGGCTCTAAGCAAATGTACGGCGCACCCGGCTTTGTCCAGATGACCAGATCCGGCATATCGGCAAACGAAAGCGCCATCTCTTCGCCGGTTGTGTTATTCACAAGCCAGAGCTTTTTCGACTTTAAATCCTCGAAAATGATGGAATCGTGCACGCAAAAATCGTAGTTTAACTTCAATTTATCCGTACCGTCACCCTTCGACTCCTTTTCATAGCCCAAAAGTCCGTCCACCGGAAGTGTGCAAATCAAATCCTCTGTTTTTTCAAAGCGCACACTGTAATTTTCCACGCCCTCCGGGCAAGCAAAGCCCGTATGACCGCCGACAGAGTAGTACATCTCCTCTGCGCCGAGGTTCTTTGTTGTGTAAGCAATTTCTACGGTTGTGTCCGTAAGCGTATAGTGAATGCGGAATTCAAAATCAAACGGATACTCCTTTTTTGTTTCCTCGTTTGCTTTGAGCAAAAATGTCGCTTCCGTATCGGTTGCACTTTCAATTGCAAATAAAGAAGTATTTGCAAAGCCGTGTCTGCCCATTTCGTAGATCTTACCGCCGTAGTTGTATTTGCCGTCCTTCAGACCGCCGCAAATCGGGAATACCACCGGTGCCTGACGCACCCAAATGTCGGGATTGCCTGCCCAGATGCGCTCCTTACCGTTATAAATCAGGCTCACCATCTCCGCGCCCATCGCGGCAATGGTAAGTTTGATTTTATCGTTTTTTAAGATTACATGTTCACTCATAATTTTATCCTTTCGAATATGGCTTTTTTAAAGCCAAAGCACCTCCCCTTACACAGGGGAGGCTCTTTTTATTTTTCTCAAACTATTGTTCAATCCATGCGTGCTCCGGGTCGCTGCTGCGATTAAATCCCTGGTAATCACCCGCCATCAGCCACAAAAAGTAGCTCTTATAGCCCGGCGTTGTCACCGTGGTGTGATAGCCGTACGGCATCTCCACAAGCTCATCGTTTTTCACTCTGTAGGCTTCATCAATTTCGCCGTCCTTCGTGTAAAGGCACTGCACGGCAAAGCCCTGCTCCGGCTCAAACAGGAAGTAGTAGATTTCCTCTGCAATACATTCGTTCGGCATATCGTCTACATCGTGCTTGTGCGGCGGGAAGCCTGCCCAGTTGCCCTCTGTGCAATAGGATTCGCCAATCGTCAGCACCTTTGCGTTCGTTGTGCCGTCGATAATAAAGCTGGTTTCTCTTTCAAATGGCACCTTGCCAAGCAGCTTTAACGGCACCCTGTCCGACGGAAGATACTGCGGCTCGGTCTTTTCGGCAACCGGTGTTGCGCAAACCGCGATTTTCAGTTCATCCTCTGCCTTGATTTTCAATTTCTGCTCTATCGGCATATAAAAGCTCTCTGCCTTGCGGCTTTCAAATACAGACTGTCTTTTGCCGATGTTTTCCCAGGCCGTGTCATCAAAGTATACGCTGCAATGCCCGTACAGAATAATAAATGCAGTTTCCTTATCCTCTGTATAAAAATCAAGCGTTTCACCGCCCGAAAGCTCGATAATGCCGAATTCCAGCTTTTTAAGCGTACATTTATCTATCTCGCAAATCTTGGTATAGCCTTTGCTTTTCTGATACCCTTTTTTAAAATTCATCCTTGCCACGCTCCTTTAAAAATTCAATCGTTTCTTCATAGGTCGGTACACCCTCGCGCGCACCGAATTTAGTGCATTTGAGTGCAGACACTGCGCTGGAGAAGGTGCATGCTTTAAGGTAATTATACCCTTTTGTAACGCAAAATGCAAATGCGCCGTGAAAAACATCGCCCGAGCCGTTCGTGTCGACTGCGTCAACGACAAATGCAGGATATGCCTGCACCTGCTTGCCGTCATAGACAATGCCGCCGTTTTTGCCCTGTGTAATCACAACGATTTCGGGGTTATACTTTTCAAAAAGAAGCTTTGCCGCTTCCTCGGCAGTTTTTGCACCGGTATGCCCGAGCGCAAACTCCTCCGACGGAATGAGCAAGTCCGCATACGGCAGCAGGTTTTCCACACCCTCGTAGAGACCGCCTGCATCATAAAGCACCTTCGTGCCGCTCTGTTTGGCAAGCTTTGCACCCGCAATGGCAGCCGCCATATCGTTACCGTCCACCATCAGAACCTCGGCATCGGCAATTGCGCGTGCCATGATTTCGTCAATACTTGTCGGCGGCACATTGCCGCGGTAAAACACACAAGTTCTCGATGCATTTTCCTTTGCAAGCCAGATGCACGAGCAAAATGTATCATAGCCGGGCAGAATTTTGATGTAGCGCGTATCCACGCCGTACTTTTCAAAATCTTCTTTTAAAAATTTTGCGCCGTTATCGTCTGACAAATTGCCGATAAATGCACACGATGCGCCGAGCTTTGCCGCCGCAACAAGCCCCGTTGCACACGGGCCGCCGCCGCTCGACTTTACCGCACCTGCGCGCATTTTTGTATCCTCGGTCGGAAATGTATCTACCGTATACAAGGTGTCAAACACATTGGCACCGATTCCAACTATTTTTGCCATAATTACGCCTTTCCGTCTGCTTCGACCAGTTTAATTCTTGTAATACAAAAATCCTTAACCGCTTCAATCGGCTTTTTCATAAAGCTGTCCACCGCAACAGGGCGGTCCGGCTTCTGCAGCTCTTCTAAGCAGCAATCGAGAAAAGAATAGCAAATATCCGTTGCGAAGTTCATTTTACGGATGCCTGCCGCAACCGCTTTTTTGATTTCCTCATCCGGAACACCGCTGCCGCCGTGCAGCACAAGGGCTGCATTGTTCGTCGCTTTGCGGATTGCCTCGATGCGCTCGATATCTAATTTCGGCGGCTTTGCATATCTGCCGTGCGCCGTGCCGACCGCAACCGCGAGGCAGCTTACACCCGTTTCCGCAATAAAACGCTTTGCATCCTCCGGCGTTGTAAATTCATCCATATCATCGTCTGTTGTCATTCCAACATGACCGAGCTCGCCCTCAACCTGAATGTCTAAGTGTGCACAAATATCCACCACACGCTTCGTGAGCGCAATGTTTTCCTCGAACGGAAGTGTAGAGCCGTCAAGCATAATGCCCGTTGCGCCGTAGCGAATCGAGCGCGTTGTTTCCAGCTCGGACGGGCCGTGGTCTAAATGGAAGCACACCGGCACGCTTGCCTTTTTTGCCGCTGCCAGAATAATCGGCGAAAGAAAATATCCGGTTTCCTCCTTCATCAGGCGCGGGTACACCTGCATGATAATCGGTGCGTGCATTTCCTCCGCAGCCTTTAAAGCGCCCATCACGGTTTCCATATTGTATACATTAAACGCAGGAACGGCGAAATTGCCTTTCTCAGCTAAATCCAGAACGTATTTAAGATTTACAAGCATCTTAATACTGCCTCCTCCAGTTTCAGAAGTTCTACGCCCTCCGGCTTGGTCTTACAAAGCAGCATATACTCTGCCGGGCATGCCGTTACAACCGTCTTTGCACCCATATTGGTTGCGTTAATCCAGCGGTTTTTCGCTACCTGCTCCATAACTGCCGGCATGTATGTATTCATAATGAGGTTACCTGCAAGCTGTGTGTGTTCGCGGTTTAACAGCATTTCGTTTAATTCACCGCAAGCGGACAATACATCGCGCATCGGCTGTGTTTCTTCTAAATCGCGCGCCAGAAGCGGGCTGTCCTGCGGTGTAAATACAGCATCGCTCTTTTTCACTAAAAGCTTGCCATCTTTAATTAATTCTGCCACAAATGCCGTAAAGGTTACAACCTCAGCTTTTACTTCAATGCCCCACTCCTTGTATTCGCGAAGCATTACCTTTGCATCGGCAGGGTCGTAGCAAACAACCTTTTTGTAGCCGTTTAATACGCTTGCGCAGTTTTCCATTACCGCCTTGGTTTCCGCTGCTGCACCGATTAAAAAGTCCATGGAATAGCCGCTGTTTGGCTCATCCTTTAAAATTGTAAAATCCACGCCCGCTTTCTTTAAAAGCTCGGCAGCTTCTTTAGCGCAACCGAAGGCGCGCGTGTCCTCACCGATGAAAAACAGCGTATCTGCCGGTGCAAAATCCGGGATTTTGTTTTCGTTTTCCATGCCGTAGATGTTGCCCTTCTCGGTTAAGTTTTCAAGCATTGTCATAACATAGTCCGGGAGCTTACCGTCAAGCGCAGCACCGAGGCGCGCTTCCTTGGTAAACAGAATCGGGTCCCAACCCGTTACGCAGTCGGTCATACAGCCGCCGCACAGCGAGCATTCGTATACGTTTGCAACAATGTCATCGGAATATTCAATCGCATCTCTTGCCACCATAGAAAGACCGAGTGCGCGCGCACGCGCCGTGTTTCTCTCCAGACCTGTTGCGTTGCCGATTGGGCAAACATGGTGACACATCCAGCAGAATCTGCAGGAATCTATATGTTCTTTTGCTTTTTTAGTAAATTGCATGATTTTTCCTCCTTATTGGAATTTGGGTTTCCCCTCTTTACGAAACGGACCGTCCGGGAGACCGGTCCCTACATTT
>JAZQCN010000077.1:0-3227 GCA_045546315.1 Clostridia bacterium | reverse complement strand
TACCTGACCGGTTGCAAGACCAATCTGGTTGCCGTAGGAGCTGTAGCCTGCAGCAGCGGTGGTTACAATCTTGCGCTGCGGCAGCTTGCCCGGCATGGTGTCCTGTACGCTGACGCACGGGTCAGCTGCACCGGTTACACGCATCGCTGCATATACATAGGATCTTCCGGAGAGCGGGTCGCGGATTGCGCCGCCGATACAGGTTGCAGCGCCGCCGAACGGCTCGATTTCCGTCGGATGGTTGTGTGTTTCGTTCTTAAATAAGAGGAGCCACTCCTCGGTTTTGCCTTCGATGTCTACATCAATCTTTACCGTGCAGGCATTGATTTCTTCAGACTCGTCGAGGCGGTCTAACTTGCCGTTCTTTCTGAGGTGCTTTACGGCAAGCGTTGCGATGTCCATTAAGTTAATCGGCTTTGTTCTGCCGAGCTCCGCGCGGGTTTTGATGTATTCATCGTATGCCGCCTGCAGAAGCGCATCCTCAAACTTTACGGAGTCGATGGTGGTTAAGAATGTGGTGTGACGGCAGTGGTCGGACCAGTAGGTATCAATCATTTTGATTTCCGTAATGGTCGGGTTTCTGCCTTCTGTTTTAAAGTAGCCCTGGCAGAATGCAATATCGTCGTTGTCCATTGCAAGGCCGTTGTCTACAACGAAAGCTGCGAGACCGTCCTTATCTAAATCGATAAAGCCGTCGAGTGTACGCACCTCGGTCGGAATGTCATACTCGGTTTTGAGTGTTTCGTATGTATCCAGCGATGCCAGGCGGCTTTCCACCGGGTTGATAACATACTTCTGAATGGTTTCAATTTCTTCTGCCGAAAGATTGCCGTAGAGCAAATATACCTTCGCGGTCTTTACATCCGGGCGGTCCTTCTTGGAAATAATCTGGATACACTGCGCTGCAGAGTCTGCTCTCTGGTCAAACTGACCCGGCAGAAATTCAACTGCGAATACGCAGTCTGCGCCCTGCGGAAGCTCGTCTGTTACATTGTCGAGCTGCGGCTCGGCAAACACGGTCATTTTGCAGGCATCAAACAGGTCTTTTTCAATATTTTCCACATCGTAGCGGTTAAAAATGCGCACATCCTTTAAAGCGTCAATCTGCAAAAGACCCTTTAAGTCGTTTTTGAGCGCCGTCGCCTCGTGGGCAAGACCTTCCTTCTTTTCTACATAAATTCTATATACCATTTTTATCCCCCTTACGCCTTGGCAGCGAGCGCTTTTTTGCCGATATCGCTGCGGCTGTATGCGTTGTCAAAATGTACTTTTGCTACATTTTTATAGCTTTCGGCAATCGCTGCCTCTAAGGTCGGTGCCGTTGCCGTTACGCCGAGCACGCGGCCGCCGTTTGTTAAGAGCTTGCCGTCTTTTAAGGTAGCGCCTGCCACATAAAGCTCTGCGGCAAAGTCGGCATCTACCGTGATTTCAAAGCCCTTTTCGTATGCGGAAGGATAGCCCTTCGATGCCATAATAACACAGCACGCATTTTTATCTGCAAAGCGTACATCTGCTTCGGCAAGCTTGCCTTCTGCGATGGCCTGCATAATTTCAAATAAATCACTTTCCAGAAGCGGCAGAACAACCTGCGTTTCCGGGTCACCGAAGCGGCAATTGTATTCAATCACCTTCGGACCGTTTGGTGTGAGCATCAAGCCGAAGTACAGGCAGCCTGTAAACGGTCTGCCCTCGGCGTTCATTGCTGCAATCGTCGGCTCGAAAATCGTTTTCATACATTCGTCTGCGATTTCCTTGGTGTAGTACGGGTTTGGCGCAACCGTACCCATACCGCCGGTGTTTAAGCCGTTGTCGCCGTCGAGTGCGCGCTTATGGTCCATGCTCGAAACCATCGGGATAACCGTTTTTGCATCCGTAAATGCCAGAACGGAAACCTCCGGACCGGTTAAGAATTCTTCAATAACGATTTTAGAACCGCTGTCGCCGAATACCTTGTCTGCCATCATCGAGCGGACAGCATCTTTTGCGTCCTCTCTTGTTTCGGCAATCACAACGCCCTTGCCCAGCGCAAGACCGTCTGCCTTGATTACGGTCGGAATCGGTGCAGTCTCGAGGTAGGCGAGTGCCTTGTCCATATCGTCAAACACTTCGTACGCCGCGGTCGGAATATTGTATTTTTTCATCAGGTTTTTCGAGAAAATCTTGCTGCCTTCAATGATGGCAGCGTTTGCCTTCGGGCCGAAGCACGGGATGCCCTTTGCATTTAATGCATCCACACAGCCGAGCACGAGCGGATCGTCCGGCGCTACAACGGCAAAGTCAATTTTGTTTTCTACTGCCCAGGCAGTAATTTTATCTATATCCTTTGCACCGATGTCCACACAGGTGGCATCAGCCGCAATACCGCCGTTGCCCGGCAGGGCAAACAGCTCGGTAATCTTTTTGCTTTCCTTTAATTTTTTGATGATGGCGTGCTCTCTGCCGCCACCGCCGACAACCATTACTTTCATGGAGTGAAATTCCTTTCTATATGGTTTTCATCTGCTCAGTTTCAAAGAGGGAAATCAGATGTTGTAGGGGCGGGCGTCCTCGACCGCCCGTCCGATTTTGTACAAGCGGACCGTCCGGGAGGCCGGTCCCTACAATGTCGCCTATCCATCTGTTCCTTTGTGCATTTAAAAGAGGGAATTTGGATGAAGTGCGAGGCGAAAGCGCAGCCAATACTTGTGTATTGGCGAGGATTTAACATCGTTCACCGGATTTCCCTTCAGGATTTAAAAGTGGAAAATTGGATGAGAGACAAGGAAGAACCGCAGCGCTATACTTTCTGTATGCGCGAGGATTCTGACGAAGTATCTCGCCAATTTTACCTTTTAAAATTAGTGGTGGAATAAACGCATGCCCGTGAATGCCATCGTCATACCGTGCTTGTTGCAGGCCTCAATAACATTGTCATCGCGAATCGAGCCGCCCGGCTGTGCTACATAGCTTACGCCGCTCTTTGCCGCGCGTTCAATGTTGTCGCCAAACGGGAAGAATGCATCCGAGCCGAGTGCCACGCCGGAAATGGAAGCAAGGTATGCCTTCTTTTCCTCGCGTGTGAGCGGTTCCGGCTTAACGGAGAAGAATTTCTGCCATTCGCCGTCAGCGAGTACATCCTCATAATCGTCGGAAATGTAAATATCAATTGTATTGTCTCTGTCCGGTCTGCCGACTGTGTCTAAAAACGGCAGGTTTAATACCTTCTCGTGCTGACGCAGATGCCAGAT
>JAZQCN010000076.1:0-5365 GCA_045546315.1 Clostridia bacterium | reverse complement strand
AACAATGACTCTCGAGCGGTCATCTGCAAGCATAATACCGCGATTCCAGGTCTTCAAGCGCACATTCGTTGATGCCAAATCCATGATGCCATAGGCAACATTATCACTTGTACCGCTGTCCGTAAATGTTGAAAATCCATTTATGCTCTGGTCGCCGCAAACCACACCGTCTGCAAGCTTTTCACCTGTATCCGGTGAATAGGTCGGATCAACGATAATCGTATTATAACCCTCTGCACGGCGAATATAGTAAGCAGCCTTCGCAACAGCACCACCGTTATAGCCGGACCAAGCGTAGTTACCTGAGCCGTGCGATTTTACAAAGCGCTTACCATTCATATCGAGCACGAATGTACCCATAGAATAACCCATATGGTTTGCAAGGTTTTTACCGCCCTGCATTGCAACATATGCATTGTCTCTGTGCAGCTTGTTTGCATTAAACGAGCTGCGCATCGAAAGAATATTGACATCTGTATTGCTTGCGTGGAATTTATCCAGCGGCAGCTTTGCGAGTGTGTCCGCAGATATAGAGTCCGGATTGTACCATGCAAGCGCATAGACAGCATCTCTGCCCGAAATTTCCGAGCCGTACAGGCTATGAAAATTCAAAAGATAGGACGCAAGCTCCGGCTTGTCAAAACGCTCTGCCAAAAACAGCATAGCCGTATCCAAGGTAAAGCCCTTAGAGCAGTCACCGAAGTTAAACGCATCTGTAATACCGTTCATATACACCGGATAGTAGCCGGTTTCATCTATACCCTTGGAAAGAATATGCGTAAAGCGCTCCGGCATCGTATAACTGTCCGGCACGAGACCTTCATAGGTAGAAATTGCACGGGTCATATACTCCGTTGCATAGCCCCAGTAGCTTAAGCCCTCGCGGTAGAAGCCACCTTCTTCGTACTCTTCCAAGCCTGCCCAAAGTGCTTCTGCGCCACGCTCGAAAAGATAATTGCAAATTTTGCTAAACTTCCCTGTCGTGTCCGTCGGCTCATAAAAGCCCAAACCAATAATAATCGCAGAGCCATTACATACGCAGTTCCAGTTCGAAAGCGTTTCTACAAAGTTTGTACCGGTTTTCTCTACAATGTAGTTATACAAAAACGGCACAATAGCATGCTTGTATACACCGTCGCGCACCATTGCCAGATCGTCTGCATTTTCCGGAAGTGTTAAATAATCATAGAGCCAGTCATATGCGAATGCAAATCCGGAAGCAATCTCTGCAGTACATAAAAACGCATTGACAGACCAGTGCTTAAATGTAGCAGCATTCTCCATTTCAAGCACTGCACGCTCTGCGTACTTTACATAATCTGTTTCAGCGCCGAGTCTCCCCTCTTCTGCCTTCAGCTTTTCAATGTTATACACAAGCGCAAGCTGCATCAGGCGCGTTTCAATCGTCGACGAAAAATCGTTGATATTATCGCGTTCATTCAGATAGAAAGCACACGGTTCTTTGCTCAAAAGCGTATCCGCACTGCTTTTCACATTGCGGTAAAAGTTCATTGCGTTAAAATCCGAATCAATTAACGCAAGCATCGGCTTAAAATCGCGAACCAGCAGTCTCGGATGCGCGGTGTCCATATTCTGCGCAAAATTTGTAGCGCCCGAAAGCGACAGCGAGCTCCACGATGCCGTATAATCGTAATATTGGTATTCATAGCTTTCATCTACGACTGTCGAACCAACCTTCTTTATAAATGTGCCGGTTTTAGCCGTTCTGGAAAGCGAGATACCATTCAGAGAAATGTCTGATGCCATGGCAGCTTCTGCCTCAAGCATGCCAAGCAGTCCCGTACTGCAGATGCAGCACAGTAATACTGCGCTTAGCAAAACACTGGTTAATCTTTTAAATACTTTGTTCAAATTCGTCACCCCTAAATGATTTATAATTCAATAATATTCGATTTAATCTTCATCGTAATAAACGAATCTAAAACAAATATTTTCGCACTTTTTGCCTTTGCAGCATCAATACTCTGCGGCAGTGTAGCTCCTGAAGCCATATCCAAAGCAATAATCTTTGTCAGCTTCGTGCCGTCCGTGTTTGTAATCGACACAGCCAGATAACCGGTATTTACGCCATAGAGCAGGTTGTTTACGGTAAAGCTTACCTTGCCACTCTCCATCTTTGCGTCCGTAATTTCGAAAAGCGCCTTATTATTATTTTCGTCCACAACCTCTTCCGACACAAAGCTTAAAATTTTCGCATAGCCGACTGCCGGTGTGTGATTTGTCCATGTGATATAGTCTGCTTTGTTCTCCTGGGCATCAATCCAGGTATTTAAAACCGTATCAAGATTTTTACCCTTGCTGACATAATTGAGCTTGCTCGGATTTGCCGTATTGATTGAAGACACCTGCATTCCTGTCGTATACTTGCCACAGGAATGGCTTATGTTTACAGAAGCGTTGTTAAACGCCTGCATGCCACTCGAAACAATGTTCAAATCATATAAATAATAGCTGTTCTTTACATCGCCGAATACAGAAAGTCCTGCAATACCGCCGTAAATGCCCCCCATAGGAATACCGGTTGTCGTCGGGCCGGTTACCGTCTCCGTTACGCCAACTTCGCCTTCCGTTACAATCTCAGGACCAGCGGTTGTGACCTTTACTGTTTCCACACCGGTTCCGTTATGTACGGTGGTCGTTGTTGTCTCGATCGTTTTTACAAGTTCATTATTTTCATTTAATACAATCGTTGTCTTAATAACCTTTTTGACCGTCTGTGTATACTCGCAGAGCTTTACGTTCGCCGTACAGTTATCTACAACACCGGTTGTATAGCCTACAATACCGCCGATGTTCATACCTGTGCCATATACTATGCTGCTCACACCACAGTTTTTGATGTCGCCGCCAAACTGTGAACCAACCATACCGCCGACACGCATACCGGAGCGCACGCTGGAACCGTCAACATAAATATTATAAATTGTCGAATTCTTCGCCGTACCGGCAAGCACACCCGAATCCGATGTAGAAGTAATACTTGCATTGTTCAATCGTAGATTCTTTATAGTTGCGGTGTCAATTTCTCCGAATAAACCAGCATGTTTACCATCGGAAATGTTATAATAAATTCCGCCGATTGACTTTTGGCTACCGTCAAACATTCCCTTAAACGGCGCATCCTGTGTACCAATCGGCTCCCACTGCAATGTGGAATTCAAAGTAATATCATTAACAAGCTTTACGGTTTTGCCCGCAAAATTCTTGCCGCTGTTTACCATGTACGCAAGTCCTGCCAAATCCTTGTCGTCGTGGATGTAATAGGTGCTGTAATTGTCTTTATACCAATCGGTTTCATAATTCTTTGTGCTTAAATATGTATCAACTGCATCACCCTCTACCGTATCGGAAAGCTGACCTTCCCAATTTGCAAGCAATGCATACGGCACGTTTTCATCCGCCTTATCAAGCGGCGAGAATTCCACGCGGATAACTGCACTCTTGACATTTGTTAAATGGATACGCAGCTTTTTACCGTAACCCGCCATGCGCGCCTGCTGAATTTCCGGATTCGGAGAGGTCGGAAGCGGCTCAGCATTTACCCATTCAAAGGTACCATTACCTCTCGTAATTTTTGCAACAATCGACTGCGAACCAACTGTCAGGATTGCGCTCTTCCCATCCTCGGATATCACAACATCAGCATCATCGGTATGCGCATGCCAGTACACATCCTTAAATGTGCCGGCAGCACTCGTTGCCTGGATTTCGTCCTGCACAACCACGCGACGGCGGTTGTCTGTAAGCATAATACCTCTGTGATACTTTTCAAACTTTTCGTTCGTAGAAGTCAAGTCCATAACACCGTAAGCGGTATTTTTACTACTGCCGCTCTCAATCAGCTTTACAAACGAGGATTTGCTCTGTTCGCCCGAATAGCCCGGGTCAACAATCAATGTATTGTTACCCTCACTGCGCATACAGTAGTAGGTGTAACGCTGAGAATCTACAGTAGATGTGCTGAAATACCCCGGCCATACATAGTTGCCGGCGCCGAGTGTCTTTACAAAACGCTTACCGTTCATATCGAGCACGAACGAGCCGAGCGACATACCGACATGACTGGCTTCAATATTACCGCCCTGCATACCGACAAATGCATTGTCTGTATGCGAAGCGTTGACTTCGAAGCTCGAACGCATCGTTAAAATATTGACGTCATCCTCGCTGACATGCGCTTTATCAAGGGGCAGTCTGGAAAGCGTATCAAAATCCGTTTCCTGCGGCACATACCACAAAAGTGCACACACTGCATCCTCATTGCTAAAGGTTTTATTGTTTAACTGCAGGAAGTTATTGATATAGGACGCATATTCCGGCTTATCCAAATAATCCGCAAACCAATACATAATCCAGGAAATGACCATTGAACTGGAACAGTCGCCGAAGTTTAATACACCGGTAATACCATTCATATAAATCGGAAACTCCGGTGTTTCTGCAACACCTTGCACATCAATGTGTCTATAGCGATTCGGCAAAACATAATTCTTGTTTGCCAATGCGCCCATGTACGCCGCCATACCGCGCACAAGATACTCGGTTGCATAGCTCCAGTAACCAATACCCTCGCGGAAGAAGCCACCGTCCTGATACTGCACAAGACCTTTATGCAGATAGTGTGCTGCACTTTCCAGTATATACTCACAAAGCGAACTAAATTTGCCGCTTGTGTCATTTGCATCATAAAACGCGATAGCCGTTACCATACCGGAGTCATTACAAACCTCATTCCAGTTGTTTGTACCCCAATAGCTCTTTTTAGAATAGTGATAAGCATACGGAACGATGGACATTTTATAGATTGTGTCCTTAATCGTCTGCAGTGCCTCTGCATTTTTCGGCAACTGCAAGTAGTCATACAGCCAGTCGTAGCCAATCGCAAATGCGACAGAGATTTCTGCCGTACATAAGAATGCATCCTGCGACCAGTGCGGGTATGCGGCTGCGTTCAAAAGCTCTTCTATAGCACGGTCAGCATACTTTTCATAGTCTGCAACTGCGTCACTTCTGCCAAGCTCGGCCTTCTTCTTTTCCAGGTTATATGCCATAGCAAGTGTAACCACACGCTGCTCAATATTGCCCGAGTAGTCGTTAATGTTGTCTCGGATGTTCATATAGAACAGATACGGCTCTTTATTTAAATAACCATCCGCCGCAGAAATGACATTTTTGTAAAACTGTCTGGACATATAATCCGCATCCGAGCGTTCGATGTATACGCCAAAGTCCTCAACATACAACCTCGGATGCCCTGTCTTCATGTTGTCAACATAATCCGTTACATTTGTAAGTACAGGCGTGCCGCTAAATGTTGCCGAATATGTAGGATAAGTCGGATCGT
>JAZQCN010000075.1:0-19436 GCA_045546315.1 Clostridia bacterium | reverse complement strand
GGCCTCCGACTTGTTCAAAATCATTTTAGCATATACCACCGTGAAAAGCAAACAAAAAAAGCGATGCCATAGCATCGCTTTTCATTGATTTAATTAGTCGACCATTGCCTTTCTGGAAAGGTTAATTCTGCCCTTATTGTCGATTTCGATAACCTTAACGGTTACGGTATCGCCGATAGAAACAACATCTTCAACCTTCTCTACGCGCTCTTTTGCAAGCTTGGAGATATGAATCATACCCTGCTTGCCCGGCAGAATCTCAACGAATGCACCAATCGGAATAATACCTGTAACCGGGCCGGTGTAAACTTCGCCAACCTCCGGCTCTTTTACGATGCCTTCGATAATCTTCTGTGCCATTTCGCCAGATTCCTGATTCTCAGCGAAAATGAGTACGCGACCGTCGTCCTCGATATCAATCTTTGCGCCGGTATCAGCAACGATTTTCTGAATAACCTTACCGCCGCTACCGATAACATCGCGAATCTTCTCCGGATCGATGTGCATAATTGCAACCTTCGGCGCATACTTGGAAAGCTGTGCTCTCGGAGCTTCGATTGCCTTCAATAAAACATCGTCGATAATGTGGTAACGCGCATCTCTTGTCTTTGTGAGCGCTTCCCAGATTACCTCATACGGAAGACCGTCGTTCTTGATATCTACCTGAATGGAGGTAATACCCTTCTTTGTACCTGCTACCTTAAAGTCCATCTCGCCGTAGAAGTCTTCGAGACCCTGGATATCTACCATAGTCGTAAAGCCTGTCTCGGTTGTGATAAGACCGCAGGAAATACCTGCAACCGGTGCCTTAATCGGCACACCTGCTGCCATAAGCGCCAATGTAGAACCGCACACACTACCCTGGGAGGTAGAACCGTTGGAGCTGAGCACCTCGGATACCGTACGGATTGCATACGGGAACTCGTCCTCGCTCGGAAGTACCGGAACAAGGGAGCGCTCTGCGAGTGCACCGTGACCGATTTCACGACGGCCCGGGCCTCTGGACGGACGGGTCTCACCTACGGAGTAGGACGGGAAGTTATAGTGGTGCATATAACGCTTTGTATCCTCTTCGTCGATACCGTCGAGTCTCTGCATTTCTGCAAGCGGTGCAAGTGTTGCCACTGTGAGCACCTGTGTCTGACCGCGAGTAAACATACCGCTACCGTGTGTTCTCGGCAGTAAATCAACCTCTGCTGCGAGCGGGCGAATCTGGTCGAGGCTTCTGCCGTCAACGCGTCTGCCCTGTACGAGCCAATCACGAACGATTTCCTTCTGCATCTTGTAGAGGATTTCGCCGAGCTCTTCTGTAAGTGTCGGGAACTGCTCGCCGAGTGCGGCTACGATTTCGTCTTCTACAACGCCCATTCTCTCATCGCGGATGTTTTTATCATCCGTATCAAGCGCGTACTGAATCTTTTCATAGCTCATCTCTTTGATGGCATCCCAGATTTCCTTATTTACGGTATGTGCTTCGTAAGCAAACTTTTCTTTGCCGATTTCTGCACGGATGGATTCGATGAATTCGCAAAGCTTGATGATTTCCTGATGCGCAAACTTAATGCCTTCCATCATAACGCTTTCTTCAACTTCATTTGCGCCGGCTTCAATCATTACAACCTTATGCTTTGTACCTGCAACGGTAACATGCATTTCGGACTTTTCTCTCTGTGCAACTGTCGGGTTGATTACATATTCGCCGTCAACCAAGCCGAGCCATACACCGCCAATCGGACCATTCCACGGTACATCGGAGATGGAGATTGCAATGGAAGTACCAATCATAGCTGCAACTTCCGGCGGGTTGTCCTGCTCAACGGAAAGCACAGTTGCAACAACCGATACATCGTTACGCAGATCACTCGGGAAGAGCGGACGAATCGGACGGTCGATTACACGGCTTGTAAGGATTGCCTTTTCAGACGGCTTACCCTCACGCTTGATGTAGCCGCCCGGGATTTTACCAACGGAATACAGCTTTTCTTCATAGTCTACGCTGAGCGGGAAAAAGTCAATACCCTCTCTCGGTGCGCGGGAGGCTGTTACATTAACCATAACAACCGTATCGCCGTAGCGCACTACGCAGTGACCGTTTGTAAGGCAAGCCATTTTACCGGTCTCGATGATGATCGGTCTGCCTGCCAGTGTGGTTTCAAATGTTCTGAACATACAATTTACCTTCTTTCTCATTTTTTCTTTTTTTCGTAAGACGGCAACTGATGTTTAGCATTTAGATTTAGGCTCGATTTTTCAAGCGCAAATCTAATTGCTAATCGCCAACCGCCGCCAAATAAACACAGAAATGAGCGGAAAGGGTATTTCCGCTCATCCGTGTATAAAAAACTACTTTCTCAGGTTTAACTTGCTAACGATGGCACGGTATCTCTCGATATCAATCTTCATGAGATAGTCGAGAAGACCACGTCTCTTACCAACCATCTTTAAAAGACCGCGTCTGGAATGGTGGTCCTTCTTGTGATCCTTTAAGTGCTCGTTTAAGTGGTTGATTCTCTCAGTTAAAACTGCAATCTGAACCTCCGGAGAACCTGTGTCGTTCTCGTGGATTCTGAAGTTTTCGATAATGGACGTCTTTACCTCTTTAATCACTACAATTCACCTCCTGATATTTTTGAAAGAACACCTTCATCCCCGTCGTGGCCGGAGAAGCCGACAACCGAGGTGAGGTTATGCTTTTTGCCCTTAACAGTAATTTCTAAACAAAAACTTATTTGTCCAGACCGTAACGCTTCTTGAACTTATCAACGCGACCGCCTGTATCTACGAGCTTCTGCTTACCTGTGAAGAACGGATGGCACTTCGAGCAAATTTCGACCTTTAAATCCTCTTTTGTAGAACCGGTCGCAATCACTTCGCCACAAGCACATGTAATTGTTGTCTGCTTATAATCCGGATGGATACCTTCCTTCATCATCCATGCCTCCTTTCCGCAAAAATAAGCGTTTACATACAAACGCTATTTTGTATTATAACACACCAAAAATCAATTTGCAACCATTATTTTGAAAAAATATTAAAAAATAATACTGTGCATAATCACTGCCAAAGCAATGCCCAGAATCGCGCCGACAAGCACCTCGTACGGCGTATGCCCCAAAAGCTCCTTTAAGCGCTTATTCTGAATTTCGGGTGCATCGTTCCAATGCTCAATGATTTGATTGAGCACCGCCGCCTGATGCCCCGCCGCACGGCGCACCCCTGCCGCATCGTACATCACAACAAATGCAAATACAATGCTGAGTGCAAACGCTGTGCTGTCGAAGCCATTTTGCAAACCGATGAAGGTTGCCAACGACATCACAAACGACGAATGAGAGCTCGGCATACCGCCGGAGCCGACAAAGCGACGCACATCAAAGCGCTTATCGCGAATCAGCACCGTAATCACCTTTAAAAACTGAGCAATAAACCAACCGAGCAGTGCTACCCACAATGCGTGGTTTTGATAAATCTCCATAAAAAATCGCATAAAGTCCCCTTTATTTTGTTCTTGTCAGCAAATAGTCCGTAAGCTCGGCAAGAAAACTGCCCTTCTCGCCGTATGCTGCTACTATTTCCCGCGCTTTGTTTGTATATTCTGCCAATTTTTCCTTGGCTTCTGCAAGACTTGTCAAAGACACATATGTGTTTTTCTGACAAGCTTCGTCATTTCCCGTCGGCTTGCCGAGCTCGCCGAAGTCACCCTCGACATCTAAAATGTCGTCTTTAATCTGAAATGCCAAACCCAAATAGATGGCAAACGCGCGCATATTTTCAATATCTTCTTCCTTTGCGCCACCTAAAATTGCACCGCAGACGCACGCCGCCGCTAAAAGCGCCGCCGTTTTTTTCTCCTGCAGCTCACCGAGCAGCTCCAAGGAAATCTGCTTGCCCTCGTTTAAAATATCAATTACCTGACCGCCAATCATACCGCGCACGCCGCTGCACGCAGAAAGCACACGAAGTGCACGCAACAGCTTTTCAGCGTCGCACTTTGCTTCCGACGCTGTTTCAAATGCGAGATTTAAAAGCGCATCGCCTGCCAAAACTGCCATTGCCTCACCAAATACCTTATGGCTGGTCGGTCGACCGCGACGCCAGTCGGAATTGTCCATTGCCGGCAGGTCATCGTGAATCAGAGAATAGGTATGAATCATTTCCAGCGCACAGGCAAACGGCACCATATTTTCTATCGGTGCATCCGTAAAAAGTGCATAAGCCGCACGCATCAAAATCGGGCGAATTCTTTTTCCGCCACCGCAAAGGCTGTAGCGCATCGCTTCGGTTATTTCCGGGGAAATACCCTCTAAACGCTGCATATAGCCCTCCAGCTGTGCTTGAAAAAACTGCCCCTGCTCTGTTAATTCTGCCTTAAAGCTCATTATGCTTCCTCTCCTGCCACAAAGTTTTCCTCGCGCATTTCGCCGCCGGCATCCTTTAAAAGCACATGAATCTGCTGTTCTGCCGCATCCAAATCCGCATTGAGCTGCTTGGTCAGCTCTACGCCCTGCTTAAAAAGCTCTAACGAAACATCCAGCTCCGTGTCACCCTTTTCCAGCTTGGCAACGATTTCTTCCAAGGCTGCCATATTCTGTTCAACCGTTTTCTTTTCACTCATATTCTTTCCCTCACTTTACCGTACAATCCACACTGCCGTCCGATAAAAGCACAGTCAGCGTATCGCCGCTTTTGACTTCCGATGCAGACTTTATGCTTTTGCCGTCGTGCTGCGCAATGCTGTAGCCGCGGCTGAGAACCGCAAGTGGGCTCATTGCCTGCAGCTTGCCGGCGTTTGCCTCTAATCTCTTGCGCTGACTCTGCATAGTAACCTCAAACGCGCGCACCAGCCGTTTAAACAGTGCATCCGCATCCAGGCGCAAATCCGCAATTTTCCCTGCCGGATTCGGCAGCTTATAGCGCCCGAGCATTAACCTGCGCGACTGCAGCTTTGACCGCATTCCGTTTAACGCGCGCAGCGAAAGCGCACGCACGCGCTCCTTCACCTCCAACGCCGACGGCACAACCAGCTCCGCCGCTGCCGACGGTGTCGGCGCACGCAAATCCGCCACAAAATCCGCAATCGTGAAATCCACCTCATGTCCGACAGCAGACACAATCGGTATCTCCGATGCAAAAATGGCTCTCGCCGTAATTTCTTCGTTAAATGCCCACAAATCCTCAATCGAGCCGCCGCCGCGACCGACAATTAAGACATCTGCGCATTTTTTCTCATTAAAATATGCGATACCGCGCGCAACATCTGCCGCCGCGCCCTCGCCCTGCACCAGTGCAGGATACAAAAGCACCTTCGCCTTCGGATAGCGGCGTGAAATGACGTTGATGATATCGCGCACCGCCGCGCCGGTCGCCGCCGTAACAACACCGACCGTACTTGGAAACTTCGGAATCGGCTTTTTGTGCTTTTGGTCAAAAAGTCCCTCTGCCTCCAAGCGCTTTTTCAGCTGTTCGAACGCCAGATGCAGTGCACCGATACCGTCCGGCTGCATTTCCTCCACATACAGCTGATAGCCGCCGTCGCGCTCATAAACGGAAATACGGCCGCGCGCCAACACCTTCATGCCGTTTTCCGGCACAAAGCCGAGCTTTTGCGCACTGCCTTTAAACATTACCGCGCGCAACACGCCGCCGTCATCCTTTAATGTCATATATATGTGCCCCGAAAAATGAAGCTTAAAATTCGAAATTTCGCCCTTAATCCAGATGTTGGCAAATGCAGGCACGGAATCGATAATCATCTTCATGCGCGCATTTAACTCCGACACGGTTAAGGTGTACAAATTTTCCATAGACTCACGCTCCAAGCACGCCTGCCAAAACGCCGTTGATAAACGCCGGCGCATCGTCTGTATCATAGACCTTCGCAAGCTCTACCGCTTCATTGACGGACACCGTATCCGGAATGTCCTCAACAAACTTTATCTCATACACCGCAAGGCGCAAAATCGCAAGACTCACCTTGGAGAGTCTTTCAATTTTCCACTCACTGGTCAGATTTTCCGCGATAACCGCATCAATCTCTTCTACCTTTTCAAACACGGTGTTTGCCGCAGCAACAATGTACTTAAACTGCTTTCTGTCTGTCTTTTTAAGTGCGGCATTCTCCTCGGCAAAGCGTTCAACAACCTCTGGGTAGCAATCGCTCTGCGCCGTAATCTGAAATACAAGCTTAAATGCCTCTTCTCTGGCCTCTCGTCTGTTCATAGTTGTTCCTCCGTTATTTGGATTCAATTGCCATAATCTTATCTACACGCCTTTGGTGTCTGTCGCCGCCGAAGGGTGTGCTTAAAAACAAATCCACCATTTCCAGGGCAATGTTCGGACCCGTCGTTCTGCCGCCGAGGCACATTACATTTGCATCATTATGCTCACGGCACATTTTCGCATCAAATTCGCTGTGGCAAAGTGCTGCGCGAATACCGTGTATCTTATTGGCCGCCATCGAAATGCCGATGCCTGTACCGCAAAGCAAAATCCCCTTCTCACAGCTGCCATCCGTGATGCTTGCGCATACCGCCTCTGCAATATCCGGATAGTCTACGCTGTCTGTAGAAAAACAGCCGCAGTCTATGTAGTCAATCCCCTTATCCTCTAAATGCTTTAAAATCTCCTGCTTTAGTGCGTAGCCGCCGTGGTCGCATCCGATTGCAATCATTTTTCTTCCCCCTGCTTCATTTTTTCGTCATACTCGCGCTCCGCCTGCGACTTGCGCAGATAAATCGGCTGGAGCGTCGCATAAGTTTCCGCCTTTTCTCCCGCTGCAGCCTTTGCAAATGCCGCAGCAGCAACCGCTGCCGCACTCTGCAGTGCTGCACTCACCGGTGCAAATCGTGCATTTTCACCCATAGCGCCGGCGATATACTCTTGGTGTACGGGAACGCCGTCGCCCAAAAACATACACGGTTGATTGCATGCCGCTAAGCTTTCACACAGTGCATCAATGCCCATCGCCGTCGGCGCAATTTTTTCCTGCAGAGCACCGTCTTCCCAAGCGTAAGCCGCACAGTAAACCTGATTTCTTCGCGCATCCATAATCGGCACAACCAAATCGCCACAGCCCGGCAGCTTGTATGCCATTGCCTCTAAGGTTGACACGCCGTAGACCGGCTTATTTTTTGCATAGGCAAGCCCCTTCACGCTTGACACGCCGATACGGAGACCCGTAAATGAGCCGGGACCTGCGGACACGGCAAGTGCATTCACCTCTTCAAACTCTGTCGTACACTGCAAAAGCAGCTCCTCGAGCATCGGCATCAGCACCTGCGAATGTGTTTTCTTATTATTGACTGTAATTTCGCCGAGCAAACGCGCATCCTCGCACAAAGCGACCGAGCACACATTTGCTGCGGCTTCTACGGCTAAAATTTTCACTGTGCATCCTCCAATATGATTTCGCGATATGTCTCCCCTTTGGAGGCATCCTTCAAAATTGTTATCGTATAATACCCTTCAGGCAAAAGCGCTTTGATATTTTCCGACCACTCAATTAAGCATATGCCGTCGCCGTAGAGGTATTCATCCACACCCGCGGCATAGGCATCATCCTCATTTTCAATTCGGTACATATCGAAGTGGTAAATCGGCACGCTTGCCGGATATTCATGAATCAGCGCAAAGGTCGGCGAGCTGACATAGCCGTCAAAGTCAAATGCCTTGACAAAGCCGGATACAAACGCTGTTTTGCCCGCGCCCAAATCGCCCGAAAGACAAACTACATCGCCCGGCGCGAATTTTTGCGCCAGCTTTTTTGCAACCGCGCGCGTTTCTTCTACACTGTTCGTTTCGTATCGCATAAAAGTCTCCTTAAAACATATGTAACTATATTTTACCACATACACAAACAAAATTCAACGAAAATATGCAGTTTTTCTTTTTTGAGCAAACAAAAAATGCATTGCAGTTTTTCTACAATGCATTTTTCATCACGAACCTAAGCTTTAGAACATAGAGGACATAGAACAGCTACTGATGGCAAACAAAATCGCAGTTCCTATAATGCCTAAAATCCAGTACAAAATCGTATGCCCCACCATTTGTGCACCAATACTCGACGAGGTAGATACAAATTTATTCGAACACGACCAAACTCCGCTGTTTTTTGTTACCGTAAGCGAAAATGGCGTTCTTACGGAAGCACCATAGCTATTTTGTGAATCCACATGTCCAGAAACAATATAAGATCCATTCGCCTCAGTCACTCTAAACTGCTCAAGTGGCGGAAAAACAGCTGTCTGCGGTGCTTTTAAAAGTTGAAGTTCCACTGACTGTGCATACAGAATCGCTTCTTCTCTTTCACTGATAACACCATTTTCTTCTGTGTACTTTGCCAGTTTGTTACTAAAATCAAACTGTGCCTGATTTGAGTAATCACTCATGATTATTCCTCCCTCTTTTTTAGCCAAAAGGCTTTTTATAGCCTATATAGTATCATATATAGCCTACTTTGTCAATACTTATAGTCTATAATTAGTCTATAATTTCGAGGGGGCTTATTATGAATACATATGTAGTTGTAAAAAACAGAATATTAACGCTGTGCGAAAAAAAGAGAATGACAATCAACAAATTAGCAACAGCCTCCGGCATTGCTCCCTCCACTCTAAAAAACATTCTCTATGGTAAAAGTCAGAACCCCGGTATCGTAACCTTAAAAATGCTATGCGACGGATTAGACATCTCACTTGCAGACTTTTTTAATACAGATGAATTCAAACACTTAGAACAAGAAATAAAATAACGATAAATATTCGCAATGCGAATCAGAAGATACAAAAAAGGAGAATGAACAATTTCATTCTCCTTTTTATTTACAGTTCAACCTTTACATTTTCTCTTGCGGATTTATAAATCGCAAACATCACCTCGTGCGACGCAAGTGCATCCTGCGGTGTGACAAACGGTGTTTCGCCGGTTTCCATACAAGCATAGATATCGCGGATTTGTTTTTCGTGGCTGTTGCCCCAGTAGCCTTTAATCACGCCTTCCGTACTTTCTGCATCTGCCGTAATCGGCGCACTTCCGTCGTCTAATGTAATCAAAAGCTCCTGCCCGGTAATCTTCGCTGTACCCTTTTCACAGGTAAGCATAATTTCTACCGGATAGTTTTGGGTAGCATTATTCGTAAAATAAAAACTGATTCTCTCGCCGCCCTCGTAGTCAAGCACACCGGTAATCATATCCTCTACTTCGATATCATGCGCCAGTGTCGCCATTGCTGCGCTGATGGTTTTCGGCTTGCCGCCCATAAACCACAGCATCAAATCCAGTGTATGTACCGACTGGTTTATCAGCGAGCCGCCGCCTTCGGTAGACAGCTTCCCACGCCAGCCGCTCTCTGTATAATACGGCATTGCTCTGTACCAATTGACATTGCCGCGAATTTCCTTCACCTTGCCGAGTGCGCCGCTTAAAAGTACCTCTTTAAGCTTTACGCTTGCGTTGTTATAGCGGTTTTGCATAATCACAAAGAGTCTCTTTCCGCTCTTTTTTTCCGTTTCCAACATATGCTTTGCATCCTCAAAGCAAGTCGCCATCGGCTTTTCCGTTACAACATTGCAGCCCTGCTCCAATGCATATTCCGCAACCGGTGCGTGCAGATAATGCGGCAGGCAAATATGTACCACATCCGGTTTTTCGGTTGCAATCATCTCTTTATAGTCCGCATAGCCTTTGCATCCGTACTTATCGCACGCCGCCTGCAAGCGTTCTGCGTTTATGTCACAAACTGCCGCAATACAAGCATTCTCCATAGCATTAAGCGTCGTTGCGTGCGACGGGAAAATTGCGCCGCAGCCAATAATTACACTTTTAAACATTTTTATGCCTTCTTTCTAAACCACAATAATGTGTCAATCGGTGCATCAAGCACCTTTTCACAAGGACCGGTAAACGCACCCGCCTCGCCTTCCCATACACCTTCCGGAAAAACCACCGTTCTGCTGTATGTATTTTTGGTCACAACCGGTGCAACCATTATATTTTCGCCAAGTAAAAACTGGTCTTTTACAGCTTCATACCCTTGGTGCGGATAGTCAAATTCCAGATTGCGCATCACAGGCGCACTCGTCTCGGCGCTCTTTTGCACAAGCGCATAGATTTCCTCGCCCAGCTCTGCGTGCAGCTTTGCCATCTTCAGGCAAATGTCTGCGTTTTCCTTGCTGAGCACGCGCAAAGGCGATACAGAAAACTGCATCATCGGGAACAGCGCTGCCACCTCGGCATAGCGTACCACAAGCTCCTCATCCAGATTCGGATTGTCGCCCGTAAAATAAAGCCAGCTGCCGCCGCCAATCATATCCGGACAATTGTACGAATAGCCCATAAGTGCCTGCGCGATGCCATTCGGCACAAGCGAAGCTACGCCGTTTTTCTCATCCCAGGTATGCCCCTTATCGCAAAGGCGCTGCGCGTTACCGCGCCCGCCCATTTTCCAGCCGGAGCGGAATTCATTGAGCGCATACTGCTCGCCAAATTTCTGCCAACGCTGACAGTAATCGCAGGAATCTGCCTTTTCATAGAACACATACGCCGAATAATCCAGCACATCACCTGCATCAAACTTAAAGCCGTCGATGCCATACTCGTCCATAAGCCCTCTGAATACGCCGTGTAGCCACGCCTCTGCATCCGGATTGGTTAAATCCAGCATACCGGAAAAGCCGTTCCACCACTTAACAATTGCCGGATCGCCCGACTTATCCTTTGCAAGATAACCTTTTTCCCACAGATAGCGGAAGGTTTCCGAATCCGGGCTAAAGTAATTGCAAACCCACAAAACCACCTTAAAGCCGAGGCTGTGCAGATAGTCCACCGTCTTTTTCGGCTCCGGAAAGCGCCCCGGATGGAAACGCCATACGCCGTAGTCCTCCTGCCAGTTATCATCAATCATCATAACGCCTGCAGGATACCCTGCATCCACAAGGCTCTTGGCGTACTTTTCCATTTTCTCGCCCGTCGGCTCGTAAATCATTTCAATCCACGAATTGTACTGCGGGCGCGTAAACATCAGCGCCTCCGGTGTTTTACCGTTGGACGGAAAATAGCTTTTCGCCGCATCCATATAGGCTTCCTTCAGGCAACCAAAGCCGTCCTTTACGATAATGTCCTCACCCTCTATCGTCAGCACACCATCCTCAAAGCGGTACAAAAACGGCTCTTCGCTCCAGATATAGCGCCCCATATTGGACACCAAAAACGGCGCTGCCTGGTTGTCGCGAAATTCAGATCTCAAATCAAATTGATGCGTGCACTTGCCAAACGGCATTTGATAACCGTCGGCAACATTGCCGCCCCAAAAAACTTCATTTTCTAAAAGCTTAATTTGCATACATCTCACTCTCCAGTCGCTATTGTAGCACACTAAGCAGCGCAAGTAAATGTGATTTTGTGTACTTTTTTATGTCAAAATGTCGCACAGAGCATAGCCCTGTGCGACAAGCGAGTTTTAATTATGCCCAGAACATTTCGCCCGGTGTTTCGTTGATAATGCACTCCTTCAAGAAGGTGATTGCCTTTTCAAGGCCTTCCTTAGAGGACATTAAGCTGTCCTCATGCTCAATGCTGACAGCACCCTCATAACCAACGAGGCGCAGTGTGGAGATAATATCCTTCCAGTATGCATAGTCGTTACCATAGCCGAGTGCGCGGAAAATCCAGCTGCGGTTGAGTTCATCACCATAGTGATTTGTATCGAGTACACCCTTCACATCAGCCACCGGCTTATAAATCTTTGTATCCTTTGCGTGGAAGTGATAAATTGCTCCCTTAAGTGCGCGGATTGCACTCGGGATGTCGATGCCCTGCCAAATCAAGTGGCTCGGGTCAAAGTTCGCACCGATTTCCGGTCCAACCGCCTCACGCAGCTTCAAAAGTGTGGTCGGATTGTATACGCAGAAGCCCGGATGCATTTCAAAGGCAATCTTGTCTACACCGTACTTCTTTGTAAATTCAACTTCCTTTTGCCAGTATGGAATGAGCTTTTCATTCCACTGGTAATCTAAAATCTCTAAAAAGTCTTCCGGCCACGGGCAGGTTACCCAGTTCGGATGCTTGCTTTCATCGCAGTCACCCGGGCAGCCGGAGAAGGTTACAACCGTGTCAACCTCCAGCTCGTGCGCGAGCTTAACCGTGTTTTCAAAATCATCGTGAAACTGCTTTGCAATTTCCTTATTCGGATGCAGTGCGTTGCCGTGTGTGGATAAAACGCTGATTTCCAAACCATTGTCCTTAATAATCTTCTTTACTTCGTCAATTGCAGCCTTGTTGCCCAAAAGCTTTTCCGGATCCAGGTGCGCCTTGCCCGGGAAGCCGCCGGCACCGATTTCGAGTGCCTGCACGCCGAGACCGCTTAAATATTTTGCCGCCTCTTCAAGACTCATACCGCCAAGCGGCACTGTAAGTACGCCTAATTTCATAATATAAACCCCTTTCATTTATGTAAATACTACATGCAATTTCATTATATCTAACCCCAATCGCTTTTTCAAGTCTTTTTTAGCGATTCCTAATGAATTTCTTTTCTGTATTCGCTTGGTGTACACTGCATTGTCTTGATAAATACGCGATTGAAGCTTCGGATTGAACCAAAACCGCACGCATAGGCAATTTCGGTAATGTTCAAATCGTCATTTGCTAAAAGTTCGAGCGCGCGCGATATGCGTATACTCGCTACCAAGTCGCTAAACGACAAATTGATTGTCTTCAGTGCGCGGCGCACGCGCGCTTCGCTGAGTCCGAACTGTGCGCAAACAGAACGAAGCGTTATATCCTCAAAGGTGTGCGAGGATATGTACTCTATCAGTCCGCGCAGCACCATGCTGCCGTCCACACTCACGGCTGCCTCCCCTTTTGTTCGCAGGTACGCGCCAAGCAGCGCATTGTACAAACCGCGAATCTCGTAAACACTCAATGATTCTGCATCTCCGCAAACCATGCTTTCCACATAGCCTGCCACCGGCGGTTCCAATATACATTTCACACTCTGCGTATACTGCACACGGTAGGTATTATAAAAGCTTTCGCTGATGCTGTAGGAAAACATCAAAACCCACGCCTTGCAATCCGCCGACGGCAAGAACTGATGCAAGCGATACGGCAGCACCAGCGCAACCTCACCCGGCTGAAGCGTCACTGTGCCGTCATCATACAAAACATTCATACTTCCCTCAAGCAAATATACAAATTCCAGCTCGGGATTGATGTGCATTTCACACTGCAGATTTTCCGGTCCGCGTATTAACATATACTCTCCGCCTGCGCGCATATAGTCACCTTCCGTTCATTTTTATCACTTTCTGTCTACTATTTTACATCAATTGACTTGTTTTGTGAAGCATAAAATAATAAAATTTTTTCAGAGGTGAAACTTATGCTTTATACTTTGTTACTTCTTATCACACTGTTTAACGGCACAATGACCATTCTGCAAAAGAACCTGCAAAAAAGTCTGCGCCTCGGTTTTTCCGACTTTACATTTTATAACCTTGTCAATGCCGCGTCTGGCAGTGTTTTTTTACTGATTGCCTGTGCCTTTCAACCGCAACTGAATCTGATAACGGTTACCTATGCGCTCCTTTACACCCTTGTCGTATTCGTCAGCCTCGTATCTACGATGCTGTTTTTATCCAAAAACCCGGTGTCTCTTCTCAATTTAAGCACCACAGCAGGCTCGCTGATTCCCTCGGCCGTAATCGGTGTGCTTGTATTCAAAGAGCCATGCACGGTACAACTTATTTTATCCGCACTGTTGATGCTCGCCGCATTAGTGTTGCCGTATATACAAACAGACAAAAAGCAATTTAATCCAAAGACTGCGCTGTTCTGCTTCCTCCTGTTCGCGGACAGCGGCGCAAATGTGATTCTCATCAAGTTTTTCTCTGCAACCGGTGCGCACGCAGAATCGATGTTCTTTTTAACCAATGTCTTTTTATGCATCATCTGCGGCGTGTTGCTCCTGATTTCAAGGCTTACAGCCAAGCAACGCTGCAAAGGCTTTACCTTTAAACAATACGCAAACATCAGCGCGGCAACCTGTCTTTCCAATATCGTTTCCGTATTGACGGCACACATTCTTACAAGCATGGCGATTTCAACCTTTACGGTTTTAAATTCGTCCTTATTGTTGCTCCTCGGTGCACTCATTTCCGTATTTATATTCAAAGAGAAAAGCACCCGCGCAAACAATATTGCTCTCCTGCTTGCAATTGTCGCCGTTGTTTTAAGCATATAAAAGAGGTGTGAAAATTCACACCTCTTTTTGTTTTATGCCTCCGGCAAAATCCAGCCGTACTCTTCAATCACGACTTTGTTTTTTCCCAGCGTCGACGGCGGCATCAAATCCGCCCTCACCTCACGGTCACTTACGCACCACATCTCACTGTCATTTACTTCAAATTTCATCTTCATCGGGCGGATTTTATCAAGCCCAAGCTCGTCAATATCCAGTTCAAACTTCAAATGCATTCCGGCATCACACAGCACTTCCATGTTCCTGTATTTTTCCAGGATTTCCTTTTTGCGCTCATGCGTGATCTGCCAATAAAGATAGTCGTTATAGTTTAAATGCATAAAGCCGTTTTTGTTAAAACGCAGCTGCGGCTCGGCAGTAAACAAGCGATATTCCGGGCAAACTAAAATTTGTGCATTTTCGTCCGTGCTTAAAAGCTCTAAATACAGCTTTTCACCCTCGTATGCCATTCTGAATTTATGCTTGCCACTCTCGCCAATTGCCTCCCATGGTGCCGCTTCAAGCTTCCCCTGCGGCATACGGTAGCGCTTCAAGCCCGGGTAGGCCTCTTCACCGTCATAGTAAGCAAGCGCGCTTTTGCCTTCCGAAAGACGGGCTTCCACAATCGGAAATTCAGTTTTCAAAAGTGCCTTCAGCTGCTCTATTCTGTTTTCAAGCTTTTCCGGAAAGAACTTAAAGCCCTCTGCCTCGGAGTGATAGCCGAGGCTCGCGCAAGCATTGCACAGCGGAAGCATTGCCGCACTGTTTTCAATTTCTGCCTCCACGATTTCACGCATTCTTGCCAGAATGACCTCTGCATCGCCTATGCCGCGGCCCAAATCATCGCGCAGCTGATAAAACTCTAATATGCGGTTGCCGCCCTCAAACAAAAGTCCGATGGCGCGCGCCACCGCAAGCTGCTCAGCCTCCTCTGCATGTGCGCTTTCCATATCAGCAAGCAGCTTTACGCCTGCGCTCCAATCCTGCGCCATACGCGCACAGAGAATTCGCGCTTCCTTAAGCGTGTGTGCACTGCATAATGCGTCGCAAATCCGGTCACCGTCCATCGGGTCAACCAGCTGCCAGGTGCGCGCAGGCGCGAAGTTTTTCGGCAGAAGCGAAAGCTGCCATACCACGCTGTCGTGCATCGGCCCGTAGTAGCTAAACATGATATTCAGCGGATAGTTTCTGTAGCCGCTTTCAAACAGCTTCCATGCCGCTGCCACCGCCTTTGCCCGCGTCTTACCGAAATAAATACCGGCAATATGCTCTAAAAATGCATCCTTATTTTCAAAATTTTCTAAGAAGGAGGCTTCGTTTGCCGCCTTACTCATTAAAGATGGGTAGTTGCCGAAATACCAGCACTGCATCACGCCGCGTACGCCACATTCCGCTGCGCCTTTATATTTATCAAAAACAATGCCCGGCACCGGCACATACGGCACGGTTGCAATCTCATGTGAGCAGCAAACCTGCATTTTTGCATATATGGTCTTGTTTTTCTCGAGCGCACGCTTTGCCGTTTCTGCAAACATTTCACTCGGTCCGGGATAGGACAGCCAATAATCCGTGCTGATTCTTTGCTTGCCAAGCTGCGCTTCAAAGCCGGCATCCTCGAAGTTTTGCATCAGTATCACATCGCTCGGTGCAACATCAACATAATCCCGGATGTCATCTAAACCCCATTGGCGATGTCCGTACGTCCAGCTCACGGTCTCAAATTCCGGATTTACTTCTCTTGCACCGCTTCTGAGCGCTTCAAGTGCATTCGCCAAAATCTCGCCCGGCTTTTTACTCTTACATCTCGGACAAGTGCTATGCACCATCGGTTCATCAAATTCTTCTTTCCCAGAAATGACCGATGCACACGAGGTTGGGCGCTCGCCGTAGGTAATGGAAATAAAGCCGCGCAGCTTCGGATAAAGCTCGCAAAGCTTTTTACCCGCTTCGTAGCAATATGCCTTGCCCTTTTCACTTTCGCAGCAAAACAGCGGATTGCCGTTATAACCGACATCCCCACCGACAATTTCCGGATGCTTTTTGGCGAGCTCCGGCGTCAGCGCCACCGGCTCTATGGCAAATACATACACACCGATGCCGTAGCGGCGGCACTTTTCAATCACACGATTTAATTTTGCCATTCTCTTTTCGTAGCCAATACCGTATTCCGGAATAATTTCCGACGGCAGAATGTCAGAAAATCTTGTGTAAATCCATACGCCGTTTGAGCCTTCGTGCATCAAACGGTTCAAGTACGCCTCCGGATAATAATCTATGTCGTCCGAAAGCTCGTCGCCGTACTTCGGCGGACGGTTAATCGGGCTGAAAAAGCAGCGCGTAATTCTCGAACGCACAGACGGCTTTTTCCTCGTTATCCCCGGCATCAAATATGCATTTTCTGCGCGGCGCAGCTCATCTTCCAGATACACAAGCGCGCGGCGGATGCCCTCCGTATCCTTGGCCGTGATAACGATTTTTTCCTCTGTCACCTCAATTGTATACGCTTCAAAGCACGCCGTCTCCCCGATTTCAAGATAAATCGGGAATTGACTGCCGCCGATGCCGTACACCTTCAAAAACAAATCAAAGTCCTCGTATATCGTATTCAAAAGCTGTTCCGGATCATTTTCAAATGCTTTTTTAATATACAGTCCGTGTACATCCACCTCACCCGGCGCAATAGCGCGCTGACCATAATAATCCGGCGCAGCTTCGTGCAACGGCTTTTTCAGCGCATCTATAAAGGTCAGCTCCGGTTGTATTGTAAAATAAGGGTCTGTTAAAACTGTTCTTCTCATATTTTTCCCTCCGTAGCCAAAATGCAAACTCTACTTCTATTAAACACCAATACGGAAAAGAAAACAATGCCCAATCGTAAATTTTTTTTGCAAATTCTTTCATATTGGTAAAACTTTTCTTGCAAAGCCAACAAACATAGTATATAATATTATCATCTCATTTTAGAATTACAATGGAGGTTTGGTTATGTTAGTTAATATGAATGAAGTACTTAAGCCTGCGCAAAAGGGCAAGTACGCCGTTGGTTTGTTTAACGCCGTAAACTTAGAGCTTGCACGCGGTATCATCAACGCCGCTGAAAGCACACGCTCCCCGGTAATTATGGGTACGGCTGAGGTGCTTTTGCCTTACGGTCCGTTAGATGAGGTTTCCTACTACCTTTTGCCGATGGCAAAAAAGGCGAGCGTGCCGGTGGTTGTGCATTTAGACCACGGTCTTTCCTACGACACCTGCATCAAGGCGCTCAAGCTGGGCTTTAGCTCGATTATGTACGACTGCTCGACGGACAGCTACGAGGAAAATGTGCGCAAGGTAAAGGAAATGGCAGACATTGCACACTCCTACGGTGCAACCATCGAGGGTGAGCTCGGTCATGTTGGCGACAATGAAGGCTCTGCCGAGGGCAGCGACCACTTAGAGGATCCGTCCAAGTTCTTCACAGACCCGAAGCTTGCAAAGGATTTTGTCGATAAGACAGGCGTAGATGCACTTGCAATTGCCGTCGGTAATGCACACGGCGCATACAAGCTGCCGCCGAAGCTCGACTTTGAAAGAATCCGCACTATCGCTTCCACGATTGATGTACCGCTCGTACTGCACGGCGGCTCCGGCTTAACTGACGATGATTTCCGCCAGGCAATCAAGGACGGTATCAGCAAGGTGAACATCTTTACTGATATCAATGTTGCGGCAGTAAAAGCTGAGTTTGAAAAATTCTCCAGCATGGACAAGGGCTTAATCGACCTGATTCCGGCAGCCGTTGAAGCTGTTAAGCAGGAAACGATGAAGAAGATGCAGCTCTTCTCGAGCGATGGCAAAGCGCCGTCCGTTGCAACACAGTTTAACGCAGCCGATATTGAAAGAATCACAAGATTGGTTGCAGAAGAGGTTGCAAAGCATTTAAACAAATAATTTTAAATCTACATACAAAAAGATGCATCCCATAGGATGCATCTTTTTTAATCTTTTTTATTCTTTTTAAACTTGTTCATCATATCGAAGAACTTGCTTTTTTCTTTATGATTTCCATTATCCAGGCCTTCAAACTCGCGCAGAAGCTCTTTCTGCTTACTTGAAAGACCGCGCGGAACCTCGACAATCACCTTCACATACTGATCGCCGCGCCCCTTAGTGCGCAAAAACGGAATACCCTTGCCTTTAAACTTAAATACGGTACCGCTCTGCGTACCCTCTGCGATTTTATATTCCACCTCACCGTCGAGGGTTGGTACGCGAATGGTATCACCCAGCGCGGCAGATACAAAGGAAATCGGAATTTCAAAGGATACATCTGCGCCGTGGCGCTCGAAAAGCTCGTGCTTTAATACGGTAATCGTGATATACAAATCACCGCTCGGCCCGCCCTTCGTACCGCTGCAGCCCTCGCCGCGCAGAGAAATCGTCTGCCCGTTATCAATGCCTGCCGGCACATTTACGCTGATGGTGCGGCGCACCTTCTTTTGCCCCGTACCGCCGCAATCCGGACACGGATGCGGAATTGTTTGCCCTGTACCGCCGCAATGCTGACAGGTTGCCGTCGACTGGAAATTACCGAACGGCGTGCGCTGTGTGGTGCGGATTTGGCCTGTGCCGCCGCAGACGGAGCACTTCACCGGCTGTGTACCCTGCTTTGCGCCGCTGCCGGAGCAGCTTGTGCACATTTCGGTACGCACAACCGTAACATCCTTTGCAACACCGAAGGCAGCCTCCTCAAAGGTGACCGTCATACTCTGCTGCACATCTCTTCCCTTTTTGGGGCCGTTTCTGCGCTGGCTCTGACCGCCGCCGAAGCCGCCGCCAAAGAACATATCAAAAATATCATTCATGCCGCCAAAATCCTGACCGCCAAATCCTCCAAAACCGCCTGCTCCGCCAAAACCGCCAGGGCCGTCATGGCCAAACCGGTCATACTGTTCGCGTTTGGTGGAGTCGGACAGAGTTTCGTATGCCTCGTTGATTTCTTTAAATTTTTCTTCTGCTTCTTTGTTATCCGGATTTACATCAGGATGATATTGTCTGGCCAGTTTCCGGTAGGCTTTTTTCAGTTCATCATCGCTGGCGTTTTTTTCTACGCCGAGTACCTCATAATAATCGCGCTTTGCCACGACTGGTCCTCCTCTATTCAATCTCGTTCCTTCTGCACAGAAAAGCGCATCCGGAACTGCGGTGCTAACCGGCA
>JAZQCN010000074.1:0-1547 GCA_045546315.1 Clostridia bacterium | reverse complement strand
AAGCTTCCTTCTGATTGTTATGGTTATAAGCATCATCTTATTCTCGTTTATATCCTGGAACAATCCGTGGACAAGAATAATTATCCGTTTGGCGCTTTTGCCTGTTGTTGCAGGCCTTTCATACGAGGTTATTAAATTTGCTGGCCGCAGCAAGAGTAAGTTTATGAAAATCGTCAGCATGCCGGGAATGTGGCTCCAGCGCATCACCACCCGTGAGCCGGACGACAGTCAACTCGAGGTTGCGATTGCTTCATTAAAGAGTGTCCTGACAGGAAACAGCGAGGACGACAAATGGTAAAAACATATCAGGCGCTTCTGCACGAAGGAGCAGAAGCGCTTTTAAATTATTCTGACACTCCCCGCCTTGACTGCGAAGTGTTTCTTGCTCATATAGTCAAAAAAGAGCGTGTCTGGCTAGCATTGCATTTAAAAGAAGAAACAGACAAAAACACCGAAGAAGCTTACCGGGCACTAATCGAGCGAAGAAAGTCCGGCGAGCCGGTTGCATACATAGTCGGCAACCGTGAATTTATGGGACTTAACTTCTCTGTACGCGAAGGTGTCTTAATTCCAAGACCCGACACCGAAACTCTGGTCGAAGCGGTGATGGAAATGCCCCTGCCGGATAACGTCCGCATTATTGATTTGTGCACAGGCAGCGGTGCGATTGCGATAAGCCTTGCGCACTACATAAAAGGCAGCGAGGTTTCGGCAGTTGATTTTTCTGATATATGTGTAAAAACTGCGCGCAAAAACGCCGAGACAAACGGCGTAGCCGAGCGCATAAAAGTTATAAAGGCAGACATTATGACGGACTTTTTTGACGGCGATAAGTTCGATGTTTTGGTGTCAAATCCGCCGTATATTAAGACTGAGGTGCTTGACAGTTTAATGACTGATGTGCGTGATTTTGAGCCGACCACCGCTTTGGACGGCGGAGATGACGGACTGATATTTTACCGCAGAATCGCCCAGCTTTTACCCGCACTTCTTAAAAAAGGCGGTTTTTTAGCGCTCGAGGTTGGACACGACCAGGCAGAAGACGTTGCAAAAATATTAATCGGCGCCGGTTGCACGGAAATAGACTTTCGCACAGACCTCGCCGGCATCAGGCGGGTTGTTGTGGGAAGATATTAAATGAAGATATATAGAATAAAAAGGAAGCTGCTAAAAGCAGCTTCCTTTTTTATATTTCAATCGTAAGTCCAACCGGGCAATGGTCGCTGCCGTAGACGTCTGTGTAGATTTTTGCTTCTTTAATTGAGTTTTCAAGTCTTTTTGAGACAATGAAATAGTCAATACGCCAACCGGCATTTTTCTCTCTTGCATTAAAGCGGTATGACCACCACGAATATGCGTCCGTTTTGTCAGGATAAAGAACACGGAAGGTATCGGAAAATCCGGAGTTCAAAAGCTCGGTCATCTTCGCTCTTTCCTCATCTGAAAAACCCGGATTGCCGTGATTGGTTTTCGGATTTTTAAGGTCAATTTCGTTATGCGCCACGTTGAGGTCGCCGCAATAAATCACAGGCTTAATCTTGTCAAGA
>JAZQCN010000073.1:0-6479 GCA_045546315.1 Clostridia bacterium | reverse complement strand
GAAAAAAATCCGTCTGGTCGGCGCGCGGTGCGTTCTTGGAAGCAATTAAGGCTTCCACCACCGAAATGGACGAGTGCGATGTGGTTGTGCCGGTCAACAAAGTCGATGCATTTATTAAATTTACCCATGCGCTTGCCGATGAAATGGGCGTGCGTATTCCGTCCTTCGGTCACGCCGGTGACGGCAATCTGCACATTTACATCTGCCGTGATGCCTTAGACGATAAGGCATGGGAAGATGTGCTTGAAAAGTGCTTCGACCGTATGTACACCGAAGCCGAAAAAATGGGCGGTCTCGTTTCCGGCGAGCACGGCATCGGCTATGTAAAACAAGAATTTTTACGCCGTCAATACGGTGAAACCCATATTGGCCTTATGCAGGGGATTAAAAAGGTATTTGACCCGAAGAATATACTCAATCCCGGCAAAGTCTGCTTCTAAAAAAGCGTGAATTCAGCGAATTGCTTCGTTGTTGCATCGGCGTATACACGAGTATTACGCCGATGCAGCCGCCTCGCACTTCATCTGAATTGACGCTTTTTCTGTTCTTTCAGGCTCTGCGCCTTGCACTACATCCAAAAATCCTCTTTTTTATTTTTGTGGGGATTTTGGTGTGTGGCGTCGACCCGTACATGGAGTACTGTGTCAGCCTTTTTGCCGCGTCTTGCATCCGAATTAACTCCTTTTTAATTTGCTGCATTTGTCTTACAACAAAATTTCCACTGTTTTTTTGCTTTGTTGGGTTTGATGTAAGTTTTGCAGTTGCCTTGTAGGGACCGGCGTCCTCGACGGTCCGTTTTGGATTTGCGCGGACACAAAAAAAGGAGATGAAAATCATCTCCTTTTTGTCTTTTTTTACGGATGTGTTAATGCGCGTTGCAGTGTGTTTCCGTCTACTGCATAGGTGTCTTCAGGCATTGTGACCTCGCCTTGCTTTTGGATGCCATCATCTAAGCTGTAGCTGACACATTTTTGCGTGCCGTCCGTAAGCAGCAGCGTTACATAGATAAACGGCTTGCCGTCCTTGAAAATAAAGGTCGCTTCTGCATCTTGTGCGCTTATAGCTTCTTTATATTGTTCATCACCAAAGAAAATATAAAGCTCGGTATCTGCAGCATCCACATTTGTGATGTAATACCTAAGTCGTTCTGCTTTACCATCCCCATCAATATCGTACAGGAATGGGCACATTTTGTGCAGCTGAATGCCGTAGTTTTTGGCTGCGGTTTTATATTTGTCATAAAACAAATCCGGAAATTCGGCAAAGGTCAGCGTCACTGCCTGTGCGCCGTCGCCATAGGAAGCGAGGGCGTACGGATCATAGTAAAAGGTAATGCCGTGTGCATCCAGTGTCCAGCGCGGGGTTAACTGCTCAATGTTCATGTCGCTCCAAAAGTTGATGTCCGCATAATCTGTCTTGAGCTTTTCTTCAATCAGCGCAGGTAGGCGGCTTGTATCTGTGATAACATCGTCAAGTGTGAGTAGCTTGCCGGTTTGCGTATCGTAGGTTTCGCCGGAAAAGCCGTAGTTGCCGTGTGCGCCGCCGGTGTAGGCGTTATGAAACGACAAAAGGCTTACGACTACGCTGTCCGCGCGTCTTACGCGGACGGCGTGCCTGGTGTAAAAATATGCGGAAGGGGAGAAGTATTCATTCTTACGAAGCTCTTCTACAGCCGTTATGTACGATTGTGCTTCCTTTGTCAGCGCAGTTTTCATTTCCTCCGCACGCTTTTTTAGCGTTGCATCCAGAGCGGGGTAGGCGAGTGTGTCTGCTTCGGACAAGGCAAAAACCGGATAGCTCGCTTCGACCAGCAGGTCCTCGCCGCTTCGCACGCTTGCGTCTGCTGTACCGGTGTAGAGTGTAATCGGTAAAGCGTCCGGCTGCGCTTGTGTATTTTCGGGCGTCGGCGTGCTTTCTTTCGGTGTGTTGCAAGCTGCCATATGTAGAAGAGTAAAAACACATAAAAGAAGTGCAAATGTCTTTTTCATTGAAAAGTCCTTTCTTAATACTTCTTACTCAAAAGTGAATGTTCGGTTTCTTTAATGGATTCAAGTGCCTCTTCTGAACGGTTGCACACAATGTAAAAATACAAAGCATCAATGATGGCGAGCTGTGCAATACGCGAATTGAGCGCCAGAATGTTATACTGCGTTTCGTCTGCCGAGGTGGCAAGCACAATATCGGCGTGGCGCAGAATCGGGGATTTGCCGCTGTTGGTAATCGCAATTGTGGTCGCGCCGTGCGACTTTGCAATTTGCAAAGCCTCGATAATATCCTTCGACGAGCCGGAGTGCGAAATTGCAATCACGACATCGTTTTTGCGAAGGTGCGAGGCGGCAATCATCTGCATATGATTGTCCGAGTACGCTACGGCGTTTAAGCCGGCACGAAGCAGCTTATGACTGGCATCGAGCGCAACAGAGGCGGAGTTGCCGAGACCGAAGGTGACGATTTTGTTTGCATCGCACAGCGCCTGCGCCGCTTCGGCAAGGCTGTCTGCCTTGAGCGACTTTTTCGTTTTCTCGAGCGAGCAGTAGATGTCGTTGCACACTTTTTCGTAGATTTCATAGGCAGTATCGTCTGCGGTGATGTGCGTCGATACGGCGCTACCGCCGCTTTCCGAGGCAAGCGAAATCTTTAATTCCTGATAGCCCGACAGTCCCAAACGCTTGGAAAAACGCACGATGGTTGCCTCGCTGCATTTGCACTGCTCGGCAAGCTCGACAATAGAAAGCGAAATGATTTTGCCCGGGTTTTCGAAAATCCAGTCTGCAATCTGCTTTTCCGCTTTGCCCATCTCGTTATATAAGAGTTTTATATTCAGTGAAGTTTTGTCCATAGATTTACCTCAAATGTGAAAATTTTTTTCATAAATATTATATAGGAATAAATGGCATTTGTCAAATGTGGGGGAGAATAAAAAAAGCCTTCCCCTTGAGGGGAAGGTGGCAGCGTTAGCTGTCGGATGAGGTGAGGATGTGGTTTAATATATCTTGGCACACATTGTCAAATCGTGTTTGTATTTCTGAATTTGTATATCTTAATACTTTTATACCTAATGCGTTCAAATAGGAATCTCTTGTTATATCCGCTTCTTTGTTTTTATCTTCATAATGCTGAGAGCCGTCTAATTCAATAACAGTTTTTGCGGATGCAATATAAAAATCAACAATGTATTTGCCGATTCCTTTTTGCCTGTTTACGGTGACGGGGAGTGTCTTTAAGAAGTCATACCACAAATGACATTCTTCTTTTGTCATATTTGTTCGCAGTTGTTTTGCATTGTGCGTCAGTTTTGGGTTGTGCAATATATTTGTTTTACTCATTTTATCACCTCATCAGTCACCTTTGGTGACAGCTTCCCCTCAAGGGGAAGCCTTTTTTATTTGCATTATAGCATTTTCTTGAAAAGTTTTCAATTCTCCAAAGAAAATATCAACTATATTATAAAAATGTATTGAAATAATTTTCATAATATGATACAATGATTGCGTCTGAATTGACTTGAAAATGAAAATAATTTTCAGAAAGGGTGGAATATATGCTGGATTTTAAAGTGAAAATCGGTTTGGTGCCGATTGTGCGCGACTTGTTTGACTTTGCAACGCGCAAGGGCATCTTCGAGCCGGCGAAGGGCGTGGAAAACAAAGACAAGGTTTTGCCGTTTATTTACAAAAACTTCGCAGACGAGCAAACTGAGTTTTGCGATTTGGCGTGGCTCAATGATTTAGGTGTGCTCTACAAAAACACAGATGTGGATGCGGTGTGCGACTATTTTAAGAAAGAAAAGGTCGATGCCATTTTCCTCATCAACTGCAACTTCGGCAACGAAGAGGCTTGCGGGCAGCTTGCAAAGAAGCTCGGCGTGCCGGTGCTTTTGTGGGGGCCGCAGGATACGGTGTTTGAAGAAAACGGACAGCGCTATACCGACTGTCAGTGCGGTTTGTTTGCCATCAGCAAGCAGCTGCGCCGCTATCATGTGCCGTTTACCTACATCGAAAACTGCCCGGTGGAGGCAGATGTGTTTACCGAGGGCGTAAAGAAGTTTATCTCCGTTGTGACGATGGTGAAAAACTTCAAGGATTTGCGCATCACGCAAGTCGGCACACGCCTGACGCCGTTTAAGAGTGTTATGTACAATGAATTGGAGCTGACGGAAAAGTTCGGCTTTAATTTAAACAATTACAACATGGCGCAGTTTGCCGATAAGTTTAACAAGGCGCTCGCTTCCAAAGCAGGCGAGCTTGTGATGGATTTAGACAAGCTTAAAAAAGACTACGATGTTGCAGGCTTGGATGATGAAACCTTAACGAGAATGCTCGCATTTGTTTATACTTATATAGAAGTATTTAACGAAACGGATGCAGATGTGCTTGCCAGCGAGTGCTGGACGAGTATGCCGCTTGCGTTTAATGCAAACCCGTGCCTTGCCATGAGCATACTCTACGACCTCGGCTACCCGGTAGCCTGCGAGTCGGACATTCACGGCGCGATTACCTCGGCGCTGCTACTTTGCGCATCGCGCGGCGCGCATAAGCCGACTTTTGGTGAGTTTACCGTAAGACATCCGGAAAATCCGAATGCCGAGCTTTTGTGGCACTGCGGTCCGTTCCCGTATTCGGTAAAGGACCCGAGCAGCAATGCAAGACTGTTTAACACAAAGCCGAGCTTTAAGGCAAAGGACGGCGACTACACCATCGCGCGTTTCCAGGCAGATGCCGGTAAGTACACGCTCCTTTGCGGCGAGTACAAGACCTGTGAAGGGCCGCTGACCTTCGGTACATATATGTGGGCAGAGTTTAAAAACTGGTCGAAGCTGGAAAAAAAGCTCATCGAAGGCCCGTACATTCACCATATGGTGGAGGCGTACGGCAAGTATGCGGATTTGATGGAAGAATTCTGTAAGTATATTCCGGAACTTACATTTGACCCGTTAGAGGATTAAGGAGGAAGAAAAAATGACAGACTTTTTGTTTGATATGATTGCATCCGAATTAGAGGATGCGGTGGGCAGAGAAAACTGCTCGACGAAAACGATTGATAAGCTGACGCACAGCGTCGACTACTTCTGGCTTTCCAGAATGTGGGCAGACCGCGGTCTGCGTATGCCGGAGGGTGCATTTATTGTTGCGCCGAAGGATGCAAAGGAGACATCGGCGGTATTGAAGATTGCAAACTACTATAAAATCCCGGTAACCACATGGGGCGCAGGCGGCGGTACGCAGGGCGGCGCAATTCCGGTGTGCGGCGGTATTGTATTAGATACCAAGCGTATGAACAAGATTTACGATATTAACGAAGAAGGTATGTACATCGAGTGCGGCACAGGTGCGATTTACAAGCACATCGAGTGGGCTGCAAACGAGCGCGGCTATGCAACCATGCACTATCCGTCCTCTTTAACTTGCTCGACGGTTGGCGGCTTTTTGGCACACCGCGGTATTGGCGTATCTTCCACCAAGTACGGAAAGATTGACGATATGGTTTTGCAGATGGAGGTTGTATTGCCGAACGGTGATATCATTGAGACCTCGCCTGCACCGAAGCACGCTGCAGGCCCGGACCTCAACCAGATTTTCATCGGCTCCGAGGGTACGCTTGGCGTAATGACCAAGGCGCAGATGCGCATTTACGAGCAGCCGGAATCCAGGCAGTTTCGCGGCTTTTTGTTCCACAACATGACCGATGCATTCAAGGCAGGCCGTGAGCTTTTGCAGAAGTTTAAGCCGTCCGTAATGCGTCTTTACGATGAAGCGGAAACCGTTTCCATCATCAAAAAGATTGTCGGCGTGGAAAAGAAGGGCGCATTTATGAACATCGCCATCGAGGGTGTAAAGGAAATTGCAGACCTCGAGATGAAGATTTTGCTTGACACCTTCAAAAAGTACGGCGCAGAGGATTTGGGCAGCGAGTACGGCGAAAAGTGGTGGAAGGAAAAGATTACATTCTTCTATCCGGGTCACATGATGGACATTCCGCAGTGCTTCGGTACAATGGATACCATCGCACCGTATGACAAGATAGAAAAGATTTACTGGGAAATGAAGAAAGCAATTGAAACCAACTTCCCGCAGGCGAAGTTTATCGCGCACTTCTCGCACTGGTACGAGTGGGGCTGCATGATTTACGACCGCTTTATCGTCGACGGCAAGGATGTACCGCAGGATCCGCATGAGGCACTGCGTCTGCACAACGCCATCTGGAACTGCGGCGTAAGAACAGCCATTGCCAACGGCGGCGTTGTAAACGACCACCACGGTGTCGGCATCAAATTAGGTCGCCTTATGAAGGAACAGTACGGTCCGGCAATGCAGGTGTTTGAAGGCATCAAAAAGCAATTAGACCCGAACGGGATCATGAATCCGTTTAAACTCGGTTTGTAATTACAAAAGGGCTGTTTTGGCGCATTGCTTCGCTATAAAGCGGAACGACACACAGGTCGTTCCCTACAAAAGCGAGTTTAAAACAGCATCGTAGGG
>JAZQCN010000072.1:0-29511 GCA_045546315.1 Clostridia bacterium | reverse complement strand
AAATGATTTTGAACAGGGGAAATGTATATGAATTATTATTGGTATGTGCTTTTGATTTGGAATATCGTTGTTTTGTTTGTTTACGGTGTAGACAAACTACTTGCAAAGCAGCAAAAAAGACGCATCAGCGAAGCTGCACTGCTGGCTTGTGCATTTTTGTTTGGCGGCTGCGGCGCAATGTTTGGTATGGTTTTGTTTAACCATAAAACATCAAAAGTGAAATTCCACATTTTCGTGCCGTTTTTTGCCTTGCTTAGTGTGTTTGCAGTGGTGTGGCTTAGCTTGGTATGAGGATATAACTATTGTTGAATTTTGACGAAAGAGGTTAACTAATGAAAAAAACAATAAAATTAGCAAGTATGGTTTTGATATTCATAATTTTTGTGTTTGTTTTGTGTTGGGGTGTCTCTATTATTAAATGTGAATATCTAACACATAAATATGCTCAAGAGTACGAGCGTATAGTTTTGGATGGTTGTGAACCGGAGAGACTTCATAAAATCAAGGTGCTTGACTGCAAAGACAGTTATATTCGTATTTACTATGTATTAGATTATTATGGTACAACTAAACCGGGGTATGGATTTGTTGCTGAAATTAAAGACGGAGAAAGAATGAACCCTGCCCTTGCGGATAAATGCATTTGGTCTAATTATGGGAGCGCTGATGGTTATATTTGGCCATACGGCAGGTAGAGCAAGGTGTTGTTATAAGAACATTTTTTTAGCTCTAACTTATCACGAACTTGACGCTAAAAGCTTTGCATCTAAACCTTTTGCATTGCAATCATCAAAAACGACTGGCATCCTGTTTATACAGTCTTTATATAAAGAGTGTCGATAAAAGACTCCCTTGGCTAAAGGTTGCCTTATTTCCCGGGTTATGGTAAAATACATTCAATTCAAGGCATAATAAGGAGGCAGAAGCATGCTTCAAAATTATATTTTCGATTTTGGCAATGTACTGACGGTGTTTGATCCCGATTTGCTGACGGCATCGCATATAGAGGATGCGAAAACACGAAAAACTGTCAGCGAGGTTGTGTTTGACCGTCTGTATTGGGATGCACTGGATTGGGGAACGATTACGGACGAAGAGATTAAAGCCGACATCCGCCGCCGCTTGCCGGCACATTTGCGTGAAATTGGCTGCAAGGTATATGACCGTTGGGTGCACAACCTGACGCCGGTTGCAGGCATGGAAAAGCTGGTTGCAGATTTGAAAAAGACCGGCGCAAAGCTTTACATTTTATCGAATGTCAGCATCGGCTTTGCAAATACCTACAAGGAAGTGCCGTGGATTCGAAAGCTGTTCAGCCTCTTTGACGGCATCATCTTATCCGGCACCGTAGGCATAGCGAAGCCGGGAAAAGAAATTTTTGCGTATATGCTAAAAACCTTTGAAATCAAGGCTGAGGAGAGCCTGTTTATCGACGATAATGCAAAGAATATCGAAACGGCAAAATCGCTCGGCATAAGCGGTTATTTGTTTGATGGTGATAGTGAACGCCTGCGTGATAATCTCGGTGTTTGAAGCTTTTGCTAAATGAAAACCGATGTGCGTAAAGGGAAGGGGAAAACAAAAATGAAGAAAACGGTTTTGCTCGGTATAACTGCACCGCTGTTTTACTACCTTGTTTTGAATTTGTTGCTTTATGTTATACTGCCCACAGAATATAACGAACAATATGACTGGCTATATAATGCTTTGATTTTGCTTTTACCGGCGTTGCCCGGTTTCGCGGTTTTGATTGTTCTGATTCGAAAAACGCTGAAGGAGTTTTTTGTTTCAATGTTGGTGAGCACCTGCATTTCTTTGGTTGTAATTGTTTTGTATGAATTGATTGGTTTTGACTGGTGGCTACACAAGCAAATCACGGGTCTTGATGAGTTGAGTCTGGGATTCGGATTTTTATGTGCAGTCACTATGTACAGCTATGGCTGCGCATGTTTGGGCGGTGCGGTGATTGCCGGCGTGATTACACTTGTAAGGCAAATTAAAGCGAAGAAAAACAAGAACGGAAAAGACTCGGAAAAAGCAGAATTGTGCTAAAATGCAGCAGAAACAGCTATAGATGGTCGGCGTTTCCGATGCTATAATGGATATAGTGGGGTGAAAGCAATGAAGAAATATACAGACGATATTATCGAATTGAACCGCGAAGTTGAGCCGTATGTTTTAAATGCGGCGAGACCGCGCTCGCAACACCTTTTTCAAAACTATTACGGCGACAAATTTTCTCCGATTGCGTTTGTGCACGCATCGGATGTGCATAATGTGCCGGCACTTTGGGACAGAATGGTGCAATACATTAACCACTACAGCGAATATATTTCCTTCGGCATACACACCGGAGATTATTGTGGCGGCATCAATACACTTTATACCGATATGTACACAGAATGCACGCCGTGTGTGCACCCGATTTTGAATTGTGTCGGCAACCACGATTGTGCTACGCCGGATACGGACTGGACAACGCCTTGCGATAAGGCGCTTGTGCTTTCGCTTTTGTTTAACCATACGGAAAACTGGGATGTACAGTTTTGCCCGGGGACATATCCGATGAGCTATTACAAGGATTTTGAAGCCTCGAATCTGCGCCTCATAGTATTAGACCTTTATTATGACATTGCGCAGACGAGAGTTTGGCTGAAAAGTATTTTGGAAGATGCTAAGGAGAAGGGCTTGCATGTAATGACCGCAATGCACGAGCCGACAAACTATATTGCAGCGCCCTTAGATACACCGTTTCATCATTATGATGATTATGACGGTGCAGTCAAGCAAAAAGAAGCGCAGCGCGTGAAGCCTTCTTATGACCAGCGCGACAGAGTTACCTTTGAGGATATTATTGCAGGCTTTATTGAAAACGGCGGAAATTACATCTGCAATCTTGCAGGGCACGACCATGTGGATTCCTTTGGGTACACTGAAAGCTGTGTTTTGAATGTTATCGTGCAAAATGCGACGGATTGGGATGTGTTAAATGACGGCGCGCGTACGCCGGGTACAAAGTGCCGCGACTGCTTTAATGTTGTGGGTGTGGATACAGAGCAGGGGCTTTTAAAGCTTGTCAGAGTCGGTAACAATACAGACGTTTATTTGCGCTCGAAAAACGCACTGTGCTACGATTATATCCATAAAGAGTTTATCCAACAAGGATGAGAAAAATATAAACAAACTGTAAAAGCGGGGTGTCGACACCGCTTTTTTGTTGCTATCTTGTTTTCGTTATGGTAAAATAAAGCATATAGAATGAAATTGATGGGAGTGGGTGCAATGGCATTTTTTGAATCGCATTTTTTCAGTGAGGCGCTGGGCGTGCAAACGACGGTGTATGTTATTTTACCGCAAAAGAGCACAAAAGGACAGATTGGCTTGAGCGGACATGGGGAGAATAACGAATATAAGTGCCTTTACTTGCTGCACGGCTTAAGTGACGACCATTCCATCTGGCTTCGCCGCACATCGATTGAACGCTATGCCACCGAGTACGGCATCTGTGTTGTAATGCCGTATGGCGGCAGAAGCTTTTATACGGATATGCAATACGGCGGCAAGTATTATACTTATATCACAGAGGAACTGCCGCGCCTGATGCAGGAGTTTTTCCATATTTCTAATCAGCGTGAAAATTCTTTTATTGCTGGACTTTCCATGGGTGGCTACGGCGCACTGAAGCTGGCGCTGAAAAATCCGGAGCGCTATGCTGCGGCAGCAGGGCTTTCGTCCGCTGCGGACATTCGCGGCGTTGCAATGGATTTTAAAGACACCTTAATTCCGGTGTTTGGCGAAGATATAAACATTCCCGACAGCGAGGATTTGTTCTGCCTGGCAGAAAAGGCCAATACCTCGGCGGTAAAGCCGCGCATTTATATGGGTGTCGGTACGGAGGACTTTTTATACGAGGGTAACCAGAAGCTGAGAGCAAAGTTTGAGACGCTCGATTTCGACTACACCTATCGTGAGTCGCCGGGGGTACATGGCTGGGCATTTTGGGACGAGTATATTCAGTATGTGCTTTCCTGGATGTTTTCCGAGAACAAAGGGGCGAAATAATATGATACAGGATTTGCACGCACACACCTATTATTCATACTGCGGCAAGGATTCGCCGGAGGCGGTTATTCGAAGCGCGATTTCCGGCGGCGTAGAGCTTTTGGGCATTTCGGACCATTATTACGGCGTTGTTATGAATCATCCGGGTGTTACATATGCTTCGGCGGCGGAGAAAAGAAAGCATCATACGAATCTTTTGCAGCGCTACTATGAGCATATTCAGCTTCTTGCGCAGAAGTATAAAAATGATATAACGGTTTGGTGCGGTTTGGAGCTTGCGACGGTGGATTTGGGATATACCCTGCTGCCGGAGGGTGTGGATGTATCTTATTTTGATTATTGTCTCATTGAAGATTACGAAAAGGATGCCTCGACCGTAGAGGATTTGTTCGCGTTTGCTGCGCGTTGCGGCTGTGGAAAAATCGGACTGGCGCACAGCGACTTGCCTGCTTATATTCATAAAAAGGGACAGGACATAGATGCGTTTTTGGGAAAGTTGGCGGCATACGGCATCTTTTGGGAGCTGAATGTCAACTATGATTCTATTCACGGCTACAGAGAGCATGACTATGTAAAAGCCTTCTTTGAAAACAAAGACGGTATTCTTGATGCTGTCAGAAAAAGCGGTCTTAAAGTCAGTGTCGGCTTTGACGGGCATCGGGTAGCGGAGTATGATGTGCGCAGAGTAAAGGATGCGTGTGCACAGTTGGAAAAGTCAGGCGTTTCTATATTTGGTTAAGGAGAAGAAAAAATGTGTACAGTTACATATACCTATACCGGGAATGAGAAAATTCCGGCGAAGGTCACCGTGAACGGAAAAACAACGCCGGTGTGGATTCAGCAGCTTTGGGAGGACGGCGAATATAAAGAATATGTGCAAAAAAACGGCTGCGGACATTGCTGCACGGCAATGGCAGCAAATTTGTACGGCGTAAAAATCACTCCGCACGAGGAATACGAATACTGCCGTGAAATTTGGGGTGCACCCGAAGAACCGCAGCAGCATTTTATGAGCGTTACCGGCATTGCAAAGGTGCTTGATAGGCTTGACATAGCGGCAACGGCATATCCGATTCTGGACAGAGCGGAGGCAACTGCAAAAATTACAGAAGCACTCGATGGCGGCAAAATAGTGATTTTTGTGTCGAAGCCGTGCGAAGAATACCCGGAAAATCCGTTTTCGAAGGGTTCACATTGGGTACTTGCCGCTGGCTATGACGCGGAGGGCAAAATTGTAATTGCCAACAGCTCGAACCGCGCTGTAACGGCGGACGGCATACAGTGCGTAACGCCGCAGGTGATTCACGATGCGCTGTATGTAGGTGAACAGTTAGAAGACAGAACATGGGGCATATTAAAACCGATGACACCGGGCGTCGGATTTGTAGTTGTGGGGTGATTTGAATGACAACAGTATGGAATTTTGAGCCGCTTGCACCGATTGCGTGGTTGTTGCTGCTTGTATTAGGCATTGTCAATTTGATTTTGCTTTTGAAAAACAAAAGTGCACAGGGCGATGTGCAGAGGATAAAAGAAGAAATAATACGCGATTTGCGCGAAGGGCGTATGGAGAACGCGCAATATGCAAAGGATAATATGGAAATGGTTTCAAAATCGGTGCAGGCGGCGTTAAAGCAAGCGGCGGATGCGCAGGATAAGAGACTTTTAGAACTTTCGGAGCGTTTCAGCCGTATGAGCATGGAAAATGAGCAAAAGCTTGAAAACATCCGGCAGACGATGGAAGTGCGCCTGAAAACGATGCAGGAAAACAACGAAAAGCAGTTAGAGGTTATCCGTGGTACTGTGGATGAAAAGCTGCAAAAGACGCTCAATGAGCGTATCGGAGAATCGTTTAAGGTGGTCAGTGAGCGCTTAGAGCAGGTCTACAAGGGCCTCGGTGAAATGCAAACGCTGGCGACCGGCGTCGGTGATTTAAAGAAGGTTTTGTCGAATGTAAAAACGCGCGGTATTTTAGGCGAGCTGCAGCTTGGCGCAATCCTTGAGCAGATTTTGGCGCCGGAGCAGTATGAAATGAATATTGTGACAAAGCCGAACAGTCGTGACGCTGTGGAATTTGCCATTAAATTGCCGGGCAATGATGACGGCTTTGTGTATCTGCCGATTGACTCGAAGTTTCCGGGGGATTTGTATTCGAATCTGATGGATGCTTACGAGCGTGGCGATGCAGAGCTGGTGAATACACAGCTGCGTGAACTCGACAAGTTTATTAAGCTGTCGGCGAAAACAATTCGCGATAAATATGTATCACCGCCGCAGACAACGGATTTTGCCATTATGTTCTTACCGTTTGAAGGCTTGTACGCAGAAGTCGTAAAGCGCGGTCTTTTAGAGGTATTGCAGCGCGATTATAAAATCACGGTTGCAGGGCCAACGACGATGGCGGCGATGCTCAACAGCTTGCAGATGGGCTTTCGGACGCTTGCGATTCAGAAGCACTCGAGCGAGGTTTGGGATGTGCTCGGTGCGGTAAAGACCGAGTTTGAAAAATTCGGCAGCGTGCTGGAGCTGACGCAATCCAGACTCGACCAGGCAAACCGCGAGCTTGAAAAGCTGGTTGGCACGCGTACAAGGCAGATTCAGCGCGCGCTTAAAAGCGTTACACAGCTGCCGACGGGCGAGAGCGAGCGGCTGATTGACGGTGCCGGTGACAGCGTTTCTGAGGAAGGAAATGCGGAGAATTAGAAAAAATTAGTAGACTATTTGCATTTTTTATGGTAAAATAATTTCGTATAAGGTCAAAAACAAGATGGCTTATGCGAAGTTGCATCAATAAAGGAGGCATACTTATGGCATTGAAAACTGAAAATGAAAACGGCGCAATTATTATTCAAAACGATGTTTTGGCAAAAATAGCCGGCATGGCTGCAACGCACTGCTACGGCGTTGTCGGTATGGTTACGCGTAAAAAGACAACCGGCCTTGTAAATCTTTTGTTCGGTGATTCTATGGCAAAGGGCGTATCCGTAACAACAACGGAGGATGCAAAGCTTGCAATTGATTTGCACATTATGGTAGAGTATGGCGTAAATATTGCCGCGATCTGCGAAGCAATTATCAAAGATGTTAAGTATAATGTAGAAATGATGACGGGATTTAAGGTAGGCAAGGTCAACGTAAATGTTGAAAGTGCGCGTGTAACCGACTAATCCGATACAGAAATTGTGATATGGGGGCGATTCCTATTCTTACGACAGTAGACGGCATGCATCTTGCCAATATGATTCAGTCTGCATCGAATCATTTGAACAATCATAAAGTAGAAGTAGATACATTAAATGTATTTCCGGTGCCGGACGGCGATACCGGTACAAATATGTCTTTAACCTTTACCGCAGCGGCAGACGAGATTAAAAAGTTTGTTACCGCTTCGATTGAAGAGGTCGGCAAAACGCTTGCAAGCGCATCCTTGCGCGGTGCGCGCGGTAACTCCGGCGTTATTTTGTCGCAGCTTTGCCGCGGTATCTCCAAATCCTTGGTGGGCAACGCAAGCGTAGATGCAATCGGTTTTGCGGCTGCATTGCAAAACGGTGTGGAAACCGCGTATAAGGCGGTTATGCGTCCGACCGAGGGTACGATTTTGACTGTTGCCCGTATGACTGCGGCAGCAGCAGTTGAGGCTGCAAAAACAGAAGCGGATATTGAAAAGGTGTTTTCTATTGCGATTGAAGCAGGTAAGGAAGCGCTTGCAAATACGCCGAACCAGCTGCCGGTATTAAAAGAGGCAGGCGTTGTAGACGCAGGCGGCGCAGGCTTGGTTTACCTTTTAGAAGGTGCTTATACAGCGCTGACCACCGGTGCGATTGTAGAGCTGCAGGGCGGCGCGGCTGCACCGGCAGCAACCTCGACTACGGCACAGGCGTCTTTGAATGTTGAGGATATTAAATTCGGCTACTGCACAGAATTTATTATTGATAAAAAGAATCCGGATGTGGATGTTGCACATTTCAGCGAAGTGATTGACCCGAAGGGCGATTGCAAGCTGGTTATTGACGATGATGAAATCGTAAAGGTGCATATTCATACAAATCACCCGGGCTTTGTGATAGAAGAAGCATTAAAGCTCGGCGCATTAAGCAAGATTAAGATTGATAATATGCGTTTGCAGCACTCGAGCATTATCGAAGGTGAGCAGGCGCAGGCAGAGCCGACGCCGGCAGAGATTAAGGAAGAAAGACCGCACAAGCCGTACGGCTTTGTTGCCGTAACTGCAGGTGAAGGCCTTGCAGATATTTTCCGCGACTACGGTGCAGATGAAATCATTGAAGGCGGTCAGACGATGAATCCGAGCACGGACGATATTTTAACGGCTGTTGAGAAAATCAACGCGGACTGCATTTTCGTTCTGCCGAACAATAAAAACATTATTCTTGCCGCAGAGCAGGCAGCGGAGCTGAGTGAAGTAAAGGTTGTTGTATTGCCGACAAAGACCGTGCCGCAGGGCTATGCAGCAATGATGGCATTTTTGCCGCATCTGGATGCAGAAACGAACGAAGCAGCTATGAAGGAAGCCATCGGCACGGTAAAGACCGCGCAGGTAACCTATGCCGTGCGTGACACAAGCGTATCCGGCAAGACGATTTCCGAGGGCGATATCATCGGTATCTGCGAAGGCGAAATTACCACTGTTGGCGAGAAGCCTTCGAAGGTATGCCGTGAGCTGATAAAGAATATGGTTGATGAGGAGTCCAGTGTGATTTCCGTATTCTACGGCAGCGATGTAACGGATGAAGAGGCTGAAAAGCTGGCTGAAAAGTTAGAGGAAAAATATCCGGACATGGATGTTATGCTTCAGAGCGGTAAGCAGCCGCTGTATTACTATATCATTTCCGTGGAGTGATCAAAATGCTTTTAAAGCCACTCACTGCACTTAAGGGCGTAGGCCCGGCAAAGGCAAAAGACTTTGCGCGCCTCGGCGTGGAAACTGTGTATGATTTGCTGACCTATCTTCCGCGTGATTATGAGGACAGAAGTGCAACAAAAACGATATATGAAGCTCAGGAGGGAGAAACGGTGTGCATCATTGCCACCGTTTTTTCGCCTGTGTATGCGCGCCATATCCGTAAGGGACTTTCGGTGTATTCGGCGGATTTGGTCGACGAAACCGGAAAAATTACGGCGACCTGGTTTAATAATAAGTACATAGGTACCAGCTTGAAAAAAGGCGAGTGGTATACCTTTTATGGTAAAATAAAAAAAATCGGCAGCAAAAAGCACATTGAAAACCCGATTTTTGAACCTGCGGAAAAAGGCGTCAGTACGGGGCGCATTGTGCCGATTTATCCGCTGAGTGCCAATTTGTCGCAGAAAGCCTTGCAGACATTGATGGCGCAAGCCGCGCAGTACATCGGCCAAATGCCGGAAACCCTGCCGGAATATCTGCGCAGGGAGTTTAATTTGTGCGACAAAAACTTTGCCTATAGCAACATTCATTTTCCGCAAAGCTTTCATGATTACGAGCTTGCGCGAAAACGACTTGTGTTTGAGGAGTTGTTTTTGCTGCAAATGTCGCTGTATGGTATTAAGAAGCAGGCGCAGAAGTCGACGGAGTTTATCTTTGACGGCAGGGCTGCGGCGCGCGCCTTTTTAGACAAGCTACCGTTTGCGCTTACAGGCGCGCAACAGCGCACGGTCGATGAAATTTTGTCGGATTTTCGAAGCGGAAAAAGCGCCAACCGCCTGGTACAGGGCGATGTTGGTTCGGGTAAAACCGTAGTTGCGGCTGCGGCAATGGCGGCGGCTGTAGAGAACGGTTATACAGCGGCGATGATGGCGCCGACGGAGATTTTGGCAACGCAGCACTACGCAACGCTTAAAAAGTTTTTTGATGAAAGTATACGCATTTGCTTGTTGGTCGGTTCGCTGACACCTGCGAAAAAACAAAAGCTGCAGGCAGAAATTGCAGCAGGACAGTACGACATTGTAGTCGGTACACATGCGCTGATTCAAAACAAAGTTGAAATTCCGAAGCTTGCGCTGGTCATTACCGACGAACAGCACCGTTTCGGTGTAATGCAGCGCGACGCGATGGAGGCGAAGGGAAAGCGCCCGCACACTGTAGTTATGAGTGCGACGCCGATTCCGCGCACCCTGGCATTGATTTTGTACGGCGATTTGGATATTTCCGTTATTGACGAGCTGCCGCCGGGCAGAAAACAGATTGAAACCTATTGTATAGATGAAGAAAAACGCGCAAGGATGTACGGCTTTGTGCGAAAGCAGGTTGATGATGGGCATCAGGTGTATATTGTTTGCCCGCTTGTGGAAGAGTCGGACAGCACGGGTGTGGATATGTCTGCGCTACAAAATGTGACGGATTATGCCAACCATCTGCAAAAAACGGTTTTCCCTGACTACACAGTTGCGTTTTTGCATGGGCGTATGAAGGCGTCGGATAAGGAAGAGATTATGCAGCGCTTTAAAGCAGGGGAGCTGCAGGTGCTGATTTCGACAACGGTTATTGAGGTCGGCGTCGATGTGCCGAATGCGAATCTGATGATTATTGAAAATGCAGAGCGCTTTGGACTGAGTCAGCTCCATCAGCTGCGCGGACGCGTCGGCAGAGGTGATGCACAGAGCTACTGCATTTTAATGAATCAGGGCACGGGCGAGGTTGCGAAAAAACGCATGCAGGTGATGTGCGCCTCAAACGATGGATTTTTTATCTCGCAGCAGGATTTAAAGCTGCGCGGACCGGGCGACTTTTTCGGCGTACGCCAGCACGGCTTGCCGAGTATGCGCATTGCAAATCTGTTTACAGATGCGCAAATTTTAAAAACGGCGCAGGCGGCTGCAAAGCTGATTATAAAAAACGATCCTGAGCTTAAGCGCGAAGAGCATGAGATGATTAAGGCGCAAATCAAGCGCCTTTCGGAAAGACTTTTTTTGTAGAATAAAAAATAGATAAATAGCCATTTATTTCACCTTATAAAAAGCGCTGATTTGCACAAATTATGAGTGTAAACCAGACAAGGAGGTGAAATTCAAATGGCAAGAAGCAAGAAGAACTTAGTTCCGGAAGCACGCGCAGCACTTGACAGATTCAAGATGGAGGCTGCTTCTGAAGTAGGCGTTAACCTCAAGGAAGGCTACAACGGTGACCTGACAAGCAAGCAGGCCGGCAGCGTAGGCGGTCAGATGGTTAAGAAGATGATCAGCGCTTACGAGCAGGGCATGAAATAAGTAAGATAGTAACAGTTGCGAAATTGGGCATGTGTCAGTTTTTGACAGATGCCCAATTTTCCGTTTGGAGGTCGTTTTTTTGTTCGAAAGAATTAAAAATATGAAGCTTGTGCGGCTGTGGATGCGTCTTGCAGCTTTGGTTGCGCGTTATGAAATCATGTATGCAGCGGCAGGAATAGCCTATTATTTTACATTGGCAGTATTTCCTTTTTTGATGTTTCTCGCTGCTTTGGTCGGTGTGCTACGCTTTCCGGCGGATGCTTTGCGAAATGCTGTTGAGCCATTGCTTTCGAAGCCGGTAGCCGATGCAGTTTTGGCGTATTATGCATATCTTAAATCCGTGTCCAACTGGTTTTCTTTATTGTTCGGTTTTATGTTTTCTCTATATTCCGCCTCGCGCGCAGTGCAGGCATTGACCTATGGCGTTAATAAGGTGTATGAAACGCAGAAGCGGCGAAGCTGGCTTCAAAAGCTAATGCACTCTGTTGCATTTACAATCGGCATCAGCGCGGTTCTTCTGGCGGCGCTGGTTGCTGTCAGTCTGAGCGGCACGCTGCCTGCGTGGCTTTTATATGATAAAAGCATAATGCGGTGGAGTGTGTATGGAATTGCACTTGTGAGCGCGTATAGCGTGCTTACGGCGTTTTACTGCCTCGCGCCGGTGAAGCGTGTGCGCCTGCGCTATGCGCTTTGCGGCAGTGCGTTTTGCGTGCTGGGACTGCACGCAATCAGCTTGGGTGTAAGCCTGTATGTGCGCATATCTACGCGCTTTTCTGTGCTCTACGGGTCTATCGGTGCGATTATTATTTTGCTTTTGTGGCTCTACTTATTCGGCGTTTGTGTGCTGTCAGGTGCGCTTTTAAACCGTTTTCTGGAAACGAAAAGAGCACTCGGATGAGTGCTCTTTATCATTTGTTCATATCATATAAAAGCTTTAAGCCCTTGAGTGTTAAATTCGGGTCTAAGATGTCGATAACATCCGTTGCTTCTTTGATGAGCGAAGCAACGCCGCCGGTTGCGATAACCTGCGCAGGGCCGAGCTCTGCCTTCATGCGTGTAACGATGCTTTCAATCTGACCTGCGTAGCCGTAGATAATACCGGACTGCATCGAGGTAACCGTATTTTTACCGATGACATTTTCTGGTCGGATCAGCTCGATTTTCGGCAGCTTTGCTGTTTTTTCAATCAGGGCATCAAGCGCAATTTTGATACCCGGGCAAATGACGCCACCTAAGTAATCGCCATTTGCGCGCAGAGCACAGAAGGTGGTTGCTGTACCAAAGTCGATAATGATGCTGTCGCCGGGGTAGAGGTTGTGTACCGCGACCGCATTTACAATACGGTCTGCACCGACCTCGCCGGGGTTGTCGGTCAAAATATTTAATCCTGTAGCGACATTTTTGCTGATGATAATCGGCGTGTGCCTTAAATAGCGCTTGATGGCACGCTCGAGCGAGAACATAATCTGCGGCACAACCGAAGAAACAACCACGGCTTGAATATCGCGGATTTGCAAGCCGCTGTGCGCCAGAAGCTGGGAGAAAAATATTCCCGTTTCATCCGAGCTTCTCTGAAAGTCGGTCGACATTCTCCAGCTGCGAATCAGGCCGTTTTCGGAAAATGCACCAACAACAATATTTGTATTACCAACATCGATTACAATAATCATTTTACTCACCTCAGGCTTATGATATCTGTGTTCAACTTTCCGTCTTCAATTTCGATAACGGCGTAGGTCGGCCAAACGCCGGTGCTGCTGCCGGGATTGATTAAACGGATGCCGTTTTCTGTGCGGTCGCACGACTGATGCGTGTGCCCGAATACGGCGATTTTCGCGCCAGACTCCATTGCCGCATCAGCAATATCCTCATAGGTATATTTTACATTATAGCTGTGTCCGTGGGTCAGCAAAAGCTTTATCCCATCAAACTCTAAGACGAGCTTTGCCGGCAGGGGCGTGGTTTTAAACATATCGTTGTTGCCGCGCACACCGTAGATTTTCATGTCGGGGAAACGCTTGGTTAAAAAATCAATATCCTCCGCAACATCGCCTGCGTGCAAAACTGCGTCAATATTGCCCTGCATATTTTCCAGTAGACGCACACAGTGTTCGGTGTGCTTGTGGGTGTCGGAAAAAGCTACAATACGCATCAAATGAACGCTCCTTTTCTGTAATGCATTTATTTTAACATAAAATGTGGCGGTATACAATAAAAAAATGATTTCTTTTTTGTTACCGTGGGGGAAAATAAGTTGACATTTGTTGTGGGCGTGGTGTATAATTACAAGGTGTTTTGTAGAATTATAATGGGGGTTTGTTTTGATGAATTCCATTCCGGAAATGTTTGGCAGTATGGTATTTAATACAAAGGTAATGAAGGAGAGATTGCCGGAGGAGATTTATGCCGAGCTGCAAAAAACAATTAAAGACGGTGCGCCGCTTTCAAGCGCTGTGGCAGATGTGGTTGCCAATGCAATGAAGGATTGGGCAATTGAAAAGGGCGCAACGCATTACACGCACTGGTTTCAGCCGATGACGGGCGTTACGGCAGAAAAGCACGACAGCTTTATCGAGCCTGCCGGCGATGACGGCGTGATTATGGAGTTTAAGGGTAAAGCGCTCATCAAGGGCGAGTCGGATGCATCCTCCTTCCCGTCGCGCGGTATCCGCGAAACCTTCGAGGCGCGCGGCTATACGGTTTGGGACCCGACCTCCTATGCATTTATTAAGGATGGCACGCTCTGTATCCCGACGGCGTTTTGCTCGTACAGTGGTGAGGTGCTCGATAAAAAGACACCGCTTCTGCGCTCGATGGAGCTGATTAACAGGCAGGCGCTCCGTATTTTAAAGCTGCTCGGCGAAAACGATGTGCATCGCGTGATTACGACGGTCGGCGCAGAGCAGGAATATTTTTTGGTTGATAAGAAATTTTACGATAAAAGAAAAGACCTGATTTTTGCAGGCAGAACGCTTTTCGGCACACCTGCGCCGAAGGGGCAGGAGCTTGAGGACCATTACTACGGCAGCATCAAGCCGCGCGTGTCCGCGTATATGAAGGAGCTCGACGAGGAGCTTTGGAAGCTCGGCGTGCTTGCAAAAACCAAGCACAACGAGGCTGCACCGGCGCAGCATGAAATGGCGCCGATATTTACAACCGCCAACATCGCCACTGACCATAACCAGCTGACGATGGAGGTTATGAAAAAGCTTGCTGATAAGCATGGTCTTGTATGCCTTTTGCATGAAAAACCGTTTGCCGGCGTCAACGGCAGCGGTAAGCATAACAACTGGTCACTGACAACGGATGCTGGGGAAAACCTGCTCAATCCAACAAAGCGCCCGTATGAAAACACGCGCTTTTTGGTGTTCCTGGCGGCAGTGATTAAGGCTGTGGACAAGTATCAGGATCTTTTGCGTGCATCGGTAGCGAGTGCGGGCAATGATTGCCGTCTCGGTGGCTTTGAGGCACCGCCGGCGATTGTTTCGATGTATGTCGGTGATGAGCTCGAAGGCGTGCTCGATGCAATCGAAAAGGGCATTGTCTATGCGCCGAATGCTACGGCGCGCTTTGAAAGCGGCGTAGATGTACTGCCGAACTTCAGAAAGGATACGACAGACAGAAACCGTACCTCGCCGTTTGCCTTTACAGGTAACAAGTTTGAGTTCCGTATGGTTGGCTCGTCGTTTTCGATTTCTGATTCGAATGTCGTGCTCAATACCATTGTTGCCGAAGCGCTCGACGATATGGCAACGGAGCTGGAAACGCTCAAAGTGTGTGATGAGGCGGCTGTGCGCGAGATGATTCGAAAGACCTATGTTGCGCACAAGCGTATAGTGTTTAACGGAAACAACTACTCTGAGGAGTGGGTGCAGGAGGCAGAAAAACGCGGCCTTCTGAATTTGAAGACCACACCGGATGCACTTCCGGCATTTGTTGCTGAAAAAAATATTGCGCTGTTTGAAAAGTACGGCATCTTTACGGAAACAGAGATGCGCTCCAGATGTGAAAGTATGCTGGAAAACTATTCGAATGTGCGCCATATAGAAGCGATGACCATGCTGATTATGGCCAGAAAGGATATTATGCCGGCAGCGGTTTTGTATATGCACGAGCTGGCGGATACAATAAAGGCGAAAAAGGACATCGGTATTGCGATGGAGCAGGATGCGGAAATGATTTTGGCAAAGAAGCTTTCTTCGCTCATTCGTGAGCTACACGAAAACACAGAGGCGCTTGATGCCGCAGTTTCCGAGGTTATGCAAATTGCAGACGGCGCAATGCAGGCACCGGCATATAAGGAGATTGTTCTGCCGCGTATGGATGCGCTGCGCAAAACGGCTGACACCATCCAGAGTATGACCGGCTCGAAATATTGGCCGTACCCGACCTATGACGATTTAATGTTCGGTGTATAAGCTGTCTTTTTGATATTGCGTTGCCGATATGCCGGTATGCTTTTTGAAAATTTTATAGAATTGAATCGGGTCTTGGTACCCAACAGATGCGGCTATTTCCGAAATAGTCGCATTTTTTTTATTGCAGTTAAAAGTGTTTCTTTTTTGTTTTCTATCTTGCCGTCAATTACCGCGGTCAGCAAAGTATGCAGAACTTCGCCGATTTGTTTGCCACTATAGCCCAGAGCGGCAATGTCATCACCGCTGAGAGCAAGATCGCTGATGCGATAAGCTTCGCCGCTTTGCAGTACGGCAGCGATTTGCGCAAGTGCATTGCTATCCTTTTTCAGCTGTGCCCAAAAGACAAGGTGCTCTGTGCCGTAGCGGTTTAAGGCGTGTTTTGTTTCAACGGTATTTGTCGGCAGAGCATCATTTGTGTGCTGTACGGCGAATTTGAGTGCATCGGCTGACTTCTTGTCCGTTTTTAAGCTGGCTATGGCAGAAAAACATTCGCTTTGGTGTGTTGCTATTGGCAGTAAAAGCGCTGCAAAACGCAGTACAGCATCTTTTTTGAGTGTATTTATGCTGCGCACTGCCGCTGTATAGGCCTCCAAGGCGTAGATGCCTTGGAACTGCGGAAACAGCGTGAAAAATACATCCGGATAGGCGAGCAGTATTTTTTCTGCGTCTTCGCCGACCAGCAGCTTAAACAGCTCTGTACGGATGCGCTCTGCAGAGACATTGTTTAAAAGCATGCGGTTTTCATGGATAGCGGTTGCGGTTTCCGCTTCGATATCAAACTGCAGAACGGCTGCGAAGCGCAGCGCGCGCAGCATACGCAGCGCATCCTCGTGAAAGCGCAGGCTCGCCTTGCCGACACAGCGTAAAATGCGATTTTGTAAATCCTGCATACCGCCGTATAAATCCACTAAGCCCGTGTTTGGTGCGTACGCCATAGCGTTGACTGTAAAATCGCGCCTTGCCAGATCAGCATCAATGCTTTTAACAAAGGTGACGCTTTCCGGATGACGGTTGTCTTCGTAGTCGCCGTCGGTGCGAAAGGTTGTAACCTCGACGGGGTTGCCGTCGGAAAGCACGGTGACCGTACCGTGCTTCAAGCCGGTTAAAATTACCTTGCACACACCTTCAAATGCAGCACAAATCTCCTCCGGCTGTGCATCGGTTGTCACATCAAAATCGTCCGGCGCCTTGCCGCGCAGTGCATCGCGCACACTGCCACCGACGATGTAGGCCGAATGCCCATTGGCGTTTAAGATGTCCAGTATAAATTGTACATATTTCGGAATCTGAATCATAGTTATTTTCCTTGCTCTAACTGCGTGAGAAGCTCTGTTGCCTCCTCGTAGGAGAGGGTATCTCTCGTGTTGGAGAACACAACAAGGCCGCGTGCATCATAAAACACATTTACATCCATCAGCTCGCTGAGTGCGCGGACCGGTAAAAACATACGCCCATCTGCAATCACAGGCGGCTGATCCAAGGTTTTGGTTAAGGTGTCGTATTGCCTTTTTTCAGTGTTATAGCGAATGTAGCTTAAGTCGGCAACGCTGTCTTTAAAGCCGGCGGCAACTGCGTCGCTTTTTAAAAGTGCACTTTCGCTTAAATAGTCCCAGGTAATCGACCAGCCCGGCAATCGCTCGGACAAAAAGCGCATCGGCACGAGCGTGCGTCCGTTTTGTGTGAAGGTTTTTACATTTGGGTTTTCTGCATCGATATATACAAGCTGACCGCTGACCAGGGCGAGCGGTGAACCGATGTGCAGCACGATTTCAAAATCTGCGTCGATTTCTTCGGCAGGGGCATAGTCGAAGGTGTACACTTCTTCTTCGGCTTGCACTGCTTCATATGCCGTATCGTGCATAATGTAATACTTTCCGTCGCGTCGGTCCTGCACGAGCAGGTTGCCCTCGGAAAAACCGCCGTAGCTGACGGCACGGTAGCTAAGCGAAGAATAAATAACCACACCTTCGGCATTGCGGACGGTGAATAAATTGTTTTCCAGGCCCACGCTTAAGCCGTTGGTGTACGGCGTAGGGATGCCCTCTGCGCGCGGTGCGACGAAAAGCTCTTCGCCTTGGGTGTCAATCAGCACCAGGGTGTCATCCGAACTGCGTTTTGCCCAACAAACACCATCTTTGAACGCGGAGGCGCTACTGTATTTGCCACAGGGAATTAAGATGTTGCCCTGCGCATCAATCAGCTGAATTTCAAAATCTAAAAAGTCATCCCCGCCGGCGGGACTTGCCCAGCATACGCCCTCGGAAAAATCGTCTGCCCAGGTGTAGCCGTAGTCAAAAACCGGGGCGCCGGATGCATCCAACAGGTGATACAGTCCGTCGGCATCGCCAACCCAGCATACGCCGTCTTTAAAGGCACCGAGCGGGGCAAAGCCGTCTGTGCTTGCAAAGGTAACTGCCTTGCCAGTACGGTCGATATAGAAGGTTTTCGTATCCTTTTCTACGCGGGCCAGTCCGCTTGAAAAATTGTCTGCACTGTCAAAGGCGGGTGCAATTTCAAAAAGACCGTCTCTGCCGATGTAGCCGTATTTACCGCCGGCAACAGCCGCCGGAGCAAGACCGGCCTGGAAAGAGCCGGCATTGGCGAAGGAAAACGGGATTACAAGCTTACCTTCTGCAGAAATGAATCCGGACTGAAAGCTTTCATTCTTTACAGCAAAGACCCCTTCGCTGCACGGAAGTGCATCCAGGATTTCGCCCTCGTAGGCAATCGGCGCAAAGGAGAAGCGCTGCGTCGGTGTATATGCAAAGGTCGGCATTGCGCATAAAAGCAATGCCGATATCAGACATATGCAAATTGTGTTTTTGATTGTGTTGTGCATTTTGCGTCCTCGCTTATATGTATTTATTGTCGAAACTGATTACTGCAAAATAAGTTTCATTGTAGGCAAGCAGCTTTTCTTGCACTAAGGCAGAGAGCTGTTCGTTTTTTAAGCTGAAATTGTACGGCACGACCATATCGAAAATCAGGTTGGTGTGCGTCGGACCGGTGACCATACGAAAATCGTGAATGGAAAGCTCCGGCGAAATTTCGGCAATGATTTCGGTAATGAATGCTTTTGCTGTGTTGATGACAGCATTGTCTGTTTCTACCGGGTCCATATGAATTACGGCGTCACAGTCGAACTTTGTGCTGAGCTGCTTTTCGATTAAGTCAATAGTATCGTGCAGCGTGAGCACATTGCCGTTACTGGGCACCTCTGCGTGCAGGGAAATCATAAAGCGTGCCGGACCGTAGTTGTGGATGATTAAATCGTGTATGCCGATAACGCCCTCGTGCGCCATAACGGTTTTTTCGATTTCTTCAACCATTTCCTTTGCCGGCGGTTCGCCGAGCAGCGGGGTGAGCGCGTCCTTGATGGTGGAGTAGCCGGCATAGAGGATAAACAGTGATACTAAAACGCCCAGATAGCCGTCGATGTTGATGTTGGCAAATTTCGATAATAGCGCACCGAGCAAAATCACTGCCGTTGCCGCTACATCGGAAAGTGAATCCTTTGCGGTTGCCAGGCTGGCAGGGGAGTCGATTTTTTTGCCGATGTATCGATTGAAAAGAAACATCCAGAGCTTGATTACAATTGCGATGCAAAGAATAATGATTGATGTTATGTTAAACTGCGAGATGCTGCCCTCGATAATTTTGCTTATGGAGGATTGAATCAGCTCATAGCCCATTAAAAGAATCACAATGGCTACTAAAAGTGCGCTGATGTATTCAATGCGCCCGTGCCCGAAGGGGTGGTCCTTGTCTGCCGGCTTGCCGGACATTTTAAAGCCGACTAAGGCAATGACGGAAGCCCCTGCATCCGAAAGATTGTTGAGCGCATCGGCGAGCATTGCTATCGAAGCAGAGAGCAGTCCTGCAATGATTTTGAGTACAAACAGAACCAGGTTGAATACAATGCCGACACTGCCGCCCAAAATGCCGTAGCGACGGCGCACGGATTCGTCGGAAATGTTTTCGTGGTTTTTTATAAAAAGCTTAATAAGTAAGTCGGACATATATATGGCTCCTTTGCATGAAAAGCTTACTACTTATTATGCCATAAATCTGCCCTTAAGTCAAGAAAAGCAGCCCGGCGGGAATCGCGGGCTGCCTCTGTTGTGTCAATATAAAACGGTTGCCGGATCTATCGGCTCGCCGTCGCGGTGCAGTTCAAAGTGCAGATGGCTTTCGTCTGCCGCTTCAAACAAAGCTGAAGTGCCGACGGTGCTGATGACTTCGCCGGCGCGGATTTGCTGTCCTTCACGGACGAGATTGCCGTTCGATAAATTGGCATAGACGGACTTTAATCCGTCACCGTGGTCGATGACAACGGTAATGCCCATGCGCGCATCTGTGTAGATTTGTTCGATTACACCGTCTGCGCAGGCGCTGACCGAATCGCCGATTTCTGCATGGATATCCATACCGGTGTGTGCACGCCAATCTGACATTGTATTCGAATAGACGAGCGTTGTTCCGGAAAACGGCTTTTGCACATCGCCCTCCACCGGCCAAACATAAACAAGCGGTGCTTTTTCCACATCCTCTGCGTTTGCGGAGGCGTGCAGCGTGCTTTCGGCCGTTTCATCCGGCACGGCATTTTGCGTGCCTTCGGAATGACGCTTTTCTTCGATGGCGTCCGGCTCTAATTCCGGCGGGAAATAATCTGCCAAATCCGGCAGAGGTTCATTTTCGGTTGCCTTGTCTTGCGTATCGGCAGCACTGTATTGCGGAATCTGTGTCGGTGCGCGACTTAAAAGTAGATAGGTACCGCTGACGGCGAGAATACATAGTGCGAGCACTATGTAGTAGCGGTTTTTCTTCATCCAGGCAATGAGCTTGTTTTTCATTTCAGACATAAATACCAGCCTTTCTTGTGTTTTGTTTACGCTGTTATTTTTGCCTGAAAAAGAGCTGCTTATACGGATTTAAAATAAAAAGGCTGAACAGAAAATCAGTTCAGCCTTCAAATCATTTTTCAATGACACATATTGCCATCTTTACAAACATTTCTTTGAAAAGCGGCAGCTTTGCAAGCGGGGCAACTATCGTGCGCAGCGGTTCTTCTTTATAGTACGCCGGTGTAATGGCAAGCTTTTTCAGAATTTTTTTATAGCGCTTGATAGTCATATGGTTGATGTATGAAAAGTATTCTTTGCCCTGGGCGTTTTCGGAAATGCGGAATTCGATGCGTTCTTCGCCGTCGGGGTAGTTTTTGGCAAGGTGCTTATAGGCTTCAATGAGCACAGCCTCTCCCAAAAACATATGTACCCACGGAATGAAGATGGCATCGCTTAAATGTGCACCGGTCGGGTGATAGTAGGGTGGGAAGTTAATGAAAATTCTGCCGCCTTTTTTAATCACGCGCAGACATTCGGTTAAAACCGCCTCCGGATTGTCGACATGCTCCATGGCATCGTTCATAATGATGGTGTCGATGCTGCCTTCCTCAAACGGCAGACTTGCCGCATCCGCGCACACAAATTCGAATTTGTCCGCCAAATTCAAATCCGCGGCGAGCTTTTCGGCTTCTGCGCGATATTTTTCCAATATTTCCACGCCGATAACCTTTTCTGCGCCGCAGGAAGCATAATACAGCGATTTGCCTGCTGCACCGCAGCCGATGTCCACCACGGTTTTGCCTTGAAACATTTCTGCCTGGCTGTAGCGCTTGGTGTAAAAGGCAATGGTTTGTGCTCCCTTTTCAAACTGCCACATCGCATAGGACTTCACGCCCTCGTTTTGCAGGTTAAACGGATGTACCGGCGCTTTGAAAAGCTTGTTTAAGGCTAAGAGTATTTTTGTTCTCAGTTTCATTTGTAATCACATCCTAGGGTGACAGGCGTTATCTGAACCACGATTTTCAATGGTTAATTTTCGCTTCTGCCACGTTAAAATACTCGGTAATCCGTCAGGATTACCTGCGTTTTTGTCTTGCATAAGCATAAAATTCCCTCATTGAAAATTCTTCGACCTTAAACTGATGAAATTTCGAGGGGATTTTGGTGCGGAAGATGAAGCAAGGCTGGCGCCTTGCAAAGATGACAAGCCGAAATACACCGAAATTACGCTGTTTAAGGCGTGGTTCGAATATCTCCTGTCACCCTGAAATGAAAAAATCCCCGCTGTGCCGTAGTCTTCGTACCTTTATTTGACCTGCAAATGCAGGTGGGCAACCGCCTTGTGTTTCACGCTTCCTTCTTCCGTATAGGGAGGCCTGCAATCCGCACATAGAGCAAAGAATCCCATATTAAAAGTGTTGGTAAAATAAATGGTACACCTACGCACACCGCAGGGAATATTCAAATCTTATTCGTCCTCGAGTCTGTTTTGAAACTCCTCGAATACAGCATTTAATTCTGCTTCATCTTCAATAACAACTAATGTATCGTCGTCGTTTTCATCCTGCTCAATTCTGAAAATGACCACCTCATCGTTTTCTTCGCCGCTCTCTAACACCTCTAACAAAACAACATAGAGATTGTCGTTGTAGGAAACGGTATCCAGATGCTCAAATTCAATCTCGCCGCCGTCTTCATCATATAAGGTAATTGTGTTTTCCTGATCTGCCATGTTTTTTCTCCTTAGTGCAATTAGTATACACATATTTTATTATATTCATGCGTTTCTGTCAATAAAAAATGCAAGAAAATACGGAATAAATTATTTTTGCGTGCATAGGATGAAGCAAACGGAAATGCGGAGGTGAAACAGATGAGGCGTGTGCAGGCGACCAATGCACCGGCGCAGATACTGCGTTGTCTGCCAGAGCGCTTGCGTGAGCAAATTTTTGAAAAGGACTTGCTGTATGCTGAGGAGCTGCGACTGCGCGCCGGTGCACCGATGATGCTGGTGCGTGGCGGGCAAAGCGTGCCCTTGAGTCGCGGTATGGTCAGTGTACAGGAAATCGGTGAGACCGTAATGCGCATATGCAACAATTCGGTTTATGCGGTGCTCGAGCAAATCAAAAAAGGATTTCTTATGTTGCCGGGCGGCGTGCGCGTCGGTCTGGCAGGGCGTGTGCTTGCGGCAGGCGAGCGGATAGAAAATATGAAGGAGTTTACCGGCTTGAATTTTCGTATTCCGCGCGAGCTTGTCGGCTGTGCGGACAAACTGCTTTCGCACATTCTGCAAAGCGGCAAGGTGAAAAATACGGTGCTGATTTCGCCGCCCGGCTGCGGCAAAACAACGCTTTTGCGCGATTTGGTGCGTCTGCTGTCCGGCCGCGGCTTTCGGGTTTGTGTCATTGACGAGCGCGACGAGCTTTGCGCTGTGCATGGCGGTGTGCCCGGGTTTGACATCGGCGAAAACACGGATGTGCTTCGCCTTTGCCCGAAAACGGCGGGCATAGAGCTTGCCGTGCGCAGCTTGTCGCCGCAGGTGCTTGTCACGGATGAGCTTTGGGGTGATGCGCAGCTTTGCGCAATGGAAAAAGCTGCAAGCTGCGGCTGCAGCGTTATAACCACTGTGCACGGAAGCGGCAGAAGTGCACTAATGGAGGAAAAACTATTTGAAGTCTATGTTACGCTCGGGCGGCGCAGCGGACCGGGCAGCATATTGGAGGTGTATACGCGTGCTTGAGCTATGCGGCGCTATATGTGTATTTGTGGCATCTTCGCTGCTCGGTTTTGCTTTCCGGCGTCGTCTGGCGCGGCGCGTGTTTGCGCTGCAGGGGCTTTTGCAGGCGTTTTCCTTGTTGCATACTGAAATTGTGTTTTTGCAAACACCGCTTGCACAGGCTGCTGAGAAGATTGCGTTGCAATGTGATGTGCCGATTTTTGCCGAATTTGCATCTGCTTTATCGCACGGACAACCGCCTAAAGAGGCGATGTGCAGTGCCGTTGCGGCGTCAGATGCGCTGGGCGCGCCGGAGACGGCGCTGCTGAAGCAGGCGGCGCTCTCGCTCGGCTGTAGCGATGTGGAGGCGCAGGGACAGCATGTTGATACGGTAATCCGGCAGTTGCAAGCACAATTTCAGGACGCACAGGATATTCTTAAAGCGCGCGGAAAGCTTTATACGGCATCGGGCATACTCGGGGGTATGCTGCTGGTTATCTTGCTTTTATAGTTTACAAAAGGAGGCACTCCGATGGGGGTAGATTTGATTTTTCGAATTGCGGCAATCGGCATCATTGTTGCGGTACTCAATCAGCTTTTGGTTCGTTCGGGCAGGGAAGAGCAGGCAATGCTGACGACACTTGCAGGACTGATTGTTGTTTTGTTTATGATTGTCGGTCAAATCAGCGCGCTGTTTGACACAATTAAGACGGTGTTTGATTTATGATTAGCCTGACACAGCTGATTGGTATTGCGCTTTGCGGTCTTTTGCTGTGCGTTTTTTTGAAAAGCCTGAAATCGGAGCTGGCGGCGATTGCGGCATTGATTACCTGTGCAATTCTGCTTTTGTACACACTGAATCTGGCTACATATGCTATAGATTATGTTCGACGGCTGGCTGCGCGCTATGCCGTTGCGGACGGATATTTGGAAACGGTGTTTAAGGTCATCGGTATCGGCTATATCTGCACGCTTGCTGCACAGCTTTGCAGGGATGCCGGACAAGCGTCCGTCGGTGTGCAGGTGGAGCTGTTCGGTAAGGTGCTGATTCTGGTGCAGGCATTGCCGATTGCTGCGAAGCTGATGGATACGCTGGTGGGGATTTTGTGAGGAAGTGAATGCGAATGAAAAGACTGATTTGGCTGGTGTGCCTCTTTTTAATGCTTTTTCAGGTGCCGGTCGCGTCTGACGGTGCGCTGGACGCATTGCTGGACGGCTACGATTATGAAATTGCGGAGGGCGGTGCCTTTGCGGACAATACACGACGTATCGCCGCAGGGGAGCAGGTAACTGATTTTAAAAGCATCTTTGCAAAGGTCATGGCGTTGGTGCGCGGCGATTTTGACAGTGCGCTGGCGTTACTTTTGAAAATTGTAGCGGTCAGCATTTTGTTTGCCGTGCTGATAAATATGCAGCAGGAACTTGGTGCGGAAAGCATAAAAAATACGGTATTTTTCGTTTGCTACGGCGTGCTTTGCACGCTGACGGTTGAGGTGTTTTCCGAGGCGGTTGTTACTTTCGAGGCGGCTGTCGGCAGTGCGGTTGTGTTTATAAACGGCAGTGTTCCGATTTTGGCGGGACTCTTACTTTCGGGCGGTAAGCCGCTCGTGGCGGCGGGTGTACAGCCTGTGATTTTTACCGGCTGTGTGCTTTTGTCCAATGCGGTAAGGTTTTTGGTTGTGCCGCTTTTATATTGCAGCTTTGTTTTAGATACGGTTTCCGGCATCAGTCGAACAGTCTCGGTCGGTGCTTTGGCGGCACTTTTGAAAAAGATGACGCGTTGGGCACTGTGCCTTCTTTTAACGGTGTTTACCGGCTTGCTGGTTGTGCAGGGTTTCGGTGCAGGCGCGCTGGATGCCTTGAGTGCAAAAACCTCGCGTTACATTGTTGCGAATGGTGTGCCTGTGGTCGGCGGTATTTTAACCGACACCCTGGATACGGTGGTTACGAGTGCAAAGGTGGTTTTGCAGGCAACGGGTCTGGCCGGAATGGTTTCGCTGTTTGGTATCTGTCTTGCCCCAGTGGTTAAAATCGGCTTGTACAGCTTTATGTTTCATTTGGCGGCAGCCGTTATTGAACCGGTGACGGACAAACGGATTTTCTCAGCAGTGCAGGCCGCAGCCGGTGCGTTGGCGACGATGGTCGGCGTGTTATGTGCTGTATTTGTAATGCTGATTATTTGCATTGCGATGCTGATGAGGGTGTGAGCGGATGGAATTTTTACACAGTTTTACGGTTACGGTTCTTTGTGTGGTGTTTTTATGCTTTTTTTGTGAGTCGCTCGCACCGGAAGGGTGCTTTGGAAAGTATACCGCGCTTGTGACGGGATTGATTATTTCCTTGGCGATTGTAAATGCTTTTTTGCAGATTCGCTCGGTTGAATTTGAAAGCATTACCGTACAGCCAAGCGAGGCGCAGCAGACTGCGACGGAGGAAAATGTCGTAACGGCACAGTTTGCAGAGGCGCTTGCCGCCGAGGTCAAGCAGCGTGTGAAGGCAGAATTTGGCGAAGAGATTTGTGTGCAGGCATATGTCACATGTGCAGATGCCGTGCTGACGGTAGAAAGTCTCAGCATAGAAAACGAAAAAATCAGCGAGGGTGCGCTGACAGCATTTGTTGAAGAAACATTCGGCATTGTGCCGGATTATGTATAACAGGAGGTGTGCGGTGGAGAAAATTAACTTCGGGGCGCTTGTAAAAAACAAGCATATCGTGCGTCTTTTAGTCATATTATTAATAGGCATACTTTTACTTTCATTCGGCAAAGCAAAGCCAAAGCCTATGCAGACGGAGAGCGAGGCTTTGCCTACAGAGCAGCCCTATGCGGAAACGGAGCGTCGGTTAGAGTCGATTTTAAGCAAGATTAAAGGCGTCGGCTCTGTGGAGGTTATGATTACCTACGACGGTACGGGGAAGCGCGATTTTGTGACGGAAATCAGCCGAGAACAAACGCGTGAGCCGGACAAAAGCAGCAGCACGGAAAGCACGAGCGTTGTTGTGCCGGAGGATGCGCCGATTTTGGCGCGGGAGGAATATCCGAAGGTACGCGGCGTGATTGCAGTGTGCGAGGGCGGCAGCAGTGCAAGTGTGCGTGAACAGGTCATTTTGGCCATTAAAGCGGTTTTAGCGGTGGAGGAGCACCGCATCGGTGTGTTTGCAAAGTAAAAATGAAACAGTGCAGAGGAGGCAATGGTATGATGATGGTGATGAAGAGAAAAGAAGTTTTGATTGGGGCATTGATTTTACTCATCGGCGTGGCTGCGTTTATCAATTTCAATTATGCGCAGGTCGATGAGGATACAGCGCTTAAGCAGGCAAGCAGCACAGAGGTGGAGGAGGCATCGCCTGAGGCAGAGCAAGATGTCGTTGAGGCGGAAAAGATGGGCGAGGCGCAGCTTGTGAGCGCAGGCAATGACAGTTATTTCAGCCAGGCGCGTGTCAGCCGCGAAAGCGCACGCAGCACGACCATTTCCAGATTAAACGAGATTATTGAAAATCCGAATGTCGATTTGGAGACCAAGCAGCTGGCGCAAAATGAGCTTTTGGAAATTGCCGGTGTTGCCGACAGAGAAACGGCATCGGAAAATATGATTCGCGCAAAGGGCTTTGCGGATGCCGTGGTCTATATTTCCGGTGAGGCGGCAAGCGTAACAGTGAAGGCGCAGACACTTACCGAGGCAGAGGTGGCAAAAATACAGGATATTGTTGCATCGCAGGCGCAGGTGGAAATAAAAAATATAAAAATTGTTGAAGTTGAGTAAATAATGTGTTATACTAATTCCATAAGAGCTTGAAGTATGTTATAGCGAAAGGAGAAATGATTTATGGAAAATACAAATGTAGAAATCGGCAGCGTAGTCATCTCTGAGGAGGTTGTCGGTGTAATTGCAGGTGCGGCTGCATCTGAGGTCAAGGGTATTTATTCGATGAGCGGCGGTATTGTCGGCGGCATTGCGGATATCCTCGGCAAGAAAAATGTTGCTAAGGGTGTTAAAGCAGATATCGAAGACGGTAAGGTTACCGTGGATGTTCATATCACCGTATGCTACGGTGCAAAAATTGCAGAGCTTTCTGTTGAATTGCAAAACAAGGTGAAAAAGGCGGTTGAAAGTATGACCGGCTTGCAGGTGCTCGGCGTGAATGTATATATTGACGGTGTATACTTTGAAAAAGAGCCGAAGGCAAAAAAGGAAGAAGAACCGAAGAGCGAAGAATAATCTTCAAAGCCGATGCGAAAGCGCATCGGCTTTTTTTGTTCTTATTTGCATCGGGGCTGCATAGGCTTTAACAAAGACACCCGGGGAGGGAAGGGTTTGATTGTCTTTATAAAGCGCAGCAGCGCGGTGTTGCTTGTTTGTGTTTTGATTTTGAGTCTGGCGCTTTTGTCCGTGCAAAAAACGACAGCAAAGAATAATGCGCCGCCGGAGAACTGCATTTTGCTTGATGCAGGGCACGGCGTACCGGACGGCGGTTGTGTCGGTGCAGACGGTACGCAGGAGGCCGGGCTGAACTTGGCGGTTTGCATGAAATTGAAGACCGCGCTGGAGGCGCGCGGCTTTTGCGTGCTTTTAACACGGACGGATGAAAACGGTATACATGATGACGGAGAGAGCATTGCGCAAAAAAAGCGCGCGGATATGAAAAAGCGTAAAGCCATGCGCGACAGCGGAGATGGCGGGTTGTTTGTCAGTATTCATATGAACAGCTTCGGACAAACGCAGTATCATGGTGCGCAGGTGGTTTATGATACGCAAAATCCTGCGGCGGCGCAGCTGGCAACCTGTATTCAAAATGCAATTCGTGAAAATGTGGATGCGGAGAATGAGCGTGTGCCGATGGCGGCGCCGGATTCAATTTATCTTTTGCAAAAGCCGCTTGTACCGTCGGTGATTGTGGAGTGCGGTTTTTTGTCGAACACAGAGGAGAGAGAAAAGCTGAAAACGGAAAGCTATCAGCAGGCAATCGCCGAAGCGATTGCCAAAGGCATTGCAGCGTATTGCGCGCAGAGAAAAACAGCAGAATAAGCAGGAAAACAGACGGTGTATTTATCGTCTGTTTTTTTGTGTTTTGTTGCAAAAAAGCAGAAAGCTGCATATGCTGTTTTTGAAGGGAAAAGGGGTGAAGGTATGGAAACTTGCATTGTAGTCTATGACACGATTTCTGTTGTGCACCGCGCAAAAAAACTGTTAAAGAAAAAGAAAATTGCAGCGCGTGTGGTTCAGTTGCCGTCTGATCTGGGATTAAAGGGCTGTAGCTACGGGATAGAATGTGCGGCGGCAGATTTGGAGGGTGTGCTTGCATATTCTGCCGAAAAGCAGTTGCCGGTCAAGGCGCTGTATCGCGTGGAAGCTACGGAAAACGGAAGGGTGTATTCGGCGTATGATTTATCTTGATAATGCTGCAACGACGCTTCGAAAGCCGTCGGTTGTTTATAAGACATATTTTGATGCGGTGCGTCGGTGCAGTGCCAACGCAGGGCGCGGCGGACATCGGTATGCGCTGCGCGCTTCGGAGATGGTGTTTGAGGCGGCAGAATCGGTTGCGATGCTTTTGGGCATTGCGCAGCCGGAACGGATTGCTTTTACGCAAAACGCAACGATGGCGCTGAATATGGCGATTCATGGCGTGTGCAAGCCGGGCGGGCATATCGTGCTCACACAAACGGAGCATAATTCTGTTTTGCGACCTGTGGTATACAGCGGGTGTGCATATACTGTTGTAAAAGCAGATGAAAACGGCTATGTTTCGCCGCGGGCAGTCAGACAGGCAATGCGCGAAAATACGCAGCTGGTGATTGTCAATCACATTTCCAATGTGTGCGGTCAGGTGCAGCCGATTGAAGCAATTGCACGCGTTGCACACGATTTTGGTTCACTTTTGTTGGTCGATGCGGCACAGAGCGCCGGGGTGGCGCTTATAGATGCCGTGCGGCAGGAAATAGACCTTCTGGCATTTGCGGGGCACAAGGGTTTGATGGGACCGCTCGGCACGGGCGGCTTGTATGTTGCACCGCAGGTAAGCATTACACCGCTTATGCAGGGTGGCAGCGGCAGTGAATCGGAAAACCCGTTGCAGCCGTCAGCCATGCCGGATTTGCTTGTCAGCGGCACGGTGAATGCGCCGGCGATTGCTGCGCTCGGCAGTGCAGCGCGTTATGTTTACTCGCTCGGCAAAGGTGCACTTTTGGCACACGAGAGGCGCTTGGCAAAAGCCTTTTGCGATAGGGTATACGAAATGAAGGGCGTGCGTGTGTATTGCGGTAACGGTGAC
>JAZQCN010000071.1:0-5062 GCA_045546315.1 Clostridia bacterium | reverse complement strand
ATATCCGTCGGACTGCTGTTTCGTCTGTACCGTATGCACGACAGACCGCGCCCATATAAGAAAGCGGTCTTTTACGCGCGACCGTTGACCGCGGCACTGGCGGAGAGCGTCCGCGCAGCGCTCAATAATATCCTCTATGTCTGCGGCTTCACGGTGCTGTTTGCCGTATTGCTTGCAATGCTGCCGAACAGTGCGGTTTTGAGCGGCATTTTGGAAATTACGAACGGCAGCAGCGCCATTTGTACGCTGCCGCTGTCGCTTGCGCAAAAAATGCGGCTATTATCGCTCGTGCTCGGCTTTGGCGGCATCAGTGTGCATATGCAGATTGCCGGTATTTTGCAGGATACGGATTTGAGCGTAAAAACCTGCGTTATAGGCAAGGCATTACAAGCAGTTCTTTCCTATGTATATGTATACTGCTTTTGGTGGCGAGTTTAATCTGATGTTGTAGGGCGCGTGCCTGTGTGCCGCGCCGCAAACATGAACAAAAATGAACGGAACGACACATAGGTCGTTCCCTACTGCGCTTTCCTCTGTCTTCCCGCGTGGTCGATTACAAAGCCTTCCTTATAGATAAGCTGCCCGACGGGCTTGAAGGTGTAGCCGCGCTCGCCGAGCGCGGCGAGGATACCGCCGAGGGTGGAGGCGGTGTTTTCCGTGCCGGTGTGAAACAGCAGAATTGAGCCGTTTTGCACCTTATCCAAAATGCGCTTTTGCATTTCGGCGGCGGAAGGGTTTTTGTAGTCGAGGCTGTCGCAGTCCCATTGAATGAAGCTGTAGCCGAGTGCGTTAATGGTATCGACCACTTTGTCGTTATATTCGCCATACGGTGCGCGATACAGCGCAGGGCGCGTGCCGGTGAGGGCAGCGAGCTTTTCGCTGCACTTTTCCGTATCGGCGGTGAGCGCCTCGGCGGACAGGCTGTTTACATGCGGATGCATATCGGAATGGTTGGCAATCTCGTGGCCTGCATAGTGAAATTTTTTCACGCTCTCGCCGCAGCGGTCGGCATAATCGCCGGTCACAAAGAAGGTCGCCTTCACGCCGTAGGTATCGAGCACCTTTAAAATCGCGTCCGTGTCAGCATCGTCCCAGGCGCAGTCGAAGGTCAGGGCGACGGTTTTCTCAGGCGTGTCCACGCTGTAAATCGGCAGACGGCGCACCGTACCCGCCGCCGGCAAAACCGTGGCGGAAAGCCATACGCAAACGCACAGCGCACCTACGCCGCACGCATAAAGCAGCATGTGTTTGAGCTTGAACATATAGAATTTCATTTTATCACCTCGATTATGTATATGAAAATGCAGAATGCAAAATGCAAAATGAGAAATGACACCGTAGGTCGCTTGCCTCCCTTGCCTAAAGGTAGCGAAGCGGCTGACGCGGTAGTGAATGACAATCCGGTGGATTGTCCGAGCCGCGGCATGACCGACCCGCAGGGAGAGGGGAACCGCTCACCATTACAAATGTTGCACAAAATAACGGCAATAATGAATCATTGCCCTACGGACACGGCTCCCTCTGACGAGGGAGCTGTCAGCGCAGCTGACTGGGGGGGAGATACACGGAAGTTACAGCATAATCATATCTCTCCCTCCGTCAAAAATCAGAGATTTTTGCCACCTCCCTCGTCAGAGGGAGGCAAGAAGGAATTTGAGCTTGCCTTTATTTTAAAATCGCGCAGCGATTTTCTCCATAATGCATTGATAAATGCAATTCATGCCGAAGGCACATCATTATATTCCCCCACACATCGTAGGGCGCGTGCCTGTGTGCCGCGCTGCAAATGGGCGCACAAATTCAAACTTTACACCACACCGTCCCGTAAACACGCCTTCTGTCTAAATTGCACAAAATTACCAATATACACTTGTACATTCTTAACAAAAATGCGCTTTAGCGCACGAAAACGACGAAATTTGCTTGAAAAATATTGGATTTGTGGTACAATTATGTTACAAGATTATGACAACATAGGCCGTAGATAGGGAAGCTGCGGTCTATAATGGCGTTGACAAAAAGCCTGTAAACAGGCGGAAAACCCGGTATAGCCGGTGGTTTCAAATGGGTGCGAAGGCGCCATGGGATGAAATGCGCTACGCGCGTGAAATGGCTTCGCCATGAAATGATGCTATGCATCATGAAATGCATTTATCAATGCATTTTGGTGGAAATCGCATTGCGATTTCTTCAATCATGTTTGCTTTGCAAACATTTCATGTCGCCGGACATTTCATGAAACCGCAGGTTTCATTTCACGCAAGCTTCGCTTGCATTTCATTGCAAAGTTCACCTTTGCCCGCATTTGAAACTATCGGACTATACTAAAAAACTATATTTTCTTAAGGGAGGAGAAAACCTATGGCAAAGACAAAGTTTTTGTCGAAAGTATTGGCAGTGCTTATGGCACTTTCAATGCTGTGTTCAACTGGTGTATTCGCTGATTATGACAGCGGATTAACCGCCGGTGATGCTGCTGTTACAGGCACAATCACAGTGACAGCCACCAGTTTGAACGGAAAGATTTCTTTCTGGGGCGCAGACACAGTCGATGAAGCAAAATGGTTCGATGTGAATGATGGCCTCAACCTGGGACTTGGTGGTACCACCAGTGCACAGACAGGTACAATTACCTATGTTGTAGCACCGGTTGGCTTACTCGATGAGGAACCGCTCGATGTAGTGAAGATGGAGGCACAGAGCGTGGCCATCGGTACAGCAGACATCGCAGACGGTAAGTTCACTCTCGAGATTGAAGCAGATGCTTCCAAGCTCGTGAAGGACACAACCTACGAATTGCGTCTTGCATATTCCAAAACGGAAATTGCAGACGTAACAGATGCTTCTGCTCTGGTATATCAGAGATACTTAAAGTCCTTTGACTGGGCAGATTCAGCTGAGAAGGCAACCCGTACGATTACAAAAGAGGGTATCGGCGATATCACTATCGACATCGAAGGTAACCCGATTCGTTCGGCTGCAATCGATGCAGTAAGTACTGCTGCACAGTATATGAGAGAAAAGCAGTCTGTAACGCATATCCGTACAGCAGACCTGAAGACGGGCGATCCGTTCCATTTCAGCTCCTCTGCAGCGGGGTATGGTATGCCGGATGGCTTTACATGGGCAGGCGAGGAAGGCGATGCAACAAAGTACACCACCACAACCACCCGTCGTTCTATGTTTACAGAAGTCGGCACAGAGCTGCGCGGCGGTGTTGTACTTGCACAGGGCGTAGCTGAGCCTGAAAAGTACTTTAGCGCAGCACAGCAGTCCGGTAACCCGGCTTACCGCTTTAAGGCAACCCAGTCCGGTACGGTTTATGTACTCGGCGCAGGTACTACCCTGGCGAAGGGCTGGACAATGGTAAACGAAACTGCAGTAACATCCGGCTACAACTACGGGTCGGTAAACTATCTGTATACCTCCAAGGAAATTACAGCAGCGGACCTCGGTACCGAAACCGTGGCATTGGCAGATTTGCAGAACTACTTTGTTGCAAACACAGACCTGGCTGTAAAGACACCGGACGCTCCGGGTTACTACCTCGGCGGCAGCAAGTCCAATCTTTACAAGCCGACAAGCGTTAAGTACTATGCAGCCAACACGGCGTATATTACACCGGACGGTTATTTCCAGGCACCGGCTGCAAACTTAGATGAAAACGGCGAATGGAAGCTGAAAGCGAACAACCCGTACAGCATGTACGCGATCACGAACTACGGTTATACAAATGGCCGCGGCTGGCTGACACAGGTGCGTAATTTCGACCACACCTATGCACGTGACTTCGAAGCAGGTGAATGGGTAGAAATCCCGTACACAGCTTCTGTTGCAGAAACTGCAAAGACTTGTGCAGTTGTACAGTTTGACATTCCGGTGGCACCACTCGCATCCGCAACGGTGACAACCGCGAAGTCACGCTATGATGTTGATGCACTTCCGATGCTTGATGCAGCAGAGGTTGCATTTGAAAACGGAGAATATGTAATCGAAGTACCGCGTGGTACAAACACAGCTTCCTTCACCGTAGCAAACGCAAACGGTGCTGAATCCGAGGCTGTTGAGGTTACAATGGATGCACCGTCCAAGGTTGTAAAGGCAACCATCGGCGATGCTGAATATGATATCACCGTTAAGTTTGACGAAGAATATCCGTCTCTCTATGCATTAGGCTATGGTAAGCAGTACGGCTCTGCAAACCGTATTACTGTTCAGTACGGTGATTTAAACACAGCAGCTACGCTGAAGTTTACTGCAAAGGCAACCAACGCAACAAGCGGCGTGCCGCTTTCCGGCGTTAAATTTGCAGGCGGCGCAGAGAAGCCGGCAGCCGATAAGAACCTCGTTGTTATCGGTACACCGAGCGCAAACGCGGGTATGGCTCATATGACGACCTCCACCTTCGCTTGGATGTCGCAGACAACCAACAACGGTACAACCTTTAAGCTTTCCGCACCGGCAACCGTATATGCAAAGAGCGTAGCATTCGGCAATGTTGCATGGCCGACAATCGAAGCACTCGATTGGGAAGTTGTTGGTACATTCGACGGCTACAATCTGTATGCAAAGCATTTTGCTGCAGGCGAAACCGTGCAGATTCCGACACAGCCGATTACACAGGCTGAGTTGGATGCAAAGAATGCAACCTTGAACAACGGCACAATGTATGCATTTATCACAGAAGAGAATAAGGCTTTGAATAGCGGCTCGAATGGCGCTGTTGGTGATGTTATTCTCTGGAACCATACAGACGGCACAATTACTTCCTCGAAGCCGATCGCATCCGGCGACAATGCAGGCAGAGCGAACTTCTATGTTCGTGCAACGGATACAGCGTTCTACGCAGTATTCGATTCCCCGCTCGCACTCGGCGAAGTAACCTACTCCGTTGACGGCGGCGATGCAGATGCAATCACATTTGCAGAAGGCGAATTTACAAAGACAATTGAAGTACCGTACAATGCTACAACCGTTTCCGTTGCAGCAACAAAGACAGGTACAGGCAGCGTAGCCGTATCTGAAGCACTTGACCTTACAAGCGCAGCAAGCGGTACTGTTA
>JAZQCN010000070.1:0-23403 GCA_045546315.1 Clostridia bacterium | reverse complement strand
GGCCGCAATTGTGTGTACGATTTGCTTGCCGCAGATGCTTTCAATTTCTGCCCGTATGTCAGCTGCTTTGCCGAAACGCGTGTCCGTGCTGTAGGCGGTATGGCTCATAATCGGCAAAATGTCAGCACCGATGTTTTGCAGGCTTTTCAGTTCTGCAAGTACGCTGCGAAAGGTACAAAATGAGCCTGTAAAGGCAAAACCTATTTTTTTGTTTTCTAAATCCATTATTACACCCCCAATTCGTCGCAGATTCTGACAATTGTCTCTTTTATGGCTTTTCCTGCCGCAAGCGGTGCGGTTTTTCCGGGAAGGGACAGTGCGTGAATTGCCTCAATACCGCGTGCTTTTGCATATTCAAAATCAGTGCCGCCTTTGCCGGAGGCGAGGTCAAGAATGAGTACATCCTGTTTTAAACTGTGAATTCTTTCCTGTGTCAGTATCGGTTCTGGTACGGTGTTGATAACAATGTCATAAGCTTGCGGATTTATAAAATCATCCTGTATTTGTATATATTCCATACCGTTTGCACGCACCCAGGCAGCAGTTTCGGCACGCCTGCCGCTGACGGTAATATCTGCACCGAAACCGTTTAGCAGCTTTGCTAAAAATTTACCGATGCGTCCATAGCCGATTATTAAAATTCTGCTTTCGTATAATGCTTTTGGGTATGCGTTAAGCACAGTCTGGATTGCGCCTTCTGCGGTCAGCATCGCATTTGTGACAGTAAGTGCCTCACACTTGAAATAATCGTTTGTATACAATCCGTAGATTTCACAGAGCTTTTTTGCGGATTCGGGTATGTTTCCCGCGAAGAGTATCTGCTTGTTGTTCATCAGCTTTAATACATCCGTCAGGAAAATCGGTGCAGCTGCGTACGGCGCGTTAATCATACCGCTTTTATCGAGCATCGGGAGAGGGAGTATGACGAGCTCAGCGCCGTAAACTGCCTCTTCAAGCACGGCAGTGCAGGGTGCATTGAGTGCTTTTTGCGCAGCAATACCGTACACATTTACGGTATTGCCGTCTGCGTGCAGTAGGTTTGCAAGCTCAATAATACGCCTGTCGCCGCCGATAACAGCAAAACTTCTTTGTTTTTGCATGGATTATGCACCCCGTAATTTCTTTTGCTATAGCGTATGAATTGCGGTTGAAAATTGTGATAGAATCCGGAGGAAAGTTATGGGCGAAATTTTAAAAACTATGTATATTTCCGCAACGATGGTCGCAACGGTAATCGGTGCAGGCTTTGCAACCGGCCAGGAGATTTATACCTTTTTTGTGCGGTACGGCAAATGGAGCTTTCTGGGCGTTGTGTTTGTTCTGTTTTTGTTTTGGTTTTTGTTTTATTATGTTTTGAAAATTTGTTTTCTGCGAAAAATTGACGATGCTGCGCAGCTTTTAGCGCTGTTACCAAATCGCCGATTGCGTAGCCTTGGCAAACTTTCAATCGTTTTGTTTTCCTTTTGCGGCTTTTGTGCAATGGCATCGGCGACGGGGGAGCTTGTTGTACAAAGCGTGGGCAGCTTAAGATTTGCAGGGGTACTGAGCATGCTTTTACTTTGCGGTTTCATATTGGCGCGCGGCGTTACGGTAATCGCAAAGGTGAATCTCGTGTTAGCACCGGTAATCTGTATCGGTTTAATCTATTTTTCATTGCACGGAATTAGCAACAGAAGCGTAGCAGTCTTTGTAGGCGGGCATTATTATGCAGACATTGCAGCTGTCCTTGCTTCGTCAATTGTCTATGCATCGTACAATCTGTTGTCAGCGCTTTCTGTGCTCTCTTCAATGCGCAGATACTGTACGAGCATAAACGCGGCCAAATGTGCCGGCTTTATCGGTGCGCTGGTTTTATCGTGCACCGCCGGTATGATTTGGCTTGTGCTGAAAATTTACGCCGGTAAAATCGAGCTTGGAGCGCTTCCGATGCTCAGCATTGCTTCGAGAAGCGGGCGTGGGTACGGCGCAGCGTACAGTGTTTTGCTTTTGGCGTCCATTCTGACAACCGCCATCGGCTGCGGGCATGCCTGCGTCGTGTTTTTGCGGGCGCATTTCGGATTAAGTGCCGGAGTTGCCAGCACTGTGCTCATTGCGGCTGCTGTCCCGGTATCGCTTTTCGGATTTTCACAAATCGTGCGCGTGCTTTATACTTTTTTCGGGTATGTAGGCATCCCGTTTTTAACAATTTTGATTTTTGAACAGGTAAAAAATGAGCGGAAATTCAAAAAGAAGTCAAAAAAGTTGGAAAATGAAGTAAAAAGGTTATTGCAATAAAGATAAAATTATAGTATAATTAGTTGAGAAAATTTTCGGCAAGCCCGATTAAAAAGGAGTATGAACTATGGATAAAGAAACAGTATTGCAAAAAATTCAGGAAGTTGGTTTGGTTGCAGTTGTAAGAGCAACATCTGCTGAGCAGGCAAAGAGAATTACCGACGCTTGTATCGAAGGCGGCGTTGCTGCAATTGAAATGACATTTACAGTTCCGGCTGCTGATCAGGTAATCCGTGAGGTAGCAAATATTTACTCTCCGGATCAGATTATTCTCGGCGCAGGTACAGTTATGGATTCCGAAACTGCAAGAATTGCTATTCTTTCCGGTGCACAGTATATTGTAAGCCCGTACTTTGACCTGGCTACAGCAAAGCTTTGTAACCGTTACAGAGTTCCGTATATGCCGGGCGTTATGACCATCAAGGAAACCGTTGAGGCTATGGAAGCCGGCTGTGATATTATCAAGCTGTTCCCGGGCGATACAATGGGTCCGAAGATGATTAAGGCAATCCACGGTCCGATTCCGCAGGCAAAGTTTATGCCGACCGGCGGCGTGGATGCAAACAACGTTGGCGAGTGGATTAAGGCGGGCGCTGTTGCAGTTGGTGCGGGCAGCTGCTTGACCGGCGGTGCAAAGACCGGCGACTATGCAAGCATCACAAAGATTGGTAAGCAGTTTATCGAAAACATCAAGGCGGCAAGAGCTGCAAAATAATTTATTTTCACGATAGAAAAGGGGTAAATATCATGGCAAAAGTTGTTACAATGGGCGAGATTATGTTAAGACTGTCTACGCCGGGCAATGAAAAGTTTATTCAGGCAGACGAGTTCGATGTTTGCTACGGCGGCGGCGAGGCAAATGTTGCAGTTTCTCTTGCAAACTACGGTCACGATGCTGAGTTCGTTACAAAGGTTCCGGCAAATCCGATTGGCGAGTGTGCTGTAGCTGCACTGCGCAAAATGAATGTTGAAACCAAGAACATTGCTCGCGGCGGCGAGAGACTCGGTATCTATTTCCTGGAGACCGGCGCTGCTATGCGTGCTTCCAATGTTGTATACGACCGCGCACATTCTTCGATTTCCACGGCTACGGCTGCTGATTTTGACTTCGACAAGATTTTTGAGGGCGCTGACTGGTTCCACTTTACAGGTATCACACCGGCTGTTTCCGATGCTGCTGCAGAGCTTACCGAAGCTGCATTAAAGGCTGCGAAGGCAAAGGGCATTACGGTTTCTGTTGACTTAAACTTCAGAAAGAAGCTTTGGTCGAGTGAAAAGGCACAGAAGGTTATGACAAACCTTATGCAGTATGTTGATGTCTGCATCGGTAATGAAGAGGATGCAGAAAAGGTGCTTGGCTTTAAGCCGGGTAACACAGATGTAACCAGCGGCGAATTGGAGCTTGCAGGCTACAAGGATATCTTCGAGCAGATGGTTGCAAAGTTTAATTTCAAGTATGTTATCAGCTCGCTTCGCGAGAGCTTCTCTGCTTCCGATAACGGTTGGTCCGCTTGCATCTACAACAGCGAGACAAAAGAATTCTATCACTCCAGAAAGTACAGAATTTCTCCGATTGTTGACCGCGTTGGCGGCGGCGACTCTTTCGCCGGCGGCGTAATCTGCGGTTTCTTAGACGGTAAGGACTTTAAGTCTGCGCTCGAATTCGGTGTTGCTGCTTCTGCGCTGAAGCACACAATCCCGGGTGATTTCAACCTCGTAAACAGAGCAGATGTTGAAAATCTTGCCGGTGGCGACGGTTCTGGCCGTGTACAGAGATAGTTTTATATTGTATTTTTATAGGACAGAGGTGCTGAAAATGCACTTCTGTCTTTTTTCATTTTTTTACTCTGTTTTTCTTGTTATATGTAAAAAAATATGGTACAATAAACTCATAATGGGTTTTTATATCCAATCGTATTACAGGAGTGAAGTGCATGAAAATATCAGAGCTGTTTAAGCAGGAGAAACCTGCATTATCTTTTGAGGTATTTCCGCCAAAGACGGATTCCTCGTTTGACAGTGTGCGCTCGGCGACGGAAGAGATTGCAAAACTGCGCCCGTCCTTTATGAGTGTAACCTACGGCGCTGGCGGCGGCACGAGCCGCTATACACTGGAGATTGCAAAAAATATTAAGCAAAATTACGGCGTACCGACCTTGGCGCACTTAACCTGTGTTTCCTCGGCGAAGGAAACCGTGCATGCGCGCATTGAGGAAATCAAAGCGGCGGGCATTGAAAACATCATGGCACTGCGCGGTGATTTAACACCCGAGCTCGAAAACGGCGACAGAAGCAAATGGGATTACCGTCACGCGGTGGATTTGATTCGTGATATTAAAGAAATCAGCTCGGATTTTTGCATCGGTGGTGCCTGCTATCCTGAAGTGCATCCGGAAAGCAAAAATCAGGCGGAGGATATAAAGTATCTGAAAGAAAAAGTAGATGCCGGCTGCTCTTTTTTGACGACCCAGATGTTTTTCGACAATAACTTGTTGTATAACTTTTTATATAAAATCCGCGAAGCCGGTATTACAGTACCGATTTTAGCCGGTATTATGCCGATTACGAACGCAAACCAGGTCGCAAGGGCTATAAAGCTTTCCGGTTCGTTTATGCCGCAGCGCTTTAAAACGATTGTCGATAAATTCGGCGACAACCCTGCGGCAATGATGCAGGCAGGCATTGCTTATGCAACTGACCAAATCATTGATTTATATGCAAATGGCATCAATGCAGTGCATGTGTATTCCATGAACAAGCCTGAGGTGGCGGCAAGTATTCAGAAAAACCTTTCTGAAATTGTTAAATAGGGGATGCTTATGAAAATTTCTCCGGTATATGTACATACGCAAGCAACGCCGATTGCGATTGAGCAAAGTGAAGTGCTGCGCTATATGGGCTGCACATCTGATGTAAGTAATGAAATTGCTACGCTTGCACAGCGCGCTGCGGAACAGATTATATCTACAGCTCGCCCGAAGGCTTGCTACAGAATTGTGCCGGTCCGCATTTCGGACAATGGCGAAATCAACTTTGGTGTGTTTTCGGTTGTATCGTCGGCACTTAAGTCGCATCTGTCGGGGTGTGCGTGTGCGTATATCTTTGCAGCGACACTTGGGGTAGAGGTCGACAGATTGATTTTGCGCACCACGCATACAGAGCCGAGTCTTGCACTTGCGTTGCAGGCGGCGGCTGCGGCAGCAATTGAGCGCTACTGCGACATACTTTGTGATGATATATTTACCGAGCAAGGTCAGCCTGTCGGGCGCAGATTCAGCGCGGGCTACGGCGATGTATCGCTCGAGCATCAACGCGCTTTACTCCAAGCATTGGATACGCCTCGTAAAATCGGGCTTGCGCTTACGGATGGTTGTATGATGACGCCGAGCAAGTCTGTAACGGCATTTGTCGGCGTTGGCAAACGCTGTGCATTTTTTGAGAATAAGTGCGATGCGTGTGATAAGTTGAACTGTGAATTTCGTAGAGGAAAGTGAACAAAATGAATGTATTAGATATAATCCAAAACAGAATACTGTATTTCGACGGTGCTATGGGTACGCAGCTGCAGGCACGCGGCTTAAAGCCGGGTGAGCTGCCGGAAACCTGGAATATTTTGCATCCGGAAATCATTGAGGATATCCATAAGGCGTATCTCGATGCAGGCTGTGATGTTCTGACTGCAAACTCCTTTGGCGTCAACCGCTTAAAGTTTGACGGAAAGGATACATACAGCGTCGAAGAACTGGTGTGCGCGGCAATTGAGAATGCCAACCGCGCAATCGATGCCTGCGGTAGAGCCGGGAAATATGTTGCCCTGGATATCGGGCCGTGCGGTAAGCTGTTAAAGCCGTTTGGTGAGCTTGATTTTGAAGAGGCAATTGATGTATTTGCGCAGGTTGTTCGCGCAGGTGTAAATGCCGGTGCAGATTTGATTTTGATTGAAACCATGAACGACTGTTATGAGACAAAGGCGGCAGTGCTTGCCGCAAAGGAAAACTCGGATTTACCGGTCTTTGTAACAAATGTTTATGATGAAAATATGCAGCTGATGACCGGCGCTGAGCCGGCTGCAATGGTTGCATTGCTTGAAGGTCTCGGCGTTGATGCGCTGGGCGTAAACTGCAGCCTCGGTCCGGTGCAGATGCTGCCGGTGGTGCGCGAGCTATGTAAATACGCCTCCGTGCCGGTGCTTGTAACGCCGAATGCAGGTCTGCCGGTTGTTGTCGACGGCGAAACGGTTTACGACATTGATGCAGAAGCATTCGGTGAAGCAATTGGTGAAATTGTGCGCCTTGGTGCGCGTGCTGTTGGTGGCTGCTGCGGTACAACGCCGGCGCATATCCGTGCGGCTAAAGATAAAACAGCCGATATGGAGCCTGCAGCACTTTCGTATAAAGAAGACACAATTGTGTCTTCCTATAAAGCTGCGGTTGTGTTTGATCAGAAACCGATCATTATCGGTGAGCGCATCAATCCGACAGGCAAAAAGGCATTTAAAGAGGCCTTGCGAAATAACGATATAGATTATATCCTCGGCGAGGGGATTAAGCAGCAGGAAAACGGTGCGCACATCCTAGATGTCAATGTTGGCCTTCCGGAAATTGATGAGTGCAGTGTAATGTGCGATGCTGTACGCGAGCTGCAGGCGATTGTCAGCTTGCCGCTCCAGATTGACACGGCGGATGCACAAACAATGGAATCTGCGTTGCGTTTGTATAACGGTAAAGCGCTTGTGAATTCCGTAAACGGTAAAAAAGAAAGTATGGACGCAATTTTCCCGCTTGTAAAAAAGTACGGCGGTGTTGTGATTGCGCTTACCTTGGATGAAAACGGCATCCCGGAAACCGCCGAAGGCAGATTTGCGATTGCAGAGCGCATATTAAATTATGCAAAACGCTTTGGAATTTCGCGCAAAAATATAATATTTGACCCGCTCGCGATGACCGTCAGCGCTGACATTCACTCAGCCGGCGTGACATTAGATGCTTTAAAGATGATTAAAGAGCGTCTTGGATGTAAAACAAGTCTGGGCGTGTCAAATATTTCGTTCGGCTTGCCGCAAAGAGAGCTTGTAAATTCTACCTTCTATGCAATGGCACTGTCTGCAGGGCTGAACGCTGCAATTTTAAATCCCGGCTCTTCGGAGATGATGAAGACCTACTACAGCTATTTGCTGCTTTCCGGTATGGATGAAAATTGTGCCGGTTATATCGATTTTGCATCTAAGCACACCTTTAGTGCTGTAGAAGCGCAAAAGATCAGCGAGGCGGATGCGCCGGTTTCCGATGGCTTGCACAGTGCGATTGTCAAGGGACTCAAGGAGCGCGCTTTCACAAGCGCAACTGCACTATTAAAGCATAAGCAGCCGCTGGAGATTATCGGTGAGCAAATTATTCCCGCACTCGATGAGGTAGGTAAGGGCTTCGAAGAAAAAACAGTATTTTTACCACAGCTTTTGATGAGTGCAGAGGCTGCTAAAGCTGCTTTTGATGCAGTAAAAGCTGTAATGACCTCTGTGGATACGGAAAAGAAGGGCACAATTGTACTTGCAACCGTAAAGGGTGATATTCACGATATCGGCAAAAACATTGTAAAAGTGCTTATGGAAAACTACGGCTTTTCTGTAATTGACGCAGGGCGTGATGTTGCGCCCCAAACGGTTGTAGAGCTCGCTAAAGCGCATAAAGCTTCGCTTGTTGGCTTAAGTGCGCTGATGACAACAACGGTACCGGCGATGGAGGAAACCGTTAAAGCAGTGCATTTGGCACTGCCCATGTGCAAAGTTGTAGTCGGTGGCGCTGTGCTTACACAAGAATATGCCGATGACATCGGCGCGGATAAGTATGCACGGGATGCGATGGAGGCTGTGCGCTATGCAGAGCTGGTTATAAATGCTGGGGAGGGACAGCGTTGAAAAAGAGTATAGCTGTATTTTACAGATTGGCTTATATCCTGTTCTCGGTATGGGCAATACTGGAATCAGTATCATTTCAGCTCAGTGCGCTGCCTGTAAAGCTTTTGAACTTTACAGTGCTTGCGGACTTAATCTGTATGCTTTGTATTCTGGTGGTTGTTCTGGTTTCGTTTAGGCGAAGCATCGGTACGGTCCTCTATGGGCTAAAAACCGCATGTACCTTTTTAGCGCTGTTTGCTTTGGCAGCAAATTTACCAATGCTGTTTTCCTTTGCGGCTGGCGGTTGGGTATTAAAAATTCTCCTGCCGTTTATGGTGCTTTTGGACCATATGCTGTTTGATAAAAATTCCGGATTAAAATTCTGGCAGATGCTTTTATGGCTTTTGCTTGCGGCGCTGATTGCCGGCATAATTTATGTGATTGCCGACAAGTTTTTAACGCTGCCGAATCCGCTTCAGCTGCTTGGGTTGTTTTCCAGCTTACACGATATGCTTGAGCTTTTACTCAATGCATTGATTTTGACCGGCGCTTTATATTTGTTGGACCGACTGTTTTCCGGCGAACTGTTTAAGGATATCCGCTCAATGTTTGGATTTGTATTCAGGGTTTTGTTTTTACTTTTGGAGGCTTGGGCATTTATCCGCCTTTCCGGTTTGAATTTGCGTACATTTTTGCACACGCTTCGCTACTATGAAAACCTGATTAACTTTTTATGCTTTTTATGCATTGCAGCGATTTTAATTGTTGATTTGATTCGAATGAATCTGAAATCAAAGGGCTCCTATGTTTTTTCAAGAATTAAGAGCTGTTTTACGGTATGTATCGTGTTCGCTTTGGTAATTTACCATTGTTATGTTAAAGGCAGCTACAAACCGGACGCGGTTGCTGTTGTGCTTTACTACATTGCGCCGCTGATGATGCTGGTGGATTGGCTTTTTATTGATAACTATTGTCATATCCGCGGCTATGATCCGTTGATCTGGATGGCGTATCCGGTTGTGTATTTTTTGGTTGCAGCGCTTTTATCCTACTGCAATGTTATAACGCTTTATCCGGCGCTGCGTGGCGGCAGCGTGTTTATATGCATCGGTATTGTTTGCATCGGAACACTTGTTGTCGGCTACATATTTTACTTTATTGACCGCGTAATTAAGAGGAGATAAAAAAATGAGCAGTTTAAACCTTGCACAGCAGCAGGCTGTGCAAACAACAGAAGGGCCGCTTTTGATTTTGGCAGGTGCCGGAAGCGGCAAGACAACCGTTTTGGTCAATCGCATTGCGTATATGATTGAAAACTGCGGCATTATGCCGTATCATATTTTAGCAATTACATTTACCAACAAGGCTGCAAAGGAAATGAAAACAAGAATCAGCGCAAAGCTGGAGGGCGGCGAGGATATATGGGCATCAACCTTCCATTCGCTCTGTGTGCGTATTTTACGCCGTGACTGCGACAGACTCGGTTATGAGCGCAGCTTTGTGATTTACGATACGCAAGACACGAAAACGCTTCTGAAAGAGTGCATTAAAGAGCTTAATCTGGATGATAAGATTTTTACACCGAATGTGCTCTATGGCGAAATCAGCCGTGCAAAGGACGATATGCTCGACCCAAAACGGTTTGAGAATATGTACGCATCCGATTTTCGCATGAGCAAAATCGCTGCCGTATATAAGCTTTATCAAAGCAAGCTTGCCGCAAACAACGCAATGGACTTTGACGACTTAATTGTGAATACCATTCGACTGTTCGAAGAAAATGAAGAAGTGCTGTCCTATTATCACAATCGGTTTAGATATATTATGGTTGATGAGTATCAAGACACAAATAATGCACAGTATAAACTGATTTATCTTTTGGCAAGCAAGCATCGCAACCTTTGCGTAGTCGGCGATGATGACCAGAGTATATACAAATTCCGCGGTGCAAACATAAAAAACATTCTGGATTTTGAAAAGCATTTTCCGGATGCGCAGATTATTAAGCTTGAACAAAACTACCGTTCGACAAAAAACATCTTGGATGCGGCGAATGCCGTAATTGCGCACAACCGAAAGCGCAAGGGCAAGGACTTGTGGACGGATGGTGAGGCCGGTGATGAGATTTGTATTTATCACGGCGACGACGAGCGTGATGAAGCGGGCTTTGTAACAAAAGAAATCGACAGAATGGTTTCGGAGTTGAACTATTCCTTTAAGGATTTTGCAATTCTGTACCGCACAAACGCACAGTCGCGTGTGCTTGAGGATACGCTTTTAAGACATGGCCTTCCGTATCGCGTGCTTGCAGGCTTGCGCTTCTACGACCGCAAGGAAATCAAGGATGCAATTGCATATTTGCGTGTGCTTGTCAATCCGAATGATACGGTCAGCTTAAAGCGAATTATCAATGAGCCGAAGCGCGGCATTGGTGATACGAGCGTTAACAAAGCCGATGTCATTGCACAGCGCGACGGCGTCGGTATATTCGAAGTAATTTCCAACGCAGCTTCCCATCCGGACATTTCGCGTGCGGCTGCTAAGTTTAATGTGTTTGTCGAGATGATCCGCTCTTTGCAGGCGAGAATGGCAGAGCTGTCGGTTGCAGATTTGGTGGATGCTGTATTAAACGAAAGCGGTTATCGCGCAGCTTTGGTTGCGGAAAACAGCATCGAAGCCAAGACTCGACTGGAAAACCTTGATGAATTATTAAGTGCCGTGCAGGAATTTGAAAAGACAGAGCACGAAACGCCCGGGCTTGCCGGCTTTTTGGAAGAAATCTCTCTCGTGTCGGACATTGACAACTACGATGAAGACCAGCCGACCATAACGCTGATGACGATTCACGCTGCGAAAGGTCTTGAGTTTCCGGTGGTGTTTATTGTCGGCACGGAGGAAGGACTTTTCCCGAGCATGCGTTCTATGTTAGAGGATGAAGAACTCGAGGAAGAGCGCAGGCTTTGCTATGTTGCTATTACGCGCGCAAAAACCAAGCTTTATATTACGCACGCGGCATCGCGTATGCTTTTCGGACAGACGAAATATGCGCCGGCGTCACGGTTTATAGGCGAAATTCCGAGCGAGCTGACAATGTGCTTTGAGGGCAGAAGGGCGAGCGAGCGCAGAAGAATCTCAGCTTCACAAAACACGGACTTTTCACCCGGCTATTCTGTTGGTGGCTTTGCTTCAAAGCCTGCAGCTCCAAAGCAGACAAGCTCAGCTGTGCCGAGCTTTAACGGTATGAGCAAGGCAGCGCTCTTTAAGAGCTTTGATGTACGCGCTACAGAAAAAGCGGAAACCGATTTTGCAATCGGTGATACGGTGGAGCACAAAAAATTCGGGCGAGGGAAGGTATTAAATGTAATCCCGCTCGGCAACGACAAAAAGATTGAAATCCTATTCGACAGCGGTGAGCGTAAAAACTTAATGGCGCTGTTTGCAAACTTGAAAAAGGTATAAAGAAGGGAATGACAGACAATGGCAGAAATGAATTTAACAATGTTGACGGACTTTTATGAATTCACAATGGCAAACGGTTACTTTGAACACGGCTTCAAGGATCGCATTGCATATTTTGATATGTTTTACAGAAAAGTTCCGGACGATGGCGGCTTTGCGATTATGGTTGGTGTAGAGCAGCTTATTTCCTATTTTGAGCAGTTGACTTTCAACGAAGAGGACATTGCATACCTGCGCAGCAAAGGCGTGTTCAGCGAAGCCTTTTTGGAGTATTTAAAGGACTTTAAGTTCGAATGTGACATTTGGGCAATTGAAGAAGGAACGCCGATTTTCCCCGGCGAGCCGATTGTCAGTGTGAAAGGTCCGATTATTCAGGCACAATTTATCGAAACGATGATTCTGCTGACAGTGAACCATCAAAGCCTGATTGCTACAAAGGCAAACCGCATCGTGCGTGCAGCAGAGGGCAGAGCAGTTATGGAGTTTGGCTCCCGAAGAGCACAGGGGTATCATGCGGCGATTATGGGCGCGCGTGCAGCTTATATCGGCGGCTGTGCCGGTACGGCATGTGCAATTGCCGAACGCGATTTCGGCGTGCCGGCGCCTGGTACGATGGCGCATAGCTGGGTACAGCTTTTCGACACGGAATACGAAGCGTTTAAAGCCTATGCCGAAACCTATCCGGACAGTTGTACACTTTTGGTCGACACCTATAATGTCTTGAAAAGCGGCGTGCCGAACGCAATTAAGGTATTTAACGAGGTGCTAGTTCCGAACGGTCACAGACCGAAGGGTGTGCGCATCGACAGCGGTGATATCACATATTTGACTAAGGAAGTGCGCAAAATGCTCGATGCAGCCGGCTTTGAGGACTGCGGCATTGTTGTGTCCAACTCACTCGACGAATACATTATCCGTGATACCCTGATGCAAGGCGCCAAAATCGACTCCTTCGGTGTCGGCGAACGACTCATTACCTCGCGTTCAGAACCGGTATTCGGCGGTGTGTACAAAATTGTTGCCGTAGAGGATAAAAACGGCGTTCCGGTTCCGAAGATTAAGCTTAGTGAAAATGTTGCGAAGATTACAACGCCGTGCTTTAAGCAGGTATATCGTTTATTCTCCAAAAAATCCGGCAAGGCGATTGCGGATGTAATGACCTTGCATGACGAAGTGATTGATACAAATGCACCGTATGAAATCTTTGATCCGGAGCATGTCTGGAAGAGAAAGACGATTGAAAACTTTGAAGCAAGACCGTTGCTCGTAAAGATATACGATCACGGCAAATGTGTATACACCTCTAAGCCACTGAACGAAATCAAGGCCTACTGTGCTGCGCAGGTGGATGCACTGTGGGATGAGGTAAAGCGTTTTGAAAACCCGCATAAGTATTATGTGGATTTATCACAACCGCTTTGGGACATCAAAAATGAGCTTCTGAAGAAATATTCGAAGTAAAAACCGGAGGTGAGCGGGTGGCTGTTTACGCAATTTCGGATTTGCACTTACCACTCGGCGTGGATAAGCCGATGGATGTTTTCGGGAAAAGCTGGGAAAACTATGTTTACCGCTTAGAAGAAAACTGGAAAAATTTAATAAAGGAAACGGATTGCGTTGTTCTGCCGGGTGATTTTTGCTGGGCAATTAATCTCGAAGAAGCTAAGAAGGATTTTGAATTTTTAGCAACACTTCCGGGTATAAAGGTGCTTTTGAAGGGCAATCATGATTATTGGTGGGATACTTTGGCAAAAGCGGAAAGATTTATGCAGGAAAACGGTTTTTCGGATGTTCGTTTTGTGCAAAACAATTGTTTTGTCTATGGCAAAACCGCAATCTGCGGCACGCGTTTTTGGCAAAGTCCGGAATTTGAGCATTTGTCTGCCCAGGATTTAAAAATATATCAGCGCGAGCTTGGGCGTGCGGCGTTTTCCCTGGAGGCGGCCGCGAAAGCCGGTGTAGAGAAAAGCGTGTTTTTTTCGCACTATCCACCGATTGCCAACGGCAGATGCGACAGCGCCTTTCATGCTTTGATGCAGAAGCACGCTGTTACGGATGTGTATTACGGGCATCTGCACAGCGTGCCGGCAAAATACGAGCGCACACAGACTTTTGATGGAATTCGCTACCATCTGATTTCCTGCAACTGCATCGGTTTTGCCCCCGTATTTGTGTGTGATTAAGTGTAAAACAAAAAAATTAGAACAATTTCACAAAAACACTTGCAAATTTTTATACATATGTTATAATATGTTATTGTCTGCAAGTTTAAAATTTTTGACGGAAGTATTGCAGATTATTCGTCAAACTGGAGGAAGTAAAGAATGAGTGTTAAGGTAGAAAAAACAGAGACAAACATTGTGAACCTTGAGTTCGAGGTATCCGCTGAGGCTTTTGAAGCTGCGATGCAGAAGGCTTACATAAAGAATGTAAAGAGCTTCAATATCCCGGGCTTCAGAAAGGGTAAGGCACCGAGAAAAATCATCGAGAAGATGTATTCTCCGGCAGTATTTTATGATGATGCAATCAACTTTGTTTTCCCGGAAGCTTACGAAGCAGCAATCCAGGAAGCAGGCGTTGAGCCGGTAGACCGTCCTGAGGTTGATATAAAGCAATTCCCGGAAGAGGGTAAGAATCTGATTTTAACCGCTAAGGTTACGGTTAAGCCGGAAGTAAAGCTTGGCAAGCTTGATAAGATTGCAGTTGAAATTCCGTCTTATCCGGTTGCTAAGAAGGATGTAGACAATGAGCTTGAGGCAATGCGTCAGCAGAATGCGCGCATTATCCCGGTTGAGGACCGTGCCAGCCAGAAGGGCGATACGGTTGTGATCGACTACGAAGGCTTCTGCGATGGTGTGGCATTTGATGGCGGCAAGGCAGAAGGCCACAGCTTAGAGCTTGGCTCCGGCCAGTTTATCCCGGGCTTTGAGGATCAGCTCATCGGCGTAAATGCAGGTGCAGATGTTGAAGTTAAGGTAACTTTCCCGACAGAATACCATGCAGAAAACCTTGCAGGCAAGGATGCAACCTTTAAGGTAAAGGTACATGAAATTAAAGCAAAAGAGCTTCCGGAGCTGGATGATGAATTTGCTAAGGATGTCAGCGAATTCGAAACACTTAAGGCACTGCGCGACGATATCAACAAGAAGCTCAAGGAAGCTGCTGAAAAGCGCGAGAAGCAGGAGCTTGAAAACAATGTAATCGATTTTGTGATTTCTAAGATGAAGGCTGAAATCCCGGAAGTTATGTATGAAAACAGAATCGATGACATGGTTAGAGATTTTGAGATGCGTCTATCCTATCAGGGCATGAGCGTAGAGAAGTATCTCCAGTTCAGCGGTATGGATATGCAAACCTTCAGAGGTCAGTTCAAAGAGCAGGCTGAAAAGCAGGTTCAGGGTATGCTTGCGCTGGAAGCAGTGGCTAAGCAGCAGAAGATTGAAGCAACCGAAGCTGAGGTTGATGCTGAATACGCTAAGCTTGCTGAGCAGTACAAGATGGAAGTTGAGCAGGTGAAGATGTACATCCAGGCTGAAGACCTTAAAAAGGATGTTGTTACAAACAAGACCATCGAATATCTCTTGACCTTAGTTGAGGGCAAGCCGGCAGCAAAGAAAACAACTACAAAGAAGGCTGCTTCTACAAAGGAAAAGGCTGCAGACAAGGAAGAAAAGCCGGCAGCAAAGAAAACAACCACAAAAAAGGCTGCTTCCACAAAGGAAAAGGCTGCAGATAAGGCAGAAAAGCCGGCAGCAAAGAAAACAACCACAAAGAAGACAACAAAGAAAGACGCTGAATAATTTATAATTTGGCAGAATCTGAAGGAGGAGAGTGTGTGAATATGAGTTTAGTACCTACCGTTATTGAACAGACAAACCGCGGCGAGCGCGCCTATGACATCTTTTCACGCCTGCTGAAGGAAAGAATCATCTTTCTGGGCGATGAGGTTAACGATGTTACTGCAAGCCTTGTAGTTGCACAGCTTTTGTTCCTTGAAAGCGAAGATCCGGATAAGGATATTCAGTTTTACATCAACAGCCCCGGCGGCTCGATTACTGCAGGTATGGCGATCTATGATACGATGCAGTATATCAAGTGTGATGTTTCTACAATCTGTATCGGTATGGCTGCAAGCATGGGTGCATTTTTGCTGGCTGCAGGCGAGAAGGGCAAGAGGTTTGCTCTGCCGAACAGTGAAATCATGATTCATCAGCCGCTTGGCGGAATGCAGGGACAGGCTACGGATATTAAAATCCATGCTGACCGCATAATTAAGATGAAAAATAAGTTAAATCAGATTCTGAGTGAGAGATGCGGTCAACCGATTGAAAAGGTGCAAGCGGATACGGAACGCGACAATTTTATGTCTGCCGAGGAAGCGAAGGCCTATGGTCTGATTGATGCCGTTATCTCAAAAGCCTAAATTTAGCAGTTTTATGAGGTAGAGTATGCCAAACAGTAATACACCTACAAACAAAACTTTAAAATGTTCTTTTTGCGGAAAATCTCAAGATGATGTCAGACGCCTGGTCGCAGGACCGGGTGTCTACATCTGTAATGAGTGCGTAGAGCTTTGTCAAAGCGTTTTGGACAGCGATTTTCCGCCGGAGTTTGCATTGGATTTAGACAGCATTCCGAAGCCGAAGGAGATTAAGAAAATTCTTGATCAGTATGTAATTGGGCAGGATGATGCTAAAAAAGCAATGTCCGTTGCTGTTTATAATCACTACAAGCGCTTAGGCTCCAATGAACAAGATGATGACGATGTTGAAATTCAGAAAAGTAATATTCTGCTGATTGGTCCGACCGGTTCCGGTAAGACCTTTTTAGCACAGACCCTTGCCAGAATTTTGGAGGTCCCGTTTGCGATTGCTGATGCAACCTCGTTAACGGAAGCCGGCTATGTCGGTGAGGATGTTGAAAACATTCTTTTGCGCCTGATTCAGGCTGCAAATTACGATGTAGAATTGGCGGAGCGCGGCATCATTTATATTGATGAAATTGATAAAATCGCCAGAAAGTCCGAAAATCCGTCTATTACACGCGATGTCAGCGGTGAGGGCGTACAGCAAGCGCTCTTGAAGATGCTGGAGGGTACAGTGGCTTCTGTGCCGCCGCAGGGTGGCAGAAAGCACCCGCAGCAGGAATTTATTCAAATCGACACCAGCAATATCTTGTTTATCTGCGGCGGTGCTTTTGATGGCATTGAGACAATTATCAATAACCGTCGCGGAAAGAATTCTATGGGCTTTGGCGCAAAGGTACAGAGCAAAAAAAGTGATGTTCTCGGCCAGGCGCTGAAACACATAACAACGCAGGACTTATTAAAGTTCGGCTTGATTCCGGAATTTATCGGCCGTTTGCCCGTTCTTTCCACGCTGGATAACCTTGATTTGGACGCGTTGGTTCGTATTTTGACCGAGCCGAAAAATGCATTGGTAAAGCAGTATAAAAAGCTGATGGATATGGATGATGTTGAGCTCGAATTTGACGAGGGTGCAATTCGCGCCATTGCGCAAAAGGCTTACGACAGAAATACCGGCGCTCGCGGTCTGCGCTCAATTGTAGAAGAAATTATGCTTGACATTATGTTTGAGCTTCCGTCGGACCATTTTGTAGTGAAATGTATTATCCACGAAAATGTTGTAACCGAAAATGCGAAACCTGAGCTTGTTCGTGTACACAGACGCAAGGATATAAAAAAGAAACTCGGCGAAGAGAACTACGAAGAAGATTACGATCTCGCAAATTAAATGCATAGCAAACAGAAGCAGGCGATAAACTACCGTCTGCTTCTTGATTTTTTGCAGTAATTTTCTAAAAGGGTTGAAATTATCGGTATTTTATTATATAATTAATTGGATTGAATTTTATGTAATGAGGTTTGAAAATGACAGAAGAATTTGAAACTGTTGACATTATGAATACCAACGGCGATACAACAAAGTATCCGACGATTGCTTTGCGTGGAATGGTTGTGTTTCCGAAAATCAGTATGAATATTGAAATCGGAAGAATTAAATCTATGAAAACGCTGAATTATGCAATGAATAAAAATCTTCCGATTTTTATGGTCGCGCAGAAAAATACAGCGATTGAAGAACCGTCAAAAAGTGATCTTTATGAAATTGGTACAGTCGTTAAGGTTGTAAATATACACGGCGGTTTCGGTGAAAATGTAACCGTAACAGTCGAAGGCGTGCGCCGAGCTAAGCTCCTGCGTTTTAGCCGAACAATTCCATGCCTAATCAGCGAAATTGCTGATATTGACGAGGCGGAAGAAGCGGCTGACGAAATGCTGGACGATGTTTTATTGCGTATGCTCGTTCGTGCTTGTGAAGATTATTTTTCCGCAACAAATCCGCGTGTATTTGATTCTTTGCTGCCGCTTTTGGAAACCAAAGATTTATCTATGATTGCTGATGCTGTTGCAACAAGATTGGATGTGGATGTTGAAGCAAAGCAAAGCATTCTCGAAACGATTTCGCTTACAGACAGAGTTACAGCTGTAATTGCACTTTTGCGCAGCGAGGTTGCTGTTGCAGAGCTTGAAAAGAAGTTAAACGACAAGGTTGAGGCGCAAATTCAAAAGAACCAAAAGGAATACTATTTGCGCGAACAAATCAAAGCATTCAACGATGAACTCGAGGAACTGTGCGGTGAGGGAGAGGAAGCCGGTAAATTAAAGGAGCAAATCCTCAAGCTGAAGCTTCAGAAAATGTATGAGGAACAGCTTTTGAAAGAGGTGGAGCGCCTCAAAAAGATGCCGGCGAACACTGCGGATTATGCAGTTTCCAAAAATTATTTAGACTATGTAATTTCTTTGCCATGGAACAAATCCACCAAAGAAAACTATGACTTGCCGTTTGCTGCAAAGATTTTAGAAAGAGACCACTATGGCCTTTCAGATGTTAAGGATGCCATTTTGGAATACTTATCTGCCAAGCTCCTTTCCAAAGAGCAAAATGCTCCGATTATATGTTTAGTCGGGCCTCCGGGCGTTGGTAAGACTTCCATCGTTAAATCTGTCGCCGAAGCCCTGGGTAAGACCTATGAACGCATTTGCCTCGGCGGTATTAAGGATGAATCCGACATTCGTGGTCACAGAAAAACATATATTGGCGCAATGCCCGGCAGAATTATCAATGCAATTAAACTTGCTAAAAGCAACAACCCGTTAATTTTGTTGGATGAAATTGATAAGATGGGCAAAAGCCTGAATGGAGATCCATCCTCTGCATTGTTAGAGGTGCTGGATTCGACGCAAAATTCCGCTTTTCGCGATCATTATATTGAAATCCCGTTTGATTTGTCGAAGGTTCTGTTTATGGCAACAGCAAACACGCTCGACGGTATACCGGCACCGCTGCTTGATCGCGTTGAAATCATTGAACTCGGCAGCTACACTGCAGAGGAGAAAAAGCAGATTGCGTTGCAATATCTTGTGCCGAAGCATACAGAAAAATATGCAAAGAATCAGCTGTTTATTCAAATTGAAGAAGCGGCAATTGATTGCATTATTGAATATTATACACGCGAGGCTGGTGTTCGTGAATTAGAGCGTTGCATCACGAAGATTTGCCGCAAGATTGCAAAAGAAGCTTTAAGCGGTTCTTTTGCTGCGATGTATACTGTGATGGTTACGGTCGCAGATTTGAAAAAATACCTCGGCGCTAAAAAATATAATTTTTCCAAAGCAAATGAAAAAGATGAGATCGGTATAGCACGCGGTCTTGCCTGGACTTCCGTCGGGGGAGATACACTCTCCGTTGAAGTCAATACAATGCCCGGTAGCGGTAAGGTTGAAATTACCGGTAAAATCGGTGAAGTTATGAAGGAGTCGTCCATGGCTGCGATGAGCTTCATTCGTTCAAACTCTGACAGCTTTGGTATCGAAAAAGATTTTTATAAACGATTGGATATTCATTGTCATATCCCGGAGGGCGCAGTGCCGAAGGATGGTCCATCAGCCGGTATTACAATGGCAACAGCGATGATTTCTGCGCTGACCGGTCGTGCTGTAAAAGCTTCCGTTGCAATGACAGGGGAGATAACGCTGCGCGGCAGAGTACTGCCGATTGGCGGTCTTAAAGAAAAATCCATCGCTGCTTACAGAGCCGGTATTAAAACTGTGCTTTTCCCGAAGGAAAATGAAAGTGATTTAGAAAAGATTCCGGATGTCGTTAAGGAGAATATTGCTTTTGTTGCCGTATCGACCATGGATGAGGTGCTTTCGTATGCGCTTTGCAAAAAAGCATCCAAAAATTTTCAGCTTAAGCTTTCCGATGTGCCGGAGATAAAGAATGCTCCGTCTCCAATCTGCTGATTTAGAAAGGATATTTTGTATGAATTTACACAATGCTCAAATTACGGTTTCTGCCGTTAAGCCGTCGCAGTATCCAAAGACCGGCGTGCCTGAGTTTGCATTTGCCGGGCGTTCTAATGTTGGCAAATCTTCGCTGATAAATAAGCTTTTAAACCGTAAATCGCTCGCACGCGTAAGTTCAACCCCGGGAAAAACGGCGACTATCAACTTTTATGATATCGATGAAAAAATTTTCCTGGTTGACTTACCCGGTTATGGCTATGCAACACGCTCTAAGGAAGAAATCAAGAAATGGGGCTCGATGATTGAGTCATATTTAAACAACCGCGAGCCGCTCCATCAGGTCTTTTTGCTTGTAGACAGTCGTCATAAACCGACGGCAGATGATAAAATGATGCTTGATTGGATTCGTCACTATCAGGAAAGCGTTGTTGTCATCGCTACAAAGACGGACAAGCTCTCTAAAAAAGCGGTAGAGGAAAATCTTGAAATGATTTATACGGAGCTTGCGTTAACAGACGATGATGTGCTTGTTCCGTTCTCGACAAAAGACGATGAAGGTAAGTTTACAGTTTGGGACATTATTAATTTATTGCTTGAAAACTAAGTTTGGTTTGCAAAGATAAAATTATGTAAACTTGACTTGTAAATGGAGGTTAAACAATGTTAACAAAAGCACCCAGAGGGACAAATGATATCTTTTATCCCAAAAGTGATTTATGGCAATTACTCGAAACTAAAATGCGTTCTGTTTGCAAGCGCTTCGGTTATACGGAAATTATTACGCCTACCTTTGAGCATACTGAGCTTTTTTTGCGCGGTGTAGGGGATACGACGGATGTTGTTGAAAAGCAGATGTATACCTTTACTGACAAGGGAGACAGAAGCATTACATTGCGTCCGGAAGGGACTGCTTCGGTTGCGCGTGCGTTTATCGAAAGAAATATGTATGCCAACCCATTGCCTGTAAAGCAGTTCTATATCATCCCGTGCTTCCGCTATGAGAAGCCACAGGCAGGCAGATTGCGTGAATTTCATCAGTTCGGCGTTGAGGTTTTCGGCTCTCAGCTACCGACTATTGATGCGGAAATCATTTCGCTTGTGCATATGCTTTTGCAGGAAATTGGGTTAACATCCGTAACCTTGAATATTAACTCTATCGGTTGTCCAACCTGCAGAAAGGCTTATAACGAAAAGTTGATTGCCTACTTTAAAGAGCATTACGAAACGCTTTGCGATACCTGTAAGAGTCGCTTAGAGAGAAATCCGCTCCGTATTTTGGACTGTAAGTCTCCGATTTGCGGTGAGCTTGCAAAAGGTGCACCAAAGCTGATTGATCACATTTGTGATGAATGTAGTGAGCACTTTGATGGTGTGAAAGCAAGATTAGATGCACTCAATATCCCTTATATAATCAATCCGGACATTGTTCGTGGATTGGATTATTATACAAAAACCGTATTTGAATTTGTTGCCGAGGATATCGGCGCACAGAGTACGGTTTGCGGTGGCGGTCGCTATGACGGCCTCGTTGAGCAGCTTGGCGGTCCTGCAACCCCGGGTATAGGCTTTGCAATGGGTATTGAGCGTTTGATTTTAACTTTAGAGTCTCAAAATGCCGATCTTGACGCGACAACCAAGCCGGATATTTATATTTCGAGCATTGGTACACTGGCTGATATTGAAGCCGAAAGACTCGTATATACACTCAGACAGTCCGGCATAGTTGCTGAAAAGGACCGTGTCGGCAGAAGCTTAAAGGCACAAATGAAATATGCCGATAAAATCGGTGCCGCATTTACAGTTGTATTAGGTGATGACGAAGTAAACTCTCGTACAGCTGAGCTTAAAAATATGCAGACCGGTGAAAAGACAGCTGTGCAGCTGGATAAAATTGTTGACTTTTTTAAAGAATAATATAGAGGTGAAGCATGATGGATACTTTGCAGGGAATGAAGCGCACGCATTATTGCGGTGAGCTTTCTGAAAACAATATTGGTCAAACCGTAACGGTCATGGGTTGGGCGGATGTTTACCGCAACCTTGGCTCGCTTATCTTTATTGATTTGCGTGACCGTTCCGGCATTGTTCAGCTGTCCTTCGATACAGATATTGATGCAGCAATCTTTGAAAAAGCGGCTACAATCCGTACAGAATATGTATTGGCTGTGTCCGGTGAAGTTGTAAAGAGAAGCTCGCCAAACACAAAGATTCCGACCGGTATGATTGAAATCAAGGTAGGGGAGCTCCGCATTTTAAACAAGGCAGAGACAACACCGTTTGAAATCAAAGCTGAAACGGATGTTAAGGACGAGCTTAGATTAAAGTACAGATATTTGGATTTGCGTCGTGCGCCGATGCAGAAAAACTTGATTTTGCGTCATAAGCTTGCAAATATCGCAAGAAATTTCTATGATGAGAACGGGTTTGTTGAAATCGAAACACCGATGCTCACCAGAAGCACACCGGAAGGTGCGCGTGACTATCTCGTACCGAGCCGCGTGCATCCGGGTAGCTTTTATGCGCTTCCGCAGTCACCGCAGCAGTATAAGCAATTATTGATGGTTTCCGGTATGGATCGTTATTTCCAGATCGTTAAGTGTTTCCGCGACGAAGACCTGCGTGCTGACCGTCAGCCTGAATTTACACAGATTGACCTTGAGATGTCGTTTGTTGAAATTGATGATGTAATTTCCGTAAACGAGCGTATGATAGCGCGCGTGTTCAAAGAAATTTTGGACATTGATGTACCGGTGCCTTTCAAGCGTATGACCTATAAAGAGGCTATGGAGCGCTTCGGTTCTGATAAGCCGGATACACGCTTCGGGCTTGAATTAAATAACATCAGTGATTTGGTTAAGGATTGCGGTTTCGGCGTATTTAAAGGCGCTGTTGAAGCCGGTGGCAGCGTGCGTGCAATCAAGGTCGATGGCGGCGCTGCTGCGTTCAGCCGCAAGGATTTGGATGCATTAGGTGATTTTGTTAAGACCTACAGAGCAAAAGGCCTTGCTTGGCTTGTTTGCGAAGAAGGCGGCACCTTCCGTTCGCCGATTGCTAAGTTCTTTGAAGATGCAGTGCTTAAGGCAATTTGCGACAGGGTAGGGGCAAAGGCCGGTGATACAGTTCTGTTTGTCGCTGATCAGGACAATATCGTATTCGATGCGCTCGGTGCACTTCGTTGCGAAATTGCTAAAAGATTGAATCTCACTACAAAAGACCAGTTCAACCTTTTGTGGGTAACAGAATTCCCGCTTTTAGAGTACAGCGAGGAAGAGGACAGATATGTTGCCAAGCACCATCCGTTCACTTCGCCGATGGACGAGGATATTGATTTGCTGTCTACCAGACCGCAGGATGTTCGCGCAAAGGCATATGATATTATTTTAAATGGTTGTGAGCTCGGTGGCGGTAGTATTCGTATTTTCAATACGGAGCTGCAGCAGAAGATGTT